>CAKNKY010000098.1 GCA_930987725.1 uncultured Anaeromassilibacillus sp. | reverse complement strand
GCGAGGATTCTGCTCTCGCTGGGCCCTTACCCCAACATTTGACAAAGAGCCGAAAGAGTCGCCTTCTGGTTCAGAAACTTCCGTTCCTTCAGGGCGAGGATTTTGCTCTCGCTGGATCCTTACCCCAACATTTGACAAAGAGCCGAAATAAAAAGATCCCTACCAGCATGACACTCTGGTAAGGACAATGGTGGTACCGGCGATCGGATTCGAACCAATGACACTCCGGGTATGAACCGGATTCTCTAGCCAACTGAGATACGCCGGCATATGGTTGCGGGGGAGGGATTCGAACCCTCGACCTCCGGGTTATGAGCCCGACGAGCTACCGGACTGCTCTACCCCGCGACATTTGCGCTGTCCTCTCGTTCAACGCAAGAATAATTATATCATGTCCAGAGCGGCTTGTCAACCCCTTCAGAAAATTTTTATCAATCTTCCATGCAAGGGCGAATCCCCCCAAGCAGCGCCGGCGGAAAGGTCATCCCCGCGCGGCTTCACAGCAAATGCTTCCCACCGCGCGGTTTCCCGCAAAGCCACTCCCAAAATGCCGCTCTCCCTCTCGGAATCCTTGAAAACCCACGACGATCCGCCAACGAAAAATCATCCGCCGATGGAATCGCACCCTAAAACAATCCCTACTGCGGCAAAGTGGGATTTTACGCCCCGCGGCTTCCCTTGACCTCCTGCAAAGTCCGATAGACGTCGGGCCCAACGAACTCGCGCAGGAACTCGATATCGGTGTGCCCTGTCAGCAGATCCGCTCTCGCCAAGCTGATGGATTCGATCGTCTCCCGCTTCAGATGGGAGATCAGATAGTGCAGCTCTTCAAAATCGCGAATGGTTGGATACAATTTCAGGGCGAGTTCATTGATCTCGTCTTCGTTCAGAGAACTGCTGAATACGACGAGATCTTCATAAGAATGGATTCCATTGCTCGATTTGTCGAAGCCTTTCGCTTCCATTGCGCTCAACCTCCCCAAATGATGAGCCGCCTTGCGCATTTTGAAACCCCGCCCCGGCCATCCAAGGCCCCCCGCCGCGAGGTTCCCCGCAAAGCCGCCCGCTTCGCACAGCGCTACTCCCCGACGGCCTCGTAGCTCTCCATCACCGTCGCGGCGATGAGCATGTTGTCGGCGTCGGACTGCGGAATGAACAGCAGGTTCAGCATGCTCTCGCCGAGCAGCGTCGCGCAGCCGCTGCAGTCCTCCTCCACAAAATTGTACATCAGAAAGTCCGTCTGATCCTCGCTGCCCTCGCGCAGCACGATCTCGTCGCGCGCCGAAAGCATCTCGCGCAGCGCGTCCAGATCCTCGCAGCTGGTCGGCCAGAGCTGAATGTACATCAGCCGCTCGCCATCGGCGCTGCCCAGGCAGTAGCAATAGCCCTCTTCAACCAGCTCGTCGGGCACCTCGTAGCTGACCCAGTCGGCGGGCACGGACAGCGAAAAGCCGTCCTCAAACGTCAGCCGCACCGTGTCGTACAGCGTCTCCGCGGCGGCCGCCGCGCACAGCGCCGCCAGCGCGATCAGAACCGCCGCCATGCGCCTCATCCAATTCTTCATGCGATGCAATCCTCCTTCCGCAGCTCACCGCCGAACCGCCGCAAGGCGGATCCGGCGAAAGGTCTCGAAGTATGTACCGTCCGGCTCGCGCGTGCGCTCGAGCATCTGATCGATCACCGCCCGCCGAAAGGCCGGCCTTGCACTCTCGGGCAGGTGCGCGAGAAACGGCACGATGCAGGGCTGATCGATCCATTGGATCATCTCCCCGGCGGACGCGAAGTGGCGGTCGCGGTTCAGCTCCGCGATTTCGGCATCGGGAAATCCGCACGCCGCCGCCAACCGGGCGTAATCCGCCGGCGCGGGCATCGTCCACGGCCATTCAAAGTCTACGAAGTACGGCTGAAAGGCCGGCCGCGCCATCTGCTCCCGAACCGTCGCAATGAAATTTGCACAGTTGCCCGCGCAGCCAAAGTCCCACGCCAGCCGGCCGCCTAACTTAAGCGCCTCGCGCGCGCGGCGCAGCAGCCGTTCGTGATCCTTCACCCAGTGGAGCGCCGCATTGGAGAAGATCAGATCGAATTGTTCGCGAAAGCCGAGGTCGCGAATGTCCATCCGGACGAACGACAGATTCCCGCCCGCGCGCTTTCCGGCGGCGCGGATCATCCCCTCGGAGGCGTCAATGCCCACCACGCGCCCCTCCGGCACGAGCGCGGCCAGCCGCTCCGTCAACGCGCCATCACCGCAGCCGAGGTCGAGGATGGCCTCGTCGCCGCGCAATGAAAGCCCGCCGATCAGGTCGCCGCCCCATTCGCGCTGAGGGCGCGACGCCCGCGCATACTTCTCCCCGTCGAACTCGAACGCCATGCCGCCGCCTCCCCGTACATCGAGTATACCACATTCATCGCGCAAAAGCAATCGCGGCGTCACTGCCGCTCAGGCTGTCAAAAAATTGACAGCCTGTGTGGACAGGGGAGCAAGCTCCCCCGCCAGATGCCGCGCCTCAAATTTTCAATTTGAGCCGTGGCAGTTTCGCCCTTGGGCGAAACCGCAGAAT
>CAKNKY010000097.1 GCA_930987725.1 uncultured Anaeromassilibacillus sp. | reverse complement strand
GGATAAATCCGCTGCCGCGCACATTGAATTCTGCTCTGTTCTCGCCTCGTTGGGAATTTACACAGAATTTGGGATTGAGCCGCAGTTTTTGAGGGAGGCTACACACTTTGCCAAGGGCCAAACCGCTCAGGCAAATCCCGCCAGGGAATACCTGTATTCAGCCAGTATACCATTGCATTGAGCATTTCCCGGTTGCTTTTCCCGGGCCGGCCTCCCTGAGGTTTTCGCTCTGGCGGCAGCATATCCTTTATCCTGTTCCATTGTTCTTCTTTCAATTCATGTCTTTTCATGTCCTTAGTTTACTACATCGGCGTTTTGCACACAAGTCCTGGGTTTTAAAACAGGCTCGAGGGAGGCTGGTGAAAAAGCATTGAGGGAGGGAAATTGATAATACATTCAGAAACAGCTTTCTGAATGCAGCATGAAAACTTTTTGTACTCGAGTAGCCCCGCAGGGCAAAAGAAAGAACCGCAAGCAGAAGTTAAGGTGATAAAATCCGCCTGAGCCTGCTTGCGGTTTTTTTATTTTGTATTGAGTCGCAAAATCGCCCCTTCGCGACGGGCTCAAAGTCGCTGGCAGGCCGGGCTTTTTTCCCATGCGCCTACGGCGCTTGACGGCTTAATCTCCTCCCCAGGAAGCGGCGAGGCGTTCCATGGCGGAGCGCTGCTGGTCGATCAGGACGTGGGCGTAGAAGTCCAGCGTCGTCTTTGCTGAGCGGTGCCCCAGCAGTGCGCTCACCGTCTTGACGTCGATCCCCAATTCCAGCAGCCGCGTGGCAAAGCTGTGCCGCAGCGTGTGGAAGTGTACCCCTGTGATCCCCAGCCGCTCCATCTGGCGCCTGAACCGCCGCTGCAGCGTGCGCGGCTCCGCCGCGCGGTTGGAAACCCCAAATATGTACTCCGAGGCGGTTTCTGCGCGCCGCTTCTTCAGCCGCTCCAGCAGGAACGCGGGTGCCGGCAGCACGCGCTCCGACCGCAGGGATTTCGTCGACCCGACCATCAGCATCGTCCGCCCGCCACCCGTTGGATCCAGCCGCGCCACCCGCTGTGCCGTGCGCCGCACCGCGATGGTCTGCCGCTCCCAGTCCACGTCCGTCCACTTCAGCCCGCAGATCTCCCCCAGCCGCATGCCCGTGTACAGGCTCAGCAGCGCCGGCAGGTCGGCCTGTCCCTCCGGCTGCGCGCAGAGCGCCTCCTGCTCCTGACGGCTCAGCGCCCGCTGAGCCGCGCGCTCCTCCCGCTGCACCCGGATCTTCCGGCACGGGTTTTTCAAGATGAGCCCCTCCTCCTGCGCCGAGCGCATGGCGGCCGCGAGCAGGCGGTAGATCCCCTTCGCCGTACTGCGCGCCAGGTTCGACGCTTCCAGCTGCATGACAAAGCCGTGGATGATCCCCGGCGTCAGCTCCGACAGCGCATACCCGCCCAGCGTCGGCAGGACGTGCCGCTCAAACTGCCGGAGGTACACCTGATAGGAGGAGGGCTTGACGCTCCCCAGCAGTTCGCTCTCCATCCACGTCCGCATCCACTTCGCCACCGTGATCCGCCGCGCGCCCGCAGGATGGCCGGTCTTGCGCTGCTGCTCCGCCTTCTTTTCCAGCAGCAATCTCCGCGCTTCCGAAAACTGGCGGGCGTAGACGTAGCCGAAGCGCGTCTTCCCCTTCGCGGTCTTCCCGATCACATAGCGGCCTTCATACCGCCCGTCCTTGCGCCTGTAAATGTTCTCCCCGCGTCTCGCCATCGGCGTTCCCTCGCTTTCCTTCGTTATCCATTGACGGCTTCTCTGACGGCTTAAAAGTTCCGCCCCCTCCGCGCCATTATTGATTACTTGCGTGATAACCAATCGTTAAAAAGCGCGAGGCATATTGACATTTTGCGCCATCGCAAGTATAATACAGCCATGGACAAGCCGAAGTTCGCGGGCGAAGGAAAAATTTGGAGCACTTCGTCGCGAAGGGGCGATTTTGCGACCATGGCGGCATCTGTATTATAAGCTTTTTGCAGCCGGAATGAAATCGACAGCGCCGCCGGAGCAGGGTCGCAGACGGAGGGATGGCACGGGTACAGACGGCTCCCCAGGCCCCGAAATTTTCGGGGGGGGGGTATTTTTCTATTCCCACGTGGATACAGAAGAGGGCGCGGAGCGCCGGTTGCTGTAGATTGCGCAGCGGCGGGAAGCGCCTGAAATAGACGAAGGCAGAGCCGCGCAGGGACGCGGAGGGCGGAGCCATGCCCGGCGGGGCGAAGAAGGCGAAGCGCTCCGCGGCGCGGCCCTGGCGCGCCCATTTTGCGCGGAGGGCGAAGCTATGCCCGGCGGGGCGAAGAAGGCGAAGCGTTCTGCGGCGCGGCACTGGCGCACCCATTTTGCGCGGCGGGCGGAGAGAGGAGCCGTGCGAAGTGCGCGAGCCAACGGCCGGAAGTGCGCCGTTAGCGTCGCTTTTGCCTGCGGACACAGTGCAAATCGAGCTGCCGGCACGGCGGGAACCGGTGAAGGCCGGCGAGTGACGCTCCAACAGCTGAAGGAGAACGCTCCGACGGCGGGCAGTTACGCTTGTCCCGTCGGCGATGCCTT
>CAKNKY010000096.1 GCA_930987725.1 uncultured Anaeromassilibacillus sp. | reverse complement strand
CGGACCGCGAGCTGCGCACGCAGCTCATCTGCGCGTTCTGCGCGGAGCTGGAGCGGCGCGGCTGGCGCGCGGGCGTGTACACGAACAACGATTATCTGAAAAACAGGGTGGATGCTTCCCGTCTTTCGCCGTGGGAGCTGTGGCTTGCCGATTACAGCGGCGGGCCGGACGCCGCCTGCGGCATGCAGCAGACCGGCAGCACCGGTAAAATAAACGGCATTTCCGGCAAGGTGGACACCGACGAATCTTTCCTCGATTACCCGGCGCTCGTGCGGGAGCACGGCTGGAACGGCTTTGCGGCGCAGGCAACCGGTTCGTCCGGCTGGGTGAGCGACACGACGAACGGCCCGGACAACCCCGTGCTTATTCCACAGGGCAGCCACTACACGGTGAAGATCACCGGGGAGGACATCGATCTCGTCTGCGGGGAATCCGGGGGCAGGCCCGCGGCCTTCCGGCTTGTGCGGTGCAGACGGGAGAACGGATACACGCTGTGGCACGTTGTGCCGGTAGGCGAAACCGGGCAGGAAGCCGGTATCTATCCGGCGAAGGGCGGCGACCGCATTTTTGTGGCGCGCATCGAGAAGGCGGTGTAAGGATGGGCGGCGCGATTACATGGCAGCAGCTCGCCGCCATTCTCGGCGGCTTTATTGCGGCGATGGGCATCCCCTCCGCCATAACCGGACTGCTTTCTTACCGTGCAAAAAAACGGATGGAGAGGCACGAGGCGGAGCAGGCAGCAAAGCAGGAGGCTCAGGAGCAGCTCCTGCTCCTGCTTATACAGATGTCGCGCAGCAGCATCGCTCTCAACGAGGCGACGGCCCACGCCATCCAGCGCGGCCACGCCAACGGCGATATGGAAGCGGCGCTCAAGTACGCCGCCGACACAAAACACAAGCTCAAGGATTTTCTGGCAAAGCAGGGCATCCATGCTTTGCTTGATGAGTGAGGAGAGGGCTATGGATCAGTATTTTACTTGGGAGATGCTCGCCACGCTGGCGGGGGCGGCGGCGGCAACAGGGATTTTGACGCAGTTTTTGAAGGGCCTGTTCTCTAAGCTGCCTACACAGTGGCTTTCGTACATCATCGCCCTCGTTATCCTGCTGGCGGCGACAGCGGCCACCGGCGGCATTGGGGCGGATTGGACAGTCTGGGCCATTGTACCGCTCAATGCAGTGATTGTATCACTCAGCGCCAACGGCGGATGGAGCGCGGTCAAGCGTGTGGCGGAAGGGAAAGCAAAAGAAAAATAAGATGATGGAAGGGGCTTGCGACATGATGGTGTCTGCAAGCCCCTTCTGCTTGTTTATTTTATTATTTTGCGCAGTAGTGCAATGATTTGCTGCAGCTGCAGACATAAAATGTTCTGGTTGGTTATGATGGAATTTAGATTGACGTTGATGCAGCGCAGCACTTCCCGGCTCTTTTTCTTTCTCACGATTTTCACTTTCATATGTATCCTCCTTTTTATGTTCGTACTGAATGGGCAAACATATTATATAATAATTGGAAAATCAAGGAAAATGAAATTCTAAAAAAGAGAAGCTGCAGTACAAAAAATCTTTGCATTGCAGCTTCTCTTCATTGTGATAAAGGATAAACCAAAACGAACACTCCGCCAACCATGTAAATTGTCAACGTAGTGTTCGTCTGGCTCGTTTCTGGTGGAGGCGAGGGGAATCGAACCCCTGTCCGAAAACCAGTCGCCAAAGCTTTCTCCGAGCGCAGCCGGTGGTTTGACGTTCCCTCTCCGCGCCGCCCATCGGCAGGCTGCGCGGTTCAGTAGCCTTTAAGCCGTGACACGGGTAAAGGCGTAGCCGTGTTCACGTTCACCACTAGTCGACGCCCTCTCCCGGGCCGTGGTGCTCCCGGGGAGGACGACTGCCTTAATTAGGCAGCGTACGCAACTTTATTGTTGTCGTTTCATTTTAAAGTTTGCGGCTTTTAAAGCGGTTCCGCGCCGCTGCTCGCTTACTAAGGTTCGCGATCCCCGTCGAAACCTTTACGCCCCCATAAAGGGAACGGACCCGTCAGCGGTTCCGTTCCTTGATGGCTCTGTCAATGTCGCGCTTCGCGGCCCTCGCGGCCAGATCCGCGCGCTTGTCATACAGCTTTTTGCCCTTGCACAGGCCGAGCTGTACCTTCACGAGGCTGTTCTTGAAGTAAACGGAGAGCGGGATCAGGGAATACCCTTCCTGCTTCACCAGCCCGAACAGCCGCATGATCTCCCGTTTGTGCAACAGAAGGCGCCGCACACGCATCGGGTCACGGTTGAAGATGTTTCCGTGATCATACGGGCTGATGTGCATGCCGTTCACAAACAGCTCGCCCTTGTCGATGGAACACCAGGCGTCCTTCAGGTTGCACTGGCCGCGGCGCATGGCCTTGACCTCCGTGCCGCAGAGCTCAATGCCAGCTTCCATGCTTTCCACCACGAAGTAGTCGTGGAAGGCCTTTTTGTTCTGTGAAATTGTCTTCAGGGAATTTCCCTGCCCGGCCATTTCCAAGGCCCTCCCTTCCTGATGTTCAAGATATGATAACACAACAACGGGCCGGGAGGCCCGAAACCTTAGGCCAAAAACGTTTACCGT
>CAKNKY010000095.1 GCA_930987725.1 uncultured Anaeromassilibacillus sp. | reverse complement strand
GCGATCCCGCCGTCCTCCGCCTTGTCGTACTCGCACTCCTCCGAATCCAGAACGTCGTACAGCGCGTACAGCACCAGCTGTCTCGTGTACGGCAGGAGCCGCTGAACCGTTCTCATGCCATCGCCTCCTCTCTGCCATCCGCACGCTGCGATCCCGCGCTTGCCGTCCCGGTTTCCAGCCGGTCTTCGCGGTTCCCCCGGTTTTGCCTGCGCGGCCGCGCCGTGCAGCGCGGCGTCCCTACACCCCCAGCATACAGGAAAATCGCGCGGTTTTGCAGTGCGTACATGCGCCAATCTCTCCAAAACGGGGGTTCGTATGTGCGCCATTTTGCAAAATGGGCAAAAAAAGCCGCTTTCCTTGTGGAAAGCGGCGAAGGAAGGCTCAGTCTGCGGTGAAATTCATGTAACTTTGGAATAACCCGATCCGTGTCTTTGTCCCGGTCTTTTCATAGATGGAGGTGACGTACCGCTGCACCATCCGCCGGGAGATGAAGAGGCTGTCCGCGATCCCCTGCAGGTCGTCGTCGGTGGTCAGAAGCTTTTCCAGCACCTCCGTCTCGCGAGGAGTCAGAGAGCAGTGGCGCGCATACCGCTCCAGCTGCTCCTGCGGCGACAGCTCCCGCTGTCCGGGAATCTCCCCGCTCCGCTCCGGGGCGCTCACCGCGCCGCCGATGTGCGGCAGCAGCACCAGCAGGATCCCGATCGAGGCCAGACAGCTTCCGACAGCCAGCGCCGTGATGCCCAGAGCGTCATAGAGGCGAAGGGCCGGGAGAACGGTCGCCGCCACCGTAAAACTGCGCACAATCCGCCCCATGCAGGCCCACAGCTCCGGATTCCCGCTCTTCGGGGCGAAATCCAGAAACATCACGGTGAAGAAGAGCACATAAAAGCCGCTATATAGATACATCAGCGCGGTGCCCGCAAAATAGCCGACCTCCTCGGAGAGAAAGAACATACAGACGGACGAGAGCAGCATGGCGCACACCGTCGCCAGCGGGAAATAGCGCCGTTCCCGGAAATCCGCAAGCAGCCCCGCCAAAATCAGGCCGAGCGCATAGAACAGCCGCACGCCGCTGTAGACGTCGCACGCCTGTTCCGCGTGAAAGGCGGTCAGCACGCTGTCGATCATGCCCGCCACGAGGCTCATCAGCACAACGGCGGCGACCAGCGCGGCGGCCGCCTTCCCACCCTTCCGGCTGTCCGAGGAATAGGGAAGCGGATTTTCCAGGATCCAGTCCCTCGGCGCGCGCAGGGCAAAATACGTCACAAACGCCACGCTCAGAACGAGGCTCAGCAGAAAGGCGGGCGGCCGGGGCGCCAGATTCTCCACAACGAACTGCAGCAGGATCGCCGCCGCCATCCCCGCGCCGATCACGCGCCCCGTGTACCGGCTCCCGGCAAAGCACATCGCCGTGCTGTAGTACACGCAGCCGCCGAGGTGGCCAGTCAGCAGCAGGGCCGCAGCCGCACTGATCAGGAACGGAACCGGCCCGTCTGCGAGCAGCAGCACGGCGGCCGCCGCAAGGCACAGCGCGCCGATGAGGAGCAGCGCCGCCCTTCTCGCCTTCTCTCCCCCGCAGATTCTGCGGAACAGCGAAAAGGAGAGGAACCCCACCCCCGTGCAGACAAGTCCCAGGGAATAGACGGGGTTCACGGCGGCGCTCCCGAGCAGTTCGGCACAGCGCTCGTTGACAAACGCTTCTGTCAGCATGAAGGCAAAAAAGCACAGCGCAAAGCAGATCGCGCACAGGAGCTCAGAAAGCGTGAGCCTCCGTTTCTCCGTCATGGCAGGGCCTCCTTTTCCGGCTCCGCTGCGCCGCCCCCGGGGCAAAGCGCCCGGCGGCCCTGCCCGGAAATCGCGGGGCGGGCAGATGCGCAGCGCCCAGACCCCGCACAGGCGGCGGAGCGCGCGCCGGCCGTTTGCGGGAAAGCGATCGGAAGGCACAGACTCCCAGGCGGCGATCCCCACGCCGTGTTATATTGCACAGCCACAGGCTTCACCTCACTGCCGTTTTCATACAGTATAGCACAAAACCTCCCCAAATCCAAGAACGATCGCGAAAACTCCGGTTTTTTTCGCTGGGAGGAGGCGCGGCGAGGCACCGCCCCCCTTCCGGGAAGGGCGCCTCGCTCTCTGTATGAATCGATCCGGCAAAAAGGCCTGTGCAGGCGAGAAGCGCGAGCAGGTCATTCCGTCTTCTCCGGTGTCCGCGCCCTGGCACGCAGTGCTGCGCACCCCGCCCGGATCGCGCGCAGGCGCGTGTGCGGCGGCAGGAGCGGGGGGGCGTCCCCCGCCGGCCGCCCCGTCAGGCGAGCGAAATCTCCACCGAAAGGTGGTACGTCCCGCCGCGGAGGGCGAGCGGCTCCGGCATCTTCGTGCTCCACGCCATCTCGCCGCCGATGGGGGCGTGCGCGGCGTCGAGGTGCAGCACCGTCTCCGGGCGGCGGGGCAGCTCGTGGTCGTGCCTGGCCCGCTGGCAGTCCGCAACGCTGTAGTGGTGCGCGTCGAAATGGATCGGCGCGGCGGAGCGGACCAGGAGGGCGCGGCCGTCCCCGCGGGCGAGGCGCAGCCAAAAATGTGAGGCCGGGGACAGACCCGGTGGTGCTGGTGAAAATGGT
>CAKNKY010000094.1 GCA_930987725.1 uncultured Anaeromassilibacillus sp. | reverse complement strand
TTTACCACTTGCGCGGCTCTTTGTCAAGCTTTTTTTCCGTCTCTCTCGACGGCTTAAATATAATATCACACACAATCCCTGTTGTCAACGGTTTTCGACGATTTTTTCCCAAATATTTTGGTTTTGACTTCTTTCCTTCTTTTTTTCCGTTTCTTCGCGTTCTTTTTGTGCGTTCCTGCCCCGCATAAAAGAAACCGTGTCCGGCACACTAACGCCAGAACGATTTCTCTGTCTTTTTCCATTCCTTCTTTCTGTTCTCTCCTGTATCCCCGTTCCCCCTCTGCACAATGACAGAGAGATTCCATTGATTCTATCTTATATATAAGGAAAGGGGCTGTTCCCATGATTCTGCCATTCCCCGGCCAGCACCGGCAGCCTGCGCCGCCGCGCCATTCCCTGCGCAAGGGAAAGCTTGCGGTGATTGCCGTTCTGGCCCTCTGTCTGCTGCTGGCGCTGCGCCCGCAGTTTCAGCTGTTCTTCCCGCAGGAAAGCACGGCGACGCTCTCCAAAGTCGGCTCCCAGGGCGACGAGGTGCGCCAGATTCAGACGAAGCTCAACGCCCTGGGCTACAACGCCGGAAAGGTGGACGGCATCTTCGGCGAAAACACGCGCAAGGCCGTGATCGCCTTCCAGCGAGACTACGGCCTCACGCAGGACGGGATCGCCGGCCCGGCCACGCTCAAGGCGCTGGGTATTTCCTCCGGCACCGGTTCCTTCTCGAGCTCAGACATCGATCTCCTGGCCAGGGTGATCTCCGCGGAATCCCGCGGCGAGCCCTACGCCGGTCAGGTGGCGGTGGGCGCCGTGATCCTCAACCGCATGGAACACCCCTCGTTCCCGAACACGCTTTCCGGGGTGATTTACCAGCCGGGCGCTTTCTCCTGCCTCTATGACGGGGGTATCAACGCGGCCGTGGCAGACAGCGCCTACCGCGCCGCGCACGACGCCATCAACGGCCAGGACCCTTCCGGCGGTGCGATCTATTATTACAATCCCGCAAAATCCACGAACCAGTGGATCTTTTCCCGCCCCGTCATCACGGTGATTGGCCAGCACCGTTTCTGCAGCTGAGTGCTTCCTTCCGTCTTCAGCGCCTTTTCCCCCGGTTCATGCAACGGCTGTGGAAAACGGTGAAAACCGCAATCGCATATTCGCGAAAACCCGCATGGGAACTGGCTTTTTGGCCTCCCTTCCCCTGCGGGTTTTCCCATGTGGTTTGTGGAAAAGAAGGGCTCGAAAAAGTTTTCAACTGTTGAAAACTTCGATTTTGTGGAAAGTTTCAATTCGCCCTTTTTCGACAATCCGCGCCGCTATGCGATCCGTTCCCGTGCCGTGGTGTTTGCTTTTCCACAATTCCGCTGTGCAAGGGTGGAAACCGGCCAATTGTGGAAAACTCGGTGGAAGCGGTGGAAGACTGGCCGACCGCACCGCAGGAAAATGAAAAAACGGGCCTGCCGATCCCGCATGGATCGGCAGGCCCGCCGTGTTGGTCCGGGTTCTGCGTTATTCGGCCTTGAAGGCACGGAACGCGGCGATCGCCGCTTCCTTCGTGGCGGTGGCTTCCTCGTCGGTGCTGTGCGCCGTATAAATCATGAGGTATTTGCCGCTGTCCGAGAGAACGGCGCCCTGCACCGTCTGGCCAATCATATCAAACGTGCCGTCGGCCTCCACGCTCTCGCGCACAGCCTTGGCCGTGTCGTTCAGGTTCGAGAGATCATATTCATAGAATTCCACCGTGGCTGCGGCAGTCGCGTAGCGGTGGCCTTCCTCCTTCGCGCCGATCATATCGCCGCGCATCGTGGAGGGTGTGCCGGAAATATAGCCCTGGGAGGCCATGTACTGCTCCAGCCCTTCGAGCGTGTCTTCCACTTCCTCTTCGCTGAGCGCGGAAGAGACCGGCGCGGAGGACGCGCTCTCCTGCCCGCTCGAGGTCAAATCAACAACTCCCTGGCCGCAGGAAGCCATCGTCGCAGCGCAGAGCACGGCGGCTGCTGCGGCAAGCCATTTCTTCTTCATGTGGAATCCGATCCTTTCTCCGCGGCGGCGCGCGAATCCGTTTTTCTCATGATATGAAAAAAACCGCTCTACGGCGGTTTTTTTCTGAGTGGTGGACACAAGGGGACTCGAACCCATGACCTCTCGCGTGTGAGGCGAGCGCTCTAACCAGCTGAGCTATGCGTCCATAGTGCAAAAATGGGAGTCTCCCATTTTTGACTGCGCATCCCGGGCACAAACCCGGCAAGTGCGGGAACCCCTGCAGCCAGGGGATTCCAACACCTGAAAACATGGTGACCCGGACGAGATTCGAACTCGTGAAGCCGCCGTGAAAGGGCGGTGTCTTAACCGCTTGACCACCGGGCCAGATTGGTAGCGGCAATTGGATTTGAACCAATGACACTTCGGGTATGAACCGAATGCTCTAGCCAACTGAGCTATGCCGCCATACTTGCCCCACTATTGCGGAGCGTTATTTATTATAATATAGCTTGTCCGAATTGTCAAGCCTTTTCCCGCAAAGTTTCGCAGAACTTTTTCGCCTGCGCGGCTGCGCCGAGCAATTCGCGCACCGTGTTTGTGGCTTTGCCCAGCCTCGCACGCACGCGGTTGGTTCCATGTGCAGGCCCGCGCACGGCTTCTGTTTTCCTGGCAGGGAGAAAGCCCGCGGCTGCGCCGGGCAATTCGCGCTCCGGGTTTGTTTCTTTGCCCAACCGCGCA
>CAKNKY010000093.1 GCA_930987725.1 uncultured Anaeromassilibacillus sp. | reverse complement strand
TCCGCAGCGAGGGTCAGATCGTGAAGAAGGCGGTGTACATCGCCATAGGCATTGACCTGGACGGCCGGAAAGACGTTCTGGGCATGTGGGTCGGGGAAAATGAGAGCGCCAAATTCTGGGCAACGGTGCTCAACGGCCTGAAGAACCGGGGCGTAGAGGACATATTCATCGCCTGCACGGACAACTTGGCGGGATTTGACGCGGCCATTCACGTCGCCTTCCCTCAGGCCGAGATCCAGAACTGCATCCATCACCCGCTGCGCAATTTCAGCAAGCAAGGTCTTACAAGGATCTGAAATCCCTCATGGCCGATCTGAAGGCGGTCTATCGTTCACGTCACGCTTGTACTTCAACTTCCTTTTCTCTTTTGATTCTCTTTAACTGCGCGATTGGACATTCTCCTCGCGCGCAGACTTGAGCGTAAAGGTAGATGGTGTGACAAGATTTATTATGGCGCGAAACAGTTTGGAATGCAAAGCTGAATCTGTCGAAAGATGGATTCAAACTGTAATTCGACGGATTCGAAAGAAAGATCCCTCGTTTTCAGATGTGAAGCTTCACATCCTCCGGCATACGTTTTGCACAAACCTGTTCCGGCTGGGAGTCAACCCCAAGGCCATTCAGAAGATCATAGGACACGCGAAGATCTCGATGACACTTGACATCTATACGCACATGGAGGACGAAGCGATAAGAAGCCAAATTGACGAATTGGGCGACAGCATCTCGTTTGCCGGAACAAGACATAGGGCGAACGGAGCGCTATCCAGCGAAAAATCAAAGGAGGTCGACGATATGCAGTCTACACCATCGCGTACACCATTTACACCAAGTTTTACACCATCGCGAGTCGAGATATGGACAGAAATAGAGTGCTACATTAATTGCATTGTAGAACATGCATAATATAATCATTTGCACAAATAGGCATAAAAGCTTATAAACGATTATGTGAATATAAATTCAAAACTTAACGTCTCCCATCGCAGAAGCGACGTCCGGTTCGCGTTGATCCATGCGAACACCTCCTCGGGCATAGCCTGCCGCGCCGTCGCGCAGGTCATGCCTGCCATTTCTCCCCTGAAAATGCACAAAATAACAACATCGGCGAGGCTTTTTTCCGGCATCGGGTCTATCCCTCTGCGGGCCATGCTATAATGTGTCCACGGATGTCTTGCAGCGGAGGAGGGAATTGCGTGAAGGTGGATTTGAGCTGTCCGGTGGAGGTGCGCGGCTACGCGCTCAGCGGCGACGGCGATGCGATGCGCGCATCGGTCCGGCTGTACAACCTGACGCGCCGCCGCGTCGCCTGGCTCGAGGGCGCGGCGGGCTGGTTCAGCGCCAGCGGAAAGCGCATGGCGACGCCCTTTCGCGCCGATTCGCTCCGCGCGCCCGGGGAAAGCGCCTTTCGCATCGCGCTGGAGACCTCGCGCCTGCCCGACGCCAACCGGCTCGAACTGCGGTTTTCGCGCGTTGGATTCGACGATGGCGACGAATGGCGCGCCGGCGACGGGCCTTTTGCCGATCTGGAGCCGCTGCCTGCGATCGCTCCGGCCGAGCTCGACGCGCTGCGCGATTTTGCCGGTGCGGATGCCGTCTGCTATCCGAAGCAGACTTCCCAGATCTGGCGCTGCGTGTGCGGCCGGCTGAATCCAAACGATGCGGACGCCTGTGCGCGTTGCCATCGAAGTCACTTTGCCGCAATCGCCTGCACGCCGGACGCGGTGCGCTCGCGCGCCGAGAGCACGTCGGCTGGACAGGACGGCTCCGGTGAACCAAAGCCCTGTGCCGCTAGTGCAGAGAAAACTGAAAGCCGCTCCGTCTCACAGATGCACGCGGCCGGACAGGACAACATCGGCAAACCGGAACCTTACACCGTCACTGCGGAGAAAACTGAAGGCCGCTCCGTCCCGCGGATGCGCGCGACGGCAGCCAAAGGCAGCAAAGCGAGGCGGCGCAAGGGACAAACAATCCCGCCCTCCCGGACAGAGGATGTCCGCGCAGACGAAATTGATCCCCTCGCCGGGGAGCCGGACGGCGAATTCAGCGGAAAGGAACTCGCCGCGCTACACGCGCAATACCTGCGCCAACGCTCCAGACTGCTGCGACGAACAGCGATCGCAGCGGTGTTGGTGCTCATATTGGCCGTCTGGTTCGCGCTGCGGCCGTCAGCGCCCACCCATGCCGATTTCTCCGAAACGGCGGCAGATGAGGCGGTGTCCGCGGAAAACTGAGCGCCGTGGGCCGGATTTCACGGCGCTTATCCCCTTTCAGAGATCGGCACGATTCCAGCGCGGGAGAACCGAAATCCTCCCGCGCTCTGCTATGACCCTTTGACCGGCCGCGCTTTCTTCTGGCTCTATAATAAAAGTTGAGGTAAGGAACAAAAAAGCGGACAAAGCAAGCCCAATCAGGTAAAATGAAAGTGCAAGAATCCACAACCTGAGGAGGGAATACTTTGTCCACGAAAGATTATAGCGCAGAACTCTTGAAAATGGAAGGGGTACAGATCGAGAATCTGGAGGAAACAGAGGAAGAAATCCTCTTGCAGATTTCCATGGAGCGAAAAATGCACATCTGCAAGCGCTGCGGCGGAGAAACCGACCGAATCCACGATTACCGCGTTCGAGAGGTGCGCGATTTGGAGCTGCGCGGAAAGCCCGTGCGGCTGCTGTACCGTCGGAGGCGATACGCCTGCCCGGCCTGCGGGAAGCGCTTTTCGGA
>CAKNKY010000092.1 GCA_930987725.1 uncultured Anaeromassilibacillus sp. | reverse complement strand
GGACTACCTGTCGCGGCAGCTGGACTACGTGCTGGTGGACGCGCCGCCGGTGGGGACGGTGATCGACGCGGCGCAGATCGCGAAGAACTGCGATGGCACGCTGATCGTGGTGAACTACAATTCGGTGCGGCGGCAGGAGCTGATCGAGGTGAAGGGGCAGCTGGAGCAGACGGGGTGCCCGATTCTGGGCGTGGCGCTGAACATGGTGGAGTACGACAACTATCTGAGCCGGAAGTACTACTACAAGGCGTACGATTCCAGGTACGAGCGGTATGAGAAGGCAACGCGGCAGGAAGCGGCACGGAAGAAGGCAAGGCGCTGACGGGAATGGAGCGGAAGGCGGAGGGGTTTGCGGACCTGCATTCCCATTTTCTGTATGGATTGGACGACGGTGCGAAGACGCGGCGGGAGATGGAGGCGATGCTGGACGCGGCCTATGCGGACGGCATTGCGCACCTGTACGCGACGCCGCACGCGGCGCTGGGGATCCGGCCGTTTGACGGGGAGCTGTGCGCCCGGCGGCTGGAGGAGGCGCGTGCGTACTGCCGGCGGCGGGGATACGAAATGCGGCTGTACGGGGGCGCGGAGCTGATGTACACGCCGGCGATGGAGCGGTTTGCCCTGGAGAGAAGGCTGCCCACGCTGGGGGATTCGCGGCGAGTATTGATGGAGTTTGTGCCGGACGCCGGAATTCGGGAGCTGCGGGAAGCGGTGGAACTGGTGGAGCGGTCGGGATACACGGCGGTCCTGGCGCATGTGGAGCGCTATGGCTGCCTTTTTGTTGGAAAGAACGCGTGGAAATTAAAGGAAGAACGGGATGTGCGGTATCAGCTCAACGCCGGAACGGCGATCGGAGGGCGCGGGCTTCTGCGCGGCGCCTTTGTCCGAAGGTGGCTGCGGGAGGGGCTGATCGACTATGTGGCGAGCGACGCGCACAACTGCACGAGCCGGCCGTTTCGGATGCGGGAAGCCTGTGCGAGCCTGCAGAAGACCTGCGGACAGGCCCTTGCCGCAAAGCTGACGGGGCTTGGCACACAAGGCGGAGAGCACGGAGATACAATAGGAGGATAGCATGAGGGCGATCAGGAAGCCGCTGATGATGCGGGGGATGGTGCTGCTGCACTATGGAATGATGGTGGTGCTGTTCGCTGTTTGCTGGCAGCTGTTCTACAGGCATGCCGCGGCCGGATCCGTCTTTGGAGCCGTGGATATTTCAGTCTACGCATTTTATGCGGTGTCGCTGGTGATGCTCAGCCGCATCTACGGCGCCTACCGAATGGGGTTGGCGCATGTGGGAGAACTGCTGTACGGACAGGCGCTGGCGAACCTGATCAGCCTGGCGATTACTTACATTCTGGCCTGCGCGCTGGCGCGGAAGTTGCTCAATCCGCTGGCGGGATTCGGCTGCGCGGCGGTACAGGCGCTGTTCAGCGCGGGCTGGACGATCTCAGCCAACCGGCTGTACTTTTCCCTGCACAAGCCCAAGCGCACGGTGGTGATCTACCGGGGCGAGAGCGACCTGCGCAAGCTGGAGGAGATACGCTTTTTTGCCGAGCGCTGGAGCGTGGAGCGCACCGTGCAGTGGGACGAGGAAAACGTTCACGATCTGCCCTACAAGAAGGAAACGCCGGGCGGTCGGAGCTTTGAAGGCATCCAGAAGCTGATGCGGATCATGGAGGACTACGATGCGGTATTTGTCAGCGGCGTGAGCGCCACGCTGCGCAACGGCATCGTGAAGTACTGCGTGGAGAAGAACAAGGCGTGTTACTTCGTGCCGCACACGGGCGATGTCATCATCTCCGGAGCGGAGCACATCCGCTCGTTCTCGGTGCCGATTTGCCGGGCGAGGCGCAGCAGGCCCGCGCCGGAGTACCTGCTGCTCAAGCGGGCGATGGACATCCTGCTGTCGCTGTTGGCAATTATTGTGACCAGTCCATTCATGGCAATCGCGGCGCTGGCGATTTGGAGCTACGACCACGGGCCGGTGCTGTACAAGCAGGTGCGGTTGACGAAAGATGGCCGGTTGTTCGAGATACTAAATCTTCGGTGGATGCAAGTTGTCTACGAGTTACACAAAATACAGGCGACAATTCAAACGATTATTTGTAGAAGATACACAGAATTTTCGCTGACCAGCGACTTCAGACATTCAATCGCCGGTTTCGCGGGCGTCTTTGCCGATTAGTTCCATGCGCGGCGGTTTTCTAAGAATATTCGCTTTCATACATCGAACCACTTGATTAAAAAGTTCATTTGGAGATTTGCGCGGTTCGATGTATGGAAACGGACGGGGGATTCGGGGAATAGGCCAAGGAAAGCTGAGGCTCAAGAGATACGACAGAGGGGTTGGAAAGCATGAAGGCGATGAAAAAGTCGCTGATGATGCGGGGCATGGTGCTGCTGCACTATGGAATTACCGTGCTGCTTTTCGTCAGTTGCTGGTGGCTGTTCTACAGGCATATCGCAGCTGGAGCAGTATTTGGAGCGGTGAATATTTCGGTATACGCGTTCTATGCGGTATCGCTGCTGATGCTCAGCCGTATCTACAGCGCTTACCGGGTGGGACTGCTGCATGTGGGCGATCTGTTCTACGGGCAGGTGCTGTCCAATCTGATCAGTTTGGGCCTTACATATCTGCTGGCCTGTGCGCTGGCGCGGAGGCTGATCAATCCGCTGGCGGGATTCGGCTGCGCGGCGGTGCAGGCGCTGTTCAGCGCGGGCTGGACGATCTCAGCCAACCGGCTGTACTTTTCCCTGCACAAGCCCAAGCGCACGGTGGTGATCTACCGGGGCGAGAGCGACCTGCGCAAGCTGGAGGAGATACGCTTTTTTGCCGAGCGCTGGAGCGTGGAGCGCACCGTGCAGTGGGACGAGGAAAACGTTCACGATCTGCCCTACAAGAAGGAAACGCCGGGCGGTCGGAGCTTTGAAGGCATCCAGAAGCTGATGCGGATCATGGAGGACTACGATGCGGTATTTGTCAGCGGCGTGAGCGCCACGCTGCGCAACGGCATCGTGAAGTACTGCGTGGAGAAGAACAAGGCGTGTTACTTCGTGCCGCACACGGGCGATGTCATCATCTCCGGAGCGGAGCACATCCGCTCGTTCTCGGTGCCGATTTGCCGGGCGAGGCGCAGCAGGCCCGCGCCGGAGTACCTGCTGCTCAAGCGGGCGATGGACATCGTGCTGTCGCTGCTGGCGATCATCGTGCTCAGTCCATTCATGGCGCTCGCGGCGCTGGCGATCTGGAGCTACGACCACGGGCCGGTGCTGTACAAGCAGGTGCGGCTGACGAAAGACGGACGGACGTTCGAGATCCTAAATCTCCGATGGATGGAAGTTGTCCACGAGTTACACAAAATACAGGCGACAATTCGGGTCGCTGTTTGTAGAAGATGCACAAGATTTCCGTTGCCCAGCGACTTCAGACATTCAATCGCCGGTTTCGCGGGCGTCTTTGCCGCTTAGTT
>CAKNKY010000091.1 GCA_930987725.1 uncultured Anaeromassilibacillus sp. | reverse complement strand
AGCATCCTCTAACGCATGGCATTTTGCACATCCAGAACCCAACACTTTAACACCAGCTGACTTTTTTGCGGTTTCGGCCTGGGCCATAGCTTCCGGTGTACAACTGCTCCCGCAGCAGCAGCTTTTTTCTTCTTTCTTTTTACCAAACAGTCCCATTGTAAATTACCTCCTAAATCACATTAAAATAAATTGAAATACATTGAACAGATAACCAACAATAATAATTCCTATCGCACAAACACCAATAAACAATGCCAACAGTTTCGGTTTTACCGCCTTGCGGAGCATGATAAGTGACGGCAGGGACAGGGTTGTGACGGCCATCATGAAGGACAGAACTGTGCCAAGCTGCGCTCCTTTGGAGAGCAGCGCCTCCGCAACCGGAATTGTGCCAAAAATGTCTGCATACATGGGGATGCCTACAATCGTGGCGAGAATAACGCCAAAGGGATTATTGCTGCCAAGAACGGTTTCCACCCAGCTCTCTGGTATCCAGTTGTGGATCAACGCACCAATGCCGACACCCACCAGAATGTAAGGGAATACCTTCTTGAAGGTATCCAGCATCTGTTCCTTCGCATAAATCAGTCGTTCCCGTATCGTCAGATCAGGAGACTCAATGTCCACACTGCCAGCAGAAAGAACAAAGCTCTCAATGTGCTTTTCCATGTGCAGTTTCTCAATGATTGTACCGCCGATGACAGCAATGACAAGCCCCAACAACACATAGATGATGGCTACTTTTGCGCCAAAAATGCTGATGAGCAGGACAAGACTTCCCAGATCAACCATCGGAGACGAGATCAAAAAGGAGAATGTCACACCCAGCGGCAGGCCCGCACTCGTAAAGCCGATGAACAACGGGATAGATGAGCAGGAGCAGAATGGTGTCACTGTTCCCAGCAGAGCAGAGATAATGTTCGCCCAAACTCCGTGAAATCTACCCAAGATACGTTTACTCCGCTCCGGCGGGAAGTAGCTTTGGATATAAGAGATCGCAAAAATCAGCACACAAAGCAATACAGTGATCTTTAAGACATCATAGATGAAAAACTGTATGCTGCCGCCGATCTGTCCGGTAACATCCAGGCCAAGGGCCGACAACCCCATGCCGATCAGTGCATTGAGCCATTGCATCCCAAGCACCTGATCCTGAATAAAGTCCCATACACCCATACAAAAACCTCACTTTCCATTTTATACATTACATATCAAAATATTTTGATGTGTATTGCCAAAAGAAAAGCCATCCGCTATTTAGATGGCGTATTCTATCCACACCGATGGCAAGCTATCGCTTGTTCCGTATCCGGCGTTGTCAGTTCCTTTAGCAGTTCTATCGCATATTCTCTGCCGGAATCGCTCAATTGGTAATGCGTCCACTTTCCCTCTTGCCGGCTGGTAACAATGCCGGAATCACAGAGAATTTTCATGTGATAGGAAAGACCAGATTGCGTTAAATCCAGAGGTTCTTGTAAAACACAGGCGCACTTTTCTCCGCCTCTTAGCTGCTCCAGAATTGCAAGCCGTTTGGGATCGCACAAAGCCTTAAACACTTTTGCCTGCTTTTGATACTTTGTTTCCACGATCTCACCTCACATCAAATTATTTTGATGTATCAAGTATATGCACCAAAATGAGAAATGTCAACCCCTGTTACGATAAAATTTTTCTAATTCTTGAATTCATCACTTGACATTGTGGCAAAGAGTTGATGACACAGGACGAAATAGCAGTTATGGACGGTGGGAAATGTATTTTGCAGCTACGCGGTGTGCGTCCCTTTTTAAGCGACAAATACGATATCACGAAACACCCGAACTACAAATACCTTTCCGACTTCGACAAGAAAAACGCTTTTGACGTTGAACGGTATATGTCCACCCGTCCGGCAATCGTAAAGCCCGACGAACCCTTTGACATATACGAAATAGATTTGTCCGACGAGGACGCAGCCGCCGAGGAATAACGGCGGCATTTTCATTTTCAACAACTTTTTTTGAGCCGCACAGCGGCAGAAAGCGAGGTTTATATGGAGTTTTTCAACAGCGCAGTTGGTGTATTGCAGACTTTGGTTATCGCGCTTGGCGCAGGTCTTGGCATTTGGGGTGCTATCAACCTCATGGAAGGATATGGCAACGACAATCCGGGCGCAAAGAGCCAGGGCATGAAGCAGCTCATGGCTAATTAGATGTAACAAAAGCTGAGAAAGGAAAAGCACAATCCAGACGGAACCGGCGGTGCGGTCAAGAAATATTGTGGAAACACAAGATTTCTGCTATAATGGGTGCAGAACACTTGACGATGGAAAGAGGGACGGGAAGCCTATGAACATCAGCTATCAGCCATTATGGAACACCTTGAAAGAGCGTGGCATGAGAAAAGAGGACTTGCGGCTTGCCGCCGGTCTGACAACCAACATGATTGCCAACATGGGCAAGGGAAAACACATCAGCATGGAAACCCTACTGAGGATTTGTAATACTCTGAATTGTGATATTTCAGATGTGATTGAATTGGAGCAGGATGAAAGTACCGCTGAAAAAGAGTGACAAATACAAAGTTGAAGGAGCGTGTGATTACATGAAAAAGATTTTTCCGAAAATAATGCTTGGGGTTGTTCTCGTTTGCGCTTTGTTTGTTGGATTTCTTTATGCCAACAATGATATTGGTGTGACTTCAACCAATTTAGAAGCGGATATTCGCTCGTCGCAAAAGATTAAGGATGATTGGACAGTTGATGGAAGTGTTTCCGACACGATGGCTGCATATATTTCTTATCCCCAGGATATGAGTGACCACACTTTTTCCGTCTATGTTAATCGTCCAGGGCTCTCCTTTGGATATTTCTTTCGTGGTGGCGGGAGCCTTTCAGGAGTTGAAAGGGGAATTGTAGAGTTCACAGTAGAGGAATATAAAGAACGAGCATTTATTTCTATGAATCAACAGCGGGTAACACAACTACAAATAGATGATGGCAACTCCATTCAGGGGATTTCTATTGATAGCAATAAACCTTTTGCGATTGTCTTGCCTATAAATGCTGGTACCATTACTTTTTATGATGTGAACGGAAATACTGTGGAATACTGGAACAATCCTCTTTAATAAATTTCCGTTTATTGGAGATTAAAACGAAGTCATAAATTACGAGTTATTCTTTCTGTTCATCCCATGTGGTATGGCAAGTATGAGATAAAATTTGAATATGTCAACGAACAAAAAATAGCCGTTGCAGGAGCCAATCCCGCAACGGTTATTTTCATTTCCACGGCCTGCGCCGGAAGTTGATCCCGGAATTTTTAATCAGCGGCGATCTTTTGAACAGCCTTTTCAGGGTTGTTCTTTCTTCGTCTGTGAGCCGCTTGTATTTTAGCTGGAACGCCTTGCAGAAGATTTCCAGAAATTCCTGCACCCTGTCGCCGGTGGATTGCATGGCCTTTCGGACTTCTTTTATCAGTTCATCGGCGGGCGTGGTATCCGGCGCACTCTCCATGTCATTCTCATGGGCTTTGCGTATATCGTGAAGGATAGCGTCCCATGTTTTGTGTGTCA
>CAKNKY010000090.1 GCA_930987725.1 uncultured Anaeromassilibacillus sp. | reverse complement strand
ATCGCAGGGTCGTTGGTTCGAGTCCAACTTGGGGAGCCAGAAAAGCCCCGGATGCATTCGCATCCGGGGCTTTTGTCATGCAAAAGAAAATAGCTTTTGCACAATTTTCGGTCGTTTTCGCTCTTGTTTTTTCTCTATTTTGGAATATGATGATAGGGAAAAGCCCCAAACCCGTTTTTCACACAAAAGGGAGGACAAAAACGATGACGATTGATTTTCGCAAGGCAGACGCACGCGAAGCTTCCATCGTGGAAGCAGACGAAAACGGCTGCACTGTGCTGCTGCGGGCTTCCGGTGGAGGCATCAGCCTTCCGGGCCTTGTGGGCACGAAGGAGCGGTATGTGGTGGGGGACGTTGAGATCCTGGAGGATCACTCTGTCGCCATGGCGTTCCGGTGCTATGTGGCGGGCGCCGAGGAACCGAGGCTGGGCATGCGCTTCGGCCTGCTTCCGCGCTTCAAAACGAGAATTTGCCTGGATTTGGATTTGCTCGACAACAGAACCATTTTCACCAACCGCACACCCGGCACACTGAAACTCGTGGTGCACGGCCAGCGCACGGAGCGGAGCGACGTGGTGCGCTTTGAGCTGGGCATGGAGAAGACCTTCCATGATGTGAAGGTGCGGCTGGAACAGTTCCATCTCACGGACGAATTTCCGAAAGAGTTTCCCATGCCGTCAAAGAAGCTGGTTGACGAATTCGGCCAGTGGAAGGAAAAGGAGTGGCCCGGCAAAATCCATTCACTCGACGAGCTGCGCGGCAAACTGAAGCAGCTCGAGCAGGAGACCGACTATCCGTTCCCGGAATGGAACAGATGGGGCGGAGATGCCACGCGCAGGCTGAGCGAGGGGACAGGCTTCTTTGCCACGAAAAAGACGCCGGACGGCAGATGGCATCTTGTTGACCCGGATGGCTGTGATTTCTTCTCGATCGGGCCCTGCCTTGTGCAGCCCGGCGACTGGGGCCGCTATGACAGCTTTGAACAGTGCTGCGACTGGCTGCCGGAGGACGACCCGCAGTATGCGGATTGCTTCCAGCGCGTGGAAGGACGCCGTGCCGCCTATATGCCGGTGGATCGCTATAAGATGGTGAATTACATCGGCCTCAATCTGAAACGCGTGTATGGGGAAGACTGGGTGGAGCGCTGGGCGCAGATTGCCTGCAATGTCCTGAAAGGGCATGGACTGAATTCCCAGGGCAATTTCCCGGAGCTTCATGTAAATGACGGAAAAGGCTGCGTGGCTTATGTGCGCGAGCTGCCGGATTTCCCTGTGACGGATACGCTCGTGTTCCGTGATTTTCCCGATGTGCTTTCCGAACAGTATGCGGCGCGTTCGCAGGCATACGCGAAGCAGCTCGAATCGTGGAAGGACGATCCGTGGCTCATCGGGTATTTCCTGCGCAATGAACCGGAATTCAATTTTGTGGAGGATCTGGCCATTGCCGATGAGGTGCTGCACAACCCGGCTCCCACCTGCTGCCGCAAAGGGCTGATTCAATTCCTGCGCGAAAAATATGGCACGGTGGAAGCGCTCAACAAGGTTTGGGGCACGGCATTTGCTGATTTTTCGGCGCTGGAGCAGCCGATCGATGCCTGCTCCACCCGTTATCCCGGTTCCGCAGAGGACATTCGGGCGTATTCCGCCTTCCTCATCCGGGAATACATCCGCGTCCCCGCGGAAGCATGCCGTGCGGTGGACGCCAATCACCTGAACCTCGGTCTTCGCTGGTCGAAGGCGTACAATACACTCATGATGCAGGGGTGGGAATACTTCGACGTCTTCTCCATCAACTGCTATGATTTCGATCCCACGCGGGATATGGACTTCGCAAAGAATGCGGGCGTCGATTTGCCGATTCTCATCGGGGAATATCACTGCGGCGCACTGGACCGCGGCCTTCCCGCCACGGGCCTCAAGGGCGTCACGAACCAGCACGAAAGAGGCGTCATGTGGCGCCATTTTGTGGAGAAGGCGGCTGCCCATCCGTATGGCGTGGGCGCGCATTGGTTCCAGTTCAACGATCAGTTCTGCCTGGGCCGGTTTGACGGCGAGAACTATCAGATCGGCATGATGGATGTGTGCATGCAGCCGTATCCGGAACTGGCCGAGGCCGCGCTGGAGACGTCCCGCACGCTTTACCGTGTCAAGAACGGGGAACAGCCGCCCTGCGAGCAGGAGCCGGACGCGATCCCCATGATCGGATATTAAGAGACAGGCTCAAACAGCGCGCTGTCCGGTTTCTCCCGGCCGGCGCGCTGTTTTCTTTCAGAAAAATCAAGCAATTCCTGTTTACAAACGTGGAATACCGCGGTATAATACGGTTCGGGAATGAAGTTCTCCCCAGGGATATCCCTAAACCGCTGACAAAGCTGATGACTTTTGTGATTTTTTGTCGCAGAAAGGCATCAGCTTTTTTGCGTACAGAGGAGGAACCGAAAATGTTGACATCTCTCGCATTCATCTTCCTGTTTGGCCTTGCCATGGCAGCGCTATGCCAGAAAATCCGCCTGCCGAGAATCATCGGCATGCTGGTGACCGGCATCCTGCTCGGGCCGTATGTATTCAATCTGCTTGATCCGTCCATCCTTTCCATTTCATCGGACCTGCGGCAGATGGCGCTGATCATCATCCTGCTCAAGGCGGGGCTTTCCCTGAATCTGGCCGATTTGAAAAAGGTGGGCCGCCCGGCTATCCTGATGTCCTGCCTGCCCGCCAGTTTCGAGATTCTGGCATTCTTCCTGTTTGCCCCTATGCTTCTGGGTGTTTCACACATGGAGGCTGCCGTCATGGGTGCCGTGCTGGGCGCCGTTTCCCCGGCTGTCGTGGTGCCGCGCATGGTGCAGCTGATGGATGCAAAATATGGCACGGAAAAGAGCATCCCGCAGCTCATCATGGCAGGCGCGTCCTGCGATGATATTTATGTCATTGTCCTGTTTTCCACCTTTGTCCGCATGGCGCAGGGCGGCAGCGCGAATGTGCTCGATTTTGTCGGCATTCCTGTGTCGATTGTGCTCGGCATCGCGCTGGGAGCAGCTGCCGGCTTGCTGCTCAGCCTGTTTTTTGAGACGGCGTATGCGCACCGCCATTGCGTGCGCAACAGCATGAAAGTGATCGTGATTCTGGGCCTTTCGTTCCTTCTCATGGCCGTGGAAACGTGGCTCAAGGGTGTGGTGCCGGTGTCCGGGCTGCTGGCAGTTGTCAGCATGGCCTGCGCCGTCAAGCTCAAGAGCACCGCGTTTGTCTCCAAACGCCTTTCCGAAAAATTCGGCAAGCTCTGGCTTGCGGCCGAAGTCATTTTGTTTGTGCTGGTGGGTGCAGCCGTGGATATTCGCTACACGCTGCAGGCCGGCGCGGCAGCGATTCTCATGATTTTGCTTGCACTTGTCTTCCGCTCCGTCGGTGTTGCGCTGTGCCTTCTCAAAACGCGGCTTGCCAAGAGAGAAAGGCTGTTCTGCATGGTCGCTTATCTGCCAAAGGCCACCGTGCAGGCTGCAATTGGCTCCGTGCCGCTGTCCATGGGGCTGTCCTGCGGCCCCATTGTCCTCTCCGTGGCTGTGCTCGCCATTCTGATCACGGCTCCGCTCGGCGCGCTGGGAATCGACCTGACCTATAAGCGCCTGCTGCAAAAGGAAAAGGCTGTGCCCCGCGCGGAGGAAACGGGCGGGTCTCTGCAAACAGCAGCAGCCACGGCGGAGACCGGCGGAAACACAGATTGATCCATTTATCATTCAGCAGAGAAGCGGGG
>CAKNKY010000089.1 GCA_930987725.1 uncultured Anaeromassilibacillus sp. | reverse complement strand
ATGAACTGCCTCACCGAGGTGCTGGGCATGGGCCTGCCGGGCAACGGCACCATTCCCGCCGTGTACTCCGAGCGCATCCGTCTGGCGAAGCACGCCGGCATGCAGATCATGGAGCTTGTCCGGAAAAATATCCGCCCGCGCGATATCATGACGGCCGACGCTTTCCACAACGCCCTCACGATGGACATGGCCATCGGCTGCAGCACGAACAGCATGCTGCACCTGCCCGCCATCGCCCACGAGGCCGGCATCGAGCTGAACATGGACATGGCCAACGAGATCAGCGAACACACGCCGAACATCTGCCACCTGGCCCCGGCCGGCCCGCACCACATCGAGGATCTGTATGAGGCGGGCGGCGTCTATGCCGTGATGCACGAGATCAACAAGCTCGGCCTGCTCAAGACCGACATCATCACCTGCACGGGCAAGACGCTGGGCGAGAACATTGCCCACAGCGTGAACAAGAACCCCGAGGTCATCCGCCCTGTGGAGAACCCCTACAGCAAGACGGGCGGCATCGCCGTGCTGCGCGGCAACCTGGCCCCCGATTCCTGCGTGGTGAAGCGCTCCGCCGTCGCCCCCGAGATGCTGTGCCATTCCGGCCCGGCCCGCGTGTTTGACTGCGAGGAAGACGCCATGGAAGCCATCATGGGCGGCAAGATCAAGGACGGCGACGTCGTGGTCATCCGCTACGAAGGCCCGAAGGGCGGCCCCGGCATGCGCGAGATGCTGAACCCGACCTCCGCCATCATGGGCCGCGGCCTGGGCAGCACGGTGGCCCTCATCACAGACGGCCGCTTCTCCGGCGCAACGCGCGGCGCGGCCATCGGCCATGTTTCCCCGGAAGCCGCCGTGGGCGGCCCGATCGCGCTCGTCGAAGAGGGCGACATCATCGAGATTGACATTCCGAACCACAGCATCAGCGTCCGCCTCTCCGACGAAGAACTGACGGCCCGCCGTGCGAAATGGCAGCCGCGCGCCCCGCGCATCACCACCGGCTACCTCGCCCGCTATGCGGCGCTCGTCACTTCCGGCAACCGCGGCGCAATTCTGGAAGTCCCCGGAAACGGTAAATAAAACGCGCAGGAAGCGCCCGGATCAGGCGGAACCGTCTTCCGGGCGCTTCGCGCGCAGGCAAAGGAAAGGGGAGAAGAACCATACTGCTCTATCACATCAGTCAAACGCTCCGGCCCGGCGACGAGATGACGCCGGATTACCGGCGCAGCCGCCCGTTGGTCGCGCCATTTCTGGAGGCTCTGGAGCGCGGAGAGGACTGCTTTTACGGAATGGTGCTGAACGGAGCGTACCTTTATGCCGTGCTGGGGAAATCCGGACTGCGGGAGTGGGCGGACTATGCCAAATGGGCGGCTGAGGCCGTGTTCGAGCATGTGCGGAAAACTGAATTCCCGGCGGCGTACAGCCGCCTGACAAGCCATTTCTTTTTTGCTGACTTCGCGGACGGCAGGCGCTTGTTTGAAACCGCCTGGGGGGAGGAGAGCGAGGAGGAGAAGGCGGCGTTCCGTCTGTTTGAGGTAGAGGTAGACGATCCGTCGCCCCAGCGGCGGGATATGAGCCTATATGATGAGGCGTATGACGCGCTGGAGGGTTCCCGGGATTTGCAAAAAGCCGCCGCTTGCGCCCGTACGTATTTTTCCGGTGAACAGAGTGCGGATCCGTTCTGGGAGCTCCTGAGCGAACGCCCCGCCCGGATTCTGCGGGAGGTTTCCGGCGTGCTGCGGTGAGGGCCGCAAAGCCGTTGGCGCCATGCGGCGGCTCTTGCCCTTTATTTTTCTCCCCGGTACTTCGCCCTCGTGGCCATGCCGCCGCGGATGTGGCGCTGCGCTTTGTTCACCTCCAGCACCTGCTTGACCTGCCGGTACAAAGGCGGATCGATGGTGCGCAGGCGCTGCGCCACATCCTTGTGCACCGTGCTTTTGCTGACGCCGAACTGCTTCGCCGCGCGGCGCACCGTGGCCTTGTTCGCAAGGATATACCGGCCCAGCTCGACCGCCCGCTCTTCTACGATGCCCTTCACTGGCAGCGCCTCCTAACACTCGTTTGCCCCATCTATATGCGGGGCCGCGCGGGCGTATGCGCGGGAAGGCTTTGACAAGGAGGTTGTTTCCCTTGCCCGATTCCGTTTTGATCCGGCCCGCTTCCCCGGCTGACGCGCCGGCCATGCTGGCCATCTATGCGCCGTATGTCCGGAATACGGCCGTGAGCTTTGAGCTGGAACCGCCCTCACAGGAGGAATTTGCCGGCCGTGTGACGCACACGCTCGCCCGGTTCCCGTGGCTGGCCGCCGTGCGGAACGGCGAGATTGTGGGTTACTGCTACGCTTCCCCCTTCCACCCGCGCGCGGCCTACGCCTGGGCGGCCGAGAGCTCCCTCTATCTGGCGCCGCAGGTGCACGGGCAGGGGCTGGGCGCGCGCCTTTACGCGGAGCTGGCCCGCTGCCTGGAAGCACAGCATGTGCAGAGCCTGAACGCCTGCATCGCCTGCCCGCGCGAGCGGGACGATCCCTTCCTCACCCCGGCCAGCCTGCGCTTTCACCGCGCGCTCGGCTTCTCCGCCTGGGGCCACGCGAAGCGCTGCGCGTTCAAATTCGGCCGGTGGTATGACATGGTGTGGATGGAAAAGCCGGTGGGCCGGCCGGCAACCCCGCCGCTGCCGTTTCGCCCCTTCCCGCAGGTGCGGGAATCGCTCTTCCCCGGCCGCGCCTGAGCGGCGCGGGATGGCAAAGCAAAAGCCGGGCGGTTTTTCCACCGCCCGGCTTTTTATCTGTTGAAAAAGATTTTCCCCGCATGGGGTCCGCAATCTCAGGCGAAGCGGTTGAGCGCGCCGTCGTATTCATAGCCGATGCCGGCCAGGCGGCTGCACAGTTCGCTCTCGTCGATGCTCAGCGAACGGCAGAGCTCCCGCAGGGAGGGATATTCATCGCGCAGCTTTGTGTTCACGACGCTCAGCAGCATCATCGGGTCCTTCGGCAGATTCATCGGTCTTGCCCCCTTTCCGCAGCAATGCGGCCACTGCCCTTCATGATAGCCGAAAGGCACGGAAAATGCAAGCACGGCGCACCTTTTCTCTTTTTGATTCTCCATGAGAATGATAACCTGCGCATTTCTGGTAAAAACAGACAAGATTCCGTACAGATTCTCATATTACATAGGAAAAGGCTGTGAATTTCGTCTGATTTTTCGGGTTTTTGTAGGCTGTAACTTTATTTTTTGGGCCTATTGACAAATAGCCAAAGATCGCGTATAGTATGTACAGTGCCTTCTCGGGTGGAGTAGGCGCGTAATTTGAAGTAAACGAGGTATAGCATCCAATGTACGAGGACAAGACTTTAATCTGCAAAGAATGTGGCGCCGAGTTCGTGTTCACCGCCGGTGAGCAGGAGTTCTACGCGGAGAAGGGCTTCACGAACGAGCCGCAGAGATGCAAGGCCTGCCGCGCTGCCCGCAAGAGCGCGAGAGGCGAGAGCAACGGCACCCGCGAGATGTTCGACGCTGTCTGCGCCGAATGCGGCAAGCCCTGCAAGGTTCCCTTCCAGCCCAGGGAGGATCGCCCGGTGTACTGCAGCGAGTGCTTTGCAGCCAGAAGATAAATCTCATATAGCTCCCTTATATCAGATTTTCGGTACGCTCCCCAGCCGGGGGGCGTACTTTTTTGTGCCGTGTTCCGCGGGCGCGCTTATTTGACAAACAAGCCGGCCGGGCCGTATAATAAAAAAGATTGTAGTATCATGAACACAGGGAAGCCGAGGCGCGGGTGCGGCTAGCCCGGCGAAGCCGCGCAAAAAGCTTTTGCCCCGCCCGGAACACAGGAGCCGGGCGAAGGCCCCGAAAAAATGACAGCCGCGGGCGTGCGAGACGCGGAGAGGAAACGAACA
>CAKNKY010000088.1 GCA_930987725.1 uncultured Anaeromassilibacillus sp. | reverse complement strand
AGCCAAGGAGCAAAGCTCAGCTTTTCAAGCGTTTCTGTGCGAAGGGGGACGCCTGTGCCCTGCGGCCGTTCTTTCCTTCTTCCGCGCTGCTGGCCGGCTTACGCGGCCTTTCGGCCGCAAACCGCCGGCTGACGGGGAAACGCCCGAAAAGCCAAGGAGCAAAGCTCAGCTTTTCAAGCGTTTCTGTGCAAAGGGGGACGCCTGCGCCCTGAGGCCGATCTCCCCCTCTTTCTCGCTGCTGGCCGGCTTACGCGGCCTTTCGGCCGCAAACCGCCGGCTGACGGGGAAACGCCCGAAAAGCCAAAGAGCAAAGCTCAGCTTTTCGGGCGTTTCTGTGCGTGGGGGTACGTTTGGCCCCACGTTTTGCGTATTCATGGAAGTTTGGCGCAGGTTTTCGCCCGGCGGGTTTCCTCCCCGCCGCAGAGAACAGGAGACGGGATCCCTGCTTGTTTGGGAAAACAGAAGCCGTGCGCGGGCGCGCACTCGAAAACAACCGCGTGCGTGCGAGACACGGGGAAGAAAGAGACACGGCGCGCGACTTGCTCACCGCAAGTGTGCTCGCCGCAGGCGCGCGGGCGTGCGAGACTGGGCGAAAGCACAAACACGGTGCGCGACTTGCTCGGCGCAGCCGCGCGGGGAGGGAAATGACAGGGTGAACCGCTTTGCGGGCGGCCGCCGCACCACAGGCTGCAGCGCGGGTGACGAGGCTGCCTGCGCAGTCAGCCCTGCGCCGGGACGGCGCGTGCGCGAATTGCCCGGCGCAGGCGCGCAGGTGCAAAAAAGCCTCCCCGGCGAAAACCGGGGAGGCTTTTGCATGTAAAAACGGAGGGAAAACTTATTCGCCGAAATATCTCTTGAGCAGGCCGGCGAAAGCCTTGCCGTGGCGGGCCTCGTCGCGGGCCATCTCGTGAACGGTGTCATGGATGGCGTCGAGGTTGAGGGCCTTGGCGCGCTTGGCCAGGTCGGTCTTGCCGGCGGTGGCGCCGTTCTCGGCCTCCACACGCATCTCGAGGTTCTTCTTGGTGGAGTCAGTCACGACTTCGCCCAGCAGCTCGGCAAACTTCGCGGCATGCTCAGCCTCTTCATAAGCGGCCTTCTCCCAGTACAGGCCGATCTCCGGGTAGCCCTCACGATGGGCAACGCGGGCCATGGCAAGATACATGCCGACCTCGGTGCACTCGCCCGTGAAGTTGGCGCGCAGATCGTTCATGATGTCCTCGGGAGCACCCTGCGCTACGCCGACAACATGCTCAGCAGCCCAGCTCATCTCGCCCTTCTGCTCCACGAACTTCTCGCGGGGCGCCTTGCACTGCGGGCAGAACTCCGGAGCCTCGTCGCCGACGAACACATAACCGCAAACCGAGCAAACAAACTTTTTCATGGGTAATTCCTCCATCCTTTTTGTTGAATGATTGTTATGGCCGGGTGGTCAGGCGCTGCGGCCGTTCCGACCCGTTTCCGCCTTGCAGGCGGCGCAGATCCCGCGGAAGACAATGTCGCACCGCTCGGCGCTTACCCCGTAGCGCTCTGAGATCTCCTCGCACGCGTCGGCGACGGAATCGCCCTCCACGTCGAGCACACAACCGCATTTATCGCACACGAAATGGGAGTGCGGCTGGGTGGCGCCATCGAACCGTTCCTGCCCGTTCACCGTGCCCACGCTGACGATCATGCCGTCCGCCTTGAACTGTGCGAGGTTCCGGTAAACCGTGCCAAGGCTCAGATCAGGGAAAACGGGCTTCAGCTCGCGATACACCCACTCGGCGGAGGGATGCAGCGTTGTGCCGCGCACAGCCTGCAGGATCGCTTCCCGCTTGCGGCTGTAGTTCTGCCGTTTTTCCATATCCTCACCTCAACTTTAATAACAAGAATTGTTCTTAACTTTGATTGTATGATACCACGGCCCGGAGCCGTTGTCAAGTAAAAATAAAAATAATTCTTACTTTTATTTCGCTTTATCGGGCCGCGCCGGTTTGCGTTCCTTTGCGGCCGGAGCGAAGGCCGCGCACACAGAAAAACCCCGCGCAGGAGGCCGGGGCAATGGCCCGGCGCACCGCGCAGGGGTTGAAAAAGCATGGGGGAAAGGCTAAGGCTGCCAGCGGCAGCGGCTCAGGTCGACGTGCGATGCGTCGCGGAAGGGCACGCCCTCGCCGAGGAGAAGATCGCGCTGCTCCGGCCAGCCGGGGACGAGGCGGCCGCTGTGATCCACGACTCGGTGGCAGGGATAGCTGCCGAAAAACTGCGAATAGCGGCAGACGCGGCCCACCAGCCGGGCGTTCCGCTCGCGGCCGATCAGCCGGGCAATCTGGCCGTAAGTGGCGACACAGCCCGGCGGGATCTCCTCCACCGCGGAAAGGATTTCATAGGCGAGCGATTCGTCCATGCAGGGATTACACGTTGAAGCGGAACAGCACGATGTCGCCGTCCTGCATCACGTAGTCCTTGCCCTCGCTGCGCACAAGGCCCTTCTCGCGGGCGGCAGCCATGGAGCCGCACGCCATGAGATCGTCAAACGAGACGACCTCAGCGCGGATGAAGCCGCGCTCAAAGTCCGAGTGAATCTTGCCCGCGGCCTGCGGCGCTTTCGTGCCCTTCTTGATCGTCCAGGCGCGCACCTCCGGCTGGCCGGCGGTCAGGTAGGAAATCAGGCCGAGCAGGGAATAGCAGGCGTTGATCAGGCGGTCAAGGCCGGATTCGTTCAATCCCATATCGGCGAGGAAAAGTTCCTTTTCCTCCGGCTCCATGCCGGCGATCTCCGCCTCGATCTCGGCGCAGATGGGCAGCACGGCGGCGTGCTCCTCGTCCGCAATGCGCTTTACGGCCGCGTAATAGGGATTGTTCTCGACGCCGCCCTTGAAATCGGTGTCGCTCATGTTTGCGGCGTAGATCACGGGCTTGTTCGTGAGCAGCGACACGCTCGAGAGCAGCTCCGCCTCCTCCGGCGTGCATTCCACCGTGCGGGCGGATTTCCCGGCGTCGAGCGCCTCGCGCACGCGGCGGAAGAAATCGAGCTCCTCCTGATATTTCTTGTCTGCCTTGAGCAGCTTCTGCGTTTTGTCGATGCGGCGGTCGAGCACTTCCATGTCGGAGAGGATGAGCTCGAGGTTGATTGTCTCGATGTCGCGGGCCGGGTCGATGCTGCCCTCCACGTGCACGATGTCGTCGTTCACAAAGCAGCGCACCACGTGGACGATGGCATCCACCTCGCGGATGTTGGCGAGGAATTTATTCCCCAGGCCTTCGCCCTTCGAAGCGCCGCGCACCAGCCCGGCAATGTCCACAAACTCCACGGTGGCAGGCGTGTATTTTTCCGGGTGGTACATCTCCGCCAGCCGGTCGAGCCGCTTGTCCGGCACAGCCACCACGCCCACATTCGGTTCAATCGTGCAGAAGGGGTAGTTTGCCGCCTGCGCACCCGCGTTTGTAATCGCGTTGAACAGCGTGCTCTTTCCCACGTTGGGAAGGCCAATGATCCCCAGCTTCATCTCTTTGTCATCCTCCTTGGTCTGTTCCGTGCGCCCCGCGCAGGGGCCGCCGCATGATGCGGCTTATCTTATCCATTATAGCAGATAGGGAACCGATGCTCAAGAGCTATTCGCCGCGCCTGCGCGCCTGCGGTGAGCAAATCGCGCACCGTGTCTCTTTCTTCCCCGTGTCTCGCACGCACGCGGCTGTTTCTAGCTGCTTGCCCACGCCGGGCTTCTGTTTTCCCGGGCAGGGCAAAAGCCCGCGCCTGCGGTGGGCAAGTCGCGCACCGTGTTTGTGTCTGCATTTGAGCCGCGCACGCACGCGGTTCTTTCCGGATGCGTGCCCGCGCTGAGCTCCTGTTTTCCCGGGCAGGGAGAAAGCCCGCGGCTGCGCCGAGCACACCTGCGGTGAGCAATTCACGCGCCTGCGGCGGGCAAGACGCGCACCGGGTTTGTGTCTGCATTTGAACCGCGCACGCACGCGGTTCTTTCCGGGTGCGTGCCCGCGCTGAGCTTCTGTTTTCCCGGGCAGGGAAAAGGCCTGGCTTCTGTTTCCTGCGGCAGGGCGAAAGCCCGCACCAAACTTTCATAAATGAGAAAAACGTGAGGCTAAACGTACCCCCACGCACAGAAACGCCCGAAAAGCTGAGCTCTGCTCCTTTGGCTTTTCGGGCGTTTCCCTTATCAGCCGGCGGTTTGCGGCCCGAAGGGCCGC
>CAKNKY010000087.1 GCA_930987725.1 uncultured Anaeromassilibacillus sp. | reverse complement strand
AAGAAGTTTGAGAGGAAGAAGTTAGGCAGGAAAAGGTGAAAAACAAAAGAGAAAATCCGCGCGAACAACACAGAACGGAAAAACAGGCAATGGGTGCAAAAGCCCGCGAAAAAGCAGCAGATGACAAGACCCGCGGGCCGGGAACAAAGCCGCGGGAGGGGACAAGCAAGGAAACCCCCGTCGCGGCCTGAGCGACAAATGAAAAGAAGTTTGAGAGGAAGAAGTTAGGCAGGAAAAGGCAAAAGATAAAAGATAAGAGAAAAACGCGCGTGCAACCAACACGGAACAGGCAAACAGACAGCCAAAACAAAACAGAACTGCGCACACAAAGCGCACGGCAGGCAAACAGGACAGACGGTGCCAAAGAATCCCCGCGCGTATGCAGCGCTTGCGGAAAAAACGCCGGGACACCGGGCACAAAAGCCAACATAACAGCGGCAGGCCGCGCAAGAACGGCCAGCCCGGCACATGGCGCGGCGCGCCGGGCGCAGAAACCCCCTCCGAACAGGCAAAATTCGCGTTCGCTCTTTTGCCTGCCCGGAGGGGCCATGTGAACCGGGGCCGCCAAAAAATCGCTTCGCTGTTTTTGGCTGGCACGGTTTTTTTGACTGCGCATTGCGCACAATGCAGCGCGCAGCGCTGCACAAAAGGGGGCGCCGCCCCCGCAGTCTCGCCTGCCGGCTCGGGTGCGGTTTGCCAGTGGCAAACAGGAAGCACCGACCGAATCGGGAGATGAGACCGGCGCTAATTCGTGTGCCACTGGCACACCGCGCCCTGCAAGCTTTTTGAAAAAAGCTTGACCAAAAACTTTACTGTTCGGCCGGGTGGGCGCCTCAGCCGGCCGTTACCTGCATGCCTGTCTTCTTCAGCACAACGCGCAATGCCGCCGCCAGCGACCCGGCCAGCACCGCCTTGAGCGCATCCCAGCCCACAAAGGGAACCACCGTGGCCAGCAGTGACTGCAAATACGGCACGCCCGCCGAAACGGCATACCACACGGAGCCGCATGCGTAACACACCGCCAGACCGGCCGCCGCGCCAACCGCATAGCGCAGCAGGGAAAAGCGGTGCTCCACCGCCACGGAAACGAGAAGCGCCGTAAACGGATAACCCACGATAAAGCCGCCCGTGGGCCCGGCCAGCACGCCCACGCCCGCCGCAAAGCCGCTGAACACCGGCAGCCCCGCCATGCCCAGCACAACATAGAGCAGAACGGCCAGGAACGCGTGCCGTTTCGGCAGAAGCGCCCCCGTGAGGAAAATCGGCAACAGCGAAAGCGAGAATGGGATCAGCGTAAACGGCAGCGTCACCGTGAGCGGCGCGAGCACGGCCGTGAGCGCGCAGCAAAGCGCGGTGACGGTCAATTCCTTTGTCTTCATTCACAAAACCTCCGGCATATGGATGATACATCCATCATACCGGAGGTCATTCTGATTGTCAACTTATTTTTATTATTCAGTTTACAATTCGCGCCCCACCGCCGCGGCCACGGCAGACACCTTCTCCACAAGCTCCTTGTAGGCCGGCACGGTGAGCTGCTGGGCGGCGTCGCTGCGGGCTGTGCGCGGGTTGGGGTGCACCTCCACGATGAGGCCGTCCGCCCCGGCGGCCACACCGGCCAGAGCCAGCGGCGCCACATAGGCGGCTTTGCCCGCCGCGTGCGAGGGATCGATGAGGATCGGCAGGCAACTGCGCTCCCGCACCACCGGTACGGCGGAGACGTCCAGCGTGTTGCGCGTGGCCGTCTCGAAGGTGCGGACGCCGCGCTCGCACAGCACGACGTTGTAATTTCCCTCGCTCATGATATACTCGGCCGCGTCGAGCCACTCCTCAATTGTGGAGGCCACGCCGCGCTTGAGCAGCACCGGCTTTCCGGAACGTCCCACCTCACGCAGGAGGCGGAAATTCTGCATGTTGCGCGCGCCGATCTGCAGCATGTCGCAGTATTTGCACGCCACATCGATCTCGTCATGCGACACAATCTCGCTGATAACCTTCAGGCCCGTCTCGTCGCCCACACGGCGCAGGATGCGGTAGCCCTCGTCCTCAAGCCCCTGGAAAGCATAGGGCGACGTACGCGGCTTGTAGGCGCCGCCCCGCAGGAACTGCGCGCCCGCCTCCTTCACACCCAGCGCGGCCTCGCGCACCTGCTCCTCGCTCTCCACGGCGCAGGGGCCCGCCATCATGACGAGCTTCTTCCCGCCAATCACCACGCCGCCCACGTTTACGGTGCGGCCTTCCGGCGTCATCTCACGGCTCGCGAGCTTATAGGAGTGCATGATGGGCACGCACTTCTCCACGCCTTCCATGAGCTCCAGGTTCGCGCCCTCCAGCTTTGTCTTGTCGCCCAGCACGCCTATCACGGTGGCCTGCGAGCCGGTGGAAAGATTCGCCCCCAGGCCGCGCTCCTTCAGCAGCGAGACAACCGCGTCAATGTCCTGCTGGGTGCTTCCCGTTTTCATCAGGATAATCATAAAAAAGCCCCTCCTGCTTTCATTCCTTTATGCTTTAAATCGGTAAAATTTATTATACCCGTTTCTCCGGCAAAAGGCAAGCAGAAATCCGTGTTAAAAATAAAAAAACAACCACCCTATTGGGTGGCTGCTTTCAATGTTGGCATCTTCCTATTGTTCCGGGCCGCTTCCAGCCAAGTATCGTCGGCACGAGTGAGCTTAACTTCCGTGTTCGGAATGGGAACGGGTGGACCCTCACCGTCATCAACACCAACTATTTTGTTTTTCACCGTCTCTCCCGGCGACTTGATTATAATATCACACTCTTTTGGGAAATGCAAGTCTTTTTTTCAAATTTCCCGGAAATTTTTTTGAATGTCCGTTTTTTGCTCCGGCTCGCCAGAATACACCACGCGGATCTCCTTCCCGATTGCGTAGCGCAGCGTGGAAGCCGTGCCGCCCGTCTTCCTCCCGTCATAAACGGCAATCACGCGCTGGGAAGCGTCCACCATATAGCGGTTGCGCTTGCCGTAGCACCCGGCATAGTAGCACGGCGCCAGCACCGTCACCTTATCACAGCGCGAAAACAGCCGGTGAAACTCGCGGTCGTTCGTGCGCACGCGCAGAGCATACGGCAGCGCAGCCTCCAGCGTGAGATAGGGGGATTCCTGTTTCAGCCGCAGCACGATGTCGGCAAAGAGCAGATCGGCGCCCTCCGCAAATCCGCTGATAAAATGCGTATAGCCCTCCGCAACGGCGATGCGGATCTCCCGCTCCAGCTCCTCGCGCACTCTCTCCAGCTCCGACTTGGGGATCGTTCGGTGGCCGGTCACACAACAGGTTTTCCCTTCCATGCTCTGCCCCCTCTTAAATATCGGATCTACTATAACTCTATTATAAACTCAAACAAACACAGATGCAAGATATAACTCTAAAATAAAATCATAGCAACGCTATAGGAGGGATCCATCCCATGAAATATGAGAACGAAAAGCACTTCGGGCTGCGCGTGGATGCCGAAACGCTTCTGAAATTCCGCTATGTCTGCGCGTATGAGGGGAGATCCGCCAACAGCCAAATCATCCAGCTCATGCGCCGCGCGATCGCGGACTATGAGAAGGAGCACGGAAAGATTGAGCTGACCGATCAAACCCCTTGACGCCAGGCGGCCCCACCCCAGCAACCACCCCCTCTCCCGCTTGATAGGCCAATCAAACCGCTAAATCGGATGATCGGCCGCTATATCCCTGTGCTTTGTCTGGAAAATCATCAAAATCGGATGCGGGCAGGCCGTTTTTCATGCCCACTCAACGCCGGGAGCGCAAATATCCCCGGAGAAATCAAGCACGCCGCTTTTTCCCAAAGGAATTCTGCGGACAGGCGGCGCCCCTTTTCCCCGAAGAGATTTCACGGATAGAGAGACGCCGCAGAACATTTTTCCGCCGGTTTTACCCGCTTTTTCATCGGTTTTGCCTGCATCCTTAGCCCGGTAAAATGCATTGGGCCGTATCACCGGCCACAGTATTTCCCGGGCCATGTTCGGATACAGCGCACGGCGGCAGACGATGCGGCTATCAAAGAAAACAAAAACGGCGTGGAGTTTTCCACGCCGTTTTCCCTGTGCACTCTCAAAACCGGATAAAGATTTGAAGGGAAGCAGGGATGCGAACAAAATCCTGAAACCAAAAAGTATGATCAAGCCCTCGGCCTATTAGTACTGCCAAGCTACATGCATTACTGCACTTCCACA
>CAKNKY010000086.1 GCA_930987725.1 uncultured Anaeromassilibacillus sp. | reverse complement strand
GAAACGCTTGAAAAGCCAAGGAGCAAAGCTCAGCTTTTCAAGCGTTTCTGTGCGTAAGGAGAACGCCTGCGCCCTTTCGCCGATCTCCCCCTTTTTCTGGCTGCTGGCCGGCTTAGCGGCCCTTCGGGCCGCAAACCGCCGGCTGATAAGGGAAACGCCCGAAAAGCCAAGGAGCAGAGCTCAGCTTTTCGGGCGTTTCTGTGCGTTGGGGACGCGCCGGAGCTTTTCCCTGCCCGGGAAAACAGGAGCTCAGCGCGGGCACGCACCCGGAAAGAACCGCGTGCGTGCGCGGCTCAAATGCAGACACAAACACGGTGCGCGTCTTGCCCACCGCAGGTGCGCGTGCGTGCGAGACGCGGAGAGGAAACAAACCCGGTGCGCGAATTGCTCACCGCAGGTGTGCGGCTTGCCCGCCGCAGGCGCGGGCTTTCTGCCTGCTTGGGAAAACAGAAGCCCGGAGGCACGCACGCACCCGGAATAAACCGCGTGCGTGCGAGGCCGGGTGAAGGCACAAGCGGGGCGGACCGCTTTGCGGGCGGCCGCTGCACCACAAGCTGCATCGCGGGTGACGAGGCCGCCTGCGCAGATGGCCCTGCGCCGGGACGGCGCGTGCGCGATTTGCTCACCGCAGGTGCAGGAGCCGTGCGTGGGCCTGCACCCGGAAACAGCCGCGGGCGTGCGAGACACGGGGAGGAAAGAGACACGGTGCGCGTCTTGCTCACCGCAGGTGGGGAGGCGCGAGGTTGAGCTCCGCGGGCGTCACATAACCGCGCTGCAGCGCGTTGCCGCGCAGGCAGACGTAGAGCTCCGCCATCGTGGCGCGGTAATAGACATTCACAAACAGCGAGCCGATGCCGAACGTCAGCGAGCCCAGCAGGAACCAGCCCAGGAAGGAGAGATCGAGCACGAAGATCCGGCCCTTCTCGCCGTCCGTCATCATGCGGCTGATCTCCCGAGCGCGGCTGCCGGAGAGCGAGGGGTTGTCCGAGAGCAGATACGGCACCATGCAGTACTGATACGATTTATAGATGCCCGGGATGGTGAACAGCAGGCTCCACAGCGCGATGAACAGGCGCGTGGTGAACATGGCGCCCAGGGTGTTGCCGTAGTTCGCCGTGAACCCCGTTTTCACCAGATTCAGATCCACGTGGCCGAAGCGGTTGTGCACAAAGAAGCGCGCCGAGCTCACGGTGAGCGGCAGCACCACAAACACCGAGAGCGCCAGGTTGAGCAGCTGCGCCGTGTTAAAGCGCGAATAGAAGTTGTTGATCTGCGCGAGCAGCTCCCACGCGCCGCGCTGCGTCTCATAATAGGAAGGGTTCTGCAGCACGCCGAAATACAGCGGCAGAAAAATGACAAACATCGCGATGGTGAGAATGAGCGAATAGAGAAACGGAATGGCGTCCACCGCCAGCGAGGCCAGCAGGCATTTGCCGAACCGCCCGCGCATGGCGTACTTTGCGTTGTCTTTCAGCAGGGCTCTCGTCCACATAAACAGGTCTCCTTTTCTGGTTTGGTCGGGCTGTGCTTTGCTTTCATTATACAAAAAAAGACGGGAGAAGGAAAGAAAAAGTTGCAAAGGCGCAAAAACGCGGAAAAGGCCGCCCGCTTCCAAAGCGGACGGCCTTTTCCTTGCAACGAACTATCCCAAAAAATGGACCGAGGTCCGGAACATAGTCTGAAGGGCAGATTACGCCTTGCCGGCGCAGCCGAGCACCACGTTGATCTTGTGCGCAACCATGTCTTTCACAGCCGTGCGGGCCGGAGCCAGGTAAGCGCGGGGATCAAAGTCGGAGGGATGCTCCGCCAGATACTTGCGGATCGTCGCGGTCATGGCAAGACGGATGTCGGAGTCGATGTTGATCTTGCACACGGCCATCTTCGCGGCCTCGCGCAGCATCTCTTCCGGGATGCCGATGGCGTCGGGCATCTTGCCGCCGTACTGGTTCACCATCTCCACGAACTCCGGGACGACGGAGGAAGCGCCGTGCAGCACGATCGGGAAACCGGGCAGGCGGTTGGAAACCTCCTGCAGGATGTCCAGGCGGAGCTGCGGTTTCTGGCCGGGCTTGAACTTGTAAGCGCCGTGGCTGGTGCCGATGGCGATGGCCAGGGAGTCCACGCCGGTGCGGGTCACAAAATCCTGCACTTCGTCGGGATCGGTGAACTGGGCCTTGTCGTCCTCCACCTTCACGTCGTCCTCGATGCCGGCCAGTTTGCCCAGCTCGGCTTCCACGGTGACGTTGTACTTGTGGGCGTATTCGGCCACGCGGCGGGCTTCCTCCACGTTCTCCTCATAGGGCTTGGAGGAACCGTCGAACATAACGGAGGTGAAACCGCCGTCGATGCAGTCCTTGCAGATTTCAAAGCTTGCGCCGTGATCCAGGTGCAGCGCGATCGGGATGTTCGGGTTTTCCTTCACGGCCGCTTCCACCAGCTTCACCAGGTAGGTGTGGTTGGCGTACTTGCGGGCGCCGGCGGAGACCTGCAGGATCACAGGGGCTTTCAGCTCCTGGCAGGCTTCCGTAATGCCCTGCACGATTTCCATGTTGTTCACATTGAAAGCGCCAATGGCATAGCCGCCTTCATAAGCCTTTTTGAACATTTCCTTCGTATTGACCAACGGCATGGGGGTCACGCTCCTATTCTATAGCATCATGTTGGGATCTATGTTTATTATACTGCATTTTTGTTCGTTAGAAAAGCTGTTTTCAAAAATATTTTCACCTTTTTCGGCTTTTGGCAGCGCGCCGCGCCGGTTCCCGCACCTGGTCCGGGTGGTTCCGGCTGTAAACAAACAGCGCCTGCTGCGCCACTCCCGCGTAAGGGCCGAACGTTTCCGGCTGCACGCCCGGGAAGAATGAAGCCATGGCCCGGTTCATCCACACGTCCACGGGGAAGGCGTCAAGCCGGTGCAGGCCGTAAAGCAGGGCGCATTCCGCCACCTTCGGTCCCACGCCGCGGATCTGGCGCAGCGCTTCCCGCGCCTGCGCAAGCGGAAGCCGGCCGATCTCCTCGAGCGAAAGGCCGCCTGCCACGCGCCGCGCTGCGTCCAGCACATAGGACGCACGGAAACCGCACCGCAGCGGGGCCAGATCCTCCACGGAGCACGCGGCCAGCCGCTCCGGCCCCGGGAACGAGCGGCCGCCGCCCGGCAGCGGGTCCCCGAAGCAGGCGCACAGCCGCTCCACAATCCCTGTGATCCGCGGGATATTATTGTTCTGTGAAAGAATAAAGGTGCACAGCGCTTCCCAGGGATCCTGCCGCAGGATGCGCACCCCCGGCGTTTCCGCGAGGGCGGCGGCCAGCACGGGGCTCTGCGCGGCCAGCCCGGCGCAGATGGCGGCATAGTCGCTTTCGAGGTCGAAATACCGCCGCCAGAAGGGATCGCCGAGCGCATCCCCCGGCGACTGCGGGGAAACAGTCAGCATGCGCCCGCCCGCCACGCCGGAAAACGAGCCGTCCGCGTTGCGCTTCCAGCGGAAGCACTGGCCGCAGGTGAGCGTGGCGGCCAGGTCAAAGGGCTGGGGCCACGCTGTCAAGCCTTTTCCTCCCCGTTTGCCGCCGGCGTATAGAGCCGGCCCGTGAGGTAAGCGATGGCCCGCTCGATGGCGTCCTTCGAGTTGCCCCAGTCGCCGTCCTTGTTGCGGTAGTCAAACATGCGGCAGAAGTGCGTCACGTCGCTCTCCACCGTCTGCAGGTAGGAGAGCGAAAGGCGGCGCACCTCCTCGCAGAAGGGGGCCGCCGTTTTCTTCGGCAGGCGGGCCGCCGCCGCGCGGATCAGCAGCTTTGCGTGCGGCAGGCAGAAGTATTCCTGCTCGCCGAACAGGCGGCGGAATTCCTCCTCCTTCGTCCACAAGTTCAGCAGGATCTCCACGAGGTGGTCGCGGTTGCGTTCCAGGTTTTCACAGATGAAGCACGTGCCGTGCTCCTCCTCCCCGCCGCCGTGGGAGCCGAACAGCTTGCGCTTCGGCGCGGCCTCTTCCGCGAAGGCGCGTTCCTCCACCTCCTTGAGATGGCTTTCCAGGATGAGCGCGATCGAAAGGCGGCTTCCCACGTCGTGGATCTGCGCAAAATGGCGCTCGCAGAAACCCAGCCGGTTTGTCTCGATGCGCACGTCCGGCTCCATCATCGCCGCGCCCGTGATGTATTCCGCCAGCCGCCCTTCCAGCATGTCCACCATGCGGCAGATCGGGCAGCCTTTCTTCGGTTCAAACAATTCATTGATTGGAATGGTGCAGATATCTTCTCTCATACCCTAACATCTCCTCTCACCTGCACCTGCGGTGGGCACAACGCGCACGCGCCGTCCCGGCGCAGGGCTGTTTGTGTCGGCGGGCGCGTCACCCGCGATGCAGCCTGTGGTGCGTCGGCTGCCCGCAAAGCGGTGCGCCCCGTTGGTTCCTTGGCCCAGCCTCGCACCTGCGGTG
>CAKNKY010000085.1 GCA_930987725.1 uncultured Anaeromassilibacillus sp. | reverse complement strand
CACGCTCCACCGTTTTCCGGACACAAAAAACCGCACAACATAATAGACATTATGTGGTGAATCTGGCGAAAGAAAGCGAGGGGAACGGCGGGAAAACAGGAGAAACCCAGGCTGGGGAGGGCAGCGGCTGCCTCTCCGGCCCGGGTTTCTTGCATGATTTCCTATTTCTGTTATATTTTTCTGGAAAAATGTTAAAAAAATCTTTGAAATTTCCTTTGTTATTATCATGTGATAATGAAATTTTCTGATAGAACTGCTATAATACGGAATAAGAGCTAGCTGTTGAGAGCGGCGGCTCCTTCTCTCCGCATGGCGCCGCACAACATAATGTCTATTATGTGGTTATGTGGTGCCATGCGAGATTTTGGGAAGAAAGGGGAATCAGGTTTTTTCAGGGAAGATCGAAGATCCAGGAAAGCTTATCACTTTGGAAATGGAGGAAGTACTATGCAAAAAGCCAGAGTGCGCATATGGAGTCTGCTGCTTGTGTGCTTCATGCTCCTCACCATGATCCCCACCGGCGCTTTTGCGGCGGAGGACGAGGCAGGCGGAACAGTGGACAGCGCTTTCCAAGTGGGCGAAAATTTGTATTCCACTTTGGATGCAGCAATGAACGCCGGCGATACTATAACCCTAACAAAGGACGCAACCTTCACCGCCTTCACATTGAGCAATGGGGAGGAACTCACCATTGATCTGATGGGCCATAAGCTGAGTTCCACCGGCGGTGCAGATATCACCATTTCAGACAGTGCTAAATTAACCATTCAGAGTACCAGTGAAAAAGGTACGCTGAATATGACAGGATTTTCCAGCGTTAATACTGCTGCAATCACTGTTACGACAGAGAGTTCTGTTGAGTTGAATAATGTGAATTACACAACTGATGGAACAGGACTGTTCCCCCGAGGAGATGCTGCCACCGTCACCGTGGAGAATTGCACGCTCAACACGGAGGGATACTGCCTCGGTACAAATGCGGGTGCAGTGGACAACTATCTTGTTAAGATTACGCTTAGCAACTCTATATTCAATGCCAGCTCAGACGAAGGCGCTGCCGGAACCGCTATGTACCTCAACGTACCCGGCACGCTGGAGATGGACACCTGCAAAGTCAATGGTTATATGCACGGCATGTTCATCCGCGGCGGCACGGCCATTATCAAGAACAGTACAATCACCAATACAATGGATGATGGTTCACTCGCAAACTATTTTGATGGGAAACCGTGGGGCAGCGGCAACACAGTTAATCTCGCTGCACTGACGCTGGGCGATAAGAGCAAGAGTAATGACAGTTCTTCTTATCGCTACCCCACTGAAGTGACGCTGGAGAATACCACGGTGAAGATGGAGGGATCTGCCAAGGATAGTTACCCTGCGATTTATCTGTATCAGATGAACGATGCAGAGAGACAAGTAACCTTGAACATCCAGGGCGAGCAGGGAAACTACGATGGTGACATCAGCGTCAATAACAATGATGTAAACGGCGAAACGACCGCCAAAGTTTCCATCACCGGCGGCACGTTTACCGACAATGTGAGCGAGTATGTTGCTGATGGGTGCACTCTGCTTGGCGATGCGGAGAACGGGTATTATGTGGTTGCCGAAGGCAACATTCCGGATGAAGATGCGGTTGCTTCCATTGGCAACAGCTCCTATTCCTCTTTGGCAGCAGCCGTCGATGCGGCGGACGATGGCGATACCATCACCATGGTCAATGATGCGCAGCTGAGTTCGGCCATAGCCATTGACAAAGCAGTCACGCTTGATTTGAATGGGAAAACGATCACTGCTGGTGCCAATCCCATTCAGGTACTGAAATCGGGTGAGTTTACCATTGACGACTCTGGCGTGCAGGGAGCTATCGAAGCCACTACTCCTCTTTCTGTAGAAGGAGGTTCCCTGATTCTGGAGAATGGTAAGATTTCCGTGAACAATACTACTAACGGGTATGGCATTTATGTCTCGGAAAACGGCTCTGTTACGGTGAACGGAGGAGAAATTTCTTCCACCTATGCCCCGCTTAGCGGCAACAATACGACGGGCGACATGAACTTTACCGTGAACGGAGGTATCCTGACAGCAGAAAGCGGTCCTGCCATCTACATGCCGGGCCAGGTGAACCTTACCATTACCGGTGGCACCCTGAACGGCGGTATTTCCCTGCGCATGGGCCAGGTGAATATTTCGGGCGGCACCATCAATGCCATCACAGATAACATCGATCCCATTGACAAGTTTTATAATTATTCGGGGAATGCGTGGCTTCCGGATGCTCTGTATGTGTTTAACGGTACGTACATTTCGAAGAATGATAAATACGGCAATTCCCTGAATCTGAACATCACCGGCGGTACCTTTACCTGCGAAAACGACAAGGGCGGCGCCATTACCATTTACGATCTTGGTAAAGTAGAACAGGAATCCAGCATTACAATTTCCGGTGAAGCGAAGCTTTTGACCACGGCAGAAAGCCGGAAAGCTTATCAGGTTCTTAATCTGAAAGAGGTTGGAGTTTCTTCTCCCGCAGAAGGATATGGAACGTATAGCGGCCATGTAAAAACCGTTATCACCGGTGGCATGTTCAGCAAACAGCCTGATGCGTCCTACATTGCCAACGGGTGTGTCGTTGTCAACAGCGGTGATGCCAATTACCCCTATCTGATTCAGAAAGCTGAACCAGTTGGGGAAGCGGAAGCTGTTGCTGAAGTCGCAGATCCGAGCGTGGATGACAGTCAACTTTCCCATTTGACTGAGGATCAGCAGAAAGATGTTGTCGCCGCGGCAGAATCTGTAGAGGTTAGTTCTGATGTGATGCAGGAACAAAGCAAGGATGCCCTTGAAGAAGTGAAAAAAGACAGCACAATTGTGGCTGATGCAGTTCAGGCTCTGAATACTCAACTGGAGAGCACTGTAAAGGCCGAGGACGTTACGCTCTTTGTTCAGGCTTATCTGAACATTACACCTACAGAGTATAAGCCGGAGGAAACGACTCTTACGTTTGATATTACTCCCATGAGCCGCGTGGTGGCTTCCACCAAAGATGTGAAGGATTCAGACAATCTGGTTATTCAGGGAGAACAGGAAGCAGAAGACACTCCGAATGCCGTTGTGGTGGGAGATCCCAAGGAGCTGGACATTACGGATACCGTTGAAATGACAATCCAGCTTCCGTCTGCTTTTTCGGATGTCACCACTGCCTACGTGGTGCACACGAAAGGGGACAACACGCAGTATCTGTATGACGGCCAGGTTGCAAACAATGTTCTCACCTTCACCAACCCGAACGGGTTCAGCGACTTCACCGTGTACGGTACAGATCCGGCTGTAGCCCGTGTGTATGCGAGTGCTGAAACCGAAGGTCAGACAGGCACCGGTTATATGACACTGCAGCAGGCCGTTGACAACGTGCCGAAAGATGGCTACATTGTGGTAAAGCAAGACGGCAAAGCCACGGTGCGTAACATCATCACCTTCACTGTAAAAGAAGAAACAGGCGTGGCCTCCATCTCTGCCGGCCGCGGTTACAAAATGACAACGGTGGAAAAAGGGGATGGAAGCGTCACCTACACCTTCAGCAGACGCAGCAGTTCCTCCAACTCCGGCAGCACGGGCGGCATCGGCACGAGACTGCCGGTGGCGGACGAGGGCGGCACGCCTTCCGTGACGGGCTTTGAGAGCGACACGAACGCGGATCTCACCGTGGACGGGCGCTATCAGTTCCGCATCACGAGCCTGGATGGGCACACGCCTGTTCTCACGGTGAACAACTCGAACTTCACCGTGACGCTGGCAAGCCAGAATGGCAGGGATTACTTCTATGTCATCACGTGCGCCGGCACGCCGGGCAGCACGGCCGCCGTCTCCGTGGACGGCAAGTACCTGCTGACGGCGACGGTGGGCGGCTCCGCCTCCGGCGTTGTGTCGGACACGACGCACCCGTTCACCGTGGCGCAGGGCGGCACGTATCAGTTCCGCCTGACGGCGGCTGCGCGTCCGTCGTTCGCGGCCGGTTCCGCAAGCTTCACCGTGGAGTATGCGGGCCAGGAAGGCAATGATTACTTCTACAAGGTCCACGCTGTGGGCCAGGCCGGCGACGGCTGCGGCTTCTACATCAACGGCGAAGCCCAGCCTGTGGCGGTGGCCACCATCGCGTAACGGCGCGGTGTTTCTTGAAATTTACTCATAAGCTCCCATCACATACCTGAAAAAACCGGAGGAACCCGCCGGGTCTGCGCAAAGAGCGCGGCCTGGCGGGTTTCCTCTTTTTTGCTTGCTGCTGCCTTGTTCCCGGCTTGCGGGTCTTGCTGTGCCCTGCCGGTTTTGTGCGGATTTTTGTGCCCATTGCCTGTTTTCCCGTTTTGCGTTGTTCGCACGGGTTTTCTCTTTTGTTTTTCACCTTTTCCTGCCTAACTTTTTCCTCTCAAAACTCTTTTCATTTGTCGCTCAGGCCGCGACGGGCCTCTACTTTCTTCCGAAAAGAA
>CAKNKY010000084.1 GCA_930987725.1 uncultured Anaeromassilibacillus sp. | reverse complement strand
GCCCGCTGGATGAAAAGGGAAAATGGCAGTACAAGACCGAGAAAGAATATCTCTGCGTCAAAGACGGCGAAGAACGGGGCTTTACCGCCGCTGAGTTCAAACAGGCACAGGCCGACGGCTGGGAGAAACAGTACCAGTACAAAGTGGGCAAAAAGAAGGTGTATATGGCCCCGTCCGCAGCGCAGGCGCAGGGCTATGAACGGGTATCCAAATATCCTAAAAGCACCAAATATGGCAGGCAAAATCCCATCACGGAACGCTGGAACAGCGACGAGCAGCTTGTTTTGTGGCGGGCTGCATGGGCGGATGTGGCAAACCACTATCTGGAGCGCACCGGGCACGAAGAACGCATCGACCACCGCAGCCATGCCGAACGTGGCCTGCTGGAGCAGCCTACGGTTCATGAGGGCGTGGTTGCCAGAGCCATGGAGAAAAAGGGTATTATCTCTGACCGGTGCGAACTGAACCGGCAGATCAAGGCGGACAATGCCCTGCTCCGGGAGTTGAGGGAACAGGTCAAAAAGCTGGCGCAGGCAGTCAAGAACACCCTTCCGGCGCTCGCCGAGGCCATGGAAAATCTGCGAAAAAATCTGCTGCTGTTTTGCTATCAGCTTGGGTATCTCCGCAAGGGCAAGGAACGCCTGAACACCTCGCTGAATACGCTGCGCCCTGCCCTCACACAGTACAATCAGCTGGCAAAGGACATTCGGGATAAGACGAAGGATCGCCGCAGTCTGCTTTCCGAGAAAAAGGCGCTCTCTGCGGTTCATGTGTTCCGGCACCGGGAACTGGCGGCTAAGATTGCGGCTCTGACGGAGGATTTGGAGGAACTGCGTTCGGAGAAAAATCTGCTTCTGGCATCGCTGGCATATACCGAGGAAGATGCCGCCGAACAATTCCCCAAAGACATTGCTGCCATGGAGCGGAGTTTGAAACGGTTGGAAGAACAGGAACAGAAATATTCCGCTGAGTTGGACGCTGCCCTGAACGAGTATGTCGGGCTTCGGGAGCAGGCCCAGGGCTTCGACCCGGTGCAGCTCTACAAAACAAAACAGGCCATCCGCCCCAGCAAGGAGCAGGAAGCGGAGAACCGGGCACAGCAAGTTTACGGCGAGAAGTACAGCTCGCTTTTGATGTTTGACAGCAAAAAAGCAGTTTCCCGGATGCTGCATGAAGATATAGAGCGGCAGGTAGTACGGAGAATGATGCGACAGGCGCAGAAGGAGCAGCAGACTCTTCAAAAGAAAAAGAGTGAACAGGAACGGTAACCAGTGTTCTGCTTTTGTAAACGGCAAGTCCCACGAATTGACACAGCGGGAATTTGAAGTCTTGCGGGAATTAATTTTGAATCAAGGGCGCTTTCTTATCCGCCAAAATTTTCTGGATCGCCTTTGGAAATATGATTTTCTTGGGGGCGAGCGTGTTGTTGATACTCATATTAAAAACCTAAGAAAGAAATTGGAAATCGACTTTGCGGCCATTCTTCTATATTTTACCTCAACGTCTTGAGCATACCGTTACCATTACTTTAAAAAAACGCTCTAGAATATGCCAAAAACGGACACAGTGTGACGATGGGTACCGCATTCGATTTCGATTGGGATGAAGTATATAATGATAGAGGAGTTTTCGGCGAAGGCGAAGTTGCGGGTTTTTACAAGCGTAGTGGCCAAAACGGTCAATTTACCCGAAGAGGATAATCTCAAAATTAGGGGAAGTGACCAGGTTGGGAATTTCTCTTCGTACAGGCACATGGCGGGCTGCTCGGAAACGTTTTGGAAATATTGTGATACTATTATATCATAGAGGAGGTTTGCGTGATGGAACCTGTTTTGATTGTAGAGGACGAGCCCGCGATTGCCGATCTCATTGAAATGACGCTGTCTCCGCACGGGTATCCGTGCAGAAAGGTGCAGAGCGCGGAAGAGGCTGCCGATTTACTTGATGAAAACCGATTCAGCCTTGTGCTTCTGGACGTCATGCTTCCGGGAGCAGACGGTTTTGCCCTGATGGATTACATGGGTGAAACCGAAACGCCGGTCATATTCGTCACGGCCCGCACCGATGTGGCTGACCGGGTGCGCGGGCTGCGTGCGGGCGCATACGATTACATTTCCAAACCGTTTGCGCCGGAAGAGCTTCTGGCACGGGTGGACGGGCTGATGCGGCACACAGGCCGTCTCGGGCCGGGACTGTCCGTCTGGGGCGTCGAAATCGACCGGGCGCGCCGCACAGTCACGAGAAACGGCGAACCGGTCCGCCTGACGCCGCGTGAATTCAATCTGATGATGATGCTCGTGCGCAACCGTGGAATCGCCTTGTACCGTGACGTGCTGCTGGGAGAAATCTGGGGCGACGAATGCCCCGAAAGCACCCGCACACTTGATATCCACATCAGCCGTTTGCGCAGAAAACTCGGATGGAAACACTGCCTTGTCAGCGTTCCGGGGATAGGTTACCGACTGGAGGGAATCCCATGAAATTTTCAGCAAAACTGGCGCTTTCGACGGTGACGCTTCTGTGCGTGACTCTGAGCATCGGCGGTGCGCTGAACATCAGCCGAAACTTTGCCGCAGCCCTGCAGACAGCTTTGACAGGATATGCCGCGAGCCATCAGAGAACCTATTTTTCAATGGAAACGGAGCTCGGCGGCATGCGTGCTCAGAGCGTTTCAGATATTCTGAACGCGTCGGAAAAACTGATTGGCAGCAGCGTGGGACAGCCGCCGTGCATGGCGCTCCTGTCGCCGGAGGGAACAGTCCTTTATTCCAATCTACCTGGAGAGATCTCGTACGCAGACATGCTCGCCGCGGTCAATGCAGGAGAAGAACGCGCGTTGTTTCTGCGTGTGGACAGCCATGACTGGGTCATGATGGCAACGCCTTTGCAGGGTGTGGGCCGTCCGCTGTGGCTTGCGGAGGCGTGGGATGTCACGGCTCTGTTCGGAGAGCGCGACCGCCAAGTGCGACAGCATTTTGTGCTGAGCGCTGCAGTCATTGCGGCGGCGGCAATCGTGGCCGTGGCGGGATCTCGTCGACTGACCGGGCCGCTGCGCCGTCTGGAACAGGCGAGCCGAGAACTGGAGGCAGGAAATCTGGGCGTACGGGTCGAGTTTGCCACAAGCGACGAGGTTCAGCGCATCGGTGAGGGGTTCAACCGCATGGCAGATGCGATCGGCAGTCAGATGGATGAGCTACGCGAGGAGAGCGAACGTCAGAAGCGCTTTGTTGCGGCATTTTCGCACGAACTCAAAACACCGATGACGGCGATGTTGGGATATGCGTCCATGCTCGAAAAAGGGCAGCTGTCTCCGGCACAGCAGAGCAAGGCGGCCGGATACATTTTCCGCGAATCTGCACGGCTTGAAACGCTCAGCCGTCAGCTGATGCAGTTGATGCAACTGCAGGAGGGCGGAGTGGAACTCGCGCCTGCACTCCTGCCTCCCGTCCTGAAACAGGCGGCCGCGGACTTGCCGGAACTGCCAGTCCGGCTGGAGACCGAGTGTCCGCAGGGGGCGTCCGGGCGCATCAATGTTTCTCTGCTGACTGACCTTATCCGCAATCTCGTTCTCAATGCTGCGTCAGCCCACCCGAAGGACGGAGTGGTCCGCATCCAATGCGTGCGGCAGGGCGACGTCTGGTTGCTGCGGGTTTCGGACAAAGGCCGCGGCATTCCGCCCGATCTGCTGGAGCGTGTGACGGAACCGTTTTTCCGCGTCGACCGCGGGCGTTCACGCAGTGAGGGCGGCAACGGCCTCGGGCTTGCCCTGTGCAAATTGATCGCGGCGGCGCACAAAAGCGAGCTGCACATCGAGAGCCGTGTGAATGAGGGAACTTGCGTTTGGATGACGCTGGAGCCCTGCACAATGGAAAAAGGCGGTGAATCAGAGACATGAAGTACGCACCCATAATGACAGCTCTTGCCGCGCTTGCGTGTGCGGCGAGTCTCGCACTTCCCTGTGCGATGGCGACGTGGGAGGATTCCCGACTGTGCGCGACGCCCGTCGCGCGTCCTGCCGTATCCGGTACGATGAGCGGTAGCGGACGGAAGATTCCCGCAGCATACGAACTGTTCCGCAAGCGGCTCTTGTCCGGGACGGAAATCAGTGTGGCGGATACATCTGCCGACCCGGCCGAAACCGCCGGAACACTGATGCAAAAAACACAGGCATTGGCCGATGCGGGCGTCCTTCCGGATGCGCTGGCAGAGCGGGTTGTGTCCATGCTCACGGAAACACGCGAGGCGCTTCAGTGCGGCCAGGACGGCGTTTCAGAGGCCGTATGTCAAGGGTGGAAGTATGGCGATGGAGTGCAGAGCGGATGGCGGTGCGAAGCGCAGTGGCTTGACTCCTGTGGGCTTGTGACGAATTATTCCGTAATGCTTTCGGCGTCCGGCGTGGATGTAGTGGCGGCGCTGGACGCCTACCGTTCCTATCTCGGACTCGATACTCTGACGGACTGGCAGCCTTTCGATGTGGCTGATTCAAACCAGGATACGGCAGCGGAGTGGTCGGCAAGCGGGCAGATTTATTTGTACTGCAGTGTGCAGAAAGGCAATTTTGCGATCGGCGCCATCAGTGTCACACAGGATTCGCTGTACGGTTCGTGAAGTCGGAAACATTTCGGAAATAGCGACGCGGTAAACTGCTGGTGAAAGACCTGCTAATAAAAGTCAAGTAGAAATTTCAGATTTTTAGGGAGGCG
>CAKNKY010000083.1 GCA_930987725.1 uncultured Anaeromassilibacillus sp. | reverse complement strand
TTCTTTTCGGAAGAAAGTAGAGGCCCGTCGCGGCCTGAGCGACAAATGAAAAGAATTTTGAGAGGCAAAAGTCAGGCAGAAAAGGGCGAAAGATAGGAGAAAATACGCGCAAGAAACACGGCAAGCAGGCAGCGCAGGCCAAGAAAAAAGCGGCAGGACGAGAGGCGCGCAGGCCGGGAAACAAAGCCGCAGGATTGCAGGCAAGAAAGGAAATTCCCCGACACGGCCTGAACGAAAAGTGTAAAGAAAACAGAGCGGTAAAAGTTTGGCAGGAAAGGCAAAAATAAAAGAGGAAACCCGCCAGGCCTCGCTCTTCGCGCAGCCCCGGCGGGTTCCTCCGGTTTTTTCAGGTATGTGATGGGAGCTTATGAGTCAATTTCAAGAAACACCGCGCTTGTTACGCGATGGTGGCCACTGCCACGGGCTGGGCTTCGCCGTTGATGTAGAAGCCGCAGCCGTCGCCGGCCTGGCCCACAGCGTGGACCTTGTAGAAGTAATCATTGCCTTCCTGGCCCGCATACTCCACGGTGAAGCTTGCGGAACCGGCCGCGAACGACGGACGCGCAGCCGCCGTCAGGCGGAACTGATACGTGCCGCCCTGCGCCACGGTGAACGGGTGCGTCGTGTCCGACACAACGCCGGAGGCGGAGCCGCCCACCGTCGCCGTCAGCAGGTACTTGCCGTCCACGGAGACGGCGGCCGTGCTGCCCGGCGTGCCGGCGCACGTGATGACATAGAAGTAATCCCTGCCATTCTGGCTTGCCAGCGTCACGGTGAAGTTCGAGTTGTTCACCGTGAGAACAGGCGTGTGCCCATCCAGGCTCGTGATGCGGAACTGATAGCGCCCGTCCACGGTGAGATCCGCGTTCGTGTCGCTCGTAAAGCCGGACGCGGAAGGCGTGCCGCTTCCCTCTCCGGCCTCCGGCAGCGGCGTGCCGATGCCGTCCCCACGGTCAATCGACGGCACAATGTTGCCGCCGCCCTGATCGTCGTCCGGGTCTTCGGGGGTGGGTTCTTCGGGTGTCTCCGGTTGGGATTCTTCAACAACATTACCTGTTCCCAAATCCCACTCCATACCATCTGTCACATATTTAGAAATATTAACGGCTCCTTCCGGAAGATCCGTGGCAAACGTGCCGCCGGAAATCTCCAAAGCAGTTTTTTCCGCACCTTTGTTGAAGAACACATACTGGAAGCTGCCGCCTTGAATCTCAGCGCTGGGTTTCGTTCCATCGGAATCACTCTGGTCAAAGACGATGGAAGCGTCCTCGGAAATAGCAGCGGCCACAACGGTCAGGCTCGCTTTACCGGACTTGTTGTCCACGTTGACGCCCCACTGGTTGCCGGAAGTGATCAGGCCGTTTGCGGTCAGGGACGAACCGTTGACGACGGCCGCATACCAGCGGTTATTCTGAATGGTCACATCCTCTACTTCAACAGAAGCCCCGCCATAAATATTCAGGCCATGCTTTGTGTTGTTGTCGCCATCAATCGTAAGGTCTCTAATGGTGACATCGACATTGCCGACCACATTGATCATGCTGGGACCTTTGCTGCCATCCACTACAGATACATTTTTGGCTGTGATGGTCTTTCCGTTGCCGTTCAGAATCAGATCCTTATCAATGGCAAGAGCACCCTCTGTATTTCCTTTTCCATCAGCATTCAGTTCCACGGGATTCAAGAGGGTTACCACTGCGCCGGCAGGGGCCTTTTTCACTGCTTCTGCCAAATCGTTGTAAAGAATGCCGTTCACCATAGCGACAACATCTTCGTCAACTTGTGTATTTTCCAGTTTCCCGTTCACTGTAGTGTTGACAAACGTTGTTGTACCGGTGGTATCAGCCGTCGCTTCATCATGTTTAATTGTACTATCGATAAAGCCCATGGCACCGCCTGCGTTGCTGATATCTCCGTCAATTTCCGCACCGCTCACGGTCATCGTTTCCCGGTCGGCCGTTTTGCCATCGGAGCTGGTTCCGTTGATCACCGCAATGTCACCTGTGAAGGTGCCGCCTGTTACCGTTACAGTAGCGGTCTCATCATTGGTTTGATTCCCATTGCCATAAAGGCGAATGGCATCATTGGTCGCATTGACAGTGACATTCTCGAGATTTACGACGGCACCGGTTACCGTGCCGCTGCTTACTTGATAATAGTTATCTACATGAATACCATTTTGCACATTTTCAATTTGGCTTTCGGAAATGGAAACGTCGGCATTCTTGTAGATTTCGATACCTGCAGTCGACCATTTGTCATAGTCCGAGCTGGAATTTGTGATGGTCACACCGTCAATTGTTCCGGTTACCTTGGAGGAACCCAAACCGGCTACAATTCCTTTGGTCAACCGGCTGTTGCTGGCCGATGTATCCTCTTCAGAATCGCCGCAATCAATGTTTCCGCCTGTAATTGCAAACGAACCGGAACGAATGTCATATGCGCTGCGGCAGAAGTCACTGATGTTGACATCCTCTGCCACCACTTTAGGATTGGATGTATTTGCGGCAGGAACCTTAATAACGGCAATGCCGCTGTTGGTTGCCGCATTCTTGCCGAAGCCGTCCAGCGTCACATTGGAAATGTCAAACTTGCCGCTGGTGACTTCAAAGTACACGTCCGCGCTATCGGCGTCGCCGGTAATCGTCTTGCCGTTGCCGACGAGGGTCACATTGCTGTTGATGGTAACCTTCTGCTTCATCTCCGCGTTCCGCAGCAGGGTAACCGTACCGCCGCTGCTGGCAACGGCGCTCAGCGCATCGTCAAGAGACGTATAAGGAGTGGTCGTGCCGTCTGCAGTTGTAACACTTGCTACAGCCTGATTGGACGGAGTTCCTTCTGTCAAAGCAACCGTCGAAAGGTGCTTTATCTGAATCTGAAGCTGTCCATTGATCTCTTCTGCATCCAGCTGTTCTACATACACCCAACTGCTGCTGATCTGTGCCACATACCAAGCCTGAAGATCGTTGACGTTCTTCGGCCTCTCAACGGTAATGGTGATGTCGCCGTTGTCATTGGCGGTTTCCGGCAGGAGGTTGTTGTTCTCGTTGTCCTGCACCGTCACCGTGTAGGCGGCTTTCACTTTCTCGTCCGTAATGGAACTTTCCTTCATGGAGATGGTCACAGCACTCCCGGCACCGGCAACCTTCTTCAAGGCTTCCTTCGGCAGCGAGACGGAGCCGACATCGCTCTCGACGGTCAGGCCGGAAGCGTTGGCAAGAGATTCCGCTGCCGTCTTCGTGACCTCCAGAGAAGCGGAAGTGGTAGTGGTAGAAGTTTCATCCTTAGTGGAGAGGTCGATCGTGATCTCGCCGTTCTCTACCTTTCCGCTGGGCGCAGATTCGTCTGCTCCTTCTTCACTGTCAATCTTCGTGTCTTCGTTACCGTACACGCCGTCAAGTTTGGCGGAAACTTCACCAGAAGAGGAGGGGGTTACCGTTTCCACAACCATTTCGCCCTGATTATACGGTGTGACCATCCAGGAATCGTCTGCTGTAAGTGTGCTTTTATGTCCAGCTGCACAGAAATTGGTACCTGTTCCCTCTGCTAAACAATCAGCGGGGTTAAAATTTTTAAAGGTACCACCCTTGACAGTGATGGACGCTGTACTGTCTTTATAATATTTATCATAACAGTTCAGGAGAAAACGATATGGGTCGTCTCCAGACTCTGTCTGCTGGATAGAAAATGTGCCGCCTTCAATGATTAATTTACCTTGAAAGACGTAGATAGCGCTAATGTTTCCGTCAAAGGTACCGCTTTCAATTGTACAGATACTATCCTCATCATACACATCAACGGCGTAACTGTCATCTTTCAGAGCTTGCAATTTGCCCTTACCTTTAATCGTCACATTCGAAGATTCGCGAACACTGATCAATGACCAGTTCTTTTCATCGCTATCTGATGGATCCTTTGGATCCTTCCAAATATTTTGCTTGGCTGTGATGGTATGTTCACCCAGATCAAGCGTAAGCGTTTTATCTTTGATAATGATTGTTTTCGTAATTTCAACATTGCCGCTCAGCTTGATAGTCGCGCCTGATTCAGCGGTTCTAATGGCCTGCAACAATGCCTCCTCCGAATCAATCTTTGCTACGCTGTTATCGTCCAAGGGGGGTTCACTGTCGTTCTGATTCTCATCTGTGTCTACATCGCTGCCTGTTTCATCAGACAGAATAATCAACTGTTCCATAGAGGCCTGATTTTCTGTTTCGCCTTCCGCAAACGCGGCAGGCACCATAGAAAATACCATGCACAGCGACAAAAAGGCTGAAAGTAACCGTTTCTTTGTCACTTTTCTTCCTCCTTTTCAAAAAACAATTTTGAGGAATGCGTTTTCCCAGCCCCAACCCCCTCACTGGTTTGGAGTGGGTATGTCCATCCTTCCCTGAAAAAACCTGATTCCCCTTTCTTCCCCAAAATCTCGCATGGCACAACATAATAGACATTATGTGGTGAAACTGGCGAAAGAAAGCGAGGGGAACGACGGGAAAACTGGAGAAACCCAGGCTGGGGAAGGCAGCGGCTCCCTCTCCGGCCTGGGCTTCTTGCACAATTTCCTATTTCTGTTATATTTTTCTGGAAAAATGTTAAAAAAATCTTTAAAATTCTCTCTATTGTTATCATGTGATAATGAAATTTTCTGATAGAACTGCTATAATACGGAATAAGAGCTAGCTGTTGAGAGCGGCGGCTCCTTCTCTCCGCATGGCGCCGCACAACATAATGTCTATTATGTTGTGCGGTTTTTTGTGCCCGGAAAACGGTGGAGCGTGAGGTTGAGACGTGCGAGCGCGCGGCTGCACGACTCGGCGCTGGCCTGCGTGTAGATGCGGGCCG
>CAKNKY010000082.1 GCA_930987725.1 uncultured Anaeromassilibacillus sp. | reverse complement strand
CTTTTCAAGCGTTTCTGTGCGAAGGGGTACGCCTGTGCCCTGCGGCCGATCTCCCTTTTTCCCGCGCTGCTGGCCGGCTTAGTGCGGCCCTTTGGGCCGCAAACCGCCGGCTGGCAAGGGAAACGCCCGAAAAGCCAAAGGAGCAAAGCTCAGCTTTTCAGACGTTTCTGTGCGCTGGGGATGCGCCGGGGCTTTTGCCTGGCGGGATTCCTCTTGGCCGAGGGGAACAGAGGTTGGGCTTTCTGCCTGCCCGGGAAAACAGGAGTCCGGCGTGGGCACACGCCCGGAAATAACCGCGTGCGTGCGAGGCTGGGAAAAGGCACAAACCCGGTGCGCGACTTGCTCACCGCAGGTGTGCGTGCGTGCGAGGCTTGGAAAAGGCACAAACCCGGTGCGCGTTTTGCCCGCCGCAGGCGCGGGCTTTTTCCCTGCCCGGGAAAACAGGAGCCCGACGTGGGCAAGCAGCTAGAAACAGCCGCGTGCGTGCGAGACGCGGGAAAGAAAAAGACACGGAGCGCGTCTTGCTCGGCGCAGCCGCGCGTGCGTGCGAGACGCGGGGAAGAAAAAGACACGGAGCGCGACTTGCTCGGCGCAGCCGCGCACCCGGAAACAACTGCGTGCGTGCGAGGAATGGTGAAGAAAAAGACAGGGTGCGCGACTTGCTCACCGCAGGTGTGCCCGCCGCAGGCGCGGGTTTTCTGCCTGCCCGGGAAAACAGGAGCCCGGCGCAGGCGCGCACTCGGAATGAACCGCGTGCGTGCGAGGCTGGGAAAAGACACAAACAGGGTGCGTGTTTTGCTCACCGCAGGTGCGCAGGCGCGCAGGTGAGCTGGGGAAAGGAGAATTGTGAAATGAGAGAAACGTTTGTTGTGGCATTGCTGCAGCTGCTGCCGGGGGCAACAGCGGAGGAAAACAGGGAAAAGGGGCTGGAAGCCTGCCGCAGGGCGGCGGCAGCCGGGGCGGATCTGGCGCTGTTCCCGGAGATGTGGAGCAACGGATACCGGATCGAGTCGCCGGAGCAGCTCGCGCGGGACGCCGTGCCGGCGGACGGCGCGTTCGTGCAGTCCTTTGCGCGGTGCGCGAAGGAGCTGGGCATGGCGATCGGCATCACGTTCCTGGAGCAGTACGACCCGGCCCCGCGCAATGCGCTGCGCGTGTTTGACCGGGAAGGCCGCGAGGTGCTGGCATACGCGAAGGCGCACACGTGCGATTTCGACGTGGAACGCTTCCTCACGCCGGGGGACGGCTTTCCCACGGCGGAGCTGGATCTCGGCGGAGGGGAGACGGTGCGGATCGGCGCGATGATCTGCTATGACCGTGAGTTCCCGGAAAGCGCCCGGCTGCTCATGCTGGGCGGCGCGGAGGTGGTGCTGGTGCCGAACGCCTGCCCCATGGAGATCAACCGGATTTCCCAGCTGCGCGGCCGCGCGTATGAGAACATGATCGGCATCGCCACCGTGAATTACCCGGACGGCAAACGGGACTGCAACGGCCATTCCACCGCCTTCGACGGCATCGCCTATGCGCCGGACGCATGCGCCAGCCGCGACATGCTCGTGGTGGAGGCGGGCGACTACGAAGGGATCTACCTCGCGCCGTTCCCGCTGCGGCGGATGCGCGAATCCCGCGAATCGGAAACGCAGGGCGACACCTTCCGCCGCCCGTCCCTCTATGGCGCGCTCACGGCGCACGGCAAGCGCCCGCCTTTTGTGCGCGAAACATTCCGCAGCGAATACGAATAACGGAAAAGGAAAAGGCTTCCCGCGGCGTGTGCCGCCGGGAAGCCTTTTTGTGTGTGGAAAATGAGGAATGTCAGCGGATCTGGTCGGGATCGAAATCGTCCAGCCAGCGGCCGGCCGTCTCGCTCACCGTGCGCAGGCAATCCTCGTCGAAGGGGCTCTGCAGGCCCGCGTTCTGCAGCAGCTCGGTGAACACGCGCGAGCCGCCCTGCTTTGCGTAGGCCATGTAATGTTTCCATGCGTCGTCCCGATCCTTCTGGAGCATGGCCCAGAACTGCAGCGACACCGTCTGCGCGAGGCAGTAGTCGATGTAATAGAACGGGCTCGAATAGATGTGGTGCTGGCGCTGCCAGCCCTCGCCCTCGCTGTAGAAGGGGATCTCGCCGTCCAGACGCATCCACGGCATATAGACGCCGAGCAGCTTCTTCCACACGGCATGGCGCTCCGCCGGGGAGAGCTCCGGCTGCTCATACACGATGTGCTGGAAGTGGTCTACCATGGTGCCGTAGGGGATGAAGGTGAGCGCGTCCGCGAGATGGCTGTAGCGGAACTTCGCGGCATCCTTGCCGAAGAAGCCGTCGCTCCACGGCCAGGCGAAAAATTCCATGGACATGGAGTGAACCTCGCACGCCTCCATCGTGGGCCACACGAGCGAGGAGGGCACGCGGTCGCGGTTCAGATAACAGGCGAAGGCATGGCCCGCCTCGTGCGTGACGACTTCCACGTCGTGCTGGGTGCCGTTGAAGTTCGCAAAGATGAAGGGCACGCCGTAATCGGGAATGGACGTGCAGTAGCCGCCGCTTTCCTTGCCGGGCGTGGAGAGCACGTCCATCAGGTGGCCGCCGAGCATCGTGCGGAAGAACTCGCTCGTCTCGGGGGAGAGCTCGTCATAGAACTTCTTGCCCTGGGCCAAGATGTCGTCCGGGCCGCCGGCCGGGCGCGGGTTGCCGGAGGCAAAGCGCAGTGCCTCGTCCGCAAAGCTGAGCGGATAAGGCTTGCCGAGCCGCTCGGCCTGTGCGCGGCGGATGCGGTCCGCCAGCGGGACGAGATATTTCACGACGGCGGCGCGGAACTTCTCCACGTCCGCCTTGCCGTAGCAGTTGCGCTGCATGCGGTAGTAGCCGAGCGTGGTGTAGCCCTCAAAGCCGAGCTTTTTGCCCATCTTGTCGCGCAGGTGCACGAGCCGGTCATAGATCTCGTCCATTTCCGGCTGGTGTTCCTTATACCAGCGGCCCTCGGCCTGCCAGGCGGCCAGGCGCTGGGCGTCGTCGGCGCTCGTCTTGAAGGGGGAGAGCTGCGAAAGCGTGTACGTGCCGCCCTCGAAGGGGATCTGCGCGCTGGCCAGCAGCTTTTCATATTCCTGCGTGAGGTTGTTTTCCTCCTGCATGTCCGGCACAATCACCGGGGAGAAGGCCTTGCGGGCAATCTCGGCGTTCAAAAACGGCAGCGTGCCGTATTCCTGCTCGAATTCGGCGCGGAAGGGAGAGGCAAGCAGCGCTTCGGTGAATGCGTCGTCGTATTCCTCGAGCTCCGGGCCGGCGCCGTTCCAGAATTTCTTTTCGCTGTTGTAAAACCCGTCGCGCGTGTCGATGCTGTGGCGGATGCTCGCCAGCGTGGACTGCGTGCGCACATGCTTTTCGAGCTCCTCACGGCCCAGAAACGCTGCGCGGGCCTCTTCATAGGTGGAAGCAGTGCGAAGCTGCTCCGTCCATTTTTTGTACTCCGCCTTCACCGCGTCCAGATCCGGGCGCTTGTAGGGCATTTCCGCAAAGGTGGTCATGATCATTACTCCTTGTCTGTGATGAAGGTTGAAGGATGGAGCGCCCGCGGAGCCGTTCCGCGGGGATGTTCCGCTTTTTATTATACCCACCGGGTCCCGTTTTTTCAACCGGTCCGCGCGTTTTCCGCTCGCACTTCGCCCGCGTTTGACGAACGGCCCCGACTTCCGTATAATGAGAGGGAAAGAAGCAGAAAAGGGGAGATTCGGAATGACAAAGCAGGAACGCGCGCTCGCCGTGATTGAGCGGCTCAAGCGGGAATACCCGGACGCCGCGTGCACGCTGGAGGCGCGCGAGGCGTGGAAGCTGCTCGTGAGCGTGCGTCTCGCCGCCCAGTGCACCGACGCCCGCGTGAACGTGGTGGTGCAGGACCTTTATGCGAAATATCCCACGGCCGAAGCGCTGGCCGCGGCGCAGGAGGACGACGTGGAGCAGATCGTGCGCCCGTGCGGCCTGGGCCGCAGCAAGGCGCGCGACATCTGCGCCTGCATGCGCATGCTGCGCGATGTGTACGGCGGCAATGTGCCGGACACCATGGAGGATCTGCTGAAGCTGCCCGGCGTGGGCCGCAAGAGCGCCAACCTCATTCTGGGCGATGTGTTCGGTAAGCCCGCCATCGTGACGGACACCCACTGCATCCGCCTGAGCAACCGCATCGGCCTCGTGGACAACATCAAGGATCCGAAACGCGTCGAGATGGCACTGTGGAAGATCATCCCGCCCGAGGAGGGCAGCGATCTCTGCCACCGTTTCGTAGAGCACGGCCGCGCCGTGTGCACGGCCCGCACCGCTCCCCACTGCGACCGCTGCTGCCTTGCCGACGTCTGTGAGAAAAACGGCGTACACCTGCGGTGAGCAAGTCGCGCACCTGCGCCGGGCACACCTGCGGTGGGCAAGTCGCGCACGCGCCGTCCCGGCGCAGGGCTGTCTGTGTCGGCAGGCTCGTCACCCGCGATGCAGCTTCTTGTGCGGCGGATGCCCGCAAAGCGGTGCACCCTGTCTTTTTCTTCGCCGCGTCTCGCACGCACGCGGTTGATTTCGGGTGCGCGCCCGCGCACGGCTCCTGTTTTCCCGGACAGGGGAAAAGCCCCGGCGCGTCCCCCACGCACAGAAACGCCCGAAAAGCTGAGCTTTGCTCCTTGGCTTTTCGGGCGTTTCCCATGCCAGCCGGCGATTTGCGGCCTGAAAGGCCGCGTAAGCCGGCCAGCAGCCAGAAAAAGGGGGGAGATCAGCGAAAGGGTGCAGGCGTCCCCCTTTGCACAGAAACGCCCGAAAAGCTGAGCTTTGCTCCTTTGGCTTTTCGGGCGTTTCCCTTATCTGCCGGCGGTTTGCGGCCGAATGGCCGCT
>CAKNKY010000081.1 GCA_930987725.1 uncultured Anaeromassilibacillus sp. | reverse complement strand
GGAGCAAAGCTCAGCTTTTCAAGCGTTTCTGTGCGAAGGGGGACGCCTGCGCCCTTTCGTCGATCTCCCCTTTTCCCGCGCTGCTGGCCGGCTTAAGCGGCCATTCGGCCGCAAACCGCCGGCTGACAGGGAAACGCCCGAAAAGCCAAGGAGCAGAGCTCCAGCTTTTCGGGCGTTTCTGTGCGTTGGGGATGCGCCGGGGCTTTTGCCCGGCGGGTTTCCTCCCGGCCGCAGGGAACAGGAGGTAGGATTTCTCCCCGCCCGGGAAAACAGAAGCTCAGCGTGGGCTTGCACCCGGAACCAGCCGCGTGCGTGCGAGACTGGGCGCAGGCACAAACCCGGTGCGCGAATTGCCCACCGCAGGTGCGCGTGCGTGCGAGGCTGGGTAAAGACACAAACCCGGTGCGCGAATTGCCCGCCGCAGGCGCGGGATTTCTCCCCGCCCGGGAAAACAGAAGCTCAGCGTGGGCTTGCACCCAGAAAGAACCGCGTGCGTGCGTGGCTGGGCAAAGATGCAAACCCGGTGCGCGTCTTGCTCACCGCAGGTGCGCGGGCGTGCGAGACTGGGCGCAGGCACAAATCCGGTGCGTGAATTGCCCGCCGCAGGCGCGCGACTTGCCCGGCGCAGCCGCGCAGCCGAAAAGCCCCGGCCGATGGCCGGGGCTTTTTCATTTGGAATGCTGATGCTTTTCGTGCAATCAGCCCAGAATATACACATTCATGTTGCGCACGCCGATCTGGAAGCACTCGTTGTAGGAATCATAGTACAGGTCCGCAATGATCGAGTTGCGCATGCATGCGCCGCCGGTGTCGGCAGCCACGGCGTAACCGTACACCACCTTGCCGTCAGGCGAGCAGATATACAGCTTCGTGCCGTAGGGAATCACGTTCGGGTTCACAGCCACACGGCCGAACGCCGCGGGCAGGCCCGTGGCCGTCGTGCCGCCGCCCGTGTAGGCGGAGCAGCGCCCGGTGAGCAGCTTCGTGTATTTCACCTCGTTGCCGTTCGCGTCGTACACCGTGCCGTCGCTCTCAATCGTGGCCCAGCCGTTCGGGTCCTTCGTGCCCACGCGGCTCTGCTGCGCCACAGGCTGTTTCGTCACCGTGGTGGAGAGCACCGTGCTTTCCGCCACCTCGCCGTCCACCAGCTTGTTGCGGCGCGTCACCGTCTGCAGGCCGTCCTGGCCCTGCACGTCAACCTTCGTCACACCGCGCGGCAGAGAGGCGTCCTTTGTCTCGTTCACCGTGTAGGGGATCGCTTCCTCAGCCGTCACCTCTTCATAGGTAACGCGCTGCACCTGGATGGCCATGCCCTCGGTGATCTCCGTCTCCGGGCCAGGGGTGAGGATGTCGTCCGCGCCGACCTCGATTCCCTCTTCTTCCAGGAGCTCGCCCACCGTGCCGTCGCCCGTGAGCAGCTTCTTCGTCTTGCCGTCGGCCGTGATCGTCACTTCATAGCGGCGCTCCACCTCAAACACCGTGTCGGCCGTGACAGAGGTCGTCACCGGCGCGGAGAGGATGTCGTTCGCGTCCACCACGACGCCGCACTGGCCGAGCGCCTTCGAGATCGGGTCGCCCTCATACACCGTCGTTTCCTTCAGCATGCCGTCTGCCAGCACGCTCACCTTGTGGGCGCTCACCAGCGTGATGACCGGCTCGCCTTCCTCACCGGAGGAGAGCGTCACCGCGTCGTCGTCGTGAACGGCCAGGCCCATGCTCAGCAGCTGCGCGCGGGCGTCCTCCACCGTCTCGATGGATGCCGTCGTGTTGCCGCTGTAGACTTCGCCGTTGTACGTAACGGAAACAGGCTTCACAGACGCCATGACCGTCGTCACGGAGCCGATGGTGACAGCCAGCATCACGAGCAGTGCCGTGAGCCGTTTCACCGGGGCCTTGCCCCACGCTCTGGAGAGGATCCGCTTTGCCGCGTTCTGTTTCGTGTTCATGTGTTTCACCTGTATCTTGCCGCGCCGGTTGAAATTTGGCGCCCACCGCGCCACCGCCGCCGCGCTCCTCCGCCGGAGCGGAAGAGAAAAACGGGTTCCGGCCCCCAAAACCTGCCGGGCCGCTTCATGCCCCCTATTATAGGCAGCGGGCGGCGCACTGTCAAAAATCAGAGCAGGTCCCTTTTTGACCATTATGCCGAAACTGAACTTTTCAAATATTCTTTTAAGGAATATTCAGCGAGCTTTGCAGCGCCGCTTATAAGCGAAATGAAGGCTGATCTTGTGCAAAATGCAAGAATCTAAAGATTACAGCGCTGTAACCAGTGTAACAAAGCGGTATCAGAGGCGCTGTTTTCGAAGAAAAAAAGCCCGGAAACCCGCATGAATCCTGGCTTTTATGCAGGTTGACAGGGCAGGGAAAAAACGTCGAAAAAATTTTCGGCGCTGTAACATTTCGGGCATTTGGCGCGTGTTTTCAATCATCGGTTTTTGGCGGTGCATGGAAGGGAATCCTTCTGTGCAGAACGGTGCAAAACGGCGCGCCTTTTCCTATTATAATGTAGAAAGGGGAGGCTTGCGCGCGCGCGGCGGGATTCGCCTTTACATTTGAAAAACCGTGTGATAGAATGAAATCGCTTAAGGCAGGATGTGCCTGAAATGAAGGAGGTTGCAAGCCTATGTACAATGTCCGAAAGGTTACGGAGGATCTGTATTGGGTCGGCGCAAACGATCACCGGCTGGCTCTGTTTGAGAATATTCACCCGATTCCGCGCGGCGTTTCCTACAATGCCTACGTGCTGCTCGACGAGAAGACGGCGCTGTTTGACACGGTGGACTGGTCTGCCTGCCGGATGTTCCTCGAGAACGTGGATCACGTGCTGGCGGGCCGCACGCTCGATTACCTCGTGATTCACCATATGGAGCCGGATCACGGCGCGTCCATCCAGGAGATCCTCATGCGTTACCCGGCGGTGAAGCTTGTCTCCTCGGCCAAGGCGTTTGAGATGATGAAGCAGTTCGGTTTCTCGCTGGACGGCCACGAGTGCGTCGTGGTGAAGGAGGGCTCCGTGCTCTCGTTCGGCAAGCACGAGGTGAGCTTCATCGGCGCGCCGATGGTGCACTGGCCGGAAGTGCTCGTGTCGTTCGAATCCACGGACGGCGTGCTCTTCTCCGCCGACGCGTTCGGCACGTTCGGCGCGCTCGACGGCGCCCTGTTTGCGGATGAGGTAAATTTTGACCGCGACTGGATCGACGACGCCCGCCGTTATTTCACGAACATTGTGGGCAAATACGGCCCCCAAGTGCAGGCGCTGCTCAAGAAAGCCGCCGGCATCCTGGACAAGATCCGCTATATCTGCCCGCTGCACGGGCCCGTGTGGAGAGAGAACCTCGGCTATTTCATTGAAAAGCACGATCTCTGGAGCCGCTACGAGCCGGAACAGCGCGGCGTGCTGATTGTGTACGCTTCCATGTACGGCAACACCGAGGAAGCCATGCAGGCGCTTGCCGGCCGTCTCTATGAGCGCGGCGTGCGCAGCGTGACGGTGCACGATGTGTCCAACACGCACGTCTCCACCCTTGTTGCGGACACTTTCCGCCTGAGCCACCTGGTGCTCGGCTCCGTGACGTACAACCTCGGCATTTATCCGGTGATGCACAATTTCCTCTCCGATCTCAAGGCGCTGAACGTGCAGAACCGCACTGTGGCCCTTGTGGAAAACGGCACCTGGGCGATCAAGTCGGGCGAGCTCATGCAGAAGGAGCTCGAGGGCATGAAGAACATGACCATCCTGCCCGAAAAGCTCACGATCCGCTCCGCGCTCGACGCGGGCCGCGCCGCCGAGCTCGACGCCTTCGCGGATCAGATTGCCGCTTCCGTGAACGGCTGACCGCTGAAGCAATCCTGATATATTATAAAGATAAAGAGCTTTCCCGCATTTTGGGAAAGCTCTTTTTGTTTCGTCGTTTTATTTTGTGTGCGGCGCACCGGGTCAGGAAGCACTGCTCGATGCATCCGCGCTGCCGGGCTGTGTGCCGGAGACGAGCGCGTCGAACAGGCGCTGCTGGCCGGCGTAATAGTCCGGGTTTTCTTCCACGAGGTCGTCGCGGATATCGCGCAGCGTGAACTTGTAGCCGGAAAACGCCTGGCCGATCTCGGTGTCCGCGAGGCCCTTGCAGTCCTCCATGGACAGGCGCATCTTTTCGGGGTCAATTGTCTCGCCCTCCACGGGCACGGTGCCGTCAAGGTTCTTGAACAGGCCCGCCTCCGCGCCGTAGGCGAGGAAGTTCAGGTCGTCGATGAGATAAATATACGATTCGCCCATCTGGACGTCGCCCTGGAATTTCACGACGCTTGCCATCTGCATCTGCGGGTCTGCGGTGTCCATATCGTCGCCCTGGGCCACCTGGAAAATGTTCACCTGCACAATCACCTGGCCGTCGCCGTTCAGGTCCTCACCGTATTTCTCCATCTCCTCTGCGAGCAGGTTGCCCGCGTCTGTGGAGACATATGCGGAGCTGAGCACCGCCACGTTGTAATCGGGCGACGTCTTCGTGGCCATATCATAGATGAAGTACGCCGCGAGCAGCGCCAGAATCACGCCCACAATCACATGCGTGCGGTGGTAAAACCAGAAGTTGTCCCATTTATCCTTCTTCGTCTTCAGCGTGATCTCCGCGCCCGGACGATTGATCGGTTCTTCGTCATCGTTCAGCAGATACCGTTCTCTTGCCATTTCCCATCCTCCTTCCACCTGCGGCGGGTAAGTCGCGCACGCGCCGTCCCGGCGCAGGGCTGTCTGCGCAGGCAGCCTTGTCACCCGCGCACCTGCGGTGGGCAAGACGCGCACCGGGTTTGTGCCTTTGCCCAGCCTCGCACGCCCGCGCGCCTGCGGCGGGCAAGTCGCGCACCGGGTTTGTGCCTTTGCCCAGCCTCGCACGCCCGCACACCTGCGGTGAGCAAGACGCGCACGCGCCGTCCCGGCGCAGGGCTGTCTGCGCAGGCAGCCTTGTCACCCGC
>CAKNKY010000080.1 GCA_930987725.1 uncultured Anaeromassilibacillus sp. | reverse complement strand
ATGACCGCCGTAACATGGTAGATGTAAAAAGTATCGCTATCTAACCCCAGCAAAGTTCGCACCAGAATAACCGTCGTCCGTGTACCAGCGCAGATTGGAAAAGCCGTTCTGCTTTGCATAGGTTTCAAGGATACGCTTCTGGAAAGAGATTTGTCAAGGGTGTTTTCTCCATATTCAACTCAATAAAACAAATTGTATCTTGACAGAACAAGTGGCGGCTTCCAAAAGCCGCCACTCAATAAAATAAATGTGTCAATGTGTTACTGCCGGATAGGTTTTCTTTAACTGTCATCCAGCTGCTTAATATTTTATTTCACATATTGCTCTAATTCTTGTGCCTCTGCGTCCATCAGTTTTTCAATGTTACCACTCTTGTCACGAACTACTTTGAGATTGATACCATCGCTTGCGCTGCTGTCGCAGTAGGTGTTGTGGTCCGCACCATAGAGAATATAGATGAATTTTCCATCATACATCCATTTTTGAGTAGACTGGTCATATTATCGGATTTTTGCTAGAAGCATATTACATACATACAATCGTACTATTGTTGCTTTTCTGTTCCAAAACAATCCATTAAATATGCATCGCAACACCAACACACAGCACCGCAGAGAGTGGGTAGCACAATCGCAAGGATCGTGCCTCCCCTCTGGGCGACAAGCGCGCACACATGCATTAGCAGATACATACCGCACCATTTAGCCTTCTCCAGACCCGCGAGAGCAAGCGCCGGAGACAGAGCAAACACGACAAGCGACGCAAACAGTGCTCCAAATGCGTTACCGATGCGCTGCGAGAGCGCGAGCGTGGCAAGTGCCATGCACAGTACCGCAAGATAGCGCGACAAAATCAGCAAGGCCGCCATCAGAAACATCGGAATTTCCGGTGCAGAGGCATACTCGGAAATACTGTACACCGGCGCAAACCATGCTCCGAGGCCGTAGTCGCGGATGACGATCCAGAACCGCGGCAGAAGGCTCACAGCAGTGATGACAGCGCAGACGGCTCCTGCAAGCCGCAGCTTGCACCGTACCGTGGCGGCGCGGCCGAGCGGCGTCGGCGCGATGACGTGTACCATACCCGTCTGCCGTTCCATGGCGAATAACCCTGAAAAGCAAAGCGCGCAAACGAGCGCCACTGCGAGTGTGTCGGTAACATCCTGCCTGTCTGCAGTGTCAAACAGTTTCAGCCAGCCTGTCTCGTAGACCATCTGTGAGCGAGGTTTTTCGTTTAGATTCTGCGCCATGGAAACAACGCGCTGAAATACACCCATCTTTTGCTGCAGCGCAGCATATGCTGACAACGCCGCCTGTCCCTCCTGAGTGGAAATGCGCCCGGCGTTCATCGCAGACTGAAGCTTGTAGATCGGCTCGAACTCCTCGTTTTGTTCCGTCAGCCAGTCAATGCTTTTCCGTGTCAGCGGCCCCTCCACGTGCTGCATATAATACCGGTAATAAATCTCATCCACATCGAGATAGCTCTCCGTCGTGACAGCTGTATACCCCTGCACAAGCGCAAACAACACAAGGATCAGTCCCGCGCCCTGCATCACGAGCAGTTTGTACGTCTCCTGCCGTGGCAGTGTCGTGAATCGCGACGTGCGGCGGCGGATGCGAATTCCCGCCCGCGGACACGCAGCGCGGAAGACATGGCGGCTGAATACGGCGAGAAACGCCATGAGAAATCCGACCGCAAACACCGTCGCTGCGATGCATTCGACCAGCAAAAGGGGAACAGGATGCCCGAACCAGTACAGATTCCGATAAGCGCCGATCAGCTCGTTCGTGCGCAGCAGGCTGACGAGGTTCGCGTATTTGACGACGTTCCAGCTGCTCGTCGCGGGGATGGCGGCGCGGATGGCGAGGTTTGCGCCGATGAGCGCCAGCGCGCCGAGCGCACCCGTCAGCATCCGGCGGGCGAGCAGCATCGCGAGCATCACCCACGCGCCGCAGATCAGCGCCGCCGCCCACTTCGTCAGGAAAAAGCAGCCGATGTACTCACCGACCGTCAGCTTCCATGTGCTGCGCATCAGCTGCGGCACGCTCTGGATCGTGCGCGTCAGCGGGCCGATGCCGTACATCCCGCCGCAATAGGCAAAGTTCACGCCATAGAGCAGCGCGAGCACGGCAAAGAGGCTGACGGCGAGCGCCGCGAGCTTCGCCCCGGCCGTTTTCAGGCGGCCGCCGGGCGTCGAGCGGATGAGCGCCAGCAGGCCGTTGTCGCGCTCGGCGCGCACGAGCACCGTGGCGATCAGCACCATCGCGAACACGGCGACGACGTCTGTCAGCGCGAAGTCGAGCGCCGTCATCAGCCCTTTCTGCGGATAGTACCGGACCTGAGTGCCGCGCATGTCCTCGAACGCCTCGGCGGTGACGGCGATGTTCTCGGTGTCATAGCCGCTGTTTGCAAAGATGGAAATGGACGAAAGCTGCTTTGCCTTCTCGTCGATGGAGTCGAGGAAACCCTCATAGTCCGCGACGGTATCGTACTCGTAGACGATGGAGTTGAGAAACGCGTACTCGCGCGCAAGCGTAGGGGCATACGCCAGATAGCCGCCTGCGCGGTAGAGCTCTTCATACGCAGCGAAGTCGTCGGCATAGCGCTCCCGCAGCGCTTCGTCGCGGCGGCCGCCGCTGTACGCCTCGCTGCGGAGCACTCCGTCCACATGGACAATGCCCTCCACGCGCGCGAGTTCGCCGTGCAGGAATGCGCCCATCTCGTCCATGCTCATCCCGGCGGTGCTTGTTTCGATCAGGTGGTACGCGCTGTACGGCGCGCTGCCCTGCGCGCGGGACGTGCCGAACCACAGAAGGAACAGGTTTGCGCACAAAAGCACCGCGAGCGACAACAGGAAGAACCGGCTGCCCCACACCTTGCGCAGCTCGGCGCGGCACAGGCGGATCATGTTTCGTCCTCCCCGAAGATGGCGAGGTACACGTCCTCGAGCGTGCCGCCCGGCGCGTATTTTTCGATCAATTGGGCGGGCGGCGCGTGATCGACGAGCTTGCCCTCTTTCAAAAGGAGAATTTCATTCGCCACATGCTCGACGTCGCTGACGACGTGCGTCGCCACCAGAATGACGCGGTCGTGCGCGAGCTCGGCGAGGGCCGCGCGCAGTCGCACGCGCTCCTTCGGGTCGAGGCCGGCGGTCGGCTCGTCCATAATGAGAAGCTGTGGGTCGCCCAAAAGCGCTGCAGCGGCCAGAAGCCGTTGCTTCATGCCGCCGGAGTACGCCGCGAGGCGCTTGTCGAGCTCCGTTTCCAGATGCACGAGCGCGGCCGTGCGCTCCACTTCCTTCGCCGCGTCCGCGCGGGGCAGCTCTTTCAGCGCCGCGAGGTAGAGCAGAAAGCGGCGGCCGGTAAAGCTGTCGTAGAGGCTCTGCTGCTGCGGCATGTAGCCGAGCACGCGGCGGAAGCGCGCGCCGAGACGCACGATATTTTTGCCGTTCCACAGTACCTTGCCGCCCGTAGCATCAAGGTTGCCAGTGATGATGTTCATCATCGTGCTTTTGCCCGCACCGTTCGGCCCGAGCAGGCCGTACAGACCCGGCCCGAGCGTGAAGCTGATGCCGTCAAGTGCTTTTTTAGATTCTTTTCCCGAACGATAGATTTTCGTCAGCCTGCGCAGTTCCATTATTGATTCTGGTGCGGACATCGCTGTTCTCCTCTTTTCAATCGTTCCATTCGATATCCCGGAAGTCGGGAACGCTGTTCCAATAATCTTCCTTGGAAATCAGACCTATGCCGGATGCAGAACTTTTTGTTCCTCGAACCCTCTGCCAACTGTTCCAAAGCGGCGAACCTTATATTCCTTGTCGCGGCAGACCTGAAACTGCGCTTCCGCCTCGATATAGACTCCCTCGGACAGTTTCTGTGAGCCAAACCGATTTGTTACAGACATTCTTTCAGACACAGCATATCCAAGCATTGTTTTCTTTTGGTATCTTTCAGATACCCAAAGCTCGGGATCAGGGCGCTGTGATCTCACGGTAATTGGGAATGCCCGCCAAGAAGTCCTCCCACGAAATCATCCCGTACCGATTTGAGATTTCAACTGTTTTTGTGGGATAGCCGTCTTCCTGCACCTGCGTTGCAAAAGAGTCCTGCTGCGCAAAATGCACGAGCAATTCTCCGTCCGTTTCAGCCAGAATTTCAATGGGGCGCTCGCTCGCGTTGCTGACAAAGCGAAGCGGGATCTCGGTTGCGGTGGCGCTTTCTCCGGAGACATCGGCTAAATATCGTTTGAGGAGATCCGTCCCCCACGGGCCCCAGACCGTGACGAGCGCGCGACCGTCCACAATGCGCTCCAGCGTGAACGTCGCCGCCGCTCCCGTGACCTCCGCCGGCCATGCGACATCCACCTGTCCCGAACCGCCCGCCTCATCCAGCCAGTGGAGTGCATCCGCGGTATCGCTCGACACCCAATAGAGACGGCCGTCGTCCCAGCACACGGAACGGCCGTTGCTTCTCGCATCGCTGTGCCATGTGTCCAGCGTCGTCTCCTCGCCGGTCTCAGGATTCCATAAGAACACGCGGTGCTCACAGCCGTTTGCCTCTGCCTCCTCCGTGGTGTCGCCCCAGTCGTATTGGTATAGCACGAGGTTTCGCCCGGACACGCCCAGCAGTTCCGGCGACGGAGATGGATATGCCCCCTCGGGTTGCGCCGCACTACCGGACAGCGGAACGCGGTAAACCCGCATCTCGCTGACCGAACCGGAGAGTTCCTCCGAGAGGAAATACAGCGCTTCGCTGTCCGCGCAGGCGATCGTCTGAAGGAACTGTCCGCTTTCCGCCGTGTACAGTACCCGGCGGTTCGCCCCGGTGGCGTCGGCTACCTCGATGGTCTGCGCCCCGTCGGATGGGCTGCGGATAAAAGCGATCGTGTTCTCATCCACCGAGACAAAAGAGGCGATGAACTGATCTCCCGGAATCCACGCGGTGCAGGTTTCGCTGTCATGCGCACAGGACGGCGATGTGCACAGTGGAACTTCGACCGCCTGCTCGTAATCAATGTAACATAGAAGCTGATTGCCACCTCTGTTTCCCGTCAGATAGTATCCCCCTTCGTTTCCTGCGCTCAGGGCCCGCATTTCTCCGGTGTGTATTTCCTCGGCAGCCGGGGGCACAGGGGCTGCCGTGGAGGACGATTGCCCGGAAATCGGTGCATTCCGAGCGGCGCACGCACAAAGCAGTGTCATCGCTGCCGCAATGCAAAGAATCTGGTTTTTCATGAGGAATCCCTCCCTATTACAATAAATTTGGACAGGAAAGCCGGACAGCCAGTCCGGCTTTCCCTC
>CAKNKY010000079.1 GCA_930987725.1 uncultured Anaeromassilibacillus sp. | reverse complement strand
TTGGCGTACATGGACAGGATCTTTTCCTCGATGTCCTGGCGGATGCTGGTCTGGTTCTTTTTCAGTATCTGCGGCTCAAACTCGCCTTTACGGTCTCGGGGTATCGATACTTCTACATCCCCAAAGCTGGTGCGCAGCGTCTTGCTGCTGTGGCCGTTGCGGCTGTTGTCCGTGGACTTGTTGCGGTAGTCGTACCTGCTGTAGCCCAGTTCATCGTCCAGCTCCGCCTCCAGACCATTCTCCATGAACTCGGCGATGGTCTCCTTGAACAGGTTCTGGATGTCGTCCATGCTGCCGATGTTTGCCATCTACAGCAGCTCCCGGATTTTCTCCCGTCGCGCGTTTTCTTCCGGGGTACGGTTCTTTCTGGCCATGGTAAAACCTCCTGTGTGATGCTTCTATTCTACACCTTGCGGGAGGTTTACACAAAGTTTGGGACGGTCTCGCGGATTCTTTGATACGCAATTCCCATGTCTATCAACGCCTCCTCAAACAACGTCTTATGCTTTGACTTCGTCACAAGCAACGCATTGGTGAACTCTGCCCCATTGTCCGTCTAAACCATTCGGATTGCAAACGGTGCTTCCCTGACCAGCTTCTCCAGAAAGCCCCTTGCACTGACGCTGCTGTGTTCGTCGCCCATTTCCCGGTATGTCCAGCGCGTACATTCGTCCTTCGCCGTAGGGATAAGTTTCCCATGGCACATCGGCAGCTACTGTACCAGATAAAACCTGTACACATGCCGGTGGTTGCCAGCACGTTCAAAAACGCCAAAACAGCGCCGTTCCGATTAGAACGACGCTGTACATCGCTGCTGGTGTCTACCCACACGCTTCACAACGCACGCCATGCTGGTTCAGCCGAGAGCACCGTCAATCTCCTCCAAAAGGCAATCCAGTCGTGCCCTTTCCGGTGGCGTCAGTGGGCGAAGCGGCGCACGACACGCCTCGCTTTCGATAATACCCTGCTTCATCAGCAAGTACTTGATTGCGGGGATCTCAGGAATACCCGCAATAGATTGTGCCAAGCGGACGATCGCATGCTGTATCTCGCGCGCCTTGGCAATGTCGCCTGCCGTCAGGGCGTCGCTGAGAGCAGTGTAAAGTTTGGGGGCAACCGCCGACGGGCCAGACACCCAGCCGTCACCGCCAACCGCCATACATGCCAGCGCCAGCGAATCGCAACCGATCAACACCGATGGCCGGCGTGTCGGCACGCAATGGAGATAGGCTTGAATGCGCTCGATGTCGGGAAAGCTGTACTTGATGCCGAGCAGGTTTTCATGGCGAGTCATCAGCGCACCCAGCACTTCCGGGCGTATGTCGTTGCCCGCCCGCGTCGGGATATTGTAGGCGTACATCGATAGGTCGGGATGCCGGTCCATGATGGCATCATAATACTGCATCAGCGCGAGATCATCCAATGCAAAAAAGATCGGGCTCATCAGGCCAACGCCGTCCACACCGAGTTCCGCGCAGTAACGGACATGTGCATAACTCTCCGCCACGGTGCCAGCGCCGCACTGAACATAGAGCGCCACGCGACCTGCATTCTCCTCATGAATGGTACGAGCAATCTGAAAGCGCTCATCTTGATTGAGCGCGATACTTTCGCCATTGGTTCCGTTGGGATAAAGGCAGTGAATGCCGCTTTTTATCAAATGTTGCGTCAGCCGCCGAAGGGACGCAATGTCGATTGAGCCATCGCTGTGCATCGGTGTGATGGACGCACACACCACGCCATGGAGCTTTCGCGTCGTCATTCTCATTCTCCTCCATCATTGCAAATACTGCAGATAGTTCTCGATCCGGAAAAAGCACTGATAGTTTGCATCGTGAAAATTGTACGAGCGGCCGAATGCGATGCGCACTAACAAGAGAATATCGTTACCGTCGAAGATCCAGTCCGGATACCTCCGTAATTTCCACCTCGACGCGGGATTTCAATCCACGCTCCCCTTGCGGGGAGCGACAGATCACCGAGACGACCATCGCCGACACGATCCAATTTCAATCCACGCTTCCCTTGCGGGGAGCGACAACGGCGCGGTGGACATCCTCGGCGGCGTCGGCATTTCAATCCACGCTTCCCTTGCGGGGAGCGACGACACGCGCAACGAGCCCCAGCTGGAGGACATCATTTCAATCCACGCTTCCCTTGCGGGGAGCGACGATTACGGCTCGGATTCTGTGCAATATTGTCGTTATTTCAATCCACGCTCCCCTTGCGGGGAGCGACCCCTGCGAGAAGTCAGCGTTTTCAGGCACTATAATTTCAATCCACGCTCCCCTTGCGGGGAGCGACGCTGGTTGATGGCCGCATCGGCTGGATCAGCGGATTTCAATCCACGCTCCCCTTGCGGGGAGCGACGAGAACGAATGGCTGCATCAAGAGGTGGATCGTCTATTTCAATCCACGCTCCCCTTGCGGGGAGCGACAGACGAAGCTGACGAGTTGCGCAAAAGCGGTGAAATTTCAATCCACGCTCCCCTTGCGGGGAGAGACCAACGCCGAAGGGTATCCCGACCCGACCGCACACATTTCAATCCACGCTCCCCTTGCGGGGAGCGACCCCTGCGGGCGCTCCCTCCTTGGGTTTGCATAATATTTCAATCCACGCTCCCCTTGCGGGGAGCGACTTTCCCTCCTCCCAGCAGATCAGCTGGCCCTCTTTATTTCAATCCACGCTCCCCTTGCGGGGAGCGACGGATCAACACGTCCTCCATTCGATCTACCATGGGATTTCAATCCACGCTCCCCTTGCGGGGAGCGACTTTCAGACGCGGCCGCTGCGCACTCAACCGCGCGTATTTCAATCCACGCTCCCCTTGCGGGGAGCGACCGCCAGCGCGCCGGCGTTGTTGATCCAATCCAATTATTTCAATCCACGCTCCCCTTGCGGGGAGCGACGACCTGAATGAAGCGGCCTCGCTCGGCGCGCCATTTCAATCCACGCTCCCCTTGCGGGGAGCGACCAGATAAGATCGCGCCGTACTCTTACGTCGCGACGATTTCAATCCACGCTCCCCTTGCGGGGAGCGACTGGAGCTGAGGTACAACACGCTGCTCCGGCGCGTGATTTCAATCCACGCTCCCCTTGCGGGGAGCGACGCCGCATGCCTTCGCGGCCGACGTAGATCGTGCGATTTCAATCCACGCTCCCCTTGCGGGGAGCGACAGCTTGGCGTTGATCGCCGGCAGCACGTTGGCCTTATTTCAATCCACGCTCCCCTTGCGGGGAGCGACCTCAGCCGTCCGCAGCCGCGTACCCGCGCGGCAGCATTTCAATCCACGCTCCCCTTGCGGGGAGCGACGGGGACGTAGGTGTATCCGCCGATTTCATCCTCCATTTCAATCCACGCTCCCCTTGCGGGGAGCGACTGCGGTAGAGCGTGAACTCGGACTATATAATGTATTTCAATCCACGCTCCCCTTGCGGGGAGCGACTGATGGGCTTCTGCGCCTCCTGCGGCACGGCGCATTTCAATCCACGCTCCCCTTGCGGGGAGCGACTGTTGGAATACGAGGAGGATTGACAAATGGATCGATTTCAATCCACGCTCCCCTTGCGGGGAGCGACAATAAGTGCGCCGGTGAACTGAAGCGGCGCACGCAGATTTCAATCCACGCTCCCCTTGCGGGGAGCGACCTTTTCGGCGGCGAGATCGTCGTGGTTTCGCTCATTTCAATCCACGCTCCCCTTGCGGGGAGCGACCGCCGACGAGGCCATCTTTCGCGTCGGCGTGGCATTTCAATCCACGCTCCCCTTGCGGGGAGCGACGATAGCCCTGTGCGATGTAATGGGGATTAACATATTTCAATCCACGCTCCCCTTGCGGGGAGCGACCCGCCCTGTGACTGCGCCCCGCTGCGGCGCAAATTTCAATCCACGCTCCCCTTGCGGGGAGCGACGATATTCCGCACGCCGTTGTAGGCGTTGTCGACGATTTCAATCCACGCTCCCCTTGCGGGGAGCGACCACGCCGGGAGAGCGGTCGATGTCCTCGAGGATGTATTTCAATCCACGCTCCCCTTGCGGGGAGCGACACACGCGACCTATCTCCAGTGACAATATTGCACAATTTCAATCCACGCTCCCCTTGCGGGGAGCGACTGGGATTGTCTGTGTAAGATGCGGCTGCTTTTCGGATTTCAATCCACGCTCCCCTTGCGGGGAGCGACGTTTGGAGCGAGCGCCTCAAACAATGCCGAACTCATTTCAATCCACGCTCCCCTTGCGGGGAGCGACCACAGCGGATTTCTCGATTTTGGAGAGCGTTAAACATTTCAATCCACGCTCCCCTTGCGGGGAGCGACCACGGCTTATGATCCCTATGCGTCCAGCCCTGCTATTTCAATCCACGCTCCCCTTGCGGGGAGCGACCCGCCCCAGCCCAGACCGCCGCCGCCAAACATCGCATTTCAATCCACGCTCCCCTTGCGGGGAGCGACCGTAAGTCCTGTGAGGTGGTAACTGCGGGTTTCAAATTTCAATCCACGCTCCCCTTGCGGGGAGCGACGTATTGCGGCGCAAGTATGAAAGGAGAAAAGATATTTCAATCCACGCTCCCCTTGCGGGGAGCGACCCCCGCTGCGCATCTGGATCCCAGGCGATCCGCATTTCAATCCACGCTCCCCTTGCGGGGAGCGACTCTTGCCGAGCAGCGGGTCGATCTCCTGCGCGACATTTCAATCCACGCTCCCCTTGCGGGGAGCGACCAACCTCAAGGCGGAGGCCGCCGCGCTCGCCGAGATTTCAATCCACGCTCCCCTTGCGGGGAGCGACGCGATTGGCTCACCCCGGAGGAGCACGAGCGCCAATTTCAATCCACGCTCCCCTTGCGGGGAGCGACGCACATCCTGTGTGCCTGCCTTATGACTTCCACATTTCAATCCACGCTCCCCTTGCGGGGAGCGACCAAAATGGCAGTTCGTCGTCGTCGGGTAATTCAATATTTCAATCCACGCTCCCCTTGCGGGGAGCGACGCTGGACGGAATATTTGAAGCGGCGTGCGCGGACAATTTCAATCCACGCTCCCCTTGCGGGGAGCGACCCGTCCGAATCGTCGTCCGGCCATTCCTTGGCCGATTTCAATCCACGCTCCCCTTGCGGGGAGCGACCGAGATGACGTTCGCGCCCGGCATGAGCTTGGGATTTCAATCCACGCTCCCCTTGCGGGGAGCGACGGACGCCTATCCGGCGGGCTGGGAGGCACAACCATATTTCAATCCACGCTCCCCTTGCGGGGAGCGACATGCTGCACGCGGATGGTAGCCGCGGAAAAAATGATTTCAATCCACGCTCCCCTTGCGGGGAGCGACATCCGATACTCGCGGATCTACGACTACCAGTGGAAATTTCAATCCACGCTCCCCTTGCGGGGAGCGACTCGGCGAGTAGGTGTAGCTGGCGGACGGCTTTTTATTTCAATCCACGCTCCCCTTGCGGGGAGCGACGGGTGGCGGTGTT
>CAKNKY010000078.1 GCA_930987725.1 uncultured Anaeromassilibacillus sp. | reverse complement strand
TTATTTACCCCTGGTTGAACCAGGGGTTTTGTTAAGCCTAAAGGCAGCAAAAAAACGGCAAAGATGCTTCCAACTGAGCACCTTTGCCGTTCTTTCTTTCACAATGATTCACTTTTGCGGCAGCGGGGGCGCGCCGGGGGCCGAAGCCCCGCAGCCGCTCTGCCGGGACAGCTCCCGCAGCCCTGCGGCGTAGAGGCACGCCACGAGGACGAGCGAGCAGCCGTCTGAGACGCTGGTCGCGCAAAGCACGCCGTCAAGCCCGAAAAACAGGGGCAGCAGCAGCAGGCTGGGGATGAGGAACAGCCCGTTCCGGCTGATGGAAATCAGCACGGCGCGCTTCGGCTTGCCGATTGCCGAATAGTACATGGATGCAAGTGTTTGGAACCCCAAACCGAAGATGAAAAGCTTCCCCCGGCGCATGGCCAGAGCGCCGTAAGCGGCGAGCTCCGGGCTGTCCGGGCTGAAAAGCGAGAAAAGCGCGTTCGGTGTGAACAGCATGGCCGCCCACAGCAAAATGGAAACAATGGTGGCAACCACCTGGCCGGTGAGCGTCGCCTTGCGGACGCGCTCATACCGGCCGGAGCCGTAATTGTAGCTGATCACCGTGGAAACGGCGTTGTTCATGCCCATGATGAACATGATCGCCAGGTTTTCCACCGTCTGCATCACGGAAACGGCCGAAAGGGCCATGTCTCCGCCGCCGGCGCCCAGCTCCAAATCCGCGTAATAGCGGAGCGACTGGTTCACCAGAATGTTGTTCACAAAGCTCAGTGCCTGGAACACAGAGGGCGCCAGGCCAAGGGAAGCGACGCGCACCGCCGTGGAGGGGCGGAACGATCGCACGCCCAGGAAACGGGACACGCCCAGGCCCCGCACGTAATATTGCAGGCTCATCAGGCAGCTCACAATCTGGCCAATCACCGTGCCGAGGGCCGCGCCCTCCACGCCCATGTGGAAGACCATCATGAAAATGGCGTCCAGCCCGCAGTTGAGCAGCGCGCCGCTCATGGTGACGACCATGGCGTACCGGGTGTTCCCCTCCGCCCGGATGACCGCGGCCAGCGCCAGGTTCATGATGGAGAAGAACTGCCCGAAGGCGGTGATCTTTAAATAGGAAACAGCGATGGGGTAGAGCGCTGAAGTTTCTCCCGCGCCGCAGAGCTGCACGAGCGGCCCGGCGAAGAAGAAGAACCCGCCGGAAATCAGCAGTGCCACCACAAACGCCACGACACAGATGCTGGTGAAAATCTCGTTCGTGCGTTCCGTCTTGTGCTGCCCCAGGGAGAGCGAGAGCATCGCTCCGCCGCCGATGGAAAGCATGATGGTGAGCGCACCGGTGATGTTGCTCAGCGGGAAGGTCAGGCCCACGGCGCCGAGCGCATCCGATCCGACGAGCCGCCCCACGAACAGCCGGTCGCCTACATGATATAAGGCGTTCACGACGTTCGCCAGAATGGCGGGCACCGCCATCGAGAAGAGGAGCGGCAGCAGCTTCTGCGTTCCCATGTTTGCCACACGTTCCTGCGCTGTCATACCGGCGCCCCCCTTTCCCTTCACAGTTCGTTTACATTTGTTGGTTTTAATTATATGCTTGTAAAATGATTTGTCAATGAAATTTCGAAATTTTCTTTTGTTTTGGATAAATACCAATATTATTTCCCCAATTTTAAGCCATTATTGGGCAGATTTTGACGCTGCAAAGCAGCAAAGCAAAATTTGAAAAATCGGTTGACTTTTATATGCATATAATTTATACTATGGGCAAGCTTGTCCCGATCCCGGACGAAAGGAGACGATTCAAATGCTCAAGGCAAACGTATTGTTAGGAAAACCGACCAGCACGGATATCTCTATCGAGGAAATGCTGCACGAATGGGAAGGGCTGAACGCGCTTCCCGGCGTCATCTACACGGTGAAGCGGTATGAAACCTTCCCCACCCAGGAGGAATTCAACGCGCTCATCGACGAGGACGCGGATGCGGCGCTCGGCGTCTGGATCACAAAGGAATTCATCAACGAACATTTCTTCCGGACGCACCCGAAATGCAAATACATCGCCGGCCTGGCCCACGGCTATGAGGACATGGATTTCAGCGTCAGCCGCAAATATGGCGTGACAATCACGAACACGGCGTACGGCGCTTCCACGATCGCGGAGTTTGCCTTCTCGCTTCTGCTCGACATCTGCCACAAGATCGAGCTGCACAGCCGGTATGTGAAGGACACGAAGTGGTGGGAGCCGAACGCCCCGAAATATACGTATGCCCTCACGAAGCAGATAGAACTCAGCGGCCTCACGTTCGGCGTGGTGGGCCTGGGCAAGATCGGCTGGCACGCGGCGCGGATCGCGCAGGGCTTCGGCATGAAAGTGATCTCCTACAACCGCCACGTGAAAACGGGGCCGGAATACGACTTCATCGAGCAGGTTTCGCTCGACGAGCTGTTTGCGCGCGCGGACGTCATCTCGCTGCACACGCCGCTCAACGCCTCCACGCAGCACATGATCAACCGCGGCTCCATCGCGAAGATGAAGGACGGCGTGATCCTGATCAACACGGCGCGCGGCTCCCTTGTGGACGAGGACGCGCTTGTGGAAGCGCTGCAGAGCGGCAAGATCTATGCCGCAGGCCTGGACGTCATCAGCGAAGAGCCGCCCACCCGTCCGCTGCCAATCCTGCAGCAGGCGAACGCCACCGTCACGGGGCATATTGCATGGCTGCCGAAGACATCCCGGATGCGCCAGGTTTCCCTCGCCATTGACAACTACCGCCAATACCTTGAAGGCCACCCGGTGAGCGTGATCAACAACAGGTAACGCGCCGGCCGGAAAAGCCATGGACTTTTGCGGGAAAAAGGTCTACAATGGAGGGGTGAAGAAAAAATCGGAGGATGACCGGAAACTCTATGGCAACCAACACGAAGAACAAAGGACAGGAAACGAAGAACAAAATTCTGCGCACGGCGCGGGGGCTGTTCTATGAAAAAGGCTACCAGGCCACGAGCTGCAGCGCCATTTCCGAGGCGGCGGGCACCAATCTGGGGCTCATCAACTACTATTTCGAGGGCAAGAGCGAGATCGGCATGCTGATCTACACAGACATCCGCGCCGCGTTCGACAAAATGACGGAAGGCTTTGAGCCGGAGCTCACGGGCGTGAGCCAGTTCCTGTTTTCCTGTGCGGTGGAGCTTTATCTCTGCCTTTACTGCGAGCCGTTCGGCCGGTTCTACTATGAGCTGACCTCGGAACCCGCCTTCCGCGAGAAGGTGGAGATGATCATCATCACCGCGCTCATGAAGTACACGCAGCGCACCGTGAGCCAGGAGCAGGCGCTGCTCTCCTGCCTGAGCATCATGGCGATCAAGCCTGCACTCGTGAACTATGCGCGGCAGAACCCGGGGCAGATCGAGCCGGACGTCATGCTGCGCTACTATGTGGAGCAGCAGATCAGCGTGCTGGGCCTGCCGCCGCAGTATGGCAGCAGCACGATCGACACGCTCAAAAAATACTATCTGAACCTGGCGGACTGCTTCACCCCCGTGATGACGCCGCTGCTGCAGTTCTGAAACCCGTTTGCCCGCGCCCGCATGAGGCGCGGGCTTTTTTCTGCCCGGCTTTTGCTTCCCACGCTTTTTTCACTTGCCGCGCAGATCGGGGCAAGCGCCCTTTTGCGTTCAGGCCCATCCTTCCCATCGCGGGTTTTCTCGCGCCATCTGAACAAAGCCGGGCGCTGCCGCCCGGAGCGGGCACCGCTTCTTTTACAGGCGGATTTACAATGTAAGTGCAGCAGTAAAACAAAAGAGTGACTTAGAAGAAGCTCCCCCGCTAAAAGGAGGGGAACGCCCATGAGTCACTACCAACATCTTATTCAAAATATCGTCAGGATAGCAAAACAGGCAGCCGCCGTCAATGGTCAAGATGAACGACTTCGCCGTCATTGACAGCGTCCGTCTGTTTCGCTTTTGGCCAAATAAGGCGGCAGTTGCCGCCGATTTCCATTTCAGAAAATGGCGCTTGCTATTATGGAAGTAAAGGGAGAACCATGTTGTATATTGTGGTTGCCCAGCCTACAATTTTTATCATCGCATCAACATTGTCAGTAGTGTCGTTGATTTTACCCATAACTTTTTTGAACAAGTTATCTAAATCTCTCAAAAATCAAACAAAGTTTTTTGGGCAGTCTCTGATTCGATTATCGTGACTTGTTCTTCTGCCTTGCGTTTGCGCCCTCTTTTTGATTTGGTATCTTTTGTTCCACTCTGAGTTGCGTTTTGCTCAGGCAAAGAGTTACGCTCCCAAAAAACTCTATTAACATATCCTTGAATTTCTGGATTGCTTTCGGCCATCTCAAGGCGTTGCTCTGCCCACACACAGTATTGTGCTTCTACCTCAATTCCAATGTAATGGCGGCTAAGTTTTTTTGCCACAACACTCGTCGTACCAGACCCCAAGAATGGATCAAATACAATATCTTTCTCAGAAGAACTTGCAAGCATAATTTTAGCAATCAGCTTCTCGGACTTTTGCGTGGGATGTGCTGTGTTTTCTGCCATAGACCAAAATGGAATAGTAATATCATCCCAGAAGTTTGAAGGACAAGTATCACGATAATTGCCGTTTTCAGTTTCTGCCCAATCCTTCGGTTTCCCATCTACACGGTAAGGAGCGATAACCTTTTTTCTGATTTTGACAGCATCAAGATTGAATATATAGTCATTGCTATTTGTAGCAAACCAAATATCTTCCATTCCGTTTTTCCAGTTTGCCTTTGCACCGCGCCCTTTTTCACGTTGCCAAGTAATACGGTTTCTGACATGGAAAAATTCACTCAACACTTTGCCAACAATTAGACTTGTTTCCCAATCACAGCAGACATAAATTGAGCCCTCGTCTTTTAACAGCGGTTTAACTTCACTTAACCATTGACGAGTATATTCCTCATAATCAACATCTTTTTTCTTTGCAAATGTTGTTCCGCTAAAAGATTTCGTAAGATTATATGGAGGGTCTGCAATTATCAAATCAATACTTTTAGCAGGTAACAATGAACAGACATCAAGCATATTGCCAATAATGGTTTTATCCATCACTCCGTTAAGGTCTACCTGCTTTTGCGTAACTGCGATACAACGTTCAAGATAAATTTTCCCCTCGCTTAATGGGGTATCAATGGTTTTATTTCTACCGGCTTTTACTGTTGCCATAATACTCTCCTTTTATCTTTCGCCTTTTCCTGTTTGGCTTTTGCCTCTCAAACTTCTTTTCATTTGTCGCTCATGCCGCGACGGGGATTTCCTTGCTTGTCCCCTCCCGTGGCTTTGTTCCCGGCCTGAGGGTCTTGTCACCTGCTGCTTTTTCGCGGGCTTTTGCGCCCATTGCCTGTTTTCCCGTTTTGTGTTGTTTGCACGGGTTTTCTCTCTTGTTTTTTCATCTTTTCCTGCCTAACTTCTTCCTCTCAAACTTCTTTTCATTTGTCGCTCAGGCCG
>CAKNKY010000077.1 GCA_930987725.1 uncultured Anaeromassilibacillus sp. | reverse complement strand
AAGCCGCATGGTTACGGCAATTTCCGTGTTGTGCATATATTGACGGAGCAGTTGCGCCCGTCGGCCCCACGGGGCCGGGGATCGGGCAGCAGGGCGGCATGCAGCAGTTGGGCGAGCACTCGGGGGAGCATTGATAGATTTTCATGCCAACCATCCCTTCCTTCAGTTCTGCAAAACGCAGGGGGAGGAAAAGCCGGGAGGCTCCCCCTCCTTCCCTTATTCTATGAAGGGGGGAACGGTTTGGTGCGGTTATCCCTGCCTGCGGCGGTGGAAGAGGGGCTGGCCGTGCTCCAGGCGGTGGACACGCACATAGAACATGGAGATCAGGACGCAGATGGCCCCGAACCACGCCAGGATCTCCGCGACGAACACGCCGTCCTGGCCGATGAGAGAGGGCAGGAAGATCACACAGCCGATGCGCATGAACATCTCCACAAAACCGGAGATCATGGGCACGATGGTGTCGCCCATGCCCTGCAGGGCGGAGCGGTAGATGTGGAGCAGATAGAGCACGAAGAGCATAACGCTCATGATGAACAGAAAGCGGTAGGCCACGGAGAGCACCTGCTCCGTTTCCTGCTGATCGCCGGAGAGGAAGAGCGAGAGGATGGGGCGGCCGAACGTGATGGTGATGGCGCTGATCACGATCGAGGTGGCCACGGCCATGCGGCTGCCGGCGCGCATACCGGAGCGGATGCGGTCGATTTTGCCTGCACCCAGGTTCTGGCCCGTGTAGGTGGCCATGGAAAAGCCGAAGCTGGTGGCGGCGATCTCCAGAAGGCCGTAGAGCTTGTTGGTGGCCGTGTAGCCCGCCACGAAGAGCACGCCGAAGCTGTTGACGACGGACTGCACCACCATACCGCCCACGGCGATGATGGTGTTCTGCAGCGCCAGCGGCGCGCCCAGGCTGGCCAGGCGGCGCGCCAGGGGAGCGCTCAGCCGCCACTGATCGCGCGTGATGCGCGGGATGGGCAGCGAGCGGAGCGCCCACAGGCAGATGAGGCACGAGGCTACCTGGGCAATCACGGTTGCGACGGCTGCGCCGGTGATGCCCCAGTGGAACACGAGCACAAAGACGAGATCGAGCACAATGTTGATGGCGGCGGCGATGATCATGGCGAGCAGCGGCGTGCGGCTGTTGCCCATGGCGCGCAGGATGGAGGCAAACACGTTGTAAGCCATGGTGACGAGGCAGCCGCCGAAAATCACGCGCAGGTAGGCAAGCGAGCCGGGCAGGATATCCTCCGGCGTGCGGAGCAGCAGGAGCACCGGCTCCACGAGGAGCTGCATGATCACGGTGAGCGCCACGCCGCTGACGCCCGCCAGCAGAATGGAGCCGGTGATGGAACGGTTGAGGCCGTCCCAGTCTTCCGCGCCGAAGCGCTGGGAGATCTGGATGGAAAAGCCCTGCGTGAGGCCCTGGATGAGGCCGATGACGAGCCAGTTGAGCCAGTCGGCCGCGCCGAGCGATGCGAGCGCATCCACGCCCACGGCCTTTCCCACCACGATGGTGTCCACAATTGTGTAAAACTGCTGGAACATGTTGCCCAGCATGAGAGGCAGCGCAAAGGTGAGAATCAGCTTTGCCGGCTTACCCTGTGTCATGTCGCGAACTTTTGCCATTCTTTTCTCTTCCTCCCCCGGGCTGTGCAGAAGCCGCCCGCCGTTTCTTTCCGTTTTGGAGCCGCGCCCGTTTTGGCCGGCTTTCCGTTTCCTTCCCAAAAAGGGAACACGCCGCCCGACCGACACCCTTTGCGGCAGCGGAGCGGGCGGTGTGTTCCAATCTGTCAGAGAGTATCGTATCACACGGCGCGCGGCCGCGCAAGCGATTCGGCAGAATTTTCGCGTAAAAATCCCCCGCTGTGTGCGGGCACAGCGGGGGAAGAATCTTTTTGGGAAGCCGTCACTTCAGAGCGGCCGCCAGCTTGGCGGGCACGGGCTGCCGGGCTTCTTCGGGAAAGATGTTGTAGATGGTGCCGTCCTTCCCGACCATGGAGAGCGTTACCTTGGGCAGAAGCTTGTGAAGAATTTCAACGAAACCGTTCACCGGGGCCTCGGCCATGCCGGTGTAGATATGTTTGGCCCCGACGCGGCGCGCAAAACTGGCCGCGACAACGGGAGCGTTTTCCTGAAAATAAACCGTCATCTCCGCGCCGGCGTCGCGCGCCGTGCGGCGAAGATATTCGAGCACGTCGCCGCATGGCGTATCGCACGCAGAGGGGGGCTGGATGCTCAGCACGTGAAGTCTGAGGCCCTCCCGCTCGGCTGCCGCGTGGCCGGCGCGGATGAGTCTGTCGCAGTCCCGCTGCCCGGTGACGCACACCAAAACGGCTGATTTGGCTTTCAAAACAGAAACCTCCTTTCCTGTGTTCCGGGGGCGCTCTTCGCTGCCCTCTATCACAAGTATAGAAGATTTCCGGCCGCGATTCAAGACGGCATCATGTATAAGAGGTGAATAAATTATGAACTTTTTCCACGAAAATTTTCGACAAATCTTATGAATCTTTTCACAGATCCGGCAGGATCCGGGCCAATTCCTCACAGGCTGCCTCGTCCATCTCCGGCACGCTCTCCAGCGGGAAGGGGATGCCCATGGCGCGGTATTTTTCGAGGCAGAGCTTGCGGAAGGGCAGCAGCTCGATCTTCTGCAGGTTCCGGAAGGAGGACGCCTTTTCCCCGAGCGCGCGGATGTGCGCTTCGCCGTCCGTGAGGCCCGGCACGACGACGTGGCGAATCCACAGCGGCACGCCCATCTGCTCCGTAAGGCGCAGGAACGCTTCCACGCGCGAGAGGCTGCCGCGGCAGTATTTTGCGTAGTCCTTCTCGGTGAGGAATTTCAGATCGGCGAGCACGAGATTCGTGTGATCGAGCACGCGTGTCGCCGCCGCGAGGTCGCCGGTGCAGGAGGTGTCGAGCGCGGTGTGGACGCCCTCGCCCTGCAGGATCGTGAAGAGCTCCTCGACGAACGCGGCCTGAAAGAGCGGTTCCCCGCCGGTGACGGTGACGCCGCCCTCCTTTCCCCAGTAGCCGCGGTAGCGCAGAAGCCGCTTTGCGAGCGATGCGGCCTCGATTTCCTCGCCGCCGGCCGGGTCCCAGGTGTCGGGGTTATGGCAGTACGCGCAGCGCAGCGGGCAGCCCTGCAGGAAAGCGACGGCCCGCAGGCCGGGGCCGTCCACCGCGCCGAGCGACTGGATCGAATGCAGCCGCCCTGTCATACGCTGACGTGGAAGGTGCGCGCGATGACCTCGCGCTGCTGCTCGCGGGAGAGCTTGTAGAAGTTCACGGCATAGCCGGAGACGCGAATTGTGAGGTTCGGATAATCCTCCGGGTGCTCATACGCGGCGAGCAGCGTTTCGCGGTTGAGGACGTTCACGTTCAGATGGTGCGCCTTCTGCAGGAAGTAGCCGCTCAGGATGCACACGAGGTTCGTGACGCGCTCGTCCTCCGATTTGCCAAGCGCCTGCGGCACGATGGAGAACGTGTTGGAGATGCCGTCGCGGCAGACGTCGTAGCTGAGCTTGGCGACGGAGTTGAGCGACGCGAGCGCGCCGGAGCGGTCGCGGCCGGCCATCGGGTTCGCGCCGGGGGCGAGCGGCACGCCGGCCTTGCGGCCGTCCGGCGTGCTGCCGGTCTTCTTTCCGTACATCACGTTCGAGGTGATGGTGAGGATGGAGAGCGTGTGCTCCGCGCCGCGGTAGAGCGGGTTCTTCTTGAGTTCTTTGCAGAAGAGCTCCACCTGCTCGGTTGCGATGGAATCGACGCGGTCGTCGTCGTTGCCGAAAGCCGGGTAGCTGCCTTCGATCTCATAGTCGGTGATGAGGCCGGTTTCCGGATCGCGCACGCAGCGCACCTTCGCGTATTTGATGGCGGAGAGGGAATCGGCCATGCAGCTCATGCCGGCAATGCCGAAGGCCATGAAGCGGTGCACATGGGAGTCGTGCAGCGCCATCTGCGTCTTCTCATAGCAGTATTTGTCGTGCATGTAGTGGATGATGTTCATTGCGCTCACATACGTCTTTGCGAGCCACGGACGGTAAAAGTCAAGCAGCTCCACAACCTTGTCATAGTCGAGAATGTCGCCCTGGTACGGCTCATGCACCGGGCCGACCTGCATGTTCTTCTTCTCGTCGCGGCCGCCGTTGAGGGCGAGCAGGAGCAGCTTCGCAAGGTTGGCGCGCGCGCCGAAGAACTGCATCTGCTTACCGACCTTCATCGCGGAGACGCAGCAGGCGATGGCATAGTCGTCGCCATAGATCGGGCGCATGACGTCGTCGTTTTCATACTGGAGGGCGTCGGTGTCGCAGGAAACCTTCGCCGTGAAGCGCTTCCAGTTTTCCGGCAGGGCTTCGCTCCACAGCACCGTGAGGTTCGGCTCGGCGGCGGGGTTGAGGTTGTAGAGCGTCTGCAGCATGCGGAAGCAGTTCTTGGTGACGAGCGGGCGGCCGTCCTCGCCGATGCCGCCGAGCGACTCGGTGATCCACATCGGGTCGCCGCCGAAGAGCTCATTGTATTCGGGCGTGCGCAGGTGGCGCGCCAGGCGCAGCTTCATCACAAAGTCGTCCATGATCTCCTGCGCGGCGGTTTCGTCGAGCGTGCCCTCGCGCAGATCGCGCTCAAAATAGATATCGAGGAAGGTGGAGACGCGGCCGAGGCTCATGGCGGCGCCGTTCTGCTCCTTGATGGAGGCGAGATAGCCGAAGTACGTCCACTGCACGGCCTCGCGGGCGTTCTCCGCCGGGCGGGCGATGTCAAAGCCGTAGGCGGCGGCCATCTTCTTCATGTCCTCGAGCGCCTCGAGCTGCATGGAGAGTTCCTCCAGCGCGCGGATGGTGCGCTCGACCATCGGCTCCTCCCCGCGGGCGAGCTTGTCCTTCTTCTTTTCCTCAATCAGGCGGTCCACGCCATAGAGGGCGACGCGGCGGTAATCACCGATGATGCGTCCGCGGCCGTAGGCGTCCGGCAGGCCGGTGATGAGGCCGCAGTGGCGCGCGGCGCGGATCTCCGGCGTGTAGGCGGAGAACACGGCGTCGTTGTGCGTGCGGTGCAGGCGGAATTCATCCTCGATCTTTGGTGAAACCTCATAGCCGTATGCCTTGCAGGCGTCGCGCACCATGCGCATGCCGCCGAAGGGGTTGCAGGCGCGCTTCAGGGGCTCATCCGTCTGCAGGCCGACGATGATCTCCTTTTCCCGGTCGAGGTAGCCGGGGCCGAAGGAGGTGGGGGTGATGACCGTTTCCGTGTCCACCTTCAGCACGCCGCCGTTCTCACGCTCACGGCGCAGCAGGTCGTCCATTTTGCCGCGCAGCTCCAGCGTGCGGGCCGTGGGGCCCGCGAGGAAGGCGCCGTCGCCCGTGTAGGGCGTGTAGTTGCGCTGGATGAAATCGCGCACGTTGATCCCGTTCTGCCAGTCTCCCGCGGTGAACTCTCTCCAAGCTGTCATCGAAACAACACACCTTTCCGTTTTTCCATGCATCCCGCGCTGCCCTTTTTGTGAAAACAAAAAGGGCAGCATCACAAGCGGATGCTGCCCAGACGGTCGGCGTTTTTCAGGCGGTCCATTCCCTGGTGTAAACTCACCCGGCGGCACAGCCGCTTTCCGTGAACCGCCCCAGATTGTGCAGACAGCACAAAAAGAGCCCCTGGTGCAGGAAT
>CAKNKY010000076.1 GCA_930987725.1 uncultured Anaeromassilibacillus sp. | reverse complement strand
GGCGGCCTGAAGGATTCCATTCAGGACAGCGGCGACGGCGAGGGCAACGGCTTCACGTTCCAGAGCTACAACGGCGAGGACATGCTGGCGTCCGTGCACCGCGCGCTGGAGGGCTATGCCAAGCCGGAGGGCTGGAAGATCCTTGTGGAGCGCGCCATGAAGAGCGACAATTCCTGGGGCCGCTCCGCCAACGAATATATCCGCATGTACCGCGAACTGCTCAAGGAGTGATCCGGGGCAGAACAGGACAGGATAAAAGAAAAAATCCCGGGGCCTGCGCATTGTGCGCAGGCCCCGGGATTTTTTGCTTTGTCAGAGGTTCATTGCGGTGAAGAGGACGACCGCCTGCATGACGAGCATCAGGGGCAGGCCGGCCGTGAAATAGCTCTTCTGCGTCTTGTGGCGGAACACCGCCATGGCCAGCAGGCCGCCGGCGGCGCCGCCCGCATAGCACAGCGCCAGCAGGACGGTGATGCGCACGCGCCTGCGCCCCGTCTTCGCGGCCCGCTTGTCGAGGCCGAACACGGCGAACGACACGAGGTTGAGCAGCGCGAGCACCCAGACGAGCGCCGGGCGCGCCGCGAAAAAGGCAAAGGGGTTCAGGTGCAGCGGCTGCCCGTGAAAGGAAAGGAAAAAGCACAGCAGCGCAAGCTGGGCGGCCAGCAGACACGCGAGGAACACGCGCAGCAGCATCGTCTCCTTGCGCGCTTTGCGGTCAAAGAGGAACAGGGCCAGCACGGCGCCGGGCGCACCGCCCGGCAGCGCCAGCAGGCCCGTGATCACGCCGGAAGCCGGGCCTGTGCGGTGCAGGCGCGCGAAAAGCGCAGCCGCCAGGAAAGCGGCAAGGTTGGAGATCAGCGGCACCGGCAGCCAGGCTGCCTGCAGGTTCATCACACACACGCCCCTTTGCGCAGGCCGTCAGACATGGGCCGTCTCGTGCAGAGCGCCGTATCGATCCGCCGCTTCCGGCACGACGGGCCAGGCGATGTCGCTTGCCAGGAAGGCCAGCGCCTGCTCGGCGTTCCCGCTTTCCAGGGATGTATAGACTTTTTCATGTTGTTCCGTGTGCAGGAAATCGGCAAAGCTGCGATTTTCCTGCCAGCGGCTCTGGCCGAAATACAGCATCTGGCGGCGCATGGCGTCCTGCAGGAACTTGACAAAGATACGGTTACCGAAGAAAGAGAGGAGAAGACTGTGGAACTCCATGTTTTTCTTCCAGATATCCCACACCGTTTTGTTGTTGCCGCAGCTGTGGCGATCCAGCATGCTGCGCATCTGATCCAGCTCAGAGCGGCCGATGCGCGGGGCGGTTTCCCGCAGAGAAGTGAGCTCCAGCAGGCGGCGGAACTCCTCGAGATCGTGCAGATCCTTCAATCCGATATAAGCAATGACATATCCATAGCGCGGAATGCTGCGCAGGATGCTCTCGTTGCACAGGCGCACCAGTGCTTCCCGCACCGTAGCCTTGCTGACCTGGAACTGCTGGACCAGCTTCCCTTCTGTGAACACGCTTTTTTCGGACACATCCTCCTGAATGATGATTTCCAGAATTTTATCATGGATCTGATCCACCAGCGTTTCCTTGCGTGTGGGAAGCACCATTTCCTGCATCACGTTGTCCATGTTACCCCTCCCTTTTTGTTTTTCCGGACAGGCTTCGGCGCTTGCCGGACGGCTCCGCGCTGCTTCTGCAAAAAAGCGCGAAACCGGTGCATCATATCAGTGCTATCATTATAACACAATAACGGGCCGGGAGGCCCAAAACTTTGCGCCGAAAACAGCCCTGTTTTTGGCAGGTGTTTCCATGTTTCTCCGGGGCCCGGCGTTTCCGGCCTGCGGGGAACAGGGGCTTGCGGCCGCCCGGTTCCGGCAGCCGCAGGCCTGTGATGAGCCTTTACGCCATGCTGCGGAGCAGTTCGAGGATGTCCTGCTTTGTCATGCGGCAGAAGGCGCCGCATGTGGTTGTGCCGTTGGCTGTGAGGTTATCTGCCATTTCCTCAAAGCGCTCGGCGCCGATGCCGGCCTCGTGCAGGGTAGTGGGCAGTCCGGCTTCCCGGATGAGGGCGCTCAGGCGGCGCACGCCCTCGAGCGCCGTTTCGCGCGGGTCTTCAAAGTTCATCTCCGCGCCCCACACGCGCACGGCGTACTGGGCGAGCTTGTCCACACATTCGCTGCGCGTGCTCGCAAACCGCATCCAGGCGGGGAACGAGATGGCCAGGCCCGCGCCGTGGGCGATGTCGTAGAAGCCGCTGATCTGGTGCTCCAGCCCATGGTTGAACCAGTCCTGCTCGCGGCCCGTGCCGGTCATGTCGTTTTGGGCCCAGGTGCCGGCCAGCATGATCTCGGAGCGGGCAGCCTCATTGCACGGATCGGCCAGCGCCAGGGGCAGGTTGTGGATGATGACCTTCATCATGGCCTCGCCCATGCGGTCCGTGACCTCCACATGCTTCGTCTGCGAAAAATACCGCTCCATGGCGTGGGCCATGATGTCCATGCAGCCGCAGGCCGTCTGGTAGGGCGGGAGCGTGTACGTGAGCTCCGGGTTGAGGATGGAGAACACGGGGCGCATGAGCGGGGAGCCGAAGCCGCCCTTGATGTGGAGCGTTTCGTCGGAGATGACGCAGCTGTCGCTCTCCTCGCTGCCGGCCGCCGGAAGCGTGAGGATCGTGGCCACCGGGAGGCGCTGTGTGCCGGGCTCCGCCTTGTGCACGACGAGATCCCAGACGTCGCCCTCGTAAAACACGCCGAAGGAGATGGCCTTGCATGTGTCGATCACGCTGCCGCCGCCGACGGCGAGCAGGAAGTCCACGCCGTTTTCACGGCAGAGCTCGATCCCCTTGCGCACGAGCGAGACGCGCGGGTTCGGCACGACGCCGGGCAGATCCAGCCAGGAAAGGCCGCTTTCGCGCATGGCGTCGCACACGCGGCCGTAAAGGCCGCTTTTTTTGATCGACTGCCCGCCGTAGACGAGCAGCACCTGGTGTGCGCCGAAGGCTTTCAACTCGGAGCCGGCGCCCTTTTCTGCGCCTTTTCCGAAAATCATTTTAGTGCCGCACTGAAATGTAAAGGAATTCACGTGTGTTCCTCCTTACAGAATGATGAGTGTTTTTTCGCTTTTCGTAAAGTCCTCGAAGCCGTCCGGTGTGACGAGGACCATGTCCTCGATCCGCACGCCGAAACGGTGCTTGAGGTAGACGCCGGGCTCCACCGTGATCACGGTGCCGGGGGCCAGCGGCGTTTCGTCCGTCTCGTTGAAGCGCGGATCCTCGTGCACTTCCACGCCCACGCTGTGGCCCAGCCCGTGGGAGAAGCAGCCCTCGTAGGGGAAATACGCGTCGCAGATGATGCCGGAAACGTCCGCAATCACATTGCGGATGGCGTCGCCGATCTGTTCCGGACCGCCGCCGAAGAGAAAGGTGACGGCCGCGCACACGCCGATGGACGAACCCATGCCGCAGCCGCAGATAGGCGAAAGGCGGCCGATGAACGACTTCACGTGGATGGTGATAAGGCAGCTCAGCGCCAGCGCCCGCAGGCACGCTTCCTCTGAAAAGTGGAAGTAGTCGCACGTTGCGATGACCGGCACCGTGGCGGTGATGCCCTGGTTGCCGCTGCCGCAAAGCGTGGCCACCGGCATCTGGCAGCCGGACATGCGGGCATCCGCGGCGGCGGCGGCGAGGGCGGCGGCGTAATCGCAGCCGTCGTCGAAGGAGCCGGAATGCGCCACAGCTTCATAGGCCGTTTTGCCCACGCGCAGGCCGTAGTTGTGCGCGACGCCCTCTGCGGCGATGCGGCGGTTGAGCTCCACCGTTTCCCGCAGGAAGGAGAGCTCCTCCGCGCTGACCCCGGACACGAAGCGGCAGATCCCCTCCACGGTGAGATCCGCCACGCGGGCGGCCCCGGCGGGCTTTGCCGCGGCGTCGCAGCCCTGGAACAGCGTTTCCCCGTTCTTCGTGATCTTCACGATGTTGGTGTGGCTGCCCTGGATGACGACGGTGACGGTGTCTTTCCCGCTGCGCACGGCGGCTTCGATGTAAAGCCGCTCCGGCGTGTCCTTGAGCGCAATCGTGACGTGGTGCTGCCGGAATTCCTGCGCCTGCTCCACGTTCTCCGGGGTGATGTTGTGCAGCACCTCGAGCACGGCGTCGGCGTCCCCGCCGAACGCGCCGAGCGCTGCCGCCAGGTCGATCCCGGAAGCTCCCGCGCCGGGAATGCCCACGCCCATGGCGTTCTTCATCATGTTGCGGCTCACGCTCACCTGAATGCTCTCCACCGGGCCGGAAAGAAAGCTTGCGGCCTTTGCCACCGCGTAGGCGATGGCGACCGGCTCCGTGCAGCCTGTGGCGGGGGCGAGCTCCTGACGGAGCACGGCAATGTAATCGGCTCGCGTCATGCGGGCGATTTTCGTCTGCGTCATGCTTTAGACCTCACAATGTTTTTAACAATATCTCTAAACAGGTTAGCAATGGAAAAAAGAAGAGAGGATTTTGCATCCTCCTGTTTCTCTTTTTCTGTTTGCACCTGCAGTATAATACAGTTTTCTAACCATGTCAATAGTCAGTTTATTTTTTTGCCCGAAATTTTTTTAAAATCAGGCAGAAAACAGGAACTGTTTGCCAAAAGGCCGAAAGGGTGGAGGTTCTTCCGCACATGATGCGCACACTCTGTACTTTTTTCACGCAAAAGCCGGCCGGGCGGTTCGGCGGCAGGAGAACATTCCTTTTTTCTCAAACGATGTTCTGATAAAAAGAAAAGGGCTTTTGCACGAAGCATTTGGAAAGAGAGGGAACATGGATCCGGGCGAGACGCATGAGCTGTGCGCCTTCATGTTACGCGCCGGCAAAATATCTGCGGATCCTCGGTTGTCCCTGGCCGGAAAGGGGATACTGCGCGTGTGCTGTTTGACGAGACGGAACTGGCAACGGCGGAAAAGCGGCCGGAACCGGGCCGGTCAGGCGGAGGATTCGGAACAGCTCGCCGCCGGGGCGACCGCGCCGTGTATCAGGAAAAGTGGGTGTATTGCCGAAGATCCGGCACGGAAGCATGTAAAAGCATTTGAAAAAAGGAAACGCCCCGCGGGGCTTCCCGCAAAGCCGGAGACGGCTTTGCGGCGGAAGGCCGCAGGGCGATGCTTTGTGTGCGTGAGGGCTGCGCCTGTCAAGGGGAAATGAGGCCTGCCGCGCGCAGCGAATCGAGCAGGCTGTTCAGCGTGGTGGCGACTTCCTCCGCAGTGGCGGAGGCGGGCGTGGCGACGTTTGTGACCGCTGATCCAGCCGAGACGGGGCCTGTTGCGCCTGTGGCACCCGTTGCGCCGGTTGCGCCTGTTGCGCCGGTCGGACCTGCGGCGCCGGTCGCACCCGGCGTGCCGGTGTTGCCGGCAGGGCCCGTGGCGCCCGTTGCACCTGTTGCGCCGGTCGGACCTGCGGCGCCGGTCGCACCCGGCGTGCCGGTGTTGCCGGCAGGGCCCGTGGCGCCCGTGGCACCCGTTGCGCCGGTGGGCCCGGTGGGGCCGGTTGCCCCGGTGGAACCGCCGGGTGCGCCGTCCGGCCCGGTTGCGCCGGTCGCGCCGGTGGGCCCTGCGGCGCCGGTGGGCCCGGTGGGGCCTGTGGGGCCGGTCGGTCCCGTCACGCCGAACACGACGCCGGCAGGGCCAGTGGGGCCTGTTGCCCCTGTGGCGCCCGTAGAGCCGTTTATTTATGCACAACATTAGATTTTCCTTTGTGTTGAATAGGCAA
>CAKNKY010000075.1 GCA_930987725.1 uncultured Anaeromassilibacillus sp. | reverse complement strand
GGGAAACGCTTGAAAAGCCAAGGAGCAAAGCTCAGCTTTTCAAGCGTTTCTGTGCAAAGGGGGACGCCTGCGCCCTTTCGCTGATCTCCCCCTTTTTCTGGCTGCTGGCCGGCTTACGCGGCCCTTCGGGCCGCAAACCGCCGGCAGATAAAGGAAACGCCCGAAAAGCCAAGGAGCAGAGCTCCAGCTTTTCGGGCGTTTCTGTGCGTGGGGGAACGTTTGGCCCCACGTTATTCTTTATCAAATTGAGGTTTGGCGCGGGCTTTTGCCCTGCCACAAGGGAACAGAAGCCAAGCTTTTTCCCTGCCCGGGAAAACAGGAGCCGTGCGTGGGCCCACACCCAGAAAGAACCGCGTGCGTGCGAGACGCGGGGAAGAAAGAGACACGGTGCGCGACTTGCCCGCCGCAGGCGCGCGGGGAAGAGGCAGACAGGGCAAACCGCTTTGTGGGCAGCCGACACACTACAAGCTGCATCGCGGGTGACGAGCCTGCCGGTGCAGACAGCCCTGCGCCGGGACGGCGCGTGCGCGATTTGCTCACCGCAGGCGCGGGCTTTCTCCCTGCCTGGGAGAACAGGAGCTCAGCGTGGGCCCACACCCGGAAACAACCGCGTGCGTGCGAGGCTGGGCACAGACACAAACACGGTGCGCGACTTGCTCACCGCAGGTGTCAGGAGGCGGGTTCGCCGGTGATGAGTGCGAATGCGAGCTTGGCGACGCCCGCGAGCACCATGACGAGGATGGGATTCCACTTGGCCCAGCGCAGCAGCGCGAAGCCGGCGGCGAAGATCACCACCATGCTCCAGTCGGTGCCGGCCAGCGAGATGAGGGCGTCCGTCCCCCAGAAGGCCGTGAGCAGGATCGACACGCCCGCCGAGGCGATGAGCGCCACCACCGCGGGGCGCAGCGTGCCGAGCACGCTCTGCAGCACGCGCATCGTGCGGTACTTCAGATACAGCCCGGCAATGAGCGTGACAATCACGCACGAGGGCAGCACACATCCCAGCGTGGCCACAATCGCGCCGGGCGCGCCCGCGATTTTCTGCCCCACAAACGTGGCGGCGTTGATCGCAATGGGGCCCGGCGTCATCTGCGAAATCGTGATGAGATCGGTGAACTCCTCCATGCTCAGCCAGCCGTGCAGCGAGACGATCTGGTCCTGGATGAGCGGCAGCGCGGCATAGCCGCCGCCGAAGCTGAACAGGCCGATCTGAAGGAAGCTCAAAAGAAGCTGCAGATAGATCACGGCTGCACTCCCTTCCGCTTTTCCCACAGCGCCTGCACAAGGCCCAGCGCGATGCACACGAGGATCACGATGACGGCGTTCACGCCGAAGAAACATGTGGCCGCAAAGGAGGCGAGCAGAATCACAATGGAGAACGGGCTGCGTCCGCGGAACACGCCCGCCGCCATGTCATAGACGACGGAGGCGATCACCGCGCCCACGCCGGCCTGCATGCCCTCGAGCGCCATGCTCACGAAATAGTTTTCACGGAACACGGCGTAAAACACCGACACAAGCGAGATGATGATGAACGGCGGAATCACCGTGGCAATCACCGCCACGCCCGCGCCGAGGAGGCCTGCCAGCTTGAAGCCCACGACGATGGCGCCGTTCACGGCGATGGCGCCGGGGGCGGACTGCGCGATGGCCACGAGATCGAGCATTTCGTCCTCGTCAATCCAGCGCAGCGTGTCCACAAATTTCTTTTTCATGAGCGTCACGATGACGTAGCCTCCGCCGAACGTGAACGCGCTCAGATACAATGTGGAGAGAAACAGCTTGAGCAGCACGCGGCGGCGCGGCTCCTTCTTTTGTTCCATTTTCGGTTCCTTTCTCAGCCGCGCGGGGCGCCCGGCTGTTCCGGGGCAGGCGGGCAGGCCGTCTGCTCCAGCAGTCTGGTGAAGCGCGCCGCGAAGCCCTCCCCCTGGAAGGAGGCGCTGCGCATGCGCATCTGGTCGAGCTTTTCCGGGGCGTCAAGCAGCGCCGCCACCGTGCGCTCCGCCTGCTCCGGGCGGGAGGACCGCAGCGTCACGGCGAGGCCGCGCGTTTCGAGGAAATTCGCGTTGTCCTCCTCCTGGCCGGGAATGGGATCGAACACCGCGAGCGGAATCCCGGCGGCCAGCGCCTCCGAAACGGTGAGGCCGCCCGGCTTCGTGATAAGCAGGTCGCCCGCGTGCATGTAATCAGCCACGCGGTCCGTGAAGCCGATCGCGTGCAGCGCGTGGCGCGGCTCAAGCGCCTGAAACCGGCGCAGCAGCGGTTCGTTCCGCCCCGTGACGACGACGGCCTCGAAATCCTCCGGCAGGCGATCGATCGCCCGGAACACGGAAAACACGCTGCGCACGCCGAACGATCCCGCCATGAACAGCAGCACCGGCTTTTCCGGCGAAAGGCCGAGCGCACGGCGCAGCGCGGCGCGGTCCGGGCGATCGTAAAACTTCGGCTGCACGGGAATCCCGCACACGGCGATCTTCTGCGGCGGCACGCCGCGCCGCATGAGCGCGTCTGCCTCCTCGCGGCAGGAAGCGGCATAGCCGTCCGCCGAGGGCGTGATCCACGCGGCGTGCGGGCCGTAATCGGTGAGCAGGTGGATCGTTTTCGCCTGCAGCAGGCCTTTTTCCTTCAAAACCGACACGAGCTCGCACGCGAGCGGATAGGCACACACGATCACATCCGCGTTCTTTTCCCGCAGTATGGGCAGCAGGCGGCGCGCAAAGGGAAGAGCCGCCGTGCGCATGAGCCGGCTCCCACCGGAGCGGCGGTCCGTCATGCGATAACAGAAGCCGAAGGCGCGCGGCACGTATTTTGCGGAAAACCGGTACAGATCGCAGCTGCAGAAATCAAACGCGCGGCCGAGCGGCACGGTGGCGTCCTGCAGCTCCACCTCGAGCCCGGGGTGTTCCATGAGCGCCTTGAGCGCGCGCGCCGCGCTCAGGTGGCCGCCGCCGGCCAGCGCATAGAGGACGAGCAGCTTCATGCGCGGGCCTCCTCTCCGCCGTGGACGAGGCTGTCGATGAGTGAAAAGATGTTTTTGCCGGAATCGGATTTATCGAACGCCCCGCAGGAGGCGCGCATCTGCTCGAGACGGCGCGAATCCTCCAGCAGCGAGACGATGGCGGCCGAAGCGCCGCCGCGCGAATCGAGGGGGATCGCCATGTTGTGGGCAATGAGGAAGTTCGCGTTGTCCTCCTCCTGGCCGGGGATGGCGTCGAACACGGCGAGGGGGATGCTGCACGCCAGCGCCTCCGAAACGGTGAGCCCGCCCGGCTTTGTGACGAGCAGATCGCTCGCGTGCATGTAATCGGCGACGCGGTCCGTGAAAAAGACGAGCTTTGTGATCTTGGGCGAGCGGGGGATCAGCTTGCGGAACGTGCGGTACAGCCGCTTGTTCCGCCCGGTGATGATAATAATCTGGAACGGGAAGCTTTCCTGCACAAGTTCCTTGTAGATCGAGAGAATGTTCGTGACGCCGAAGGACCCGGCCATGAAGAGCACGGTGGGCAGCTCCGGGCGCAGGCCGAACTCCGTCAAAAGCTCCGTGCGGTTCGCCTTGCTGAAGAACAGATCCGGCACCGGGATGCCGAAAGCGTAGATCTTTTCGCGCGGCACGCCCCAGGACGCCATCTGCACAGCCATGGCGTCATCCGCCACGACATAGGCGTCCACATTCGGCGCCACCCAGGCGCGGTGCGGGCCGTAGTCCGTCATGAGGCACAGCAGCGGCGCGCGCACGCGGCCGCGGCCTTTCAGGTGCGACACCATCTCCGTAGCGAAGGGATGGGTGGAGATCACCACGTCCGGCTTTTCCGTCTCAAAGAGCGGCAGCAGCTTGCGCCCGATTGCGCCGTTGAACCGCTCCACAAGCGAGTAGAGCGGCGTGTCGCTGTTTGAGGCACGGTACAGCCGCCCGAACACGCGCGGCGTGCGCCGGGCCAGGAAGCGGTAGCCGTCGCAGCAGGTTTTGTCGAGGATGGCGCTCACTTCCTTGAGCGTGTCGGCCACGACAACCTCATTGTCCTGCGTGTTTTCCTGAATATACGTCTGCAGCGTGTGTGCGGCCTTCAGATGGCCGCCGCCCGTCGCTGCCGTAAGAATCAAAATTTTCAATTCGTTCACCCTCCGCATTCTTCGAACATTATAGCATATGGCCGAGCGCACGCGCAAGGGAAAGCAAAAGCCGCCGCGCTGTTTTCACGCGCGGCGGCCGCCTTACGCCCTCGAGAGGGAGACGATATTTTCAATGTGATGCGTGAAGGGGAACATGTCCACAGGCTGGGCACGCTCTGCGCGGTAACCGTGGGAGGTGAGGAACCGCAAGTCCCGCGCCTGTGTCTCCGGGTTGCACGAGATATAGACGACGCGGCGCGGCCCGGTCGCGCACACGGCTTCCAGGAATTCCCTGCTGGCGCCGGCGCGCGGCGGGTCCATGAGCACCACGTCAAACGGTTCGCCGCCCGCGGCCGCATCGCGCAGGAATTCGCCCGCGTCGCCCGCAAAGAAGCGGGCATTGCGCACGTTGTTCCGCCGGGCGTTGCCGGAGGCGTCGCGCGCGGCGGCGGGGTTCAGCTCCACGCCGGCGACGCGCCCGGCCTGTGAAGATGCCGCGAGGCCGATCGTGCCCACGCCGCAGTAGGCGTCGAGCACGGATTCCTTCCCGGTGAGCTGCGCCATGCCAATGGCGGCGCGGTAAAGGCGCTCCGCCTGCGGCGGGTTTACCTGGTAGAACGACGAGGCGGAGATGCGGAACCGCAGCCCGCACAGCTCATCCTCGATAAAGCCGGGGCCATAGAGAACGTGTTCCTCGCTGCCGAGCACCATGCTGGTGCGCTGCCGGTTCACGTTGAGCACCACCGTGGTGAGCTCCGGGTGCAGCCGCACCAGCGCCTCCGCAAAGCGGCGCTTTGAGGGGAACACCGGTGTGAACGAGACGATCGCCGCCAGATACTGGCCCGTGGCCCAGCCGCGCCGCACAAGCACATGGCGCAGCACGCCGCGGCGGGCGTCCTCGTCGAAGGGTGTCACACGGAATTTCGGCATCAGGCGGCGCACATCCGCAACGATGCGCTGCGCGCCCTCGTCCTCAATCATGCAGTGCTCCACCGGCACAAGAATGTGCGAGCTCGACTGATAGATCCCGCTCACGGTGCGGCCGTGCACCGGCGCGAACGCCGCCTGCACCTTGCAGCGGTAGTGCAGCGGGTTTTCCATGCCCAGAATGGGCTGCACGCGGCAAAAACGGCCGATCTGCCGCTGCACCTGCGCCTGTTTCCAGCGGAGCTGATCCTCATAGCGCAGGTTCTGCATCTGGCAGCCGCCGCATTTCTTCGCGTAGGGGCAACGCTCCCCGCGCGGGGTCTGGACGGCGGCGCGCACGGCGGCTTTCTCCACGGCTCAGCCCTTCACCGCGATGGCTTCCGCCTCGAACTTCGCGCCCTTCGGCAGCGCGGCGGCCTGCACGCAGGAGCGGGCCGGGCAGTCCGAGGCAAAGAAGCGGGCGTACACCTCGTTGATGGCGGCGAAATCGTTCATATCGGAGAGGAAAACCGTCGTCTTCACGACGTCCGCATAGCTCATGCCTGCGGCTTCCAGAATGGCGCCCAGGTTTTTCAGGCTCTGCTCGGCCTGCTCCGTCACGGATTCCGGCAGCGCGCCCGTGGCCGGGTCAAGGCCCAGCTGGCCGGAAATGTAGAGCGTATCGCCCGCAAGCACGGCGTGGGAGTACGGGCCAAGCGCGGCCGGGGCGTTCTGTGCGGAAATGATCTGCTTTTTCATGAAAAATCCTCCTGTCATGCGCGGCCTTCGGCCGGCGCTTTCTGTTTCATCGTCTGACGCACCCTTATTATACTCCCCTTTCCCCCTCCCGCGCAACCCCGCGGCTGCGCGGCTGCGCCGAGCAATTCGCGCACGCGCCGTTCCGGCGCAGGGCTGTCTGCAACGGCAGGCTCGTCACCCGCGTTGCTGCCTGTAATGCGTCGGCTGCCTGCAAAGCGGTTCGCCCTGTCTGCTTCTTCCCCGCGCGCCTGCGGCGAGCAAGTCGCGCACCGTGTTTGTATCTGCATTTGAGCCGCGCACGCACGCGGTTTTTCCGGGTGCAGGCCCAACGCCGGGCTTCTGTTTTCCCGGGCTGGGAAAAAGCTTGGCTTCTGTTCCCTGCGGCAGGGCGAAAGCCCGCCCCAAACTCCCATAAATGAGAAAAATGTGGGGCCAAACGTTCCCCAACGCACAGAAACGCTTGAAAAGCTGAGCTTTGCTCCTTGGCTTTTCAAGCGTTTCCCTTATCTGCCGGCGGTTTGCGGCCCAAAGGGCCGCGTAAGCCGGCCAGCAGCCAGAAAAAGGGGGAGATCAGCGAAAGGGCGCAGGCGTCCTCCTTCGCACAGAAACGCCCGAAAAGCTGGAGCTCTGCTCCTTGGCTTTTCGGGCGTTTCCTTTATCTGCCGGCGGTTTGCGGCCCGAAGGGCCGCTTAAGCCGGCCAGCAGCGAGAGAAAGGGGTTGATTGACCACAGGGCGCTGGAATGG
>CAKNKY010000074.1 GCA_930987725.1 uncultured Anaeromassilibacillus sp. | reverse complement strand
CCCGGCGCTTGCCGCGCGCCTGGGGCCGTTTCCGGCCCCTCCGCGCCTTTCTGCGCGCGGTTTTCCTCTGCGCGGGAATTTGCCCGGCGCTTGCCGCGCGCCTGGGGCCGTCTCCGGCCCCTTCTGTCAACTACTCTGCGCTTTCTCTCTTTCCGGGAAACGGCGCGAGTTTCTCTTCTGAAAAGGAGTTGTACCCAACATGAAACTTGTGGAAGAACCAATCCTTGAAAACGGAGCAAAGCTCGTGGGCTATCTGCACACGCCCTCGCCCGAAATGCTCCAGCGCGCCAACCGCCCCGCCGTGCTGATCTGCCCCGGCGGCGGCTATGTGATGCGCTCGGACCGCGAAGCCGATCCGCCGGCCCTGTCCTTCGCCGCGCGCGGCTATCAGGTGTTCCTGCTCGCCTACTCTGTGGGTGAGGGCGCGCGCAACATGCAGCCGCTGCGCGAGATTTCCGCCGCCGTCTGCCTTATGCGCAAAAAGGCGGAGGAATGGCGCCTGCTGCCGGACAAGATCGCCGTCATGGGCCATTCTGCGGGCGGCCACCTTGCCGCAAGCCTCGGCGTGTTCTACGATCGGCCGGAGCTCGGCTGCCCGAACGGCGAAAACAAGCCGAACGCCATGCTGCTGTGCTACCCCGTGATTACGTCGAACGAATTTGCCCACCGCGGCTCGCTCGAAAATGTCTCCGGCGAAACGGACCCGGCCGGGCAGGCCTTCTGGTCACTGGAAAACCACGTGACAAAGGACACGCCGCCCGCCTTCCTGTGGCACACATATGAGGATCAGGACGTGCCGGTGGAAAACTCCCTGCTGTTCGTGAACGCGCTGCGCCGCGCCGGTGTGCCGTGCGAATTCCACATGTTCCAGGAAGGCTGGCACGGCCTCTCGATCTGCCGCGAGGAATCGGCCTCCGATTTCCCGGCGTGCGCGCCGTGGCTCGATCTCTGCATCGCCTGGCTGGACCGCCGTTTCGGCTGGAAGAGGTGAGCCCGTGATCCGCAACGTGATTTTTGACATGGGCAACGTCCTGCTCTATTATGAGCCGAAGCCGTATCTGGCCGCAAAGGTGCCGGACGAAGCGGACGCCGCCATCCTGTATGACGCCTGCTTCGGCGGGCCGGAATGGAAGCAGCTCGACGCCGGGGCCCTCACGGAGGAGGAAGCGCTCGCTTCCATGCAAAGCCATGTGCCGGAGCGCCTGCGCGGCGAGCTGGCCCGCGTTTACCGCGACTGGCCGGACTGCATGCGCCCCGTGCCGGGCATGGAACCGCTCGTGCAGGCTGTGCAGAGGGCGGGCGCGCACTGCTTCGTGCTCTCGAACGCGAGCGTCCGTTTCCCGGAGCTGGTGGCGCGCTTCTCCATCCTGCGGCGCATCGACGACCGCTTTGTCTCGGCCTTTTACCGGCTGCTCAAGCCCTCGCGCGAGATTTACGAGCGGTTCCTGTCGGAATACGGGCTGAAAGCGGAGGAATGCGTTTTCCTGGACGATCTCCAGGAAAACGTGGACGGCGCAATCGCCTGCGGCATCCGCGCCCACCGCTTCACCACCGTGCCGGACGCCGCCGCCTTCCTGAGCGAATCGCTCGGCGTGAACTTGTCATAACGAAAACGGCTGCCATGCGCCCGCAAAGCGCTTTGGCAGCCGTTTTGGAAAAAGAAAGGGGATTTTACCATGAAAGCAACTGCACAGCAGATGGAAGAACAGGCTGTGCTCGCCACGGCGGCGCGCATGTGCGCCGCGGCCCGCACCGCGCCCAAGGCGAAGGGCATCGACCGCATCGTCACGCTTGTGCTGACGGGCGCGGAGAAGGACGCCCTGGCCGATAAAATGCACGAGGTCGCCCGCCGGGAATTCGGCGACGCGCCCTCCACCTTCCACCGCGACGCGGAAAACCTGCGCGCCGCCGTGGCCGTGGTGCTGATCGGCGCGAAGCCGATGCAGCGCGGCCTGGCCTACTGCTCCCTCTGCGGCTTTGCGAGCTGCGCCGCGTGCCGGGAAGCCGGCGGGCGCTGCTGCTTTGACGGCATCGACCTCGGCATTGCACTCGGCTCGGCCGTCTCCGTGGCAGCAGACGAGCGCGTGGACAGCCGCATCATGTACACCATCGGCAAAGCCGCCGAGGAAATGGGCTATGAGGAAGGGCCGGTGATCTGGCACGGGATTCCGCTGAGCGTCACGGGCAAGAGCCCGTTCTTTGACCGCAAGACGTAACGCCGGAAAGAATACTCATACGGAAAGCCCGCTCCGCCCTGTGCAGGTCTGCACGGGGGAAGCGGGCTTTTTTTACCGGTTTTCCGCGGACCAGCGCGGCGCTGCGCGCGCGGCCTGCGGCTCCCCGGGCGCGCTTTTGCGCGTTTATTTCCCCGGGCATGCACAAGCGGCTGCCTGTGCAACACAGGCAGCCGCAACGCAAATACAACCACTAATATTTTGTTGAGATAGTAGTAATACTTAAGGTTTTACTGGGGTTCAACTACTTACTACTGATTAGACAGTGGTCGCGATGAACGCGCGGGCACCGCCGTTGATGTAGAAGCCAACCTGATCGCCGGCCTGAGCCGTCGCAGCGGTGATGCGGAAGTAGTAGTTGTTGCCACTCTGCTGCACGAACTCAACCGCGTAGCTGGAGTTGCCGGCAGCCAGCGTGGGCCGCGTGGCGGAGGTGATTTCCACCTGATAGGAAGCGCCGGCAGGAACGTTAACAGCCGTGGTATCGCAGGTGTAGGCAGCGGTGGTGCCGGAGCCCTGGCCAATCGTGATAACCAGCAGACGGTTGTTCTCGTTCACGCCCTGAGCGCCGTCGGCATAGATGCCGATCTGCTCGCCAACCTGGCCGTCAGCGCGCACGGTGTAGAAGTAATCGTTGCCGGAATTGCTCTGAGCAACAATCGGGAGAGCCGTGGTGTTGCCGGACTTGAAGACCGGAGTAGCACCATTGGAAACCGTCAGCTTGAACTGATAGGTGCTGCCCTGGGCAAGCGTGAAGTCGGAGGTCGTGTCGGAAACGACGGAGGGCTGCGGAACAACGTTCACCTTAAGGGTGGCCTCACCGTATTCCTCCATGATCATCTCGAACTCATCTTCCACAACAGCGGTGATCGTGCCCTGGTTCAGGACAGAGAAGTCATCGCTGTAGTTCTTCGCCTGGATGGTGGCAACGCCGTCGCCAGCGTTCTCAGCGTAGATGTAGTCCTCGTCAGCCTCGCTGTAGAAAGCAATCTTCATGCCTTCCGGCAGGGTCGTGCCGTTCGGATACGGAACAGCATTCACCGTAACGGTCTCGCCATTCACAACATTCAGGGAATCGACAGGCGTGCCGTTGTAAACAAACTGCAGGCCGGCGAAAGAGGTCTTGTCAACCGTGAAGGTATCCCAGGAAGTACCGGTGGTGAGGTTCATCGTGTAGCCAACGCCCACGAGGGACTCTTCATCGGCAATCTCAGGAGCCGCATAGTAAACGATCATGCCGGGGGTAATGTTGGCAGTGTCGAGCTTCAGGGTGTTGGAGCTCGCAACGCCTTCGGTGACACGCAGAGCGCCGGGGGCAATCACAATGGTTGCCTCGCTGCCGTACAGCTGGCCAACAGTGAGGGAACCCTCAAAGGTAACCGTGCCGGTGTTGAGTTCCAGCGTACGGATATCCATGTTCGCAGAAACAGTCGCGTTCGTGGGATCCATGGAATCGTTGTCTTCCGTCTTCAGCGTAGCGCCGGTAGCGTCGTTCTGCTGATAGAATTCGCCGTTATCAATCGCGGAAAGCGTGCCCTGGAAGTTCTGCATGGCGACAGAAAGCGGATGGAAATCAGCGTCAATCTTGCCAATAACCGCGTTTTCGCCAATCAGCTTCACTTCCCAATCGCTGTCATGGACATGAGCCGCAGCATAGTTGCCAACGGTCGCATCGGCAATGGAGCCGTCCACCGTCAGGTTGTTAGCGGTTACAAGGCCGCCAACGGAAGCGGTAACTTCCTCATTGGAGGGAGACAGCGCCACGGTGTTAGCCGTCACATCGCCGGTTACAGTACCTTCGTTAATGACAACAGAGGTATCAGCCAGCTTGTCGCTGTCCTTATCCCAAATGGGAGCAGAAATAGAAGCAACCGTGCCGCCGGAAACCGTCACATTGCCAGCCTTTACAGCGCCAACCGTGCCGCCGGTAACGGTTACATTATCAGCAGCCACAGAGCCAACCGTGGAATCAGCAAGGTCAACACTTTCAGCGCTAAGAATATCGCCGATGCGGACCTCAGAAACACTCATGGACCCAGCACTCGTGGAAATATCGGAACCGGTCGCATCCCACCATTTGCCGTCAATCTGGGCGTAAGCTCTGCTCTTGGAGAGAATGGTCTCATTGTTGTTGAGACCAACCTTAGTGCGGTCGCCGTTGCCCAGGGCAATGCTGGAAATTTCACCATCCAGCCAGTTCTCAACACGAGTGGTCGCCTGATCCACAACACGGTTCGTGGTGTAACCGACAACCTCATTATTGTCGTCCTTCACTTCGCGCAGAGAATAAACGCTCAGGCGGACGGTGTTGCCCACGGACGGGTCAACGACACCGTAGGTAATCTTGTTGTCCTTAATGCTCAGGTAGTTGTTCGTGCCGCTGGCGGAAATGAGGTAACCGTCTTCGCTAATGGAAGTTTTACCCGCAGGAGCTTTGTCAGCAGCATAGGCATACTCATCTTCTGCATTCCAATAGTCGTCCAGCTTGGCCTCGCCGTCTCCACCATCTACATTCCAGTTGGCATCGTTTCTGCCGTCGTTGGCATAGACATTCAACGGAGTTTCGGCACTGCTATCTCTTGCAGCAGAATTGTTAGCGCGCTCCGGCAGATACAGGTAAGCTTCACCCGTTACAACAGGCTCACCGCTGTCCTGCAGGTCATCACCGTAGACGGTCGCCCAATCGCCATACTGGTTGCCGGAAGCCGGGTTCTTCTGCAGGGATTCGACACTGTCCAGATAAGGCGTCTTGGCATCGAGCAGCGTGACCGTGAAGGAATCGGTGGCACGCACGGTGATTTCCGTATCGCCGCGGTTAGCCGTGCCGGTAAACAACACTTTCACAGTCGCGGTACCGGTGCCGGTCGTGCTGCGAACGGTTGCAACATAGTCGCCCTCTTCAGCCCCAAATTTAGAATAAACACTATTCGGATCATCGGCCTGGGTCTTCGTCACTTTGGAAACACGAATGATGTTGTTACCGGTGACAGAGATCGAAGAAATCTTCACATTGTCAATTTCAATGTGATCCTTCGTCTCAAGTACGACATTATCAACATCGATCCAGTTGGTAATGTTGAACATATCCTGATGCTTGTCTCTTGCTTCCTGCAGCTTTACAGCACTGTCGGCCACATCACTCAGGTTAACAAGTTCCACATCTCCGATTTGGTTTTCCCAAACCTCGCCGGATTCCGTCTTCGTTGCAGCGAAGGCGAAGGTAGAAGAAAAGCTGGTCACAACCAGTGCCAGTGCAAGCACCAGAGAGACCACTTTTCCAGTGGCTTTTCTCATCTTTTTTGTCCTCCTTAAAATAGTTCGTTGTTGTGATTTGCGTGTGCTATGAGAGAATGGAACATACATGGGATACCGCCCGCCCTGGAGGGCCGGCAGCCTGACAAACCCGCAGCCGCTGACCTGCGTGCATTGCTGCACCGTGCCGGTTTGCCGCCTTATATGTTTACTTGCATTATAAGCCATCTTGCCGCCCCTGTCAAGGGTGGGGGGAAAGGAAAATATGCACAAAGTTGTTTCGGAATTTAAGTTCAGGTTGAAAGGGGCTTTCTTTCATTTGAAATCGGGGGTTCTGCCCTTCGCACGCCGGCGCGTTCACATGCCCGGCCGGTTCACATTTTCATGTGCCGCTTCATTTTCAGTTCCCGCAGGGCTTCCTCCATACCGCCGGTGCCCGCCTGCTGCTTCCCGTAACGCGCTTCCTCCACCAGTTCCTGAACATCCTCTTCACCGGATACCCCCATGGCTTCCGCCGCCCCGGCAAAGGCAGCCTGCGCTTTTCGAATGGCCGCTGTGTGCTTATTCAAAAAAATCTCTCCCCCCCGCATGGCAGGCCGGGAACAGAAATAATCAGCCCGTCATGTTGAATCGTCATACTTTCAAAAATTCAGCCGGCGTCATAATTTCCGGTTTTTTCACGCCGGACTCTAAGAAATCCTTGTCGCCGGTCAACAGAACTCTCATTCTTTTTCGTCCTCATTCCTCAACTCCTTAACGAGCGCTGCAACATCCTCTTCCGAGGTCAGGCCGGTGCGTTCTGCTTCCCCGGTCATTTCCTGCTGCAGCACCTGCATGGCATACACGGCAGAATTGACAATGCGGACCGTGTTTCCCTCAACAATGAAAGTGACCCGATCCCCATTTGACACGCCCAGCACATCACGGACATCCTTCGGAATTGTGATTTGCCCTTTCGCCATAACTTTGGCATTGTCCACAAATGTTTTTGGCGCCATGACTTCGCACCACCTTTCTGAAATGGCGCTTTTCATTTATCGAACAGGTCGCTGTGCGTCCCGGTGCGGGCCAGCGTCAGCACCAGC
>CAKNKY010000073.1 GCA_930987725.1 uncultured Anaeromassilibacillus sp. | reverse complement strand
AGGCCGCGTAAGCCGGCCAGCAGCGCGGAAGAAGGAAAGAACGGCCGCAGGGCACTGTCAGAGGGGTTCGAAGGGGAGCGGCGCGGCGCGCCGCTCCCCTCGCGAATCTTTGTCTACTTTCTTTTCGGAAGAAAGTAGAGGCCCGTCGCGGCCTGAGCGACAAGTGAAAAGAGATTTGAGAGGCAAAAGTCAGGCAGGAAAAGGTGAAAGATAAGAGAGAAAACCCGCGCACACAGCACAGAACGGGCGAACAGACAGCCGAAACAAGACGAAAATGCGCACACAAAGCGCACGGCGGGCAAACGGCAAGCAGGCCCCGGCAGCACAGGCCAGACCAAGCGCAGAAGCAGCAGGCTGCCCGCAAGCCGGGGACAAGACAGCGGCACACCGGCAGAAAAATGCCGGAACACCGGGCACAAAAGCCGCCGCAAGAACGGCAGGCCGCGCAAAAACGACCAGCCCGGCAAACGGCGCGGCACGCCGGGCGCAGAAAAACCCCTCCGAACAGGCAAAATTCGCGTTCGCTCTTTTGCCTGCCCGGAGGGGCCTTGTGAACCGGGGCCGCCAAAAATTCGCTTCGCTGTTTTTGGCTGGCACGGCCTTTTTGCTTCGCATTTCTGATTTAGCGCGTTTCGCGCGCGTTTTGCGGCGCGCAGCGCTGCACCAAAGGGGGCGCCGCCCCCTTTATCCCCTGCAAGCTTTTTGAAAAAAGCTTGAGCAAAAACTTTCACGCCGGGCCGGGTGGCCCCGCCCCTAAAACACCCACGGCGCGTCGCCGGGCTGGAAAAGCTTTACCAGCGGTATGTGCAGCAATTCGCACAGCGGCCCCGCTTCGCGGCGGATGGCGCCGCCGAAGCGGAAGCTCGTCACGCACAGGCAGTCCGGCTTCAGCCGGGCCAGATCCTCCTTCCCGTAAACCGGCCGGCCCTCCAGCGAGGGGCCGGGGGCCGAGTCAAAAAAGATCGGCTCAAACGGCAGTTCCCCGAAAAAGCGGCGGTATTCGCTCAGCACAAAGCTCGTGGCCGCGGAGGCAGGCCAAAAGCCCACGCGCGCGTAGCCGCGGCCGTTCAGAAGCGCATCAAGCCGCTCGCGGTGTGCCTGCGAGGTAGCTCCGGCCTCCTCCGCCATGCGGAACAGTTCCGCGATGCGCTGCGGCACGGGCAGATGCTGCGTGCACGCCGCGGCGCATTTTCCGCAGCCGAGGCACGGCGAGGTTCCCGTTTCCGGCAGCAGCGAAAAGCCGTGCACGAGCCGGCCCAGCACGGAAAGGCGCGCAATCTGCGCCGGGTCTGTGACGCCGTAGAGCTCGGGCGGCTGGGCGAGCAGCTTCTGGTTATACGACTGCATCCATTCCGGCACCGGCAGCCCGAGCGGGCAGGCGTCCCGGCAATAGCCGCAGCCGGTGCACAGCCCGGAGGCGGCAAACGCGCCCTGCGCCGCACGCAGGCGGCGCTCCGCTTCCCCCGGGACGGGGATCCAGCCGGAAAAGGCGTGCTTTGCCTGCTCCCAGTCGCGGCGGCAGGCGATCCCCGCGAGCACGCATGTGACGCCCGGCCGCGACGACGCAAACCGCAGCGCCGCTTCCGCCGTGCTCTCGTCGCCGGGCAGCCGGGCGGAGGCGAACAGCGCCTCGTTCTGCGGGATGAGCCCGCCCGCGAGCGGGTTCATGATCAGCACCCCCATGCCGCGCGACGCGGCCAGCTCGATGAGCGGGGCGGATTCCCGGCGGCTGAGCAGGTTGCAGGAGAGGAGCGCGCCCTCGAACAGGCCGCTTTCCAGAATGACGCGCGCGTCCTGCGGCGGCGCGTGCAGCGAGACGAGCAGACAGCGCGCCAGGCCGCGCCGCTTTGCTTCCCGCATGCCCTCAAACGTGCCGCCGGGGCGCACGGCGCGCTCGAACTGCGCGAGGCTCTTCACGCTCCACAGGTAGAGAAGGTCAAAATACCGCGCGCCCGTCTCCGCAAGGGCGCTCTCCACGCGGCGCAGGGCGTCGGCGGCCGTGGGGTCCGAATCCGGGTTGCATTTTACGGCGAGGCACACGTCCTCCCGCGGCACGAGGCGCAGCAGGCGGGCGCAGATCTCGCCGCTGCGGCTTTCGGCGTAGCTGAACGCCTGGTCCACCACGTTCACGCCGCTGCGCACCGCTTCCGCCAGCAGGGCGGCGCAGCGGTCCAGCCCGGCGCTGTCCTGCAGCTCGCTGTGAGGGAACCGCGTGGTGCCCACGCCCACCGCGGAGAGCAGAAGCCCCGTTTGCCCCAGTGGGCGGCGGGCGATCACGGCGCGGCCTGCTCCGCCGCCGGGAAGCGCTCGGCGCGGAGCGAGTCGAAGCCGCCGCAGTACCGGCACGCGAGCGGCGGGAGCTGGCCGAAGCGGGCCAGAATCTCGCGCTTTTCCTCGCGGCTCTGCGAGAGATCGCGCACGTCCACGTAATCCCCGGGCGGCACGGGGATGAGGCCGAGGTCCTGGCCGAACAGCGAGCGGATACAGGGGTGGATGCGCCCGCGGTACATGTGCGCGTTGGCCAGGCGGATCTGCCAGCATGAGCGGAACAGCTCCTGCACCTGGGGCTGTGTGTAGCCGCGGAACGCGTAGCTCGTATTATCCACCCAGCCGCCGTAGTGCTGCAGGTCGCCGTGGAAGATCTTTGTGCGGCAGGGGATGCCGTGGCGGGCGAAAAGCTCCTCCAGATCGCGCACGCGCGGGGAGAGCGGGCCGTAGTCGCTGATCTGCACCTCGCAGTCCGGCGCAAGCGAGGCCAGCTCGCTGCACACGCCGGGCGGCGGCAGCAGCGTGCCGTTCGTCATGAGGATGAGGCGGTCAAACTGACTGCGGTGGGCGGCCGCCCGCGCGATGAGATCGGCCAGATCGCGGTAGAGGAAGATTTCCCCGCCCACAAACTGGAACCACTCGATGCGGTCCGCGAGCGCGAAGGCCGCGTCGATGTCGGCGGCGACTTCTTCCGCCGGGAGCAGGGGCGGGCGGTCGTAAAGCGGCACACTGTTGCAGCACAGGCGGCAGCGCAGCGTGCACCGCAGGGTGGGGATCACCGCTAAGCGGCGCAGTGTCAGCATGGCGCCGCCTCCTTCGGGAGCTGTTCGGCCGCCGGGAAGCGCGGCGAATCCTCGCGGAAGCCGTCGCAGTAGCGGCAGGCTGTGGTCGGGTGGGTGAGGAAGGTGCGCAGGACGCGCTGCTTTTCCTCCACGGACGTGAGCGGGTCGTTCAGGTTCACATACTCGTTTTTCGAGAGCTGAAATTTGCCGAGCAGCGTGCCCGTCATGGCGTAGACGCAGCTGTAGATCACGCCGTCGTGTGTGTCGTGAAACTGCAGGCGCGGGCAGAGGCAGCGCGAAAATTTGCGCCAGAGCTGGTCTTCCGTCTCGCGCTCGCGCAGCGTGAAGTCGCCGTAGCGCAGCCAGCCGCCGCCGCGCTGGCAGTCGCCGGTGTATCGGTCCACGCGGCAGTCGATGCCCTCGCGCGCGAGCAGCTCGCGGATCTCCGGCAGCTTGCGGGAGAGCGGGCCGTAGTCATCCACAAGGAAATCGAAGTCGAGGCCGGCCTCCTGCGCGCGGTGCGCCGCGTCGATCACCTCGGGGGAGGGCAGCAGCGTGCCGTTTGTCGTAACCCGGATCTTCGAAAACTTCGAGCGGTACGGCAGCAGGCCCGTCAGAATCCCGGCAAGGTCCGGGTGCAGGAGCGGCTCGCCGCCGATGATCTCCACGCGGCCGATCCGGTCATAGAGCGGAAAGGCCAGCGCGAAATGGCGCAGCAGGTCCTGCTTCGGCGTGTCGTGCGGGTTTGGCAGAAAGGGCACGGCGCACAGGCATTCGCGGCAGCGCAGCGTGCAGCGTGTGGTGATGAAAAATTCCAGAATCTTTGCGGTTGTCATACGGTTCCTCCTTTGTCCGTTTCGCCGGGCGCGGCGTGTGCGAGGGCGGCTGCCGCGCTGCGCGCCTCTTCCTCGCGGTCGGCGCGGCGCGCGTACACAAGCGTGAGCATAAGCGATTCGGCGCGGCGCAGCCTGTCGCCCAGATAGAAGGCGGCGCAGCGCATGGCGCGGGCGGCCTGCAAACAAAGCGCGTCCGTCGGAGCGCGGGCGGCCTCCTGCGGCACGAGCGGGGCGCGCAGCGCCAGGTAGGCGCATGCCGCGGCCTGGCGCACGCGGGCGAGGTCGGGATCCTGCCCGGCGGCGGAAGGCCCTGTGCGGCCCGCGGCCCGGTTCGCCGCGCACACGGCCCGCCAGGCGCGCAGCAGCTCGCGCGAGGCGAGCACCTCGTGCAGGCGGGTCACGAGCGCGGAAAAATCGGAGACATGCAGCGCGAGGAGCAGTGTGTCGGCGCAGGCGTTCAGGAAGACACGCTCCAGAAACAGCCTGTTTTCCGGCGTGAGCCAGCCGTTTTCGGCCAGCAGGGCGGCGGTGCGGCTGTGCTGGCGCAGATCATCCGAAAAGCGGTCCGGCAGCGGGCGGTGGGAATCGGACGCGCCGTGCATGCGGTAGTGATAGAGCACGCCCGGTTCCCCCACGACGCGGCGGCAGCGGCAGAAGCCCTCGAGGGCAAAAATGGTGTCGCTGCCGTAGAACAGGCTGGCGTCGACGAGCAGCGGCGAGGGACGGGCGAGCGCGGAGATGCGCCACAGCTTACCCCAATAGGTGCGCAGAAAGACGTGGAGCTGTGGGATCCACGCGCCGAACCGGCCGCGTTCCAGGTCGATCGGCGCGGACAGCGCGCGCAGGCCCAGCTCGCCGCGCGGCCCGAAGAACGACGTGCCGCAGAGGCAGAGGTCGCCGCCCGTGCGCTCCAGCAGCGTTTCCGTTTTCTGCGCGAAATCCGGTTCGATCCAGTCGTCGGCGTCCACGACGGCCAGGTAGCGGCAGCCGCTTGCATAAGCGAGGGAGAGCAGGCGGTTCATGCTGGCGATCGGCTCGTTTTCCGGCAGGAAGAGCGGGCGGACGCGCCCGTCGCGCGCGGCGAAGGAGCGGATCAGCGCGGCGGTCCCGTCGGTGGAGCCGTTGTCGCACAGGAAATAGAGAAGCTCCGCGTTCCACTGGCCAAGCACGCTCTGCACGCACTGCTCGAGGAACGGTTCGGCGTTATAGGCCCGTGTGAGAAAGGCGATGCTCATGCGTTCTCCCCCTCTCCGGCAGGCACGAGGCGCAGCCGTTCCCGCTCAAACGGCTGCAGGTACGGGCAGCGGGCCAGCCACGCGCGCCGGGCGGCCAGCTCCCGCCCCAGCCGCTGCCGCTCGCCCTCGCAGGCGGGCGGGCCGTGGTCCGTGAGCCGGGCGAACAGCGAGAGCTGGTAAGAAAGCTCCGCATACTGCGCGAGATCGGCGATCTTCGGAAGCCTGCGCGAAAGCCAGGCCGTGCGTTCGCGGAACGCATCGCCGTATTCCCGCAGGATCTCCGGGGTGAGCAAACGGTCGTTCGTCGTGAAAGCGGAGCTGTTGCCGCCGTGGCGCGTGAAACAGTATTTCGGCAGCAGGTGGAAGGCCGTGCGGCGCGCGCGGGCCAGGAGCTTATACGTGACGAAGATATCGTCCACCCGGCGATCTTCGGGGAAGCGGATGCCGCCAAACAGCGAGCGGCGAAACAGCTTTGTGGGCGTGGCGGCGTTGCACCGGCGCCGCAGCAGCAGCTCGGACACGGCTTCTTCCGGCGTGAGGACGAGGCGGCGGTCTTCGGCAAAGTTCGGCAGCCGCTTGCCGTTTTCCTCGCGCCAGGAGCCGCACACCGCGGCGTCCGCGTCCGTTTCCTCCGCCAGATTTACAAGGAAGGAAAGATAATCTGGCGCGGCAGTGTCGTCGTCGTCGAAAAAGGTGACGAACGAGCCCCGCGCCTGCGAAAGGCCGAAGTTCCGCCCGGTGGAGATCGTGCCGCGCGGCCGCTCGAACAGGCGCACGCGCGGTTCGCCTGCCGCGAGCAACGAAAGAGACGGCGGAACACCGCCGCGCGACCCGTTTTCGACAACGATCAGCTCAAAATCACGGAAATCCTGCGCCAGCAGGCAGCGGATCGCCCGCGCCGCGAAGCGCTCGCGGTCGCAGGTGAGCAGGATGACGCTCAGCTTCACAACAATCCCTCCCCGGCGCTCCGGCGCAGGCCGGAAACGGCGCGTTTTCTTCATTCTTATGGGCGGCGGGGGAAAAGTATGACGCGCGGCAGATGTGTACTTGTGCGCCGTGCGGCGGTGTGGTAGAATGGAGGAAAGAGCTGTGGGGGGCTGCTTGCCGGTTGCGCGCGTTTTGTTCTTATCTGTGTTTTTCTCTTATCTTTTATCTTTTGCCTTTTCCTGTTTGGCTTTTGCCGCGCAAACTTCTTTTCATTTTGTCGCTCATGCCGCGACGGGAATTTCCTTGCTTGTCCCCTCCCGTGGCTTTGTTTCCGGCCTGCGGGCCGCTTATCTCTTTTTGCCCGACCCGTGCTGCCGGAACCTGCCCGCCGTGCGCTTTGTGTGCGCAGTTCCGTCTTGTTTTGGCTGTCTGTTTGCCTGTTCTACGTTGTTTGCACGCGCATTTTTCTCTTATCTTTCGCCTTTTCCTGTTTGGCTGTTGCCTCTCAAACTTCTTTTCATTTGTCGCTCAGGCCGCGACGGGCCTCTACTTTCTTCCGAAAAGAAAGTAGACAAAGATTCGCAAAGGGGCTTGGCCCCTTTGAACCCCCATTCCTGCGCCCTGCGGCCGTTCTTTCCTTCTTCCGCGCTGCTGGCCGGCTTAGCGGCCCTTCGGCCGCAAACCGCCGGCTGGCGGGGAAACGCTTGAAAAGCCCAGGAGCAGAGCTCAGCTTTTCAAGCGTTTCTGT
>CAKNKY010000072.1 GCA_930987725.1 uncultured Anaeromassilibacillus sp. | reverse complement strand
CAGAAACGGCGCAGGAACCGCAGGCCGGCAGCCAGCCCCCGCAGGACATGCAGGCTGAGGCCGTCCCGGCGCAGGGCGCGCAGGCCGCCCTGCCGCAGCCCGGCGAGGCTCCGCTCAAGCGCGCCTTCCAAGCAGAAACGGCGCAGGAACCGCAGGCCGGCAGCCAGCCCCCGCAGGACATGCAGGCCGAGGCCGTCCCGGCGCAGGGCGGTGCGGCTCCCGGCGATGGAGCGGAGCGGGAAGCGCTCGGCCGCACCATTCCTCCGGAGGAGCGCAGCCATTACGTCTATGTGGAGAACGACGACTGGGATGAGGACGGCTTCTTCACCGACTGGGACGTCGAACAGCCCATAGCGGACGAGGAAGACGCGGCGGAAGCAGACGACGGCACGGAGACGGACGGCGAAGCGGCGCAGCCGCAGGCCGGCGCTTCCGCTGAACCGGCTCCCGTGTTCGACGCGCAGCCCGTGGCCGCCGAACCGGTCCGGCCGGAGCCGCGGCCCTTCTCGCCGCCGCCCTCCTCGCTGCTGGAATACAGCCCCGAACCGGACATGGAATCGGTGGAGGAGGAGCTCAATGTAAACGGCGAAAAGCTGATCGAAACGCTGCAGAGCTTCGGCGTGCGCGCCACGATGCTCGAGGCGTGCCGCGGCCCGGCCGTGACGCGCTATGAGCTGCAGCCGGCGGCCGGCGTGAAGATCAGCAAGATCACGAATCTTTCCGACGACATCGCCATGAACCTGGCGGCCACCGGCGTGCGCATTGAGGCGCCGATCCCCGGCAAGGCGGCCGTCGGCATTGAGGTGCCGAACCGCAAGGTGAGCACGGTGCGCATGCGCGAGCTCGTGGAATCCCCGGCCTTCCGCCGCGCGGAAAGCCCGCTCACAACGGTGCTCGGCCGCGACATTGCCGGTGAGCTCGTGCTGGCCGACCTCGCAAAGATGCCTCACCTGCTGATTGCAGGCTCCACCGGCTCCGGCAAATCGGTGTGCATCAACGCGATGATTGTGAGCCTGCTTTACAAGAGCAGGCCTGAGGACGTGCGCTTCCTCATGATCGACCCGAAGGTCGTGGAGCTCGGCGTTTACAACGGGATTCCGCAGCTCATCGTGCCGGTCGTCACCGATCCGCGCAAGGCGGCCGGGGCGCTCGGCTGGGCTGTGACGGAGATGCTCCGCCGCTACCAGCTCTTTGCCGCGAACAACGTGCGCGACCTCTCCTCCTACAACAGGCTCGCGCAGGAGCGCGGCTATGTGGCGGAATCCGGCGCGCGCATGGAGCACATGCCGCGGATCGTCATCATCATCGACGAGCTGGCCGATCTCATGATGGCCGCGCCGAACGAGGTGGAGGATTCCATCTGCCGCCTGGCGCAGATGGCCCGCGCCGCCGGGATGCACCTTGTGATTGCGACGCAGCGCCCGAGCGTGGACGTGATCACCGGCATCATCAAGGCGAACATCCCGAGCCGGATTGCGTTCGCCGTGTCCTCGCAGGTGGATTCGCGCACCATTCTGGACATGGGCGGCGCGGAAAAGCTGCTCGGCCGGGGCGATATGCTGTTTTCGCCGCTCGGCGTGCAGAAGCCGGTGCGCGTGCAGGGCTGCTTCATCGACGACAGGGAGATCGAGGCCGTGGTGGACTGCATCCGCGGCACGGCCTCCTCGGAGTATGACGAGAATGTGATGGAGGAGATCGAGCGCGGCGCGGCCCCCGAGCAGGAGGGCGAGAACGCCGCCCCCGAAGGCGACGTCATGATCCCCGAAGCGGTGCGCTGCGTCGTGGAGGCGGGGCAGGCCTCCACCTCGCTGCTGCAGCGCCGCCTGCGCCTCGGCTACGCGCGCGCCGGCCGCCTCATCGACGAGATGGAGCAGATGGGCGTCGTGGGCCCGCACGAGGGCAGCAAGCCGCGCCAGGTGCTCATTACGTGGCAGCAATACCTCGAAATGGCGCAGAGCCGCGGCTGGGAGCATTGACGGGGCCTGTGTTTTTCGCTATACTAATGCTATATCATTTTAACGAGAGAAAGCAAACGAGGAGAGAAAACCATGAACCAGGTGTGGATTCCCGAAGGATACGAGTCCTGTTTGGGGCTCTATGACACGCAGAAGGCCATCGGCCTCATCAAGAACCTGTTCCAGCAGAAGCTTTGCCTGGCGCTGCACCTCAAGCGTGTCACGGCCCCGCTGTTCGTCACGCCCTCGAGCGGCCTGAACGACGACCTGAACGGCGTGGAGCGTCCCGTGGGCTTTGACATCCCCGCCGTGGACGGCGGCGGCGGGGAGGGGGCACAGGTGGTGCACTCTCTCGCGAAGTGGAAGCGCATGGCGCTTTACCGCTACGACTTCTATCCGGGCAACGGCCTGCTCACCGACATGAACGCTATCCGCCGTGACGAGGAGATCGACAACCTCCACTCCGTCTATGTGGATCAGTGGGACTGGGAAAAGGTGATCCTGCCGGAGCAGCGCACGCTCGCCTATCTGCAGGAGACGGTGAAGAAGATTGTGGGCGTCATCTGCAACACGATGGAGGAGCTGCAGTATTACTTCCCGCAGCTGCCCGGCGGCCTTTCGCGCGACATCACGTTCGTGACGGCACAGGAGCTGGAGGACCGCTGGCCCGATCTCTCCCCCAAAGAGCGCGAGGACGCGCTGCTCGGCGAATGCCGCACGGCCTTCATCATGCAGATCGGAGGCAAGCTGCGCTCCGGACAGCGCCACGACGGCCGCGCCCCGGACTATGACGACTGGACGCTCAACGGCGATCTCCTCTTCTGGGACGACGTGCTTCGCCGCAGCATCGAGCTCTCCTCCATGGGCATCCGCGTCGATCCCGCCGCCCTGGACCGCCAGCTCACGGAAGCCGGCTGCGATAACCGCCGCTCCCTCACCTTCCACAAGATGCTGCTTGAAGGCAAGCTGCCGCTCACCATCGGCGGCGGCATCGGCCAGTCGCGTCTTTGCATGCTGCTCCTGCACAAGGCCCACATCGGCGAAGTGCAGGTTTCCGTGTGGGACAAGGAAACGCTCGCCGCCTGCCGCGACGCCGGCATCGAGCTGCTGTAACGCGGGAGGGACCATCATGAAACCGATTGCAGAGATACCGGAGGCGGAGGCCGCGCGCATCCGCTATGTGCTCACAGACATCGACGACACCATCACGAACGGCGGCAAGCTTCCGGCGGAAGCGTATAGCGCCATGTGGAAGCTGCACGAACTGGGATACCGGGTGATCCCCGTCACAGGCCGCTCCTGCGGCTGGTGCGACCTCATTGCGCGCGAGTGGCCGGCGCACGCCGTGGTGGGCGAAAACGGCGCCGTCGTCTATTACCTGGACGAAACGGGCCATCTGCAGGTGTTCACGCACCCGAGCGTCGCCTCGCCGGAGGTGCACGGCAAGCTGCAGGCCGTGCGCGAAGCGTGCCTGAAGGCCGTGCCGGGCTGCCGTGTGGCGAAGGACCAGTTTTCCCGCATGTATGACCTCGCGATCGATTTCGCGGAGGAGGAGCCGGTGCTGCCGCTCTCCGCGGCGGAGGAGATCCGCGCCGTGTGCGAGTCGATGGGCGCGCACGCGAAGGTGAGTTCCATCCACGTGAACGCCTGGTTCGGCAATTACGACAAGCTCACCATGACGGAGCTGTTCCTGCGCGAGGTGCTGCACGAGACGGATTTTCTCCACGACGTGATCTTCTTCGGCGATTCCCCGAACGATGAACCGATGTTTGCGCACTTCCCCGTGACGTGCGGCGTCGCGAACATCCGCCCCTTCGCGGACCGCATGGCGCATCTGCCCGCCTATGTGGCGCCGCTGGAGGGCGGCTTCGGCTTTGCCGCCGCCGTGGACGTGCTCCTGCGCAAGGCGGGCCGCGCCTGAACCGGCCGTTTCTTCGCTTTCTGCGCGTTTGCTCCCTGCTTATGGAAGCCATGAACCCCGGCAAAGCCGGAGGCTTGTGCAAGCCCCGAAAAGGCCCCCGCACCGGCGAGCCTCTCAGGAAGCACTGGGCACTGCCCGCTTGTATCACCCGCCCCACAGCCTGCAAACGGGCGCCGGATGCATCGGCCCTTCACGCTATGCGTTTTTCGCTTTTCCCGATTCTCAAAGCGCAGGTTTTTCCTCTTCCCGGCCGAACCGGGAGCCGTCGCTCCGCGAAAGCATAGTATAAAGAAACAGCCGCCGTTTCCCTTGCGGGAAGCGGCGGCTGTTTTGTCTCTCACAAAGCCGGGCAGGCTGGCCCGGCCGCACTATTATTCAATGAAACCGAGGTTGAGCTCATAAGGCGTATCGGCAGAATTCTTCAGCTCCGCCTCCCCGGCATACTTGTTCACGGCAGCGGTGGACTTGTTCACCGGCTGCAGCGTGCCCATACCGGCCACACAGCCACCGGGGCAGGCCATGCCCTCCAGCAGGAAGCCGTCATATTTGTGCGCACGGGCGGCAAGCAGCAGCTTCCGGCAATCGCGCAGGCCCTGCGCGGAGACGGTTTTCACCTCGCGGTCCGGATCCCATTTGTGGATAACGTCGGCCACAGCCTTTGCTACGCCGCCGGAAACGGCAAACCCGCGGCCGCCGGCCGTGCCATCGTCGAGCGGATGGTCGGCCTCGAGCTTCGAGAGATCGACGCCCTTCGCGGCAAACATACCCATGACTTCCTCAAACGTGAGCACGAAGTCCACGTTGCTGCGGATCGAACGGCGGCTCGCCTCGAGCTTCTTGGCGGAGCACGGGCCGATGAACGCGATCTTGCAGTCCTTGTCCTTCTGCTTGATCAGGCGGGCGGTGAGCACCATGGGCGTGAGGGCCATGGAGATATACGGCGCGAGGTCGGGGAAGAGCTTCTTCGCCATCACGGACCAGGACGGGCAGCAGGACGTGGCCATGAAGGGCTGCTCGGCCGGCACGGCGCGCATGAAGTCTTTCGCTTCTTCGATGGAGCAGAGGTCGGCGCCCACGGCGACTTCCTCCACGCCGGCGAAGCCGAGCTGCTTGAGCGCAGACCACAGCTTCTCGGGCGACACGTTCGGCCCAAACTGGCCCACGAACGCCGGGGCCACGATGGCGATGACGCGCTGGCCTTCCTTGATGGCGTGGATGAGCTGGAAGATCTGGCCCTTGTCCGAGATCGCGCCGAACGGGCAGTTCACAATGCACATGCCGCAGGACACGCACTTGTCATAGTCGATCTCGGCGCGGCCCAGGCTGTCGCTGCCGATGGCGTCCATGCCGCAGGCCACGGCGCAGGGGCGGTCAAGCTTCAGGATGGCGCCATAAGGGCAGACCTCCTTGCAGCGGCCGCACTTGATGCACTTTTCAGGGTCGATGTGCGATTTGCCGTGGTGGATCGTGATGGCCTTCTTCGGGCAAACCTCGGAGCAGGGGTGCGCCAGGCAGCCCTGGCACGCCTCGGAAACCTTATATTGCTTGGTGGGGCAGGCGTTGCACGCAAACTTGATGATGTTCACGAGCGGCGGATCGTAGTATTTTTCGCTGATGGCGCTGGCGTCCACGCCCTCGGTGAGCTCGGAGTGCTCCGAAATCGGGCGCAGCGGCAATCCCATGGCCAGGCGCAGGCGCTCGCCCACGATGGCGCGCTCCAGGAAAATGGACTCGCGGTAGCGGGCCTCCTCGCCGGGCACAATCTTGTAAGGGATCTGTTCCATGCGGCTGTAGTCCCCTCCCTCATAGGCCAGCCGTGCCACCTCGGTGAACACCTTGCGGCGGATGTCGGTCACGGAAGTGTAGATTCCTCTCATGCTCGTTCTCCTTCCTGGGCGATGCCTTCCGGCGCCCATTTGCACATCGTTCTCTTTTGGGCCGCAGTTCGCAGCCCTATCTTGATAATTATTTAACAAAAGCCACTTTTTGTCAAGGGGGAATGCCAAAGGTTGCATGGAATTCAGGATTTTTTACAGAATCCTTGCCCATTTTTCACCGCTCTGCCCCGCAATGCCGGTCGTGCCAACCTGCCCTGGCACGAAAAGAAAAAGGTGCATGTGAAAAAAATAACATTCAACCAAACCCATTTGTTCTTCCCACTGTTTTCCGTTTATTTCGCGCACACAACAGGCAGCGCGCAGTCGGCACACGAGGAAGGATGTTTTCCGGGAAAACATCTAACTTTTTTATTTAATATATCATCTTTTTATGCCTTTTTGCTGCTTTTCAAGAATAATTCCCCACCTTCTCACCTGCGGTGAGCAATTCGCGCGGCTGCGCCGGGCACACCTGCGGTGGGCAATTCGCGCACGCGCCGTCCCGGCGCAGGGCTGTCTGCAACGGCAGGCTCGTCACCCGCGTTGCTGCCTGTAATGCGTCGGCTGCCTGCAAAGCGGTTCGCTCTGTCTGCTTCTTCCCCGCGCACCTGCGGTGGGCAATTCACGCACCGTGTTTTTGCTTGCGCCAAGCCTCGCACGCACGCGGTTTTTTCCGGGTGCAGGCCCACGCCGGGCTTCTGTTTTCCCGGGCCGGGCAAAAGCCTGTCTCCTGTTCCCTGCGGCAGGGCGAAAGCCCGCCCCAAACTTCCATAAATGAGAAAAATGTGGGGCCAAACGTTCCCCAACGCACAGAAACGCTCGAAAAGCTGGAGCTTTGCTCCTTTGGCTTTTTGGGCGTTTCCCTTATCAGCCGGCGGTTTGCGGCCCGAAGGGCCGCTAAGCCGGCCAGCAGCCAGAAAAAGGGGGAGATCAGCGAAAGGGCGCAGGCGTCCCCCTTTGCACAGAAACGCTTGAAAAGCTGAGCTCTGCTCCTTGGCTTTTCAAGCGTTTCCCTTATCTGCCGGCGGTTTGCGGCCCGAAGGGCCGCTTAAGCCGGCCAGCAGCGCGGGGAAAGGGGAGATCGACCCTTAGGGCGCAGGAATGGGGTTCAAAGGGGCGAAGCCCTTTTGCGAATCTTTGTCTAC
>CAKNKY010000071.1 GCA_930987725.1 uncultured Anaeromassilibacillus sp. | reverse complement strand
TGCACACGCATCACCGGCCGCTTCTCTGCTGTCCAAATTCAGGATTCCGGGCCCAGCGTGCAGCATTCCAGCAGGGCGTCCATCAATTTCTGTGCTGCTTTCGACAATACCTGATACCGTTTCCAAATGATAGAGGCTTCAGCTTCCACTCTGGGAGACAGCGGGCGAAAACAGAGCGCGCTGTCCCCGCTGACGTTGATCAGCTTGTCAAAGCACATGGCATAGCCGAGTCCTTCCTCTACCATGAGTGAGGCGTTGAACACCAGATTGTAGGTCGCCACCACATGAAGCTTTTCCACATCCCGCTGGAACCAGGCGGTCAGCGGGGTGGTGCTCGATTTCTGGGCGGAAAGAATCAGCGGTTTATCCCAGAGATCCTGCGGCTCAATGCTTTGTTTTTTTGCCAGCGGAGAGTCGCGGCGCATCAGAACGCCCCAGGTGTCGCGGAACGGAATCCGCATGGAAGCGTAAATACTTGTGTCCACCGGACCATACACCACGCCGAAATCGATCAGCCCTCTGTCGAGATATTCCTTCACAAACGAAGAATTTCCGCTGAGCATGTGGTACTGAATGTCCGGATATTTCTTTCCCAGATTGCGGGCTGCCTTTGCAAAAATACGGATCATGTCCGATTCACCCGCGCCAATTGTCACGTCTCCCGCCACTGCTTCCTCCGAAACGGAGATTTCCTTTTCTGTGATCCGCACGAGTTCCAGAATTTCCTCCGCCCGTTTGCGAAGGATCATCCCTTCCTCCGTGAGCGTCACCTTGCGCGATCCCTTCGTTCTGCGGATCAAAAGCTGCTTTCCGAGTTCCTGTTCCAGGGCTTTCAGCTGGATGGAAAGCGTCGGCTGGGAGAGATGCAGGGCTTCTGCCGCAGCAGAAATGCTCTGTTCCCTAGCCACCGCCAAAAAATATTGTAACACGCGCAAATCCATCGCATTGGCCTCCTCACAGAAAACGGATTTCTCGGCACACTGCCTGCACTCTGTCATTATTTTACAGGAAGGAAGGCAGAAACACAACCGGATCATGTGAAGTTTCCTGTGTGCAGCGGGCCTTGCAAAAATTAATATTGATAAAACTTATATTATTTATAAAATATAAGTATTTGCTATTTTTATTTCTTTTCTCTATACTGATAGAGGAAAAAGAAGCGGATATGTGCGGCAGGCAGAGAGGAAGAAAAATATGGCAGAAGCTCGTATGACAGTTGAGGATCTGATCCTGAACCTGCAGGTGGTCGGTTTTGAGGCAAAGAAGATAGAGCACTTTCTCTCCTGCCGGAAGGCGGGAAACACAGAGGAGCAGCTTGCGCTGCTGGCGGATACGCGCGCAGTGCTTCTGGATCGAGTTCACGAGGAGGAAAAACGCATTTTCTGCCTTGATTACCTGGTCTATCAGATTGGAAAAGAAAGTACATCATCCGCGGACTGAATTTCGCATTTGTAACGGAGGAATGATGGATGAAACTCATTCAGAATCAAACTTTTGATGCGGAACGCGCATTGTACGGTGAGAAAGATATCCGCGTGATCCATTGTGCATTTGACGGCCCTGCCGACGGCGAGAGCGCCTTCAAGGAGGGCAGTGATATTGAAGTGCAGGATTGCTTCTTTAACCTGCGTTATCCCTTCTGGCATGACGAAGGCCTTGTGATTTGCAGCAGCGAGATGACGGAGCTTTGCCGCGCCGCCCTCTGGTATTCCCACCGCATCACCATCACCGGCACGAAGCTGCACGGCATCAAGGCACTGCGTGAGTGCAGTGAGGTTGCCATGCGGGACTGCGACATTGTCTCCCCGGAATTCGGCTGGTCTGTGCGCGGCATTTCCATGGAGCACTGCACGGCGGAAAGCGAATATTTCATGATGCGCTCCACGGATCTCAGGTTTCAGGATGTGACATTCAAAGGCAAGTATTCCTTCCAATATATTGAGAACGCCACGTTTGAACATTGCCGCTTTGACACCAAGGACGCATTCTGGCACGCGAAGAACGTGGTGGTGCGCAACAGCGTGATCAAAGGAGAATACCTCGCCTGGTATTGCGAAAACGTCACCTTTGAAAACTGTACGATCACCGGCACGCAGCCGCTGTGCTACTGCAAGGGGCTGCGCCTTGTGAATTGCCGCATGGAGGGCGCGGATCTCGCGTTTGAAAAAAGCGAAGTGCAGGCCACTTTGCTTGCGCCGGTCATCAGCATCAAGAACCCGTATGCCGGCCGCATTGAAGTGCCCGCCGTGGAGGAAATCATCCGGGACGATGATCGCGCCCAATGCAAGATTGTCGTCGGAACGGCGCGGCAGGCGGATTGCTGCGCGTAACAGAGAAGGCCATTCCGCACAGGCATGCGGGAAAGCTGTGAAGGGGATATACATGAAAAAGCGGTTGCTGGCAGGATTGCTCTGCCTGTCATTGCTGTGGCTGGCGGCCTGTGCCGACGGGACGGAAGAACCTCCAGCCTCGGAGAAAGGCACAGTGTCCAGTGAAACAGTTTCTCTGCCAAATGAAGAATCCGGCGCGGACAGCCCGGCGGATGCAAACAGAACGGCGTCCAGCGAAGCCGCTTCTCAGTCGGGCGGAGATCCCGGCGCGGAAAACGGGCATGCAGCGGATGCAAACAGCACAGCGTCAAGCGCTGCCGCACCGCAGGAAGAAGAAGGGGAGGAATCCATGGCTCAGAATGTGTTTACTGTCACGGTAAATGGGGCAGTGTTTCAGGCTGACTTTGCCGACACAACCGGTGCGCAGGCGCTCAAGGAGCTGCTTGCCCAAGGCTCCCTCACCATTGAAATGGATGATTACGCAGGCTTTGAGAAAGTGGGAGCACTCGGCCGTTCCCTGCCAGCCAGCGATGTGCAGACCACCGCACAGCTGGGGGATATCGTGCTGTATCAGGGCAGCCAGATTGTCCTGTTCTATGGCATCAATTCCTGGAGCTATACGCGATTGGGAAAGATTGCGGATCTTTCCGGCTGGGAGGACGCGCTGGGCAGCGGCTCCGTCTCGGTCACTTTTGCGCTGAAAAAATGAGAAAACATGCATTTTCAAATTTAGCATGGAGGGAAAAGAAAATGGTGAAACAGACGGCAGGAAGAAAGGGACTGGGTGATTTGGCGCCCAAATTTGCAGAGCTCAACGATGATGTGCTGTTCGGGGAGGTCTGGTCGCGGGAAGACAAGCTTTCCCTGCGCGATCGCTCGATGATCACGGTCGTCGCGCTGGTCTCCAAGGGCATCACGGACAATTCTCTGCGCTATCACATCCAGAATGCGAAGAACCACGGCGTGACAAAAACAGAAATGGTGGAAATCATCACGCACATTGCCTTCTATGTGGGCTGGCCGAATGCGTGGGCCGTGTTTCCCATGGTTCGGGAGGTTTACGCGGAGGAAGGCGGTCAGCCCTCCGATTCCCTCTTTGGCCTGGGGGAGCCCAACACCGCGTATGCGCAGTACTTTATCGGCCGGAGCTACCTCAAACCGCTGAACGTGAACGGTGTGGGCGTGCACAATGTGACATTTGAGCCGAAGTGCCGCAACAACTGGCATATTCACCACGGCGGCGGCCAGATCCTGCTCTGCACGGACGGCGAGGGCTGGTATCAGGAGTGGCAGCAGCCCGCCAGAAAGCTGCATCCCGGCGATGTTGTGTATATTGCGCCAGAGGTCAAGCACTGGCATGGCGCGTGTGCGGATGAGTGGTTTACCCATGTAGCCATTGAAATCCCCGCAGAAGGCGCCTCTAATGAGTGGCTGGAGCCTGTGGATGATGCGCAGTACAACAGCCTTTCGTAAAGCAAAAGACAATACGCCTCATGATTTGACACACAGGGAACGCCCCGGCGCGGGTTTTTGCGCGCCGGGGCGTTCCCTGTGAAAAGAGTTCAATTGAACGCCGGGAGTCTGCCCGGTTCTTACACGTGGATTTGGAATTCCCCAAAATCGAACAGCCCGCTGCCCTGTTCCAGGCAGCCCTTGTCTGCCAGTTCGGAAAAAGCGCGGTCCACGCGGGCGATCAGGCCGGGATCTGCCGGGAACCGGTGGTGTGCCGGGAGCAGGCGTTTTACCTCAAGCGTCAGAAGGCGCTGCACCGATTGCCGGAACAGAAGGGGATCGGTTGTCGGGTAAAAGGCGTCCAGGCAGCCGGCATAGATCAGGTCGCCGGTGTAGAGCGTTTTCCGCGCCGGCTCGTAAAAGCAGCAGTGCCCCGGGGAGTGGCCCGGTGTGTGCAGAACGGTCAGAACCCGGTTCCCAAGGTCGATCCGATCGCCGTCGTGCAGAAGTCCGGCTGGCTTTCCCTGAAAAACTCGGTATTCCTCCGGGCGGAACCCCTCCGGGAACACGCAGGGCCTGCTGGTGAGGGCCTTTTTCACCGCTTGCAGCGGGAGCGGGAAATGGCCGTCCAGCCATTGTTCCTCCGATTCGTGAACAGCAATGTCGCGGAAATGACCGTGGCCCCCGATGTGATCCCAATGCACGTGCGTCGTCACAACCTGAATCGGGAGCGAGGTCAGGGAATCCACCACCTGCTTGATGTCGGAAACACCCAGACCCGTGTCGATCAAAACGGCCCGGTCGGAGCCGCGGAGCAGGTAACTGTGCGTTTCCTCCCAATGCTTCCACTCGCTGATGGCAAAGGTATCCCTGTCGATGGGTTCCACGGTGAACCAGTTTTTGTCCTGCATTTCCCTGCCTCCTTTCGGTATGTATATGCAGTATACCACATGTCGAACAAACATACCATCTCCAACACTTCTTTCCTGGGAGAAAAAGCAAAAAAATTGCCGTTCGGCTTAAACAGGACTATAATAGAATATTGCAGGGAGAATCGCTGCGGAGGGGGGCGTTTGTCATGTGGATGATCTTTGCGGTCGGTTCGGCGTTTTTTGCCGGCATCACAGCCATTTTGGCCAAGTGCGGCATTCGGGAAACGGATTCCGATGTGGCAACAGCCATCCGCACGATTGTCGTTCTTGCTTTTTCCTGGTTCATGGTGTTTGTTGCCGGGTCATTCCCACAGATAACCGGCATCACACCTTACACCTGGTGCTTTTTGATTTTGTCGGGCCTGGCCACCGGCGGGTCGTGGCTGTGCTATTTCCGTGCGCTGCAGCTTGGAAACATCAACCGGGTGGTGCCGATTGACAAATGCAGCATTGTGCTCACGGTGCTGCTGGCCTTCCTCCTGCTGGGGGAACCGATCAGCGTGTGGAAGCTGATCGGCCTGGCTGCCATTACGGGCGGCACGCTGCTGATGATCCAGAAAAAGGAGGACACAGGGGCGGCAAAAGGGCGCTCCTGGCTGATCTACGCCGTTCTGTCCGCTGTGTTTGCCAGCCTCACATCGATTTTCGGAAAGATTGGCATCACCGGCGTGGAATCCAATCTCGGCACCGCTTTGCGCACCATCGTTGTGCTGTGCATGGCTTGGCTGGTTGTCTTTGTCAAGGGCAAGCGGAAGCTTGTGAGGCAAATTCCCCGCAGAGAATTGGGCTTTATTGCCCTTTCCGGTATTGCCACGGGGGCTTCCTGGCTCTGCTACTACAAAGCTTTGCAAGATGGCCCCGCCAGTGTGGTGGTGCCCATTGACAAGCTGAGCATTCTCATGACGATCGCATTTTCCTATGTGGTGTTCCGGGAAAAGCTTTCCCGGAAAGCGGCCGTTGGCTTGCTGTGCCTTGTGGCCGGTACGCTGCTCATGATCTGAGCAAAATGATGCCTTTCCGCATTTTCCGTCCTGTGCTGTCTCTCGCGGCATGATCGGCGGTGCTGACCGCTCGGGGGCAGGGAGAGCCGCGTGGCGTCTGCTCTTTGCTGCGGCTTGCGCGGCGAATGCACGATCGCTTCCCGCGCTTGCAACGGGGCAATCTTGGGAAAGGCATTTGGTTTCAAACAGAAAGGAGATAAAAGCATGAAAGTTTTGCTGTGCAATGGCAGCCCGCGTGCGAAGGGCTGCACGTTCCGGGCGCTTTCTGAAATTGCAAAGGTTCTGGAACGGGAGGGAATCGAGACGGAGATTCTTCAGGTGGGCGTGCAGCCGATCCGCGACTGCATCGGCTGCGGCCGCTGCCGGGAAACGGGCCGCTGTGCGTTTGAGGGCGATGTCGTGAACGAGTGGCTTGAGAAGGCTGCCCACGCAGACGGCTTTGTCTTTGGCTCGCCGGTCTACTATGCGCATCCCTCCGGCCAGCTTCTCTCCGCCATGGACCGCCTGTTCATGGCGTCGAACGGTGTGCTTGCGCACAAACCGGCCGCGGCTGTGGTCACGGCGCGCCGGGCGGGCACCTCCGCTTCGCTCGATGCCATCCAGAAGCATTTTCTCGATAACGAGATGCCGGTGGTGTCCTCCACATACTGGAATATGGTGTTCCGCCCCGGCGAGAAGGAGGAGGACGAGGAAGGGCTGCAGACGATGCGCAACATCGGCCGCAACATGGCCTGGCTGCTCCGCTGCCTGCAGGCGGGGAAGGAGAAGGGCGTCGAGCCCCCCGTTGCCGAGCACGCGCACTGGACCAATTTTAACCGCTGAATCGACGCGCTGGCAATAAAAACACTCCGTTTGCAGGGCAATGCATGCTGCTCTGCAAAGAGCGTTGCCATAAGAAAACATGAAAAAAACCAGTAAAATCAATGCTTTTAGGGCAGCGGAAAACGGGGCAGGACAAAACAACTGAATAATCAGGCAGAAACAGGGTGTTGTCAAGCATGACAGCGCCCTTTTCTGTTTCCCAGGCCAAGCCGCAGATTTTGAAAAAGTCTGCGGCTTTTTTGCGCCCAAATTCAGAAAGGAGGCGACGCCATGTATTTCACTTCCGGCAGCGACCGCGCCTTTGAAAGCTTCATGCAAGGCAAGCCCGGCTTCGACCACTACGACAGCGGCGACGCCGGAGCGCCGGAGGATTGCGGCGACTGCCGTTTCTACCGTCCCGACTGGAAATACCAGTTTTGCGTGTATGCAGAGTGTCCCTACCAGCCGGGCAAGCTCACCGCCTATGACGCGGTTCTATTCCAAGTGAAAGGAGTTGACGACGAGATGGCAGTTTTTCGC
>CAKNKY010000070.1 GCA_930987725.1 uncultured Anaeromassilibacillus sp. | reverse complement strand
CGGGGTTGCGCAGGACTTTTTCCTCTTATCTTTCGCCTTTTTCTGTTTGGCTTTTACCTCTCAAACTTCTTTTCATTTGTCGCTCAGGCCGCGACGGGCCTCTACTTTCTTCCGAAAAGAAAGTAGACAAAGATTCGCGAGGGGGCGCGGTAGCGCCCCCTTCGAACCCCCATGCCTGCGCCCTGCGGCCGATCTCCCCCTTTTTCTGGCTGCTGGCCGGCTTAGCGGCCCTTCGGGCCGCAAACCGCCGGCTGATAAGGGAAACGCCCAAAAAGCCAAAGGAGCAAAGCTCCAGCTTTTCGAGCGTTTCTGTGCGTTGGGGAACGTTTGGCCCCACATTTTTCTCATTTATGGAAGTTTGGGGCGGGCTTTCGCCCTGCCGCAGGGAACAGGAGACAGGCTTTTGCCCGGCCCGGGAAAACAGAAGCCCGGCGTGGGCCTGCACCCGGAAAAAACCGCGTGCGTGCGAGGCTTGGCGCAAGCAAAAACACGGTGCGTGAATTGCCCACCGCAGGTGCAGGAGCCCGGCGTGGGCACGCACCCGGAAAGAACCGCGTGCGTGCGCGGCTCAAATGCAGACACAAACACGGTGCGCGACTTGCCCACCGCAGGTGTGCCCACCGCAGGCGAAACTCCCTGTATTTTTCAAATTGAAAAATACAGGGAGTTTCTTATTTGTGGGGGTTATTGTTTTGTGACGATCTCGCAGTGGGATTCGAAGACGTCGGCGTCGTGGAGGATTTCGCCGATGGCGTCTGCCTCGATCCGGCCGGAGCGCGGGCTGCGCACCGACTCAATTGTACCTTTGACGACAGCATGCACGTCGGAGTATTCAAACGAGAGGTCCGTGCCCTCCATCGTGCAGTCAATCAGCGTCAGGTTCTTGCAGTAGCACAGCGGCTGCGTGCCGGAGATGTGGCAGCGCACAAGCGTGAGCCCTTCCGAAAACCAGCCCAGGTATTCGCCGCGCACCTCGCTGTCCTCCACCGTCACGTTCTTGCTGTGCCAGAAGGCGTCTTTCGTGTCCAGCACGGAGTGGCGGATGCGCACGTTCTCCGTGTACTGGAACGAGTATTTGCCCTTGAACTGCAGGTTCTCCGCCTCAATGTCGCGGCTGTCCAGCAGCATGTACTCCGATTCCACGCGCACATCCTTCAGCGTGACGGTGCGGCACTTCCAGCCGAACTCCGGCGACACTACAGTGCCGCCCTTCACAAGCACGTTGTCGCACTCGCGCAGGCATTTCACGCCCGTGATGGTGCAGTCCTCAATCCGGCCGTTCTGCGCATACCAGATCGGCGCGCGCGTGCCCTCGTCCAGCTCCGAGCGCGCGAGCGTGAACGTATGCGCATGCCACAGCGGATAGCGCAGCGAAAAGCGGCACCCCGCCACCTCCACATGGGAGCACTCCTTCAGCACGGATTCGCCGTCCGCCGGTCCGGCAAACGTGCAGTTCTCCACGCGCGTGTCCCTCAGATGGTAGAGCGAGCGCTCCGCGTCGTACGTCTTTCCTTCAATTCGATTTGTCATGCCGAAAAACTCTCCTCTTTCCAAAAAAACAGGGCTTCTGCCCGCCTTGCGCAGCGCGCCGCGGGCCTCTCCCTTTTTCCAATATCGAAAGTATACTCCAAACCGGCAAATTATGCAAGACGGTCCGGCGCCCGCCGGTAGGCGAGCGGCGAAACCCCGATCTTCTGCCGGAACAGCGAGGAGAAATAGTGTTCGTCCGAAAAGCAGAGATGCGCCGCGATCTCCCGCACCGGCAGCGAGGTGCCGCGCAGCAGCAGGCAGGCCGTCTCCAGGCGGCGGCCCAACAGATAGCGGTACGGCGTCTGGCCGTAGGCCGCGCGGAACACGCGCGTGAGCTGCGAGGGCGAAAGACAGATCTCCTCCGCCAGCTCCTCCACCGAAAGCGGCTTGGAGAGGCTCTTGTCCAGCAGATCTTTGGCGCGCTCCGCTGGGCTCGGCTCCCGCGCGGATGATGTGCGCAGCGCCCCGCGCAGCAGCAGCAGGATCTCGTGCACCAGCAGCGTGCAGCGCCGCTCAAACACATAGCGATCCTGCGGCGGCGCTTCACACACCGCCGCCAGCTCTTCAAACAGCGGCAGCGCCGGGCAGTCCGGCGCATACACCGGCTGTTCAAAGCCGTAAAGCCGCAGAAGCTCCTCGCACAGGCTGCCGCGCACGTTCACCCAGATCTTTTCCCAGGGATCGCGCGCGTCCGCGTAATAGCGGTGGTGCAGCCCCGGCGGCAGCGCATACACGCTCCCGGCGCACGGGTGGAAGGGACGCGGGCCGGTCTCCACATGGCCCTTGCCGGATATCACGTATTCCAGGCAGAGCACCGTGGAATGCTCCCGGTTAATGCGGTAGCGCGCGTCCGGGTAGGTCACGCCCGTCAGTTCCACAAAGAACACCTCCGGTTCCGGGAACTGATCCGGCAGGAAGCTGATCAGTTTTTCTCTCGTCATGCGCGGAATCCTCACTTTCTTGCCGGATTTCCCCATGGATCCCAGCGGGGAAAGGCGGTATACTACAGAAAAACAGGCACGGGCCCGGCACAACCGCCGGGACGCCGCAGCCTTCAGGAGGTATGATTCATGGGTTCCCTTCCAAGACCGGAACATCCCCAGCCGCAGATGGAGCGCAGCGCGTGGCGCAGCCTGAACGGCGCCTGGCAGTTTGCCTTCGACTTCGGCAGGAGCGGCCTCGACCGCCATTTTGAGCGCCGCGACGCGCTCGACACCACCATCACCGTGCCGTTCTGCCCGGAAAGCGTGCTCTCCGGTGTGCATTACACCGACTTTATCCCCGCCGTATGGTATGCGCGCGCCTTCACGCTCACGCCGGAGGAACTGTCCGGCCGCGTGCTGCTGCACTTCGGCGCCGTCGATTATGAGGCGCACGTGTTCGTGAACGGCGAACCGGCCGGCACGCACCGCGGCGGCTACACCTCGTTCTGCTTCGACATCACCGATCTCTGCCGCGCGGGCGAGAACCGCCTCTCCGTCTATGCGGAGGACGACAACCGCTCCGGCAAACAGCCCCACGGCAAGCAGTGCGAAAGCTTCGATTCGCAGGGCTGCGATTACACGCGCACCACCGGCATCTGGCAGACCGTGTGGCTCGAATTTGTGCCGGAAACCTATATTCAATCCGTACAATATTATTCGAATATTACAGAGGGGACTCTTCTTGTGCAGGCAAAGCTGTGCGGCGCAGGCACCTTCACGGTGCAGGCGTCGTTTGAGGGCCGCCCCTGCGGCGAGGCGAGCGCCCGCGCGGAGAACGGCTTTGCCGCCGTGACGCTTCCCCTCTCCGAGCTGCACCTGTGGGACGTGGGCCGGGGCAATCTCTATGATCTTACGCTCACCTTCGGCGGGGACAGCGTGAAGAGCTACGCCGGCATGCGCGAGGTGCGCATCGAGGGCCGCAGTGTGCTGCTCAACGGCCGGCCGGTGTTCCAGCGCCTTGTGCTGGACCAGGGTTTTTACCCGGACGGCATCTACACCGCGCCGGACGACTCCGCCCTTGTGCGCGACATCGAGCTGAGCCTGGCCGCCGGTTTCAACGGCGCGCGCCTGCACCAGAAGGTGTTTGAACCGCGCTTCCTCTACCACTGCGACCGCCTCGGCTATCTGGCCTGGGGCGAGATGGCAAACTGGGGCCTCGATTACAGCGATCCGGCCGCGCTCGAAGCCTTCCTCGGCGAATGGCTCGACGCCTTGGGCCGCGATTTCAATCACCCGTCCATTGTCGGCTGGTGCCCGTTCAACGAGACGTGGGACCGCGAAGGCCGCCGCCAGCTCGACAGCCTGCTGGCCATGGTCTACCGCGTGACGAAGCAGCTCGACCCCACGCGCCCGTGCATCGATACGAGCGGCAACTTCCATGTCGTCACCGATATTTACGATGTGCACGATTATGAGCAGGATCCGGCGTCGTTCGCCGCGCATTACGAAGCGTTCCGCACCGGCGGCGCGTTCTATGACGCACAGGCCGCGCGCCAGCAGTACGACGGTAAAAAGCCCATGTTTGTGAGCGAATACGGCGGTATCAAGTGGAACCCACAGGGCGACGTGGAAAAGGCCTGGGGCTACGGCGACGGCCCCGCCACCGAGGAAGCGTTCATCGAGCGCTACCGCGGCCTCACGGAAGCGCTGCTCTCAAACCCGAACATGTTCGGCTTCTGCTACACACAGCTTTACGACGTGGAGCAGGAGACGAACGGCCTTTATACCTACAGCCGCGAGCCGAAGTTCGACATGGCTGTGTTCCACGCCATCAACACACAGCCGGCCGCCTGTGAGACGGGCGCGCAGCCGTAAAGTTGAGAACTTTTTGTATTATTTTTCTGAAATAATACATTTTAGAATAGAATATTCCCTGTTTTCCCCTCTCCCCCACCGCACAAAGCAAAGTTTTCCCTCCACGCCGCAGGGCCATGTTGCCAGCGCACCACACACAGCAAAGCGGAGTTTTCCTTCCGCACCGCGGGCCATGCTGCCAGCGCATTGCGCAGAAACACGGAGTTTTCCCTCCACGCCGCAGGGCCGTGCGGCCACGCACCACACACAGCAAAGCGAAATTTTCCCTCCACGCCGCAGGGCCGTGCGGCCACGCACCGCGCGCAGCGAAGCGAAGTTTTCCCTCCACGCCGCAGGGCCATGCTGCCAGCGCACCACACACAGCAACACGGAATTTTCCCTCCACGCCGCAGGGCCATGTTGCCAGCGCACCGCGCAGCAACACGGAATTTTCCCTCCACGCCGCAGGGCCATGCTGCCAGCGCATTGCGCAGCAACACGGAATTTTCCCTCTGCGCTGCAGGGCCGTGCGGCCACGCACCGCGCGCAGCGAAGCGGAGTTTTCCCTCCACGTCGCGGGCCATGCTGCCAGCGCACCGCGCGCAGCGAAGCGGAGTTTTCCCTCCGCGCCGCGGGCCATGCTGCCAGCGCATTGCGCAGAAAGAATTACAAAAAGGAAAAACAAATAAATTTAATACAAAGTGGACTTGTCCGAAACGGGAAAACCGGCGCTCCGCCCGCATTGCGCGGCAGGGGCGCCGGTTTTTCTGTTCTGCGGATTGGCGGCCCCCTCTCCCCCACCGGGCGGGAAACCGGGCAAGCAAACGGTTACAGCTGCTTTGCCGTTTTGGAGTCGTATTCCTGCTCGCAGTAGGCGCAGCGGTAGCGGTTGTTTTCGCCGAGCACAAAGATGTGTTCAATGCTCTCCTCCGCGCTTGTGATGCAGCGGGGGTTCTTGCACTTGATGACATTGTGCAGCTCTTTGGGGAGCGTAAGCTTTTTCTTTTCCTGGATCTTCCCATCGCGGATGACGCACACGGTGATGTTCGGATCCAGGAAGCCGAGCATATTGAAGTCGATATCGATGTCGCCATCGATCTTGATGATGTCCTTTTTTCCATACTTTTCGCTGCGCGCGTTCTTGATGATCGCCACGCAGCAGTCGAGCTTGCCGAGCTGGAGCAGATCATAGATGATCATGCTGGCCCCGGCCTTGATGTGGTCGATGACGATGCCGTTCTGAAGGCTGTCAATGTTCAGCACTGGTTATTCCTCCCCTTTTCCCTGCTCGGCGATCTGCGGGCCGGAAAGGCCCAGAAGCATCATGATCAGCGCCATGCGCACGTAAACGCCGTTCTGCACCTGGTCGAAGTAGGCGGCGCGCGGGTCGTCGTCCACCTCGAGCGTGATTTCGTTCACGCGCGGCAGCGGGTGAAGCACCGCCATGTCCGGCTTGCCGAGCGCCATTTTCGCGGGGGTGAGGATGTAGCTGTCCTTCAGGCGGACGTAATCCTCCTCGTTGAAGAAGCGTTCGCGCTGGACGCGCGTCATGTAAAGGATGTCCAGCTCCGGCATGGAGTCCTCCAGGGACGTGACTTCCTTGTAAGCGATGCCCTTCGGCTCGAGCACCTCGTGAATCACGTAGTCCGGCACGCGGAGCTCTTCCGGCGAGATCAGCACGAAGCGCACGTTCTCATAGCGCGAGAGCGCGCGGATGAGCGAGTGCACGGTGCGGCCGAATTTCAGGTCGCCGCACAGGCCGATCGTCAGGTCGGAAAGGCGGCCGTGGCGCTGGCGGATCGTCATGAGGTCCGTGAGCGTCTGCGTGGGATGCTGGTGGCCGCCGTCCCCTGCGTTGATCACGGGGATCTTCGAATACCGCGCGGCCCTCAGCGGTGCGCCTTCCTTGGAATGGCGCATGGCGCAGATATCGGCGTAGCAGGAGATCACGCGGATGGTGTCCGCAATGCTTTCCCCTTTCGTGGCGGAGCTGGAATCCGCAGTGGCGAAGCCCAGCACACTGCCGCCAAGGTTCAGCATGGCGGCCTCGAAGCTCAGCCGCGTGCGCGTGCTGGGTTCGTAGAACAGTGTGGCAAGTTTTTTGCCGGTGCAGACAGCGGCATACCGGCTGCGATCGGCGGCAATGTCCGTCGCCGTGGCAAGCAGCCTGTCGATCTCTTCCACACTGAGATCGAGCGGATCGATCAGATGTCTCATGTTTCGGAATCCCCCTATCGGTGCTCGTTTGTTCTCTTATTATAATGCGATTTGCAGATTGCCGCAAGCTGAAAATCTTTCACTCCCCTCTCAAGGATCTAAACGCCCTTCACAACCCGCCTGCGCGGCTGCGCCGGGCAATTCGCGCACGCGCCGTCCCGGCGCAGGGCTGTCTGCGCAGGCAGCCTTGTCACCCGCGATGCAGCCTGTGGTGCGGCGGCCGCCCGCAAAGCGGTTTGCCCTGCCTCTCTTTTCGCCCAGCCTCGCACGCCCGCGGTTGGTTCCGGGTGCGCGGCTGCGCCGAGCAAGTCGCGCACCGTGTCTTTCTCTTCCCCGCGTCTCGCACGCACGCGGTTCTTTCCGGGTGCGCGCCCGCGGCGAGCAAATCGCGCACCGTGTTTTTGCCTGCGCCCAGTCTCGCACGCACACGATTCTTTCCGGATGCGCGCCCGCGCTGAGCTTCTGTTTTCCCGGGCCGGGCAAAAGCCTGTCTCCTGTTCCCTGCGGCAGGGCGAAAGCCCGCCCCAAACTTCCATAAATGAGAAAAATGTGGGGCCAAACGTTCCCCAACGCACAGAAACGCTCGAAAAGCTGGAGCTTTGCTCCTTTGGCTTTTTGGGCGTTTCCCTTATCAGCCGGCGGTTTGCGGCCCGAAGGGCCGCTAAGCCGGCCAGCAGCCAGAAAAAGGGGGAGATCGGCCGCAGGGCGCAGGCATGGGGGTTCGAAGGGGGCGCTACCGCGCCCCCTCGCGAATCTTTGTCTACTTTCTTTTCGGAAGAAAGTAGAGGCCCGTCGCGGCCTGAGCGACAAATGAAAAGAAGTTTGAGAGGCAACAGCCAAACA
>CAKNKY010000069.1 GCA_930987725.1 uncultured Anaeromassilibacillus sp. | reverse complement strand
GCACTGCGCCGCGCGCGGCGCTGCACAAAAGGGGGCGCCGCCCCCTTTTATCCCCCGCAAGCTTTTTGAAAAAAGCTTGACCAAAAACTTTCCTGTTTGTCCTGTTCTCACCTCGGCGTAGCCGGCAGATCATCGCACAAGCACGCGCGCCTGCCGCGCGGCCCGATCACCGCAATATGGCACGGCGCTTCCGCCGTCTCCCCGCGGACAAACGGGCACTTGATCGTCAGCCCCGCCCCGCGCGGCACCTCGTAGCACAGCGCCATCCGGCTGCATGAGCAGCCGCTGCCGCGGAACCACGCGCACGGGCCGCAGTTCGTGCAGTGCTTCACGCCCGGAAAATCCACATATTCCTGCGCAATGCGCCCGCCCTGGTCGTAGTCCCCGTTGCTGATGAGCACGTGTTCCGCCGAGAGCGTCGAAAACAGGTGGCTCCAGTGGCTCGCCGTCCCGTGGTGCGGCGCCTTGAAGATGTAATAGTTCTCGTAAAGCTGCGGCGCAATCTCGTCAAACGTCTCCGGCGCCGCGTCGCCCGTGAGCAGAATGTCGTCAAAGCTCGCTTCCCGCGTGCGGTGGTTCTGCAGCACCACGCTCGCCGCGTTCAGCTCGTCCGAGTAGGCCGTCTCGATCACCGGGCGCGTCAGGATCTCCCGGATGTCCGGCGCGGGCGGCAAAAGCCCCAGCTCCGGCGCCATCTCCTCGATCTGGCCCAGCACGGCAGCACATTCCGTGATAAGCCCGTCCGTGAGCACAGCCCCGCTGTCCGCCTGCGCGCAAAGGCGGCAGAAGCGATCCTTCAGCGCCCGGAACCGCGCTGCGCAGTCCGGCAGGAACGGCGAGGAAAGCTTCACGTTCAGCTCCTCCACCGTCTCCGCAAACAGCGTCGAAAAGGGGTAGTCCTCCCGGCGCGGCCACAGGACATCGTAGCTCACGCCGTCGAACAGGAAGCTGTCCCCCGCGCCCACGCCGCGCACCGCCTCCGGGCCCGCCGCGCGCGCGGCCCGCTCAAACAGCCGCAGCTGCGCCAGGTTCGTGCGCGCGTAGTCCGACTGACCGCGCAGGAACACCGTGTGGAACAGCGCAAATTCCAGCAGCAGCGATCGGCCCCGCCGGTCGCGCGGGCTGGCGGGCAGAAAGATCCGCTCAAAGTAGCGCGGTTCCCTCGCCAGAATGTTCCAGAACCCGCAGAGGTGGTCACGGTGGCAGTGCGTGAGCAGGAACGCGCGCGACGGCGATTCCCGGTACCGCTCCCGGATCGATTCGCTGAACTGGTGCGTCAGCTCGCCGCCGTCCTCGCGCTGGATGCGGTTCATGCTGCCGCAATCCACCATGAAAATCTCGCCGCGGCTGCCGGTGAGCACAATGCACTCCCCGTAGCCCACGTTGTGCAGCTCCAACTCCCGCATGGGGCGTCTCCTCCCCTCAGTCGATGCGGCGGAAGCCCTTCACGGGCCTTCCGTTCTCCCATTCTCCCGTGAACAGCACCTTGCCGTCGCGGTACTCCGTGCCGTGGCCGTGGCGCTTGCCGTCCTTCCATTCGCCGGTGTAGATCAGGTTCCCCTCCGGGTCGAAGGCCGCGCCGAGGCCCGTGGGCACGTTGTCCTTCCATTTTCCGGCGAAGAGCGAGCCGTCGCGCGAGCTGAACGAGACGCCCGCGCCCTCGCGGCGGTTCTGCTTCCACTGGCCCGCATAGCAGAGGCGGCCGCTCTTGTAATAATAGACGCCGAAGCCGTCGCGCCTGTCGTCGCGGTAGCCGCCCTCGTAGGCGGTGAAGCCGTTCTGCATCTGCGTGCGGCCGCGCCCCGTGCGCTTGCCATTTTCCAGCCCGCCGAAGTAGAGGTAGCTTTCCTCCGCGCTCACCACGATCTGCTTCACCGCCTTGAGCGAGGGCAGCAGGATCGGCTCCTGCTCCGCCGGCACAAACTCCGGCTCCTCCTTCGGCAGAGGCGTGCGCAGCGCGCCGCCGCGTCCCTTCGCCGCCACGGTGTAGCGCGCCGGGCGTCCGTTCCGGCCGCGGGCCGCCGCCACTTCCTCGAGCAGCGCGTTCATGGCGCGGTTGTTCACCGCGTCGTTGATCAGGATGCGCTCCACCTGGCGCGGGGCCGTCTCGATCACCCACTCCTCCGGGAAGAACGAGACTTCCCGGTTCAGCGCGTAGTCCGGCGCGCCCTGCGGATCGCCGCCCTGCGGGGCGGCCGGTTCCGCCGCGGTCGGATGTTCCGGCGCGGAAACGGCCTTCGGCGCTTCTGGGGCCGCCGGCGCGGGCTCCTCCTCCAAATGCACGGGCGCGCCCGGCTTTTCGGCGGCAGGCGGCTTCGCGCGGCGCGTGTTGTCGATCACGTGGAAGGCGTCGAGCGCGCGGTCCCCGCCCTCCTCCTCCGGCAGGCGCACGGCGAACGGGCGGGCCGATTCGCGCCGCAGCACCTCCGCGCGGCGCGCGGCCTGCTCGCGCGGGCAGAAGCCGGTCCGCCCGCCGTAGACAAGTTCCGCCGTCACGGTGGGGGCGCCCGCCTCGCTGTCCACCAGGCTGGCCAGGCCGTCCTCCTCGGGCAGCTCGCACGGCACCAGCTCCTGCGAGCGGTAGCGCCCTGCTTCCGCGTCCCACCGGAGCAGCTCCAGCCCGTTGGCGGAGCGCCGCAGGCAGGCGGCGGCGCGGTCGGTGCGCCCGCCTTCAAAATACGCCGTCTGCAGCCATTCATATGCAAAGCTGTACCGCGTTTTCGACACAATCGTGCCCGCAAAATCGCGCGTCAAAATGCTCCAGCCGTAGTCCTCCGGCGCGGCTTGCTCCAGCATCAGGGAGCCGCAGCGCTTTTCCCAGCGGAAATCGCTCTTTGTCAGGCGGTAGGAGCAGGAGATCTCCTTCCCGTTTTCGGCCCGTTTTTCCCGGCCGGACTGGCGGCGCTTCCCGCCGAACCAGGCGCGCAGCACGCGGCAGAGCACCTCGCGGCTCTGCGCCGAACCGTCATACGGGGCCATGCGCACCGTGCAGATCCCCGCCAGATAGCGGGGCCTGCCCTGCCCGGCTTTTTTCTCCTCTTTCATCCCGAGGCCTCCCCCTCCGTTCGCCGCGGTTCTTCCGCCCGGCGGCTTTTCTGTCAAACTATGCGACTATCATAGCACATTTGCAGTGCCGCGGCAAGCGGGCCGCGAATGGATGCGGGCCCGCCGCCCTCCTTTTTTTGAAAAATATGCTCCAAATTCCTTTTTACCCTATACGTTTTGTGTGATCTTTTTTATAATAAAAGGAGAGAGATGCCGCCCCGCAGGGCGGCGGAACAGGGCGGCGCACGCCGCCGGAGGAAACGGAGGGAACACCATGAAAGCAATCGGAAAGAGACTGGCCGCCTGCCTGCTCGCGTGCGCGGTGGCCGCCTCCGGCGCGTCGTGCGGGCCGCCGCAGCAGCCGGAGCAGGAGATCGCGTCCGCGCCCGCTTTGAGCGAACCGCGCGAAACGCACGTCATCGAGACGGAACACGCCTACGCCTCGCTGGGGGATCTCATCGTGTCCTCGGTCCAGATCGCGTACGGCGAGGTGATCGGGAAGGGCGAGACGGATCTGCCCGCGCCCTCCTATGATCCGGAGGAGTTCGGCTTTCTCTGCGGCAGAACGGTGCGCGTCCGCGTCGAGGAGGGGCTGAAGAACACCCAGCCGGGCCAGGTTGTGGGCTATTGGGAGTACGGCGGCGCCATGCCGGACGGCCGTTTCTTCGAATACCCGGACCAGCCCGTGGCCGAGGTGGGAGACAAGGTGCTTCTCTTCCTCGCGCCCTCGACGAAGAGTCCGTATATCCCCGTGCCGCTCTTCCCGAGCCCGATCGCCGCCGGGGCGGACGGCACGGTCTTCCTCCCCGGGGAGCTGTTCCTCACGGCGGACGCGGACAGCCCGCAGCAGGAGCGCGCGTTTCTGGAGCTTCCGGCGGCGGACGCATACGGCGTCTCCCAGCCGGACCGGTGCGTGACTCTCGCGGAGTATGTGGAGCTGGTGCGGGAGGCTGTTCCGGAGAAGGAACGGCAGCTCGGGCAGCGGATGGAGGCCAGGGATCTGCCCGTGGAAACAACCCCCATCCGCGCACAGCTGGCTCCCGGCCTGGCCGCGGACGGCGGGGAAACGGCCTGCGCGGCGCTCGATCTTTACGGCACGGCCTTCCTCCCGGTGGAGGAGGCGCGGCGGCTGTTCTCCTTTACTCTGCGCGAGGAGGAGCGGCCGGAGGAGCCGGAGACCGGCCTGATCTCCTGGACGGAGGAAGAGACGGCGGGCAGCTGCGCCCGGTTTGACAGCCCCGGCTGGCAGCAGCGGTACGGCGTGCCGTGCCTGGCCGTGTTCCCGGATCTCGCGGCGGCCGTGCAGGGGGAGGTTCTCTCCCTGCGCACGGACGGCGAAACGGTGGAGCTCGAGCTGCATCCTGCGCTCCCCGCCGCCCGCGTGCCGGAGGCGCTGCGGTCATGCCTGGAGGAGGACGGCTTCGCGGAGCTGGAAGGGCAGAACGCCTGGGCCCGCGGCGGCGAGGAGGGCGACACCGTGCGGATCGAATATGCGGAGGAAGGGCAGCGCGTGCGCCTGTTCCTGCGGCCGCGCACCCCGCAGGGCAGCGGCGTCCCGGCCGCCATCCGCTCGCTGCGCGCGCTGGAGCAGCTCCCGATCGTGACGCCGTGCGGCGATACCGGCGCGCAGGCATACCGCCTGAACGGCGAGCTCTGCCTGGCCGCCGGGGATCTCTATGAGCTGTTCGGCCTCTTCGCCGCGTATGACCGGGAGGCCGGCGTGGTGCGGATCGGCGTGCCGGACCGGCTGGAGACGAACGCGCTCCTGCCGGACGGCGCACGCCTGCCGAACGTGCCGCAGGTGCTGGGGCTGGAGGACGCCCCCGCATCGCTCGCCTTTGCGGACGGCTGCCTCACGCTGCGCTATGACACGCCGTCCGGCACATCATCCGATCCGTCGTCCGGCACGTCGCTCGACGACGCGCTCGAATCGCTGCAGCGGTGGGCGCCCTCGCTCGGCTGTGAACCGGTGGGGGCCGATGCGTTTGATTCGCTGGCAGCGCGGACGCCTGAGTTCGCGTCCGGCGAGGCGGCGCACACCTTCCTTTTCCCGGATGGAACCGCCCTGCAGCTGCAGGAGGACCCTCAGCCGGAGGGGAAGGCCGCGCCCGGCCTGATTGTCCGGCTTGCATGGGGAGAGGGAGAGGGAAACTGAGATGAAGATTGTGGTTGCGATGGATTCGTTCAAGGGCTGCCTTTCCTCGCCGGAGGCGGGGCAGGCGGCAAGGGAGGGCATTCTGCGCGCCGGGTTCGGCGACGAGGTGCTCGTGCGCCCGCTGGCGGACGGCGGCGAGGGCACGCTGGAGACGCTGGCGCAGGGGCTCGGCGGCCGCGTGGAGACGGTGCGCGTCTGCGGCCCGCTGGGCACTCCTGTGGATGCACGGTATGCCGTCCTGCCCGGCGGCACGGCCGTCATCGAGACGGCCCAGGCCGCGGGCCTGCCGCTCGTCCAGCCCGGCGCGCGCGATCCGCTTCACGCCACCACGTTCGGCGTGGGCGAGCTGATCCGCCATGCCGTGCGCGGCGGGTGCAGGCGCTTCCTGCTCGGCCTGGGCGGCAGCGCCACGAACGACGGCGGCGCGGGCATGCTGCAGGCGCTCGGCTTTTCCCTGCTGGACGAAAGCGGCCGCCCCGTGGCGCGCGGGGCGGCCGGCCTGCGGGATCTGGCGTCGCTTTCGGCGGAGGGCGCGCTGCCGGAGCTGAGAGACTGCACGTTCCGCGCCGCCTGCGACGTGACGAACCCGCTCTGCGGCCCGCTCGGCTGCAGCGCCGTGTTCGGCCCGCAGAAGGGCGCGTCCCCCGAACAGATCCGCGCGTGGGACGGCTGGCTCGCGCGCTATGCCGCCCTGGCCTGCCGCGCCTTCCCCGGCGCGGACCCGGAAGCCCCCGGCGCGGGCGCGGCCGGAGGGCTGGGCTTTGCCATCCTCGCCTTCCTCGGCGGCTCGCTCGAGCCGGGCGCGCCGCTGCTCCTGCGCGAGACGGGCATGGCGGACGCGCTGCGCGGCGCCGGGCTGGCGATCACCGGCGAGGGCCGCTTCGACGGCCAGACGGCCATGGGCAAGGCGCCCGCCGCCTTTGCCTCGCTGGCGGCATCGCTCTCCGTGCCGGCCGTGGCGCTCGCGGGGAGCTGTGCGCCGGACGCGCGCCCGTGCGGCGGCGTGCGCGCCTTCTTCCCCATCCTGCGTGAGCCGTGCAGCCTCGAAACAGCCATGCGGCCGGACGTCGCCGCCCGTTCCCTGGCCGGCGCCGCCGAGCAGGTGCGCCGCCTTTGGCACGCCGCCTGCGGCCGCTGAGCGATCAGTCCTCGAGCTGGCTTGCCAGGAAGCCGGCGGCCACCTGGGCCAGCTTGGCTTCCGCCTCGCCCGGTTCATGGCCGTCCTCGGCCTGCAGCACCACCACGGCGCCCGTCACGTCGCTCTGCGCGATGATCGGATACACCACGGAGGCCTGGCGTTCCACGCCCTCCACCGGGCACAGGCGGCTGCGCGGCGTGGAGACGAAGCTGTGCCGTTCCTGCATGCACTCCTCGAGCTCCGGCGTCACGCGCCGTTCCAGATATTCGCGCCGCGGCACGCCCGCCGCCGCCACCACGTGGTCGCGGTCGCACACGAGCGTGGGGAGGTTGGCCGTCTTGCTCAGCACCTCCGCATACTGCGCGGCGAACGATGAGAGCTCGCCCACCGGCGAATATTTGCGGAACACCACGCCGCCCTGCGCGTCCGTGTAAATCTCGAGCGGGTCGCCCTCGCGGATGCGCAGCGTGCGCCGGATCTCCTTCGGAATCACGATGCGGCCCAGATCGTCGATCCTTCTCACAATTCCCGTTGCTTTCATCTATTGTTCATCCTTTCGCGGTTCGGTTTTGTCCGCGTTAGTATTTCCCCGCCGCTGGCTGTTATTCCCTGCGCGGCGCTGTTTCGCACGGCGCCCGTTCTTCTTTTATCGCGCCGTTTTGCGCGTGCAGAGGCCCCGCGCTTCCGTCCGCCGCAGCAAAGCCGTGATAAAGAGCGAATAAATGTTCGATAAAATTCGTCCATTCTCTTGCTTTTGACACGGCCTTTCTGATATAATAGGCGCAGGTAAACCGAAGCGCGGGCGATTTGCCCGCCGCAGGCGCGGGCCCCGGCCAACAGAAGCCGGGTGCAGGCGCGCACCCGGAACCAACCGCGTGCGTGCGAGGCTGGGCAAAGGCATAAACACGGTGCGCGACTTGCTCGCCGCAGGTGCGCGGGCGTGCGAGGCTGGGAAAAGACACAAACTGGGTGCGTGATGTGCCCGGCGCAGCCGCGCGACTTGCCCGGCACAGCCGCGGTATCATAAGAACGATGCAAAAAGGCTTTCTGAGGGCCCCGGCCAACAGAAGCCGTGCGCGGGCGCGCACCCGGAACCAACCGCGGGCGTGCGAGGCCGGGAAAAGGCACAAACTGAGTGCGCGTCTTGCTCACCGCAGGTGCGCGTGCGTGCGAGACACGGGGAAGAAAAAGACACGGTGCGTGATGTGCTCGGCGCAGCCGCGCAGGTGCGAGGGAAAAGGAGAGAAAAGGTTGAAACATTGTAATTTGAGTACCATTCCGAAAAAAGGCGCACAAAACC
>CAKNKY010000068.1 GCA_930987725.1 uncultured Anaeromassilibacillus sp. | reverse complement strand
CGGCTCTTTGTCAAGCTTTTTTTCCGTCTCTCTCGACGGCTTTGCTATCATACCACACCGCTCACACGTTGTCAACTCTTTTTTTCATTTTTTTTGGATTTTTCTTCTTTTTTCTTTTTCCCTGCCCTTCCCCATCCGCAGCTCCCCCAGATTTCGTGCGCTCTCGCTTTCTCCGCACAATCTGTAGAAACCTCTTGTATCTCCCCTTTTGCGCCGTATCTCTCCTCCCTCTTTTGCCGGTGCGGAATAAACGTGGACATTCCTTATAAAATCCCTCAAAAAAGGTTTGAAAAAGCGGGACCCGCATGGTATAGTGCAGGGGGAAGGCACGGCGGGACACACGCTATCCCTGTTCCCCGCCGCTCTGTTCCGGGTTTCTATAAATATAATAAGAAAAAGATTGCCATGTAAGGAGGAATTCGCCGTGATCATCACCGCCATGCGCGCCAACCATCTGACCACGCCGCGCGGCTACGATCTCTCGCACCTGAGCCTTTCCTGGATCCCGGAGGACGCCAACGGCACGCGCCAGGAGACGGCCCGCGTCGTCATCGCATCCGACCGGAACTTCACCCACATTCTGCACGACAGCGGCAGCCGCGCCGATCTCGACTCCCTCGGCTACTGCCCGGGCGTCGCCCTCTCCCCGCGCACGCGGTATTATTGGAGCGTCACCGTGCGCGACGAAACGGGCGACGAGGCCTCCGGCGTTTCCTGGTTTGAAACGGGCAAAGCCGGCGAGCCGTGGCAGGCCCGCTGGATCTCCCCGGACTGCGGCTCCATCCACCCGCTGGTGCGCGGCGCCTTCACCCTGCCGGAAAAGCCCGTGCAGGCGCGCGCCTATGTGTGCGGGTTCGGGCTGTATGAATGCTACGCCAACGGCACGCGCGTGGGCGATGAATATTTCACGCCCTATTACAATGATTATCACCTCTGGGCGCAGGTGCAGACGTATGACGTGACGGATCTGCTGCGCGAGGGCGTGAACGTGATGGGCGCCATGCTGGGCAACGGCTGGTACAAGGGGCGCTTCGGCTTCGAGACGGATCCGCGCCGCGGCCTGTTCGGCGACGCCTTCTCCTTCCTGTGCGAAGTGCGCGCCACGCTGGCCGACGGCCGCACGCTGGTGTTCGGCACGGGCAAGGACTGGAAGTGGGCCCCCTCCCCCGTGCTCTCGAGCAGCATTTACGACGGCGAAGTGTATGACGCGCGCCTCTATGTGCCCGGCTGGTGCGAGGGCGAGGAGCCGGCCGGCCTCTTCCGCCCCGTGGACGAGACGGACGGCCCCTTCCTGAAGCTGGCGGATCGCTACAGCGTTCCGGTGCGCGTGACGGAAACGCTGCCCGCGCCGAAGCTCATCCGCACGCCGAAGGAGGAAACGGTGCTCGACTTCGGCCAGGAGATCACCGGCTGGGTCAGGTTCCGCTGCCATCTGCCCGCCGGCACCCGCGTGCACCTGCAGTACGGCGAGATTCTGCAGGACGGCTGCTTCTACCGCGACAACCTGCGCTCGGCAAAGGCGGAATACACGTATTACGCCGGCGGCGCGGAGGAGGAGGTCCGCCCCTATTTCACCTTCTACGGCTTCCGCTATGTGAAGGTGGAGGGCATGGAGGAGATCAACCCCGCCGCGTTCACGGCCTGCGTGCTGCATTCCGACCTGGAGACGACCGGCTGCGTGGAGACATCCGACCTGCGCGTGAACCGGCTCTTCCTCAACGCCATGTGGGGCCAGCGCGGCAATTTCCTCGACGTGCCCACCGACTGCCCGCAGCGCGACGAGCGCATGGGCTGGACGGGCGACGCTCAGGTGTTCTGCCCCACGGCCAGCTTCAACCTTTATACCCCCGCGTTTTACCGCAAATACCTGCACGATATGCTGCTCGAGCAGCGCGCCCTCTATCACGGCTCCGTGCCGCACGTGGTGCCGATGATGATCGACGATCCGAAGCGCACGCAGCACGGCTCCTGCGCCTGGGCGGACGCGGCAGCCATCATCCCGTGGCAGCAGTACGTATTCTACGGCGACAAATCGCTGCTGGCGGAGGAATATGAGAACATGCGCGCCTGGGCGGACTACCTGCGCCGCGAGGATCAGGAGAACGGCAACCGCCGCCTGCGCACGTCCGGCTTCCACTTCGCGGACTGGCTCGCCCTCGACAACCCGGACAAATCGAGCTGCTTCGGCGGCACCGATCCCTATTATGTGGCCAGCGCCTACTATTACCGCTCCATCCTCTGCACGGCAAAGGCGGCACGCGCGCTGGGCCGTGAGGACGAGGCCTCGTTCTACGGCGCATGGGCGCAGGAGATCCGCGCGGCCTTCCAAAAGACGTACCTGCTGCCGGGCGGGGACAACCCCTGCCGCACGCAGACCTCCTACGTGCTCGCCCTCGCTTTCGATCTCGTGCCGGAAACGGACCGTGCGCACGCCTTCCGCCTGCTGGAAAAGAAACTCGAGGAGGATAACCTGCACCTCACCACCGGTTTTACCGGCACACCGGAGCTCTGCCCCGTCCTCTCGCAGAACGGCAACAGCGAGTACGCCTATCGCCTGCTGTTCAACGACGATTACCCGAGCTGGCTCTATGAGGTGGGCATGGGCGCCACCACCGTGTGGGAACGCTGGAACTCCGTGCTGCCGGACGGCCACATCGGCGACACGGGTATGAACAGCCTCAACCACTATGCCTACGGCTCCATCGCGGAGTGGATGTACCGCACGATGTGCGGCATCAACCCCAGCGAGGAAGCGCCCGGCTTCCGCCGCATCGTGCTGCGCCCCGTGCCGGACGCCCGCCTCTCCTTCGCGAAGGCCGCTTTCCACTCGCCCATGGGCATGATCGAGAGCGGCTGGGAGCTGGAAGACGGCGGCAAGACGATCCGCTACAGCTTCACCGTGCCCTTCGGCGCGGAAGCCGATCTCTGGCTGCCGGGCGAGAGGGCGCCCATGCTGCTCACACCGGGCCGCCACGCCCTGCGCCGCGAGTTGCCGTAACGCCCCCCGGCAGGGCAGCGGGGCCTTCCCGGGAACCGTTCCCGGCGGAAGGCCCCGCTGTTTTTCTGCGCAAACAGCGCCCGCCCGCGGAAAGCACCGGAATCTTTCCGCGCGGGTGTTTACGGAGCGCCGCTTTGCATGTATAATGAATACGATCCGTGAAAAAACAGTCGTGTAAGAAGCGAAGGGAGGAAGACCGACTGATGAAATGGCAAGATTGGACGGGGAACCCGCATATCACAAAAAAGATCCTGTTTTACATCACCTACACGGTGCTGCTCGTGTTCGCCGTGTTCAACCTGCCGGCAATCCTCGGCGCAGTGGGTTACGTTGTGGGCGCGATCTATCCTTTCCTCATCGGCGTCTGCTTCGCCTTTGTGGTAAACGTGCTCCTGAAATTTTACGAGGAACGCGCCTTCGCGTTTTTGAACCGCAAACAGTTCAAATGGTGGAAAAAGATCCGAAGGGCCGTCTGCGTCGTGCTCGCTTTCCTCACGCTGGCGCTCATCCTCACCGGCATCCTCGTCTTTGTGCTGCCGGAGCTGGGCTCCTCGCTGGAACGGCTCGTGAACAACGCCCCCTCCTACATCGCCCGCCTTTCCAAGGAAATCACCGATCTGCTGGCGCGGCACGGCATCACCATTGACCAGAACAGCCTCTTTGCCATCGACTGGACGTCGCTCATGGAAAATTGGACGTCTCTGCTGGAAAAGGCCACGGAACTCACGAACGGGCTCATGGATTCCGTGGTGGTGGTGACGACCTCCATCGCGAACGGCATCTTCAACACGGCCATGGGCTTCATCTTCTGCGTCTATATGCTGTTCAGCAAGGAAAAGCTGCTCGGCGGCGTCAAGCGCGTGATCTACGCCTTCCTGCCGGTGCGCGCCGCCCACCGCTTCATCGACGTGTGCGCGCTCTCGAACCGGATCTTCTCGAATTTCGTGCGCGGCCAGCTCACGGAGGCATGCATCTGGTTCGCCATGATCTATGTGGTGCTCACGTTCATCCTACGCCTGCCCTACGCCGTGCTGATCAGCACCATTGTGGCGCTGTGCAGCCTGCTCCCGATCATCGGCCCCTACATCTCCATGTTCGTGGCCTGCTTCATCCTGCTGCTGGAAAACCCGTGGTATGCCCTCACCTATCTCATTGCGTTCCTGATTCTGCAGCAGATTGAGGGCAACCTGATTTACCCACGCGTCGTGGGCACCTCGATCGGCCTACCGCCCATCTGGGTGCTGCTCGCCATCCTGTCGTGCAACTATGTGTTCGGCGTGGGCGGCATGCTGCTGGGCATCCCGCTGTTCTCCGTGATCTACACGCTGCTCAAGCGCGCCACGTCGCGCCGGCTGCGGCAGCGCCACATCACCGGCGCGCAGGCCGTGCACAACAGCCCGCCTCCCACTGCCATGCGGAAGGACAACCCTGCGGAGGACGGCCCCGACGATGACGGGGACGAGGAGATGGAGGACGAATCCGAAGACGGGGACGAAGAGTTGGACGACGAGACGGACACGGAAGAAGCGGAAGAGTCCCCTGACCCGGAAGACGAGGACGAAGGGGAACCGGAACACGACACCGAGCCGGGCGGGGAGGAGAGCAGCGCGGACCTGCTGCGCACGCTCTTCTCCGAAGAGGACAGGCCCGGCCATCAACGATAAGGAGAGGGATTGGTTATGCGAATTCTGGCTTTGGAAAGCTCCTGCGACGAGACGGCCGCCGCCGTGGTGGAGGACGGCCGCACCGTGCTTTCGAACGTGGTGGCCTCGCAGGTGGAGGAGCACCGGCTCTATGGCGGCGTGGTGCCGGAGATCGCCTCCCGCCGCCACTGCGAGGCGGTGTGCGGCGTCACGCGCGAAGCGCTGGCACAGGCCGGCATGGCGCTTCACGACGTGGACGCCCTCGCCGTCACGGCGGCGCCGGGGCTCATCGGCGCGCTGCTCGTGGGCGTGAGCTACATGAAGGGCCTCGCGCTCGCGGCGAAGAAGCCGCTCGTGCCGGTGCACCACCTGCGCTCGCACATTGCGGCCAACTATATCACGTTCCCCGATCTGGAGCCGCCCTTCCTCTGCCTCGTCGTCTCCGGGGGACACAGCCACATCATCGAGGTCAAAAGCTGGACGGACCTGCACGTGATCGGCCGCACGCGCGACGACGCGGCCGGCGAAGCGTTCGACAAGGCCGCGCGCGCCATGGGCATGCCCTACCCCGGCGGCGTGGAGATGGACCGCGTGGCGGAAACGGGAAACGACAAAGCTTTCTCGCTGCCGCGCCCCTCGGTGGACGGCGCGCCCTACGATTTCAGCTTTTCCGGCCTGAAAACGGCCGTGATCAACCTGCTGCACAATGCGGCCCAGCGCGGCGAAACGGTGCACATCCCGGATCTGGCGGCTTCCTACCGCCGGGCCGTGGTGGAATGCCTCACCCGCAGCTTCCTGCTGGCGGCGCGCGACACGGGCGCGAAAACGCTTGTGATTGCGGGCGGCGTTTCGGCAAACCGGCTGCTCCGCCGCGAGCTGGAGGCCGCCTGCAAAGAACGCGAGCTGCGCTTCTGCCGGCCGGATCTCTCCCTGTGCGGAGACAACGCCGCCATGGTGGGCTCACAGGCCTATTTTGAATACCAGGCGGGTTCTCGCGCCACCATGGCACTCAATGCGCGCGCATCTATGGACATTGCGGCATCGTTCTGATTTGTCTTGCAGGAAAATATTTGTGATTATTCACGGTTTTTTCACGCTTTCGCTCTCGACAATCCCTGGCGAATAGATTATAATAAAGTCAGTAATGTCCACTTCAAACCAGTGAAAGGAGAAACGATCGAAATGACTCAGAACAAATCTGTTTTGAACTGGATTGAAAACATGAAAGAGCTCGTGACCCCCGACAATGTCGTGTGGATCACCGGCGAGGAATCCCAGCTGGAGGACCTCCGCAAGGAGGCCTGCACCACCGGCGAGATGATCAAGCTCAACGAGGAAAAGCTGCCGGGCTGCTATCTGCACCGCACGGCTGTGAACGATGTGGCCCGCGTGGAGGACCGCACCTTCATCTGCTCCCGCAAGGAAGAGGACGCCGGTCCGACGAACCACTGGATGGACCCCGAAAAGGCTTACAAGATGCTCTATGACATCGCCCGCGGCAGCTACAAGGGCCGCACGATGTATGTCATCCCGTACTCCATGGGCCCTGTCGGCTCCCACTTCTCCAAGGTTGGCGTGGAGCTGACCGACTCCATCTATGTCGTGCTGAACATGGCCATCATGACCCGCGTCGGCGACAAGGTGTGGGAAGCGCTGGGCGACAGCAACGACTGGGTGCGCGGCCTGCACTGCAAGTGCCAGATCGACGCTGAGAAGCGCTATATCTGCCACTTCCCGGAGGACAACACCATCATCTCCGTGAACTCCGGCTACGGCGGAAACGTGCTGCTGGGCAAGAAGTGCTTCGCGCTGCGCATCGCTTCCTTCCAGGGCAAGAACGAGGGCTGGATGGCCGAGCATATGCTCATCCTGGGCGTCGAGAACCCGAAGGGCGAAGTGAAGTATATCACCGCCGCGTTCCCGTCCGCCTGCGGCAAGACCAACCTGGCCATGCTGATTCCGCCGGAGGGCTACCGCGCCAAGGGCTATAAGGTCTGGACAGTCGGCGACGACATCGCCTGGATGCGCATCGGCCCGGACGGCCGCCTGTGGGCTATCAACCCGGAGAACGGCTTCTTCGGCGTTGCCCCCGGCACGAACGAGAAGTCCAACCCGAACGCTCTGCACACCACGCGCCAGGGCACCATCTTCACGAACGTCGCCCTGAACACCGACGACAATACCGTGTGGTGGGAAGGCCTCGACAAGAATCCGCCGGAGCATGCCATTGACTGGAAGGGCAACCCCTGGAACGGCAAGACCAGCACCGAAAAGGGCGCTCATCCGAACAGCCGCTTCACTGCGCCTGCGAAGAACTGCCCCTGCATCAGCTCTGAGTTTGAGAACGGCGCAGGCGTGCCGATCTCCGCTATCGTGTTCGGCGGCCGCCGTGCCCAGACCACCCCGCTGGTGTATCAGTCCCGCGACTGGAACAACGGCGTGTTTGTGGGCTCCATCATGGCTTCCGAGACGACCGCTGCCGCGACCGGCGCCGTCGGCGTTGTCCGCCGCGACCCGATGGCCATGCTGCCGTTCTGCGGTTACCACATGGGCGACTACTTCAACCACTGGATCGAGATGGGCCAGAAGCTCGGCGACAAGGCCCCGAAGATCTTCAACGTAAACTGGTTCCGTCTTGACGACGAAGGCCACTTCATTTGGCCGGGCTTCGGCGATAACCTCCGTGTCCTCGAATGGATCCTGAAGCGCTGCGAGGGCAAGGTTGACGCCGAGGAGACCTCTATCGGCTACGTGCCGAAGGCCGAGGACATCAACCTTGAGGGCCTTGACTTCAGCCTTGACACGCTCAAGAGCATCCTGGCTGTGGACAACGCCCAGTGGACGAAGGAAGCCGAAGGCATCGAGGAATTCTACAAGAAGTTCGGCGACAAGCTGCCGGCCGAGCTCAAGGATCAGCTCGAAGGCCTGAAGGCCCGCCTCGCGAAATAAGCTTTTCCCTTGATTTCCCGGCGGACAGGCCCTGTTCCGCCTGCGATAGAAACACCCCTGCGGGATTTACTCCCGCAGGGGTGTTTTGCATTTTTCCACTGCCTTCCCCACGCGCGGCAGGCGCGGCTTTTCCACCGGACAGGCGCTGCCGCGTGGAAAAAGGCGCTGCGCGCAAAAGTCATGACCCCCGGCAAAGCCGGGGGCTTGAGGAAGCCCTAGAAGGGCATCGTACCGGCAAGCCTCTAAAGAGGCACTGAAAAATCCGTCTCTTGCATCACTTGCCCCACAGCCCGTAAACGGGCACTGTTCATCTAAGATCAACTTCCTGATAATAGTAATGTTGTTGATTTTTTTCTCGCTTCGCTCGATGCTTGAATCTAAAGCTTTTTTACTCTCCCCGGCACAGCCGGGGGTTGTCGTTTCGCTAAAGCATATTAAAAAACAAAAAGCGCCCCGCAAGGCTTTTGTGAACAGGTCCAGTAAAAACGGACAATAGACAAAGTACCCCTGATGTAGGAAAAT
>CAKNKY010000067.1 GCA_930987725.1 uncultured Anaeromassilibacillus sp. | reverse complement strand
TATTCCTGCACCAGGGGCTCTTTTTGTGCTGTCTGCACAATCTGGGGCAGTTCAGGTTTTGGCCGAGGAGCGTGAATTGAGGAATTGGATAGGGCGGCAGCGCGGCCGGAAGGCCGTGCTGCCGCCTTTATGCAATCGCATTTTTGCAGGTTTGGTGTTCCGCGCCCGCCGTCACAGGCAGCGCCATACGCATTTGGGACACGATACCGCCTGCAGCCTTTCGAGTTTAACGTGCAACAACTCCCGCCTCAATCGTTGCGATCGTTATAATCCTTTCCAGCCGCATCTTTATGGCGTTGCGCCATCTATGTAAAGAAAAGGAAATCCGCCACGACAATGCCATGGCGGAAAACATTTTCTCCATTCTCAAAACAGAATGCATCCACCGGCGCAAACCCGCTTTGCCCAGGCCAATGGGATGGTTGACAGATACATCTGCTTCTGCAACCATGCGCGCATCCGGTGAAAGACAGGGGAGGCGCCGCTCGCACGGCGCCTCCCCTGCTAAAACTTCTTATTCCTGCATCCCCGGGCCCCTTTTGTGATGTCCGCTCAATTTGGATCAGGTCACCGCCGCCAGGGCAGGGAAAGAGGCGCTTTGCTTTGCGGAAAGCAGCCTTCACGCTTCCCAGGTCCGATCCTCTGGAACGGCGCCGGGAGGCCCGGATGCATGCGCGCCCTGTTCAGAACAGGCAGTATTTGCTCATGTAGTCCTCCATGAGCGGGAGCAGGTGCGCGTAATCCTCGCGCCCGCGGAGGTATTCCTCAATATCGCGCACCGTGACAATGGCGTGCACACGGATGCCGAACTCTTCCTCCACTTCCATGATGGCCGTCTTCTGCGGGTTCTGGCCGAACTCACAACGGTTCACGGAGATGAACATGTCCGTAACGCGGATGTCACCGCAGGCGCGCAGGATGGGCATGACCTCCCGCACAGCCGTGCCGGCCGTGATGACGTCTTCGATGATGATCACGCGGTCGCCGTCCTTCGGCTTATAGCCCACCAGATTGCCGCCCTCGCCGTGATCCTTTGCCTCCTTGCGGTTGAAAAAAAAGGGCTTGTCTACGCCGTGCGCGCGCGCCAGAGCGCCGGCGGTCGTCGTCACGAGCGGGATGCCCTTGTAAGCCGGGCCGAACATGGCGTCAAACCCGTCGCCGACCGCTTCGTGCACCAGATCCGCATAAAATTCGCCCAGGCGCGAGATCTGCAGGCCCGTGCGGTAGTTGCCCGTGTTCACGAAATACGGCGTGTTGCGGCCGCTTTTCGTCACGAAATCGCCGAAGCGCAGCACGTCCGCACTCATCATGAATTCGATAAATTCCTTCTTGGCAGGTGTAAGCATCGGGATCCATCCTTTCTGTGGGGCACAGCAGCCGCACAAGCGGCGCGATCGCCCGGTTTGCCTCTATTCTATCACCGCCGGCGGGAAAACGCCAGCCCGCGCCGCCGTTTTGCACGAAAGCACGGGAAAAATTCCCGCGGGCAGAACAAAGCCCCGCAGCCCGAAGAGCCGCGGGGCACATGTTCAAAAACGTTTTGGCAAAAAGGTTACTTACTTAACCTCAACCTCAGCGCCAGCCTCGGTCAGCTTCGCCTTGATGGACTCGGCGTCTTCCTTGGAAACGCCTTCCTTCACGGTCTTCGGAGCCTCGTCAACAACAGCCTTGGCTTCCTTCAGGCCCAGGCCGGTCAGCTCGCGGACAACCTTGATGACCTGGATCTTGTTCGCGCCGGCAGCCTTCAGGACGACGTCGAACTCGGTCTTCTCTTCAGCGGCCGGGGCAGCGGCAGCAGCCGGAGCAGCAGCAACGGCAACCGGAGCAGCGGCGGAAACGCCGAACTCTTCCTCGAGGGCCTTCACGAGCTCGGACAGCTCGAGAACAGTCAGGGACTTGACATCTTCAATCAGCTTAACAACCTTATCAGACATGGTTGGAACCTCCGTTTTTATAAATTTTTATTTTCGGCCCGGTGCGGGCCCTGTTTCCTTCGCGGTCCGGCCTAAAGCCGGTAATTCCGTGGGGAGTGCGGCAGCTTACGCCTGCGCACCCTGCTTTTCGGCGATGGCGTTGAGCGCGACCACCAGGCCCTTGAGCGTGCCGTTGAGCACGGTGACAAAGCCGGTGATGGGCGCATTCAGGCCGCCGAGAGCCTTCGCCACCAGGACCTCCTTCGGAGGCAGGGCGGCCAGCTCCTTGACGCCTGCGGCGTCAAGCGCGTTGCCGTCGACAAAGCCGGCCTTGAGCTCGAAGGTTTTGCTCTTCTCCGCAAACTCAGACAGGATCTTCGCGCTGACAACATAGTCCTCTTTGTTGTAGGCAATAGCCGTGGTGCCCTCGAGCACGCCTTCCAGGCCTTCGATGCCGGCCTCGTCGAGCGCACGCTTGAGCATGGTGTTCTTGACCACCTTGTAAGTGCTGCCGGCCTCGCGCAGCTGCTTGCGCAGCTTTGTGTCGTCCGCGACGTTGATGCCTTTGTAGTTGACAATCACGCCGGTGCAGGATTCCTTCAGGTCAGCGGCCAGAGCGGCTACCAACTGCTTTTTCTGTTCCAGAATTTTCTCGCTGGGCAATTCGTTTCACCTCCATGCAATGAGATGGCGCATTAGAAACGCCCTTCCCGCAGTCCGCGGAAAGGGCGCAAGAATCCGATAAAAGGAAGCTTTGTCGCTCTATCCTCGGCAGGCTGGGAAACCCAATTACGCAAATGCGCCTGCTGTCTTTGAATAAAACAGCTTATTTAGTTTAGCACAGGCGGGCGCGCCTGTCAAGAGGAGAAAGCGAAAATCAGCCGACCTTGCCCGGGTTCACGCGTACGCCGGGGCCCATGGTGGACGCAACCACGCAGGAACGGATATACTGGCCCTTGCTGGCGGCAGGCTTGGCCTTCACGATAGCGTCGAGCAGGGCGTTGAAGTTTTCCTCGAGCTTTTCGGCGCCGAAGGAAACCTTGCCGATCACGCAGTGAATGATGTTCGTCTTGTCCAGGCGGTACTCGATCTTACCGGCCTTGGCCTCGGTGATGGCCTTGCCGATCTCGCGCGTCACGGTGCCGGCCTTCGGGTTCGGCATCAGGCCGCGGGGACCAAGGACACGGCCGAGACGGCCAACCAGGCCCATCATGTCGGGCGTGGTGATGAGCACATCGAAATCCATCCAGTTTTCGTTCTGGATCTTCTGGATCATGTCTTCCGCGCCGACAAACTCAGCGCCGGCTGCCTCGGCATCCTTCGCGGCGTCGCCCTTGCAGATTGCCAGGACGCGCACATTCTTGCCGGTGCCGTTGGGCAGAACGATGGCGCCGCGGACCTGCTGATCCGCATGGCGGCTGTCAACGCCCAGTTTCACGTGAACTTCAACGGACTCATCGAACTTGGCGGTGCCGGTCTTCACGGCCAGCTCGAGCGCCTCGTTCACGTCATAAAGCTTGCTGCGGTCGATCAGCTTTGCGCCGTCGACATATTTCTTACCGTGTTTCATTGGTGGTTTTCCTCCCTATAAGTGGTAAATCGGATTTGGTGTTCCTCCCACCCGGGTGATCAATCTACGACTTCGATGCCCATGCTGCGCGCGGTGCCGGCAATCATGCTCATGGCAGATTCCACGGTGGCGGCGTTGAGATCGGGCATCTTCTGTTCGGCGATTTTCTTGACCTGCTCGCGGGTAATCTTAGCAACCTTCGTCTTGTTCGGCGTGCCGGAGCCGCTCTCGATGTTGCACGCCTTCTTGATGAGGACGGCAGCCGGAGGGGTCTTCGTCACAAACGTGAACGAACGGTCCGCGTATACGGTGATGACAACGGGGATGATAAGGCCCGCGTCGTTCTTGGTGCGCTCGTTGAATTCCTTCGTGAACGCCATAATGTTGACGCCGTGCTGGCCGAGAGCCGGTCCAACAGGCGGCGCCGGGGTCGCTTTTCCTGCAGGTATCTGAAGCTTAATGAAGCCCGTTACCTTCTGAGCCATTTTTCTGCACCTCCAAAATTCGTGGTAACTGGCGGAGCGGGCCGCAAAAGAAAGTCAACCCGTTCCTCCCACAAGGGGCCGGACGGCCCCTTCTTCACACGGCGAGACGCCGCATTCAGCAAAAACTCATTCCACCGCTTCCGCCTGATCCAGCTCAAGTTCCACAGGCGTTTCTCTGCCGAACATCGAAACCGTCACGCGGACACGGTTCTTTTCGGTGTCGAGCTCCGTCACGGTGCCCACAAAGCCCTCAAGCGGGCCTGCGATGATGTGGACGGAATCGCCCACGCCGTAGGAAACCTCCACCTCTTTTTTCTCCATGCCGAGCTTGGCCACTTCCTCATCGGTGAGCGGCACAGGCTTGGAGGATGGGCCCACAAAGCCCGTGCAGCCGCGGATATTCCGCACCACATACCAGGAATCGTCCGTGAGGATCATCTTCACGAGCACGTAGCCGGGGAAGATTTTCCGCTCCACGTCGCGCTTTTTGTTGTCCTTGATCTCGGTGACGGTTTCCGTCGGCACGCGGATCTCGGTGATCAGGTCGTGCATGTTGCGGTTTTCCACGGTCTTTTCCAGGTTGGAAGCGACCTTGTTTTCATACCCTGAATAGGTATGAACGACATACCATTTTGCTTCCTCAGGCATCCTTTTCCCTCCGCTTCCGGTCAAACATTCATGACCAGGCCGAGCAGGGCCAGGAAAATCGTGTCAAGGACGGAGATAAACACACCGCTGGCGATGATGGCGACCAGCACAATCCCCGTGCTCTTGAAAACCGATTTCGGGGCCGGCCAAACGATCTTTTTCAGCTCGCTCTTCACGTCGCGGAAGAATTTGCCGGCGCCCTTCACGGCGGCGGCGAACTTTCCGGGCTTTTTGCCGCCCTTCTTTTCCGGCGCAGCCTTCTTTTCGGCGGCGGGGGCTGCCTTCTTCTTTTCGGTCTCAGCCATTCGTTGTCCCTCCGTCAGGCTCACTTCGTTTCCCTGTGAAGCGTGTGCTTCCGGCAGAAACGGCAATACTTGTTCATTTCAAGCCGATCGGGGTCGTTCTTCTTGTTCTTCTTCGTGTTGTAGTTGCGCTGTTTGCACTCCGTGCAGGCCAAAACGACTTTTACTCTCATTGTGACGGCACCTCCCGTGATACGGAAAAATTTTCAGGGGGCCCGGCGGGCTCCCCGGGCCCTGGTTCAGGGCCTCTGGCCTCCCTCAGAAATGGGCGCAAAAAAATAGCCCCATATGAGGTAGAAATAGTATAGCATAAAACAAAACGCTGTGTCAAGCGCCCAAAGCCGGGAAAAACCGGGAATTTTCTCGCTTTTCCCGGCTTTTTCCGCCCTCCTCGCGCCCTCTTTTGCGGCGCGTTACTTCCCCTGCGTGTTTTTCAGCGCCTCCGCCACCACGCGGGGCTGTTTTTTCACCTTTTCGGGCTTGATTTTCTTGCCGCGCACCTTCAGCCCGGCCTTGTAGCCCTTTTTCAGATCCTGCGAGAACATCGGCTCCATCTTCTCCTTCACAACGGCCTCGTCCAGGCTGTTGAGGAGGACCATCGTCACGATGGCGCGCACGTCGAAATCACCGTTCTCATACAGATCGCTGAGCAGCTGCGCAATCTTCTGCAGCGCCGGGCTTTCGGCGCGCTCGCCGGCGAGCGTCTCGCGCACGCGGGGCAGGATGTGCGCGCGCGTGAACGCGATGGGCCGCGCCGTGCCGTAGGTGGAGCGCTCGTCCACGAGATCGGCGCGGATTTCCGGATAAATCCCGGCAAAGCGGTTGAACATAAACGTCGGGTCCTGCGTGCTCTCCTCGCCCTTCTGGCGCTTCTTTTTCGCCGTCTGCAGCGCGGCCACACGCTTGGGGCCTTCCACCGTGTCGCAGAAATCGTTCACGATGCTCTCCACATCGGCCTCTTCCTCGCTGGCCGGGTCATACAGCCAGCTGGAAAGCACCTTCCACTGCTTGTCGGGGGCGTCCTCCTTCATGGCGCAGGTGCGCAGCTCAATCCGCTTCGTGGAAGGCGTAAACGTCACGGCGTAGGCCAGCGCCTCGCCCGTAAACACGGCGCTGCGGCCGCCTTCCTCCGCCTCGTCCTGCGCGCGGGTGAAGTTCTGCTTTTTCAGCGCCTCCTCCACCTTTTCGACAATCTGATCCCATGTATTTGCCAAAGCGTCATCACTCCGTTTGTCTCACAATCTTCGCGGCCTGGGCCGCTTTCGTTTTACACATAAGTGTATTATACAGGATTGCGCCGCGTTTGTCACGCGAAATTACAAACTCTGCGCGGGCTTCGGGCATCAAGCCGTTCCGGCCCCGGCAAACGCCGCCGCCCGCTTACAATCCTGTCATTTTTCTGACGATTCTGTCACAAAGCGCATACGTGCGTTGCAATGGCGGAGCGGCCATGATAGAATGGAAAAAAACGCGGAAGCGGAAGGAGGAAACGCGCATGTGGAAACGGACGGCGGCGCTGCTGCTGTGCCTGCTGTGCTGCCTGCCGGTTTTGAGCGGCTGCGCCGAGCAGGAGGACGACGGAACGGGAAAAAGCTTCACCTGGCACCTTTCGAGCGAGCCGAAAACGCTTGACCCGCAGATTGCACAGGGAGAAAACGCCGCCATCGTGATCGGCGCGCTGTTTGAAGGGCTGGCCCGGCTCGACGAGACAGGGCGCGCCGTGCCGGGCGCGGCCGAGAGCTGGGAACACAGCGATGATTTCCTCACATGGACGTTTCACCTGCGCAGCGGCGCGACATGGTCCGACGGGGAGACGCCCGTGACGGCGGACGATTTCGTGTTTGCCTTCCGCCGCGCGCTCGACCCGGCCACCGGCTCCGAGACGTGCGGCCCCCTGCTCTGCCTGGAAAACGCGGAGCAGGTGCACGCGGGCGAACAGGATGTGACATCGCTCGGCGTGCAGGCAGTGGACGAGCTCACCCTCACGGTGCGGCTGGCGTACCCGGTGCAGGATTTTCCCGTGCTCACGGCGCAGCCCGTGTGCATGCCGTGCAACGAACCGTTCTTCAACGAGACGGCCGGGCGCTACTGCCTGGATCGATCCCGGCTGCTCGGCAACGGGCCGTTCGTCATTGACGGGCGGTACGGCTGGGACGCGGGCCGCCACATCAACCTGGCCGCCTCCTCCACCTACTGGGGAGAGGTCGCGCCCTCAAATGTGAAACTGCCCATTGGAAAGGCTGAGATCACGGTGGACGATCCGGCCGCCGCCGTCTCCGACGGCACGGTGGACGCCATCGCCGTGACGGCCGCCGAAGCCGAAAAAGCGGAGCAGGCGGGATGCACCATCACCACGTTTGAGGATGGCGTGTGGGGTTTCTGCTTCAACCTGACGAGCGATCTCTCGCCGGAGCTGGCCAACGAGAAGGTGCGGCAGGCTTTCCTGCGCGCGGCCGACTGGGCCGCGCTGCGCGGGATGCTGGAGGACCCGGCCGGCGGGCTTGTGCCGCCGGCCGTGACGCTGGAGGGCGAGACGTACCGCGAGGCGGCGGGCAGCATCACCATTCCGGAGAAGCTGGAGGACGCCGCCGCGCTTATGCGCGAAGGGCTGGCGGAGATCGGCGCGGAAACGCCGCCGGAGATCACCATCCTCTGCCCGGATGACCCGGAGATCACCGCGCTCGTGAACGAGATTCTGGTGGCGTGGAACAACGCGTTCGGGCGGTATTTCAACATGGATCCCCTCTCGGAGGATGAACTTGCCTCGCGCATTGCTGCGGGAAGCTTTTCCGCCGCTATTGCGTGCTTTACGCCCGCGGGCAACGACCCCGTCTCCGCGCTGACGGCCTTCTCGACGGGGAACAGCGCCAACGTGTGCCATTTTTCCGACGCCGCCTATGACGATCTTCTGGAGCAGGCGCGCCGCGCCGGCGGCTCCGCAAAAATCAGCGCCTGCCTTTCCGCCGAACAGTATCTCGCCGACAAGGCCGTATTCCTGCCCGTCACCTACAGCAGCCAATATTTTGCCGGCGCCCCCGGCGTTTCCGGCTTCATCTTCCATCCCTACGGCGGCGGCGTCGATTTCACAAACGCCCGCAAATAACGCCTGCGGCGGGCAAGACGCGCGCCTGCGGCGAGCAAGTCGCGCACCGTGTCTCTTTCCTCCCCGCGTCTCGCACGCACGCGCGGCTGCGCCGGGCAATTCGCGCACCGTGTCTTTTTCTTCCCCGTGTCTCGCACGCACGCGGTTCTTTCCGGCTGCGCGCCTACGCACGGCTCCTGCACCTGCGGTGGGCAAGTCGCGCACTGTGTCTTTTTCCTCCCCGTGTCTCGCACGCACGCGCGGCTGCGCCGGGCAAGTCGCGCTCCGTGTCTTTTTCTT
>CAKNKY010000066.1 GCA_930987725.1 uncultured Anaeromassilibacillus sp. | reverse complement strand
CGCTTAAACAATTTTCGCCTTCTAATATTGTCTAACTTTTGGGGGTCACTTCAGGTTTGAACCATAGGCCGGTTTTTCGTGTCATATACACTGCGGAAGAGTCCCTTTAGATAAAGAAGCTGTCATCGAAGCTGACGAAACCATCCATCATTTTTTTACCATCGGAAAGAACAGATAATTCTTTCCGGTTTTGGAACAAGTAAAATCATGAACTGCTCCAACCAATGGGATGGCTTTTCCTCTCATATACTCTAATACTTCCGAAAAGGTGTTCTCGTTTTCGGCTTCTGCGCAAAGATATTCATAACCTGGAACGATCATTTTGTCCATCCTTTCGGAGCTTCGGCCTCATCCACACACTCAACACCGGCAAGATACAGCCCTTTGCTGAAGTTGTCTTCCCATGGCTGGAAGGAACGGGACACATCAGACATTGCGCCCCAGATGCCAACCAAATTCCCGTTTTCATCCTTTTTGGCCAACGGCTGAACTTCGCTGAAATGGGCATTGGCCTCCGCCCATAGGTTTTGAATAAAGCCTTGTCCATCCGAAGTGGAGCCTTCTTTTCCAATCCCAACAAAAGCACTTTTGCGGCATGTTTCAATTTTCATGCGAACTCCTCCAAACCAAAGTAAAACAGTCCGTCTGTTCCCCCAATATCATACCAAAGAAAAAGTACAAGGGCAACGGCAAACAGAAGGGATGGCGGTGTCCGGAAACAGTGGAGGCCCTCTTCCCGTTTGGACACAGGATTTTCGCCGCCTTTTGAAGGAAGGTTGAGCATTTTGCCCAATTGTGCTATAGTAAAAAATTGAAAGGCAAAAAGACAGCCATTCTCTTTTCAGTCTTTACACATGATGCATTTGTGTTCCCCTTCGAGGGTAAAACGGAAAAGGAGGAATTGAGGTTGAATGAGACAATCCTGGTGGTGGATGACGAAACATCCATTGCTGATTTGGTGGAAGTTTATCTGAAAAATGAAGGATTTCGCGTGATAAAGTGCGGGAATGGCACACAGGCTCTGAATCTGGTGCGGGAGACACCGCCTGACTTGGCCATTCTGGACGTGATGCTCCCGGATCTGGACGGATTTTCGCTCTGCCGAGAAATCAGAAAGGAGTTCTTCTTCCCCATCCTGATGCTGACCGCCAAGGTTGAAGACATGGACAAAATCACCGGCCTCACGCTGGGTGCCGATGATTACATGACAAAGCCGTTCAATCCCCTGGAACTGGTGGCTCGAGTCAAAACACAGCTGCGCCGCTGCAAGCGATATAACAAGGTAGAGAGCAGCCCGGAGGAAAATCCAGAAGAATTTGAATTCCGCGGTCTAACCATTTCAAAGGACACGCATAAATGCACGCTTTTCGGTGAGGAACTGAACCTGACGCCTCTCGAATTTTCCATTCTTTGGACGCTGTGTGAGCGGCGCGGCAAGGTGGTTCCCAGTGAAGAACTGTTTGAAGCCGTGTGGGGAGAAAAATTTATGGACAGTAACAATACCGTCATGACGCACATTGCCCGGCTTCGTGAGAAAATGCATGAGCCGAGCCGTAAACCGAAATTCATCAAAACTGTCTGGGGGGTGGGCTACACCATTGAATAACGGGACGAAAAAGGGAAGCCCCCCACGCAGCGGCTTTTCCAGGCAAATTCTGCTGCAATATGTATTGAGCCTGCTTGCCTATTGCTTTGGCCTGCCGTTGCTGGGACTTTTCTGCGCCATTTTGGCTTCCTCCCGTACCTGGACGGGTCGGGAGCTTCTGTATCCCCTTTTATCATGGGCACGCGATTATGCGATGCTGCTCCTGATTGTAGGTTTATGCGCCGGCATTTTTGCGATCACTATCTATTTTATCTGTAAGCCGCTCCGTTATGTGGACAGTTTGGTGAATGCCTCCCAGGAGATGGCTCTCTCGCCGGAAAAGCCTGTGGAGCTTCCCCCTGCTCTTTCCAATGCGGCGGACAGGCTGAACGTCATCCGCCAGGAGATGCTGCGCAGCAATGCGGCGGCACATGAAGCGGAACAGCGAAAAAATGATCTGATTGTCTATCTGGCGCATGATCTCAAAACGCCGCTCACAAGCGTGATCGGCTATCTGACGCTGCTGCGCGATGAGCCGCAGATCTCGCCGGAGCTGCGCGCCCGATACACTGACATTGCGCTGGACAAAGCCGAACGGCTCGAGGATCTAATCAACGAATTCTTTGAAATAACCCGCTTCAATTTGACGCATCTCACGCTGGAGCTTTCCACCGTGGATCTTACGCGCATGCTTCAGCAGACTGTGAGCGAATTTGCGCCTTCCCTTGCGGAAAAGAATCTGCACTGCAAGCTGGATTTGCCGCCGCAGATTCCTTGTGAGTGCGACCCGGACAAGCTGGCCCGTGTCTTTGACAATCTGCTGCGCAACGCCAATTTTTACAGCTTTCCCGACACAGAGATCCACGTCTGGGGCCAATCGGCACAGGGCCTTATCACGCTCTGCTTTGAAAACAGCGGCCCTACCATTCCCCAGGAAAAGCTGGAGCGGATTTTTGAACAATTCTTCCGCCTGGATTCTTCCCGCTCGAGCGCGAGCGGAGGCGCAGGGCTCGGGCTTGCCATAGCGCGGGAAATCCTGCGGCTGCATGGCGGTTCCATCTGCGCTTCAAGTGCAGAAAACAGAATTGTGTTTACGGTTACGCTTCCGCAAAAGCAGCGCCCCTCCCCTCCTGCGCCTGCAAGAAAAATGTAAGATTTCGGCAGGAAAATCAAAAGATCTCCTTGAGGAAAGAGAAAAGAACAGGCTGTGCGTTTTTGGTACCATACTGACAGGGACAAAAACGACGGCCTGTTCTTTTTCTGCAGGCCTATCAGGGAGGTCGGAAAGATGAAACAAAAGAATATCGCTGTTTTTTTCGGCGGCTGCTCAACGGAACATGACGTTTCCCTGCAGTCTGCCTGTGCCGTGCTGCAAGCGATTGACAGAACACGCTATCGCCCTGTGCCGGTTGGCATCACCAAAAAAGGCGCGTGGCTTTTTTTCCCGGGAAATGAGACAGAGCTCCCGGACGGCAAATGGGAGCAGAATCCTGCCTGCACACCCTGCGTGCTCTGCACCGACCGCACAAAAGGCGGTCTTCTCCTTCTGGGCACAAAAGCGCAAAGAATCCGCATCGATGCGGGTTTCCCCGTGCTGCACGGGAAGAACGGAGAAGACGGCACACTGCAGGGGTTGTTGGAGCTGGCGGGGATCCCCGTTATCGGCTGCGGGACGATGGCAAGTGCACTCGGCATGGACAAGGCGCGAGCCCACCGGCTTGCTTCTCTCGCAGGTGTTCCATGCCCGCGCGGCGCTGTCTTTCGCCGCACGGATTCTGCGGAAAGCATCGCGCACACGGCAGAGCTCATCGGCTTTCCCCTGTTTGTGAAGCCTGTTCGGTCCGGTTCCTCCTTCGGCGTCAGCCGGGTCACTGCGCAAAAAGCTCTGAGCAAAGCCGTGGAAACGGCTTTCGCGCATGATGCGGAGATTTTGCTGGAAGAGGAAGTGCCCGGTTTTGAAATCGGATGCGCCGTGATCGGAAACGACAGCCTTGTGACAGGGCGGGTGGATGAGATCGAGCTTTCCGGTGATTTCTTTGATTTTACAGAAAAGTATACGCTTAAGACTTCACAAATCCATTGCCCGGCCCGCATCACGGAAGAACAGGAGGCGGCTGCAGCGGAAGCCGCCAAAGAGGTATACCGCGCCCTGGGCTGCCGCGGCTTTGCCCGCGTGGATCTCTTTCTCACAAGAAAAGGAAAGATTCTTTTTAATGAGGTCAACACCATTCCCGGCTTTACCTCGCACAGCCGGTTTCCTAACATGATGAAGGCGGTGGGCGTGTCGTTTGATCGGCTTGTAAACCATCTCATCGATCTGGGGGTGGAAGCATGAAGCGGCCAGTCTGGACACAGAAGGACGTTTGCCGGGGTCCTCTCATCCTGGTCAACGCTTCCCATCCGATCCCGGCGAAACGCCCGCCGCGCCTTGCTCCGGCCCTTCCGGATCAAGGGAACGTGCTGCTGGAATCCCATGCGGCAAAAAGTCTTGCCGCATGTGTCAAAGCCTCCGGCGCACAGGGCCGGATTCGGGCCGTATCCGGGTGGAGAAGCCGGGCCGAACAGAGGCAGATTTGGAATGATTCCCTGCGTGAAAACGGGGAAGCCTTCACGCGAAGCTATGTGGCCTTGCCCGGCTGCAGTGAGCATGAGACAGGGCTGGCGATTGACCTTGCGGCGGAAGCGCCCGAGATTGACTTTATCCGGCCGGATTTTCCACGTGACGGCGTGTTTGCCGTTTTCCGCCGTCTGGCCCCCTCATTTGGCTGGATTGAGCGGTACACGGCAGAGAAGGAAGGGATCACCGGCATTGCAGCGGAGCCCTGGCACTTTCGCTATGTGGGGACGCCGCACGCTTCCATCCTCACAAGCCAGGGGCTCTGTCTGGAAGAATACCTTGCCTCCTTCAAGCAGGGCGCCATCCGGTTCCCTTCCAGCGAAGGGATCTTTCACATTTTCCGCATTGCCTGCAGGCCGGACGGCGTGACACTGCCGCTGGTCCTTCCCTATGAGGTATCCGGCGACAACGACGGCGGTTTTCTTGTGACGGTGCGGGAGGGAAGCGCATGAGCCCAAAAAGGCCCGCGATCGATTGGTTTCGCATAACTGCCTCTCTGCTTGTCTGCGCCATCCACACCTCGCCGCTTACTTCCTTCACGGCGGACGGCGATTTCTGGCTAACACGTGTGCTGGCCCGCGTGGCAGTTCCGTTTTTCTTTCTTACAACAGGATACTTTCTGTCGCAATCCGGCTGGACGAATGCGCCGCACTTTTTGAAAAAGACAGGCCTTCTCAGCCTGCTCTCCATCCTGCTCTACCTTCCGCTGAACATCTACGCGCATCAGATCGGAAGCATACCGGATGTTCTGCGTGCGCTGTGCTTTGACGGCACCTTTTATCACCTGTGGTATTTCCCTGCCGTCCTGCTTGGTGTTTTGATTTGCCTGCTGCTGCTCCGCGGGGGCCGGCGCTTTGCATTCGCCGCTGCCGCCCTGCTTTATCTTATCGGTTTGGGTGGTGACAGCTACTATGGCCTTTTTGCGTCTTTTCCCGCAGGCAGGGCTTTTTACAACGCCCTCTTTCATGTTTTTTCTTACACCAGGAACGGCCTTTTCTTTGCCCCGCTCTTTCTGCTCTTGGGTGGATTGGCAAAAAAGCGCAGCGCCGGGTTCTCGTTTGCCCTGTTTCTCTTCTCCCTTTGCGGGATGAGTGCGGAAGTTTTCCTGCTGCGCGCGAACGGTCTGCCTAGGCATGACAGCATGACGCTGCTTCTGCCTGTGTGCACGTTCTTCCTGTTCACTTTCCTGCTTTCCGTCAATGCAGGGCAGGACAGGATGGCCCGGCGCTTTTCTGCGGCATTCTTTGTGGTTCATCCATGGTGCATCGTCCTCGTGCGGGGATTGGCCAAAGGGACGGGAACATCCTCCCTGTTTGTGGAGAACAGCCTGGGACATTTTGCCGCCGTTGTGGTGCTTACGTCCGTTGCCTCCTTCACCTGGGCTGTCCTTCGGCCGGACAAGCCACGGCAGGATGACCGTGCATGGCGGGAGATTGACACATCAGCCCTTCGCGCCAACGCGCGGCTGCTGGCAAAGCTTGCGGGGCCAAAATGCCGCCTGATGGCCGTTTTGAAGGCGGACGGGTACGGTCATGGAAGTGTGCTCTGTGCACGGGTCCTGCATCATGCCGGTGTGCGGGACATTGCCGTGGCAACGCTCACCGAGGGCATCCGGCTGCGGCGCGCCGGTGTTCGGGGAACGATCCTGATTCTGGGCTATACGGCACCGGAAGAAGCGGAGCTGCTGGTACGGTATCGCCTAACACAGGCTGTGGTGGATGAGGATTATGCCATGCGCCTGGCATCTCAGGGATGGCATGTTCACGTTCATGTAGCAGTGGACACGGGGATGCGGCGGATTGGCGTCAAGGTGAGTGACATGGAAGCGTTTCACCGCCTCTATCGCCTGCCCTGTCTCCGCTTTACGGGATTGTTTTCGCACCTGTGCGCCGCCAATTTGGCGGACAGCCGAAGCGAATCGTTTACCGACGGGCAGATCGCGGCCTTCCTCGGGCTGGCTTCCCGGCTTCGCCGGGAAGGATATCCTGTAGGTCAAATTCATCTTTTGGCAAGTGCGGGGCTTCTGCGCATTGCCCCTCTTCCCTGTGATCTGGCAAGGCCCGGTTTGGCGTTGTTCGGGGTGTGGGAAACACAGGAGGAGCGGAAATCAGCTCTTCCCCTGCGTCCTGTCCTCTCCCTGCACGCGCGTGTTGCGTCTGTCCGCACGCTGAACCCGGGAGAACACGCCGGATACGGCCTTGCCTTTGAGGCGGTTCGCCCCACCGTGATCGCAACCATTTCCATCGGATATGGAGACGGCTTGCCGCGTCGCCTTGGTGAAAACGGGGGTGCGGTGCTAATCCACGGCACGCGCGCGCCCATAGCCGGGCGCATCTGCATGGATCAGCTGCTGGCGGATGTGACGGACATAGGCACGGTGCGCAACGGAGAGATTGTGACGCTGATTGGGCGTGACGGTGCGGAAACCATCACGGCGGAGGAGGTGGCCGGCCGGTGTGGTACCATCACAAACGAACTGCTCGCCGGTCTTTCCGGCAGGCTTGGCTTGATGGTGCGCAAAGAAAAAGCAGGCCCCTGAATGACGGCGGCCTGCCACATGAATGCAGCCGGAAAACCGGTGCAGCTTATTTTTCTTTCACAGGAAGAGCTTCAATGGCCTTTGCGGCTTCCTCAAGGGGCTCCGTATGGCAGAGCTCCACCAGGCCGGAATCACAGTTTTTCGCGACGTCCGGGTCCATGGGAAGACGCGCCAGAACCCGAAGGCCATGCTTTGCGGCAATCTCTTCCACATGACTTTCACCGAACACGCGGATTTCTCGGCCGCAGTCCGGGCATTTGACATAGCTCATGTTTTCGACGATGCCCACGATCGGGACGTTCATCATGAGGGCCATATTGACAGCCTTATCCACAATCATGGCCACCAGCTCCTGCGGAGAGGTGACAATGAGAATACCGTCGAGCGGGAGACTCTGGAATACGGTGAGTGGCACATCGCCTGTTCCGGGAGGCATATCCACGAACATATAGTCCACATCTTTCCAAATGACGTCGGTCCAGAACTGCTTGACGGTGTTGGCAATGATGGGGCCGCGCCACACAACGGGTGCGCATTCGTCGTCCAGCAGAAGGTTGACAGACATCACATCGATGCCGGTCTTTGTTCTGACAGGCAGCAGGCCAAGCTCATTGCCCATGGCACGCTGATGCAGGCCGAACGCCTTCGGGATTGAAGGACCGGTCACGTCAGCATCGAGGATGGCGGTATGTGAACCGCGGCGGTTCATGGCAACAGCCATCAGAGACGTGACAAGACTTTTGCCGACGCCACCCTTTCCGCTGACCACGCCGATCACCTTTTTGATGCTGCTCATCGCATGAGGCTTTTCCAGAAAATCTGCCGGATTGGATTTGCGCTCCCCGCAATTTTCGGCGCAATGCTCGCAATCATGGCTGCATCCTTCACTCATTGTATTTTCACGCCTTTCTGCGCCCAGCGGCGCATTCCATAATAAAACCCGTCTGCCGGAAGCCGGACGGGCATATGCATTATTATACGAGCCGTGTCCCGTTTTGTCAACGACGGAAGCCGCCTGTAACTATTTCCTATGCTGCACCGTGTTATAAAGAATAGAGCCGACGAAAGGCCGGAAGAGATCGGAGGAGATAACGTGTCGGAATTCTATGAACCAAAGCACCTGCGTCCAGAGGAAAAGGAACCGCCCCGCAGGGCGCCTCTTTCGCTGCGCCGCAAGCGCAGGCGTTTGCTCGTCAGACTTGTGCTTGCTTCGTGCGCACTGCTTGTGGTAATCGGTATCGGGATGGCGGTGGCGTCCGTCCTCAGCGGACTCCCGCAGGTGCAGAATTTGCCGTTGGGCGGCCCGCAGGATCTGGATGAGATTGACATCCCGGATTGGATTGATCAAGAGTTCCTGGATTTCGGAGGAAGCAGAAGCGGAGAAAAACTGGAACATGTCAATGACATTGCCATTCATTATGTCGGAAACCCGGGCACTTCCGCCATGGGGAACCGGAGTTACTTTAATGATCCTGCTACAGAGGTGAACGCCCATTTTCTGGTGGGGCTCGACGGCGAGATCATACAGTGTCTGCCGCTGGATGAAAAATCTGCTGCAACGAACGAGCGCAATCGTGACACGATTTCCATTGAGGTCTGTCATCCAGATGAAACAGGACAGTTTACAGACGACTCTTATCGATCGCTTGTCAAGCTGTGTGCCTGGCTTTGCCGGGAACTCGGTCTGGATGAAAATCACCTCATCCGCCATTATGATGTGACGGGAAAGGCATGTCCGCTTTACTTTGTGGAACACCCCGATGCCTGGGAATCCTTCCGGGCCGATGTGGGAGAAGCCCTCCGCAATTTGCCGTGACAAAAACAGCTCCCTGCGTGCAGATGAACTGCTCCAGATTGTGCAGACAGCACAAAAAGAGCCCCTGGTGCAGGAATATTCGGTTTT
>CAKNKY010000065.1 GCA_930987725.1 uncultured Anaeromassilibacillus sp. | reverse complement strand
ACGACGAACAGCACCACCCCGCCGACGGCCACCTCCTCCAACCCGAGCGCCGTCTCCGTCGCCTACAAGGGCGCCTGTGAGGGCGGCTACCTCTTCACCATCACGAACCAGGGCGCCGGCACGGCTACCATCACGACGAAGGACGCCGACGGACGCACCTGCTCCTTCACGGCGACCGGCAAGGCAACGTCCGCCGGCAGCAGCTACTCGATCAAGTCCGACACGACGTCGCAGTTCAGCCTGCGCGTGGGCAGCACCTACACCTTCAAGTTCACGGTGACGGGCGGCGGTTCCCCGCAGTTTGCTTCCGGCAACACGTCGTTCCTGCAACTGGTGAACACGGTGAAGGAGGGCAATGACTATCTTGTGACCTTCCGCGGCGTCTCGGCCGGCCAGGTGGGTGTTTACGCCTCCGCAGACGGCCCCAGCATGAGCCGCCAGTGCATCATTGACGTCGTCTGACGCCTGACTGATTCGCTTTTTCAGCCGCATCAAACCGGCAGGACAAAAAAGCCTGTCCTCCCCGAAAAGGGGAAGGGCAGGCTTTTGCTTTGTGCGGAGATTAGAAGCCGACGCGGCCGAGCACGATGGGGCGAGACGGCGGAATCGTCTCCGAAAAGCGGAGGGCGCCGCGGAACGCCTGTTCCGCGGCCTCACAGCGCGCTTCGCTGGAGGCGAACAGCTCGGCAAGCATGTCGCCCGCATGGACATGGTCGCCCGTTTTTTTGCGCAGCAGAATCCCGGCGCCGTAGTCAATGGCGTCCTCCTTCTTTTCGCGGCCTGCGCCGAGCTTCACGGAGGCCGCGCCGATCTGCTGCGTATTCATGGCGGTGAGGAAGCCCTCCGTTTCGGCGCGGATCGGCCGGCGCACCGGTGCATGCGGCAGAAGTTCGTCACGGCTCAGCGATTCCCCGTTCCCGCCCTGGGCGCGCACCATGGCACGGAAGGTTTCGAAGGCACGCCCGTTGTGCAGCTGGCCGGAGGCGAGCGCGCGGCCCTCCTCCCAGCCGGAAGCCTTCCCGGCCAGCAGAAGAATCCCGGCCGCAAGCTCCACGCAGAGCTCCGTGAGGTCCGCCGGGCCGCGGCCCTGCAGCGTATCGCACGCTTCGCGGACTTCCAGCGCGTTTCCGATGGCAAAGCCGAGCGGGCGGTCCATGTCGGTGAGAAGGGCGGCTGCGCGGCGGCCGGCATGATCGGCGATGGTCACCATTTCGCGGGCAAGGGCGCGGGCATCCTCCTCCGTTTTCATGAACGCGCCGCTTCCCACCTTCACATCCAGCAGAATGCAGTCCGCCCCGGCAGCCAGCTTCTTGCTCATGATGCTCGAGGCGATGAGCGGGAGGCTCTCGACGGTGGCCGTCACATCGCGCAATGCATAGAGCTTTTTGTCTGCCGGGACAAGATTTCCGGACTGCCCGGCCACGCAGATTCCCACGCGGCGCACGATGTCCAGAAACTCCCCGCGCGAAAACGCGGTGCGCAGGCCCGGAATCGATTCGAGCTTGTCGATGGTGCCGCCCGTGTGGCCGAGGCCGCGGCCGCTCATTTTCGCCATGGAGACGCCGAGCGAAGCCACGATGGGGCCGAGCACAAGCGTTGTCTTGTCGCCCACGCCGCCGGTGCTGTGCTTGTCTGCCTTCACGCCGGGCAGGGAGGAGAGATCCACCGTCTCCCCGGAATGCTCCATCTCCACCGTGAGCCAGGCCGTTTCCTCGCTCGTCATGCCGCGCAGGCAGATCGCCATGAGCAGGGCGCTGGTCTGGTAATCCGGGATCTCCCCGCTCACGACGCCGGAGACAAAATAGGCGATCTCCTCGCGGGAAAGCGCCTCGCCCTCCCGCTTTTTCTCGATGATGTCATACATGCGCATGGGATTCTCCTCCTTCCTGCCCCGTGAGGGAAAAGCTGAACGGAAGCAGCTCGCCCAGCGTGTGGCGCTGCACCTCCCCTTCGCCCTTCACAAAGAGCACGGGAAACTCCGGCCCGCAGAACTCCGCCAGCGCCTGGCGGCACACGCCGCAGGGCGGACAGAACGCGGCGGGCGTCTCCCCCTCCGGGCCGCCTGCCACGGCGAGGACGGCAAACCGGCGCTTCCCCTGCGCCACGGCGGCAAAGAGCGCCGTGCGCTCCGCACAGTTCGTGGGGCCATAGGCGGCGTTTTCCACGTTGCAGCCCGGAATCACGTCCCCCTCCGCCGTGAGAAGGGCGGCGCCCACCGTCCAGCGGGAGTACGGCGCATAGGCGTTCGCGCGCGCCTGCAGCGCCGCCAGCGCCAGGCTGCGCTCCTGCTCCGCCGTCATGCCTGATTTCCTCCGCACTCCGCTTCCTTCACGAGGCGCACCACGCGGCTCGTGCCGAGCCGATCCGCGCCCAGCTCAAGAAAACGGGCGGCGTCCGCGAGCGTGGATATGCCGCCCGCTGCCTTGACGCGCACCTGCGGGCCCACATGCGCACGGAACAGCGCCACATCCTCAAACGTGGCGCCTCCCGTGGAAAAGCCGGTCGACGTCTTGATGAAGTCGGCGCCGGAACGCGTGATGAGATCGCACAGGCGGAGCTTTTCCGCCTGCGTGAGCAGGCAGGCCTCCACGATGACCTTGAGCACATGGGAACCGCACGCCTCCTTCACGGCGCGCAGCTCATCAAGCACCTCGTCGTAGAGGCCGTCCTTCACCCAGCCGAGGTTGACAACCATGTCGATCTCCTCCGCGCCGTTTCCAATCGCGTCCTTCGCCTGGAACACCTTGGAGGCTGTGGTGTCGTAACCGTTTGGGAAACCGATCACGGTGCAGACGGGCAGGCGCCCCTCCAGGAACGCAGAGGCACGGGCCACATAGGACGCCGGGATGCAGACGCTGGCCGTGCCATACCGCACGGCGTCTTCGCACAGCGCGCGGATCTCTTCCCAGCGGGCAGCCGGAGCGAGCAGCGTGTGATCAACGGCGCGCAGGATCGCTTTCACATCCATCTTCCGTCCCCCCTTCATTCCGCCAGCTCCAGGGCGATCTCCATCATGCGGGTGAAGCCCGTCTGCCGTTCCTCCGCGGGCAGCGACTCGCCGCGCAGCGGGCAATCGGAAACGGTGAGCAGGCAGAGCGCCTCTTTTCCGGCGCGGGCCGCGTTCATGTAGAGGGCGGCGCTCTCCATCTCGACGGCGAGGACGCCCATCTTCTTCCAACTCGGCAGGGCGGTGTCATCGTCCCCGTAAAACAGATCGGAGGAGAGGACACTGCCGGCCTTCACGGGGAAGCCGAGCTGCTCCGCCTTCTCCACCGCCAGCCGCGCCAGGCGGAAACTGGCGAGCGGCGCGAAGGTGCCGGGCAGGCGGAACTGAGCGGCATAGCGGGAATCAGTGCACGAGCCCACGGCGACAATCACGTCGCGCAGCTGCACATCGTCGGCCAGGCCGCCCGCCGTGCCGATCCGGATGATGCGGTCCACGTCATAAAAATGGAACAGCTCATAGGAATAGATGCCGATGGAGGGCATGCCCATGCCGCTGCCCATCACGGAAATGCGGCGGCCCTTCCATGTGCCCGTGAAGCCGAGCATGCCGCGCACCGTGTTGAAGCACACGGGATTTTCCAGATACGTTTCCGCCACGAATTTCGCGCGCAGCGGATCGCCCGGCATGAGAACTGTTTTTGCGATGGCGCCTTTTTCCGCGCCGTTGTGCGGTGTTGCCATGAGATCAACCTGCCTTTCTCTTTCCGATTCCGTTTTCCAAATTTTCAGGACTCTGCCGCGGCGCCGAGCAAGGCCTGAAGCTCCTGCCCGGTTGCCGCGCCTTCCATGGGGCCTCGCCGGCGCACAGCAAGCGCGCCCGCGGCGCAGCCCATGCGGACGGCCTCGCGCAGTGTCCGGCCCCGAAGCATGCCCGCCGCAAACGCCCCGTCGAAGCAGTCTCCCGCGCCGGTGGGGTCCACCTCCTCGCTCGGGAAGGGCGCACAGGCAAACGGCGCTTCCCCGCGCGAGAAGACAAGCGTTTCGCGGCTGCCGTTCTTCACCACAACCGCCTGCGCCGTTTCCAACAGCGTTTCGGCGCCCTTCTCCACCGAAGCGCAGCCCGTGAGATGCAGCAGTTCGCCCGCCCCGGTGAGAACAAAGGCAGCCTGGTGCAGGATGCGTTCAAAGATCTCACGCGTCTCCCCGTCGCGCAGGAGCTCCGGCCTGATGTTCGGGTCGAAGGAGAGGGTGAGGCCAAGCTTTGCCGCGATCTCCGCGCCGCGCAGGGCCGCCCGCGCGATCTGCGGGGAAGCCTGCAGCGTGCAGCCCATAAGATGGAGCCAGCGCGCGCCCGCAAAGGCGGATTCCTCCACCTCCTCCGAAGAGATAGCCCCGATGGCGGCGTGGCGGAAATGATAGAGGAATTCGCGCCCGCCTGCCGTGTCGTATGTGACGAAGGCGATGCCGGTGAGGCGATCCTCATCCACCGAAACGCGGGAGACGTCAACGCCGTCCTCCCGCAGGCGCTTCAGGCACAGCTCCCCGAAGGGATCGCGCCCCACGCGCGAGATCAGCCCGCAGCTCACCCCGAGCCGGGCTGCCTGATCCGCAAAGATAGCGGGCGCTCCGCTGGGATACGGCCCCAAAAAGCGGCCCGGCCGCGAGAAGGGCTGACCCTTCTCCTCCGCCATCATTTCCACCAGAATTTCCCCGACGCACAACAGTTCCGGCACGCCGATCCTCCCCTTTCCGCATGGTGATACCGTTATTATAGCAAAGCGCGGCGGGGAATCCAAGGGGAACACGGCAATGCGGCGGAAAGTCAAATTGATTTTGAAAGGAAAGCAACGCTTTTTCCCTTTACAAACGGAAAAGAACCCGATATGATGGAAGCACGAAAACACCCCAACCGATTCGTTCTGAGAGAAACGGAGGAAACGACATGAAACACGCACTGTCTCCCAGACAGGTGCACCTTGACTTCCACACTTCACCGCTCATGGAGGGAATCGGCTCGCAGTTCAGCCACGAAAACTTTCAGGAAGCTCTGAAGTTCGGCCACCTTACCAGCATCACCGTGTTTGCCAAATGCCACCACGGCATGTGCTATTACCCGACAAAGATCGGGGCGATGCATCCGCACCTCGACTTTGACCTGTTGGGAGAAATGCTGGACGCCGCCCACGAGATCGGCGTGAAAGCCCCCATCTACATCACGGCGGGATGGTCCGCCCTTGACGCAGAGCAGCACCCCGAATGGCGTGCCAGGCGGAAGGACGGCAGCTATTCCGTTGTGAACATCGATCCGAACGCCGCGCCGGACAACCCGCGCCCGGAGTGCTCCTGGGCGGATCTCTGCCTGAACGACGGCAGCTATGCAGAGCACATTTATGCGCTCACGCGCGAGATCTGCGATCGCTATGCGCGCATCGACGGTCTGTTCTACGATATCGTGTTCAACTATCACGCCTGCTGGTGCGACGAGTGCCGCGCCGGGATGCGCGCCATGGGGCTCGACTCGGAAAAAGACGGGGACGCGCGTCTTTACTATGTGCGCAAACACCAGGATTTCACGCGCAAGTGCGGCGAGATCCTGCACGAGAAACACCCGGACGCCAGCATCTATTTCAACAGCGGCGGGGCCGATCAGTATCAGCCGGAATTTCACGGCGCTTCCACGCATTTTGAGCTTGAAGATCTGCCGACAGCCTGGGGCGGCTACAACAAGATGCCTCCGCGCGCGCGCTATTTTGCGAACACGGGCAAGGATTACCTGGGCATGACGGGCAAGTTCCACCTGGACTGGGGAGAGATCGGCGGGTTCAAGCTTCCCGAGGCGCTCCGCTACGAGGCGGCGGCCATGATGGCCTACGGCGCGCGCTGCTCCATCGGCGATCACCTGCACCCGAGCGGGCGCATGGAACCGGAGACGTACCGGAACATCGGATATGCCTATGAATATGCCGAGCAGATTGAGCCCTACTGCTTCAACGGGAAACCGGCCGCACGGCTGGGGCTGTATCTCTCCGGGGACGCGCGGAGCGACGACGGCGCCACCAACATGCTCCTGGAAGCGCAGCGCGATTTCGGCATTGTATATGAAAACAGTTTTGAGCCTTTTGACACGGTGATCTTCCCGGACTGCGCCGTGCCGGACGAAGAGGGCGTGAAGGCGCTGCAGGCGTTTCTGGCACGCGGCGGCCGCGTGCTCTTCACCGGCAGAAGCCTTGTGAAGGAAGGCGCGTTCCAGGTTGACGCCGGGCTCGAATATGTGGGCGGTCCGCTGCACAAGCGGGACTTCCTCCGTGTAAACGACGAGCTGGGAGAAAACGTCGTGCGCGCGCCGATGCTGTGCTATTTCGGCGCGGAGCAGGTGCGGGCAGACGGGGCGCAGGTGCTGGCAACGGCGCTGGAACCGTATTTTGACCGCACATATGCGCACTACAACGGCCACCGCAACGCCTCCTACAACCCGGCGGACAGCGGCCGCCCCGCTGCGGCTCAATACGGAAACATCCTTTATCTGGCCCATCCGCTGTGCCGCATGTACCGGGACTTCGGCGCCGTCTACCACAAGCGTGTGTTCCTGAACGCGCTGAACCGCCTGGACCCGCACCCCGTACTGGAAACAGAGCTGCCGAGCGCGGGCCGCGCCACGGTGATCCGCCAACCGGAACAGCACCGCTATTGCGTGCATCTGCTCTACGGTATCCCCTCCCGCCGCGGGGCTGCCGAGGTGATCGAGGATCTGCCTGCGCTCTTCGATGTGCCGGTGACCGTGCGCGTGCCGGAAACCATCCGCTCTGTGCGCCTCGAGCCGGAGGGGACTGCGCTTCCCTTCACCTGCAGGGACGGGGCAGTCTCGTTCCGTGTGCCGCGGCTGCAATGCCACGCCGTCGCCGTGCTGGAGGAATAACGCCGGCTGCTCAATAGAAAAATAAAGAAAGCCCCGGCTTCCTGCCTGAACTGAACAGGTCCAGTAAAAACGGACAATAGACAAAGTACCCCCTGATGTAGGAAAATAGAAGTACTACATCAGGGGGTATTAGTGTGAAAGTAAGCAACGTTCCAGCACAGAGGTCAAAAAGGCGCAGAAAGACGCCCCTGCAAACAATACATTTTGCAAGGTTGAAGCATATCCAACCAGAGTTAAGCAACTGTTAATCCCTGCTTCTCGAGGAATCGTTTAGCCTGCTTGATTGCTTTAGCAAGCTGCTGCTCTTTCAGATGTTCCGGCATATCAATTTTGAAGATATCCACCGGGTTCCATACTTCGCCGGTACAGAACATAGAGTAGATCGCCGTCAGGATCATTCTGGCAATAGCAATGATTGCCCGTTTCTTGCCCCTGCGCTTGGCAATGCGCTCATATTTCAGGGCGTAATAAGGATTTTTCTTGTCCTTCACCGCAGCGTGAGCGACTTGCACCAAAGCAGGCTTGAGATAAACACCGGCCCGAGAAATACGAACAGACTTTTTCTTTCCTGCAGATTCGTTATTGCCGGGAGTCAATCCGGCCCAGCAGCAAAGCCGCTTGGAAGAGCCAAACTGATGCATATCTATGCCGATTTCAGAGATGATGGTGATTGCGGAGTTGCGGTTAATACCCGGAATGGTGCAAAGAAGATTGATTTCACCTTCATATTTTGCGACCATCTCATTGACACAGGCATCTACCTTAGCAATCATCATCCCAATAAAATCATAATGCTCACGGATAATTTTGATGCGAGCTTTCTGTTCATCGGCAATAGAGAAGCCCACAATAGACTCCAGAACTTGCTCGGCTTTCTTTTTGAGGGAGCGCTGTAACAGGGAAACACAATGGTCAGCGTCAAAGGATTCATCGGATGCGAGGTAGTCCGTAATAGCAGTTGCGGACTTGCCAAACATATCGGACACAACGGAATCCAGCGCCACATTGCAGACGGTAAAAGCGTTCTGAAAGCGATTTTTCTCGCTGCTCTTCATAGAAACCAGCTTATAACGATAGCGGGTAAACTCGCGCAGAATGCGGATATCCAAATTGGGGATGAAGCTGCTTTTCACGAGACCAATACGAAACAGATCCCCGATCCACTTGGAGTCTTTCGTATCATCCTTGTTTCCCTTGACAGCCTTTACCCATTTGGGGTTGGCAATCACGACACGAATGCCGCGCTTTTCGAGGATGTTGAATACAGGAACCCAATACTTCCCAGTAGACTCCATGCAGACATCCAGGCAGTCGCGTTCCAGGAGCCAGTCGGCAAAACGGTTCAAGTCCGAGTTAAATGTGCTGAATCGCTTTTTCTGATAGTGGGGCTGCAAGCTGTCTGCGGGCGTGGTGATGATGGTAGCAACCAGAAATGTTTTGTGAACATCTACACCGCAGCAGGTTGGGAATACGACTTTCACAGTAAAACCTCCTCATCAAAATAGTAGCAAGGAGAATGCAGGGACTGAACTGCCAAGCAATTAACAGGTGTTAATACAATTCTTAGTGTGCGGGCTCGTAGCGCCACTTATTTGTGCTTGAAAAGGCGGTTCTAACACTGATTACAATACTGGCTTGAACTCTGGATGTAATCTACGACTCACCCTACCGTGCGTTGTAGTGTGCTTCCCCCTCAACAAAATTCTACAAGAAAGGCGGTCGTTTGTCTGCACTCTTTCATCCCTATTTGTGCGGACGCAATGCGGCCGAATGGTTGATTACTATGGGAAAAAAGAATTATACGCATGTGCAGGAATTGTTGCCTGAAATCGAAGCTATGCTTGGATCGGGAAAA
>CAKNKY010000064.1 GCA_930987725.1 uncultured Anaeromassilibacillus sp. | reverse complement strand
TTTCATTCCCTTTGGTGCCTTGGAGCGCAGCGGAAAGGAATGGTCATAACAATGGCGGAAAAAACGGCTTCGGCCAAAAATACGAACGGCGCGAACGCGGCCAAGGCTGCCGCGCTGGAGACGGCGCTGGCACAGATTGAAAAGCAGTTCGGCAAAGGCGCGGTGATGCGCCTGGGCCAGAACGAGTCGATGCACGTGGAGGCCATCTCCACCGGTTCGCTCTCGCTCGACCTGGCGCTCGGCATCGGCGGCCTGCCGCGCGGCCGCATTGTGGAGATCTACGGGCCGGAGAGCTCCGGCAAAACGACGCTGGCGCTGCACTGCATCGCCGAAGGGCAGAAGAACGGCGGCAACGCGGCGTTCATCGACGTTGAGCACGCGCTCGACCCGGTGTATGCCCGCGCCCTGGGCGTGGACGTGGACTCCCTGCTCGTGTCGCAGCCGGACACCGGCGAGCAGGCGCTCGAGATCGCCGAAGCGCTCATCCGTTCCGGCGCAATCGACGTCATCGTCATCGACTCGGTGGCCGCGCTCGTGCCGCGCGCCGAGATCGAGGGCGAAATGGGCGACAGCCACGTGGGCCTGCAGGCGCGCCTCATGAGCCAGGCGCTGCGCAAGCTGGCCGGCGCGATTTCGAAATCGAGCTGCGTGGCCATCTTCATCAACCAGCTGCGCGAGAAGGTGGGCGTCGTGTACGGCAACCCGGAGGTCACGCCCGGCGGCCGCGCGCTGAAATTCTATTCCTCCGTGCGCCTCGAGATCCGCAAGATCGAGACGATCAAGGTCGGCACGGAGCAGGTGGGCACGCGCACGCGCGCCAAGGTTGTGAAGAACAAGATCGCCCCGCCGTTCCGCGAGGCGGAGTTCGACGTGATGTACGGCAAGGGCATCTCGCGCACGGGCGAGCTCATCGACCTGGCCGTGAAGCTCGACGTCATCCAGAAGAGCGGCGCGTGGTTCTCGTATAACCAGACGCGGCTCGGCCAGGGGCGCGACAACGTGAAAACCTTCCTCGAAAACCCGCAGAACGCGGAGATCGCCGCGGAGATCGAGGCAGGCGTGAAGGCGAACGCCGCCCGCCTCTACAACAAGAACGCGCCCGTGGTGCCGCTCTCGCCCGCGAAGCCGGTGGAAGCGCCGCAGCCCGCCGCGGCGGCCCCCGCGCCCGCCCGGCCGAAAGCCTCCATCGACATTGAGGCCGACGACTGATGGAGATCACAGCCCTTGAGCCGCGCCGCCACCGCCTCGTGCAGCTGTTTCTCGACGGCGAACCCGCCGTGAAGCTCGACGAGGAGACGGCCGCCTCGCTGCGCCCCGGCCAGCAGCTCTCGGACGAGGAGCTGCACGAGCTGATCGCCAGAAGCGACGCGGTGCGCGCGAAGGAGAAGGCGCTTTACCTGCTCGAGCACCGCCCGCACTCGAAGCGCGAGCTCGAGGACAAGCTCGCGCGCACCGTGGGGCGCGAGGCCGCCGGCCAGGCTGCCGGCCGCATGGAAGAGCTCGGCCTCATCGACGACGCGGACTACGCCCGCCGGCTCTCGGAAGAGCTGGCCCGCAAGGGCTTTGCCGCGCCGCGCATCCGGCAGGAGCTGCTGCGCCGCGGCATCGGCCGCGAGCTGGCCGCGCAGGAGGCGGAGCGCGCCGCCGCCGCGCCGGAGGACGCGCTGCACAGCCTGATCGAGCGCCGCTTTGCCCGCCAGCTCGGCGAGGAGAAGGGCCGCCGCCGCGCGGTGGCCGCTTTGCAGCGCATGGGCTACCGCTGGGAGGAGATCCGCTCCGCCCTGCGCGCGTTCGGCGGGGAGCCGGAGGACTGAGCAAAGGAAAAGTTTGAAAATCATGCGCGGGGAATTGCGCGCCCCCTCTCTTTTGTGATAGAATAAAAAAGAACAGAAAAACGATGCGGCAGGGCCGTCCCCGTCATAAAGGGGGCGTGCCCCGCCGTAACTATTATAGAATGGATGGGGATGCGGGAATGGCGTATTCGGTTGGAATGATCAGCCTCGGCTGCGAAAAGAACCGCGTGGACGCGGAAATGATGATGGCGCGCCTGCGCGAGGCGGGCTTCGTGCTCAAGGACGACGCGGCCGGCGCCGACGCCGCCATCGTGAACACCTGCGGCTTCATCGAGTCCGCGAAGGCGGAATCGATCGAGGAGATCCTTGAACTCGCGAAGCTCAAGAAGGAGGGCAAGATCCGCGCCCTGATCGTGACGGGCTGCATGGCGGAGCGCTACCGCGAGGAGGTGCGCCGCGAGCTGCCGGAGGCCGACGCCGTGTGCGGCATCGGCGCCGACGGCGACATCGCGGAGATCGTGCGCCGTGCGCTCGAGGGCGAGCACCCGGAGGTGTTCCCGGAAAAGGAGAAGCTGCCGCTCGAAGGCAAGCGCGTGCGCAGCACCCCGCCGTATTACACCTACCTCAAGATCGCCGAGGGCTGCGACAACCGCTGCGCTTACTGCGCAATCCCGATGATCCGCGGGCCGTACCGCAGCCGCGAGCTGGAACACGTCGTAAAGGAGGCCGCGGAGCTGGCCGCATCCGGCGTGAAGGAGCTGATCCTCATCGCGCAGGACGTCACGCGCTACGGCAAGGATCTCCATGACGGCTCCCGGCTGCCGGAGCTGCTGCGCCGCCTGTGCCGGATCGACGGCCTGCGCTGGATCCGCCTGCTCTATTGCTATCCCGACGCCATCACCGACGAACTGCTCGACGTGATGGCGAGTGAGAAGAAGATCGTGAAATACATGGATCTGCCATTGCAGCACTGCTCGCACGAGGTGCTGCGCGCCATGCACCGCGCCGGCAGCCGCGGGGAGCTGACCGAGCTCATCGCGAAGATCCGCGCGCGCGTGCCGGGCATCGTGCTGCGCACCACCATGATGGTGGGCTTCCCCGGCGAAACGGCGGACGACTTCAACGAGCTGTGCGAATTTGCCAAGGAGATCAAATTTGAACGGCTCGGCTGCTTCGCCTTCTCGCGGGAGGAGGGCACCGCCGCCTATGATATGGAGGGCCAGATCCCGCAGGAGGAGAAGGAGCGGCGGCGCGATATCCTCATGGAGCAGCAGCAGACGATCATGCAGCGCTGGGGCGAAAGCCGCGTCGGCCAGACGGTGGAGGTCCTTGTGGAGGGCTACGACCGCTACGCAGGCTGCTGGTTCGGCCGCAGCGCCGCCGACGCGCCGGAGGTGGACGGCCGCGTCTTCTTCACGGCGCAGGGCGGCAAGCCGCGCGCCGGGGAATTCCGCAAGGTGCTGCTCACCGAGTGTCTCGACTGCGATATGCTGGGCGAACTGGTTGGGTAAGAAAGGGGGCGCCGTTTCTTGAACACGCCGAATAAACTCACGCTTCTGCGCATTGTCATGGTCCCGTTTTTCGTCGGTTTCCTGCTGGCGGGGCAGCTTCCCCACCACATGCTCGCGGCCTTCGTGCTGTTCGCCGCCGCGTCCTACACCGATCACCTCGACGGCAAGCTCGCCAGGCGCGACCACCTCATCACCACCTTCGGCAAGTTTATGGATCCCCTGGCAGACAAGATCCTCGTCATCTCGGCGCTCGTCTGCTTTGTGGATCTCGGCCTGGCGAACACATGGCTCGTGATCCTCATCATCTTCCGTGAATTCCTCGTCACGTCGATCCGCCTCGTCGCGGCGGACAGCGGCGTCGTCGTGGCCGCCAACAACTGGGGCAAAGCCAAGACGGTGAGCCAGATCGCGGCCATTCTCGCCGTGCTGCTCCTGCAGTATGTGCTCGAGCTCGTCTCGCTCGGCGTGCTGCCCCCCTTCACCGTGGGCGGCGCGGAGGCCTCCGCCGTCTTCCTCGCGATCGGCAACGTGCTGCTGGCCGTGGCGGCGCTGCTCGCCGTCGTCTCCGGCGCGGTGTATCTGAAGCAGAACTGGAAGATCGTCGCGCGCGAAATGTGAGCGGCGCGGCGCAAAAAGCCCTTTACAACCTCGCCCCGATGGGGTATACTGAACATAATCGGAACAAACGCAATGGCGGAAGAAGTACCGCGCCGTTCAGGCGGCAGAGAGGGAGCGCCCGGTTCGCCGGGGTGTGAGCGCGCCCGGCCGGAACGCGCGGGAAATGCAGCCGCCGGGCGCACAGCGCGCAGCGCGGGCGGCAGGAAATGGCCGCACGGAACGGCCCCGTTACAGGCCGGAAGGCTCCGCGGCATGCTGCCGCGCGGCCGGAGTGAGAAAAGCGGAGTGGAACCGCGGCGAAAGAATCGGCCGCCTCTGTCCTTTGAAAAAAGGGCAGGGGCGTTTTTTGTTGCAGAAAAAGGGGGAACACGTCATGTTCAAAAACCTGAAGGCGGAGCTGGACTCCATCATGGATCGGGACCCCGCCGCCCGCTCCCGGCTGGAGGTGTATTTCCTCTATTCGGGATTCAAGGCGGTGCGGTCTTACCGGCGCGCGCACTGGTTTTACCTGCACAACCACAAGTTTATCGCGCGCTGGATCAGCCAGCGGGCGCGGCGGCGCACCGGCATTGAGATCCATCCCGGCGCCACGATCGGCCGCGGCCTGTTCATCGACCACGGCATGGGCGTCGTCATCGGCGAAACGGCCGAAATCGGCGACAACTGCACGCTCTACCAGTGTGTCACGCTCGGCGGCACCGGCAAGGATCACGGCAAGCGCCACCCCACGCTCGGCGACAACGTGATGGTCGGCTCCGGCGCGAAGATCCTGGGCCCGTTCCGCGTGGGCGACAACGCCCGCGTGGCGGCCGGCGCCGTCGTGCTCGACGAGGTGCCCGCGAACTCCACGGCCGTGGGCGTGCCGGCCCGCATCGTGCGCATCAACGGGCAGAAGCCCGCCAGCCTCGACCAGATCCACGTGGGCGACCCCGTGGCCGCCGAGCTGGCCCGCCTCTCCGCCGGGTATGAGCGGCTGGCCGGGCGGCTGGAGGAGCTGGATCCGCGCGGCGCAACCGTTTCCCGCGCCGGGACGGAGAAGATGAAATATTCCGCAAACTGAGGACATTCCCGCACCGGCACGCGCGCAGGCAGCCCGCCGCGCGCCGTGCTGCGGCAAACCGGGCTCCGCGCCGCCCCCGGCGCTGCGGAGCACCAGAAAAAGGAGACAAGGTCACATGAAAATCTACAACACCCTTACGCGCCGGAAAGAGGAGTTTGTGCCGATCACGCCGGGCGAGGCGAAGATTTACGCCTGCGGCCCCACGGTCTACAACTTCATCCACATCGGCAACGCCCGCCCCATCTGCGTGTTCGACGTGCTCCGCCGCTATCTCGAATACCGCGGCATGAAGGTCACGTTCGTGCAGAATTTCACCGACATTGACGACAAGATCATCCGCCGCGCGAACGAGGAAGGCTCCGACTACCTCACGGTTTCGCGCAAATACATCGACGAATACCGCGTGGACGCCGCCGGGCTGAACGTGCGCCCCGCCACCGTGCACCCGCTCGCCACCGAGAACATCGGCGAGATCCTCTCCATCGTGAAAGCGCTCGTGGAGCAGGGCCACGCCTACGCCGCCGAGAACGGCGACGTCTATTTCCGCACGCGCAGCGATCCGGAATACGGCAAGCTCTCCCACCAGCCGCTCGAGGAGCTGGAGGCCGGCGCGCGCATCGCCCCCGGCGAGCTGAAGGAGGACCCGATGGACTTCGCGCTGTGGAAGGCCGCCAAGCCCGGCGAGCCGAGCTGGCCCTCCCCCTGGGGTGAAGGCCGCCCCGGCTGGCACATTGAGTGCTCCGCCATGGCGCGCCGCTATCTGGGCGAGACGATCGACATTCACTGCGGCGGGCAGGACCTCATCTTCCCCCACCACGAGAACGAGATCGCCCAGAGCGAGTGCTGCAACGGCGTGCCCTTCGCGCACTACTGGATGCACAACGGCTACATCAACGTGGACAACCGCAAGATGAGCAAGAGCCTCGGCAACTTCTTCACCGTGCGCGACGTGGCGAAGGAATACGGCTATGAGCCGATCCGCTATCTCATGATCGCCTCCCACTACCGCAGCCCCATCAACTACAGCGTGGAGGTCATCGAGCAGTGCCGCGCCGCCCTCGAACGGCTCTACAACTGCCGCGGCAACCTCGTGTTCCTGCTGGCGCACAGCGCGCCCGGCGAAGCGGAGGGCGAGGCCGCGGTCCGCGAGCGGCTGGAAACGTACCGCGCGAAGTTCATCGAATCCATGGACGACGATCTCAACACGGCGGACGCGCTCTCCGCGCTGTTCGACCTTGCCCGCGACGTGAACGCCACGTTTGCCGCGCAGGCGCCGTCTCAGGAGCTGTGCGGCTTTGCCCTCTCGCTCTTCGACGAGCTCGCCGGCGTGCTCGGCCTTGTGTACCGCACGGAGGACGAATCGCTCGGCAGCGACGAGAGCGCCGAGATCGAAGCGCTCATCGCGCAGCGCACGGAGGCCCGCAAGAACCGCGACTGGGCCACCGCCGACCGCATCCGCGACGAGCTCAAAGCGCGCCATGTCGTGCTCGAGGACACGCCGCAGGGCGTGAAATGGCACATCGAGTCGTAAGCTTCGGCCGCCCCTTCCCCGCACGGGAACAGGGCGGCTGTTCTTTTGCCCGCCTTCGTTTTTCTCCACTGTTTTTTTATGATAAAAAGAGAAATTTGAAACAATCCGTCCGCTTTCCCGGTATTTGGGGTAGAGAGCTGCCGGGACGATCGGCAGAAACGGCCGGGGCATCCCCCTGCAAAAGGCGATTCCCCGAGGAACAGGAGGGAGAGAGATGAAACAACAGAGGAAACGGCGAATGCTCACCGCGCTGGCGGCCCTTGTGTGCTGCGCGGCGCTCCTGGCGGGGTGCAGCAACGCGTCGGCCCCCGCGGACAACGGCGGCGAGCTCTATTCCGGCGGCGCCAGCATGGACATGGAGCAGGGCGCCACGGCCACGGACGGCACGGCTGAATCGTCCGGCGGGGTGTCCGGCGGCGCCGGCACCGTGGCGGAGGTGCTGCCGGAGGACAGGAAGATCATCCTGAACGCCTCCATGGACATGGAGACGACCGACTTCACCGGCACATGCACCGCCCTGCGCGAGGCCGCGGCCGAGGCGGGCGGCTATCTGGAACACGCGCAGCAGGACACGCCCTCCCGCGAGGGGGCGGCCCGGTATGCATCGTTCACGTTCCGCGTGCCCGCGGAATCGTACAGCTCGTTCCTCTCCGGGGCGGGCGAGGCCGGAAACGTGACCAACCTTTCGGAGGACACGGACGACGTGACCGCGCAATATGTGGACACGGAGGCACGCATTGCGGCCCTCACCGCCCAGCGGGATCAGCTGCTTGCCATGCTCGGGGAATCCGGCTCGCTCGAAACGATGATCACCATCCAGGATCACCTCTCGGAGGTGCAGTACCAGCTCGAGAGCTATGAGCGTCAGAAGCGATTGTTCGACGATCAGGTATCGTATTCTACCGTGTCGATCTCGGTGCACGAGGTCGTGTATCTCACGGAACCGGCCGAGACGTTCGGCCAGAAGCTTGGCTCCTCCTTCACGGATGGCTGGCGCAGCTTCGGCAATTCGGCTCAGAATGTCCTGCTCACGGTGGTCTTCATGCTGCCCGTGCTGCTCATGCTCGCCGTGCTGGCCGCGGCGGTTGTGCTGATCGTGCACCTGTGCCGCAGGCGCGCCGAACGGCGTCGGGCGAAGGGAGCCGAAAGGGAAGCGGCGCACAGCGCCCTCCCCGCACAGCCGAAGCACGATGATGCACCCGCGCAGCCGGAACAGAAGCCCGGCGAAGGCCCGGACGAGAAGTGACGGCGCACCGGCGGGGCCTCCTGCCCTGCCCGCCCCATGGCGCGGGTGATGCGCGCCGTTTGAAGACGCTTTCGGCGCTGCCTGCCGGTCCGCGCACAAAATGCCGGCGGGAAACGGCAGCACCGGCCCGGCGGGGCGCGAAGGCGGGCGAATCCGTTCCTGTTTCCGGCAGGCTGAGTCGTGCACAGGCCTGTTCAGTCTGCAAACAGCCTAAAGTTTATCGCCCTATTTTGCCCAGATCGCCGAAAATCCCCCTAACTTCTGTTTTTTTGCCTGTTTTATGGTATAATATTTAGTAAATAGCGAGAAAATGAAGGGCAATCCCGCGCGATTCCCGAGTGAGAACCGGCACAGCCTTGCCCCGCAGCTGAACAGGAAAGGGTGGAAACATGGCGTATCAGGTCAACGAGGTCGTGGTGTATGGCTCCAGCGGCGTGTTCCGCGTGGAGGACATCACGGTGAAGAAGATCGGCGGGCAGGAGATGGAATATTACGTCCTCAAGCCGATCTACGAGCACGGCGGGTCTACCATTTATGTGCCGATCCACAACGGCAGGCTGGCCGGAAAACTGCGCCGCCCGCTTTCGCGCCGCGAGATCCTTGAGCTGCTCGACACCCTGCCGGAAGACGCCCCGGCCTGGATCGAGAACCAGAACGAGCGGCGCGACAAATACCGCGAGATCCTCAGCACGGCTGCGCCGTGCTCCATGGTGAGGGCCGTGCGCGCGCTGTACCGCCACCGCCGTGAGCAGGAGGCGCGCGGCAAGCGGCTTTACATTGCGGACGAGCGTTTTCTCAAGGAGGCGGAACGGCTCATCGAGGATGAGTTCGCCGTTTCGCTCGAGATTGAGCCGAAGGAGGTTCGCCCTTTCATCGAGCACCGCCTGCAGACGGCGTGATCGGCTGGGAAAGGCGAGCCATTCCGGCGTTTTGAGAGCCTCCGGGAGGGGCGGCGGCAGCGTTGCCGCCGCCCCTCCCTTTCTTCCGGTTGAAATTCCCCTGCGAGTATGTCATAATAACCTCACGGGCTAAGCGGAAATCAAAGATTTCCGAGCCCTGAGAGAACA
>CAKNKY010000063.1 GCA_930987725.1 uncultured Anaeromassilibacillus sp. | reverse complement strand
TCTCTCTTGTTTTTTGCCCTTTCCTGCCTAACTTCTTCCTCTCAAACTTCTTTTCCTTTGTCGCTCAGGCCGCGACGGGCCTCTACTTTCTTCCGAAAAGAAAGTAGACAAAGATTCGCGAGGGGCGCGGTGTGCCGGTGGCACACGAATTAGCGCCGACCGAGCCGGCAGGCGAGACTGCGGTAGCGCCCCCTTCGAACCCCATTCCAGCGCCCTGTGGTCAATCAACCCCTTTCTCTCGCTGCTGGCCGGCTTACGCGGCCCTTTGGGCCGCAAACCGCCGGCTGACATGGGAAACGCCCGAAAAGCCAAAGGAGCAAAGCTCCAGCTTTTCGGGCGTTTCTGTGCGTGGGGGATGCGCCGGAGCTTTTCCCCTGCCTGGGAAAACAGAAGCCCGGTGTGGGCTTGCACCCAAAAAGAACCGCGTGCGTGCGAGACGCGGGGAGGAAAGAGACACGGTGCGCGACTTGCCCGGCGCAGCCGCGCTTGAAAAGCCCAGGAGCAGAGCTCAGCTTTTCAAGCGTTTCTGTGCGAAGGGGGACGCCTGCGCCCTGAGGCTGCTCACCCCCTTTCCCCGCGCTGCTGGCCGGCTTAAGCGGCCCTTCGGGCCGCAAACCGCCGGCTGATAAGGGAAACGCCCAAAAAGCCAAAGGAGCAAAGCTCCAGCTTTTCGAGCGTTTCTGTGCGTTGGGGAACGTTTGGCCCCACATTTTTCTCATTTATGGAAGTTTGGGGCGGGCTTTCGCCCTGCCGCAGGGAACAGGAGACAGGCTTTTGCCCGGCCCGGGAAAACAGAAGCCCGGCGTGGGCCCGCACTTGAAAACAACCGCGTGCGTGCGAGGCTGGGTAAAGACACAAACACGGTGCGCGACTTGCTCACCGCAGCCGCGCAGGTGCGCCGATCCCCTTTTTATTCCCTGCAAGCCTTTTGAAAAAGGCTGGCGAAAACTTTCACGTGGGGCCGATCTTCGCCGGCCTTGCAATTTCCCCGCAAGTCAAGTATCATAAAAGGGATTTTTTCCGAATCGGAAGGGGGAACGGCACATGGGCCGGTATGCAATAGGAGTGGATTACGGGTCGCTTTCCGGGCGAGCCGTGCTGGTAAACCTCGAAACAGGCCGGGAAGCGGCCTCCGCCGTGTATGAATACCCGCACGGCGTCATGGACGAAGCGCTGCCGGACGGCACGCCCCTGTCCCACGGCTGGGCACTCCAGCACCCGCAGGATTACCTCGACGTGCTCGCCCAAACCGTGCCGCGCGTTTTGCAGGAGGCGGGAGTCTCCCCCGCGGAGGTCGTGAGCATCGGCATCGACTGCACCGCCAGCACCGTCATGCCCGTCCGCAGCGACGGCACGCCCCTCTGCCTGCTCCCGGAATTTGCCGGAAGGCCCCACGCCTATGTGAAAATGTGGAAGCACCACGCCGCCCAGCCCCTTGCCGGCGAGATGACCCGCGTCGCCCGGGAGCGCGGCGAACCCTGGCTCCCGTATTACGGCGGGCGCGTCTCCTCGGAATGGTCGCTCCCCAAGCTGTGGGAGCTGTACCGCGAGGACCGCGAGGTGTACGACAGGATGGACCGCTGGGTGGAGGCCGCCGACTGGGTCGTGTGGAAGCTTTGCGGCAAACTCACGCACAATGCCTGCGCCGCCGGGTATAAGTCGTTCTGGCGCAAGAGCGCCGGCGGATACCCGGACCGCGCCTTCCTCGCCGCCCTTGAGCCCGGCTTTGCCTGCTCCGTAGAGGAGAAGATAGGCGGCGATCCCCTCCCCGCGTGGGATACCGCCGGTTTTGTCACGAAGCGCGGCGCCGCCCTGTGCGGCCTGGCCCCCGGCACCGTCGTGGCCGTGGGCGGCGTCGACGCGCACGCCGCCGTGCCTGCCGCCGGCATCTGCCGCCCCGGCGAACTGCTGGCCATCGTGGGCACGTCTACGTGCCACATGCTGCTCGGGGACCGCGCCCTCCCCGTGCCGGGCATTTGCGGCTGCGTGGAGGACGGCATCCTCCCCGGCCTGTTCGGCTATGAGGCCGGCCAGCCCTGCGTGGGCGATTCCTTTGCCTGGTATCTCGAGAACTGCCTGCCCGCCTCCGTGCACGAGGAAGCCGGCCGCGCCGGCCAGGGGCTGCACGCCTTCCTGCGCGGCCGCGCCGCACGGCTGCGCCCCGGCCAGAGCGGGCTGATCGCCCTCGACTGGTGGAACGGCAACCGTTCCGTGCTCAACGACGCCGATCTCTCCGGCCTGCTGCTCGGCATGACGCTGCGCACCAGGCCCGAGGAGATCTACCGCGCCATGCTCGAGGCCACCGCCTACGGCGCGCGCATGATTGTGGAGACATACCGCGCCCACGGCCTGCCCGTGAACCGCTTTGTCGCCTCCGGCGGCATCCCGAAAAAGGATCCGCTCATGATGCAGATTTACGCCGATGTGCTGAATATGCCCGTCTATGTAGCGGAGTCCACGCAGGGCGCCGCGCTCGGTTCGGCCATCTGTGGGGCCGTCGCCGCCGGGGAAAAGCGCGGCGGCTTCGCCTCCATGGAGGAGGCCGTGCAATCCCTCGGCCGCCAGTGCCCGGAGCCTTATTTGCCGGACGCGCACAGCGCCGCCGTCTACGACCGCCTCTTCTCCGTGTACCGTTCGCTGCACGATCTGTTCGGCCGCGGCGGAAACGACGCCATGAAGCGCCTTCTCGCCCTGCAAAGGGAAGCCGCGGCGGATGTGCCCGCGGAATAAACAGAATCAGACAAGAAAAAACCGGCGGAGGCCATAAGCCTCCGCCGGTTTCCTGTTTCACGCGTCTTTATTCGGGATCAAAGCTGTCTTTGCCAACGCCGCACAGGGGGCAGACCCAGCTGTCCGGCAGGTCGGCGAACGCCGTGCCGGGAGCGATGCCGTTATCCGGATCGCCGGCGGCGGGATCATAAACATAACCGCAAACAGTGCAGATGTATTTCTCCATTTTTCAACACTCCTTTTTTCCGGCGGCCTCTCACCGCTCTCTCTACTGTTTAGTATACTATACCCGAAATTGCTTTGTCAATAAGAATTTAAGAATAATTCTTGTTTTTACCGCAGCCACATCGTTTGTCCGATTTTTTTCGGGAGACGTTCATAATCGGGCGGGGATATCTCATATATTGGGAGCAACGGGGCGCGTCCGCGCCCTTCTCGGGAGGTGGGCAAGTTGGCAGAATGGCACGCCATGGCGGCGCAGGACTGTGTGCGCCGGCTGGAAACGGACGCAAAGGCGGGGCTGAGCCGCACCCAGGCGGAGCGCCGCCTGCGGGAGGCGGGCCGGAACGAGCTGGAGGGCGGCAAGCGGCGCGGCCCGGCGGCGCGGTTTTTTTCGCAGTTCACCGATTTCATGGTGCTGGTGCTGCTGGCGGCGGCGGGGCTTTCGTTCGCGGCCGCCTGGCTGGAGGGAAACGGGGACTGGGTTGACCCGGTGATGATCCTGCTGATCGTGGTGATCAACGCGGCGGCGGGCGCGGCCCAGGAGGGACGCGCGGAGCGCGCCATGGAAGCGCTGCGCCGCATGAGCAGCCCGAAGGCGCGTGTGGTGCGCGGCGGGCGTGAGCAGCAGATCGATGCGGCGCTGCTGGCGCCGGGGGACGTGGTGCGGCTCACGGCGGGGGACGTCGTGCCTGCGGACCTGCGCCTGATCGAAACAAACGGCCTGCAGGCCGGGGAAAGCGCGCTCACGGGCGAGAGCCTGCCGGTGGAGAAGGATGCGGACGCCGTGCTCCCGGCGGATACGCCGGCCGGTGACCGGCGGAACATGATCTATTCTCCGGCTGAGGTCACGGCGGGCAGCGGCCTGGGCGTGGTGACGGCCACCGGCATGCAGACGGAGGTGGGCCGCATTGCGGGGCTGATCCAGTCCCAGGAAGCGCCGAAGACGCCGCTGCAGAAGCGGCTGGCGCAGACAGGCCGCTGGCTGGGTGCGGCGGCGCTGCTGCTGTGCGCCGTGATTTTCGTTATGGGCCTGGCGGAGCACATGGAACCGCTCGACATGTTCCTGCTCTCGATCAGCCTGGCGGTGGCGGCCATCCCGGAGGGGCTGCCGGCCGTCGTCACGATTGTGTTGGCCGTGGGGATGCGCCGCATGGCGGCGCGGCGCGCAATCATCCGGCGTCTGCCGGCCGTGGAAACGCTGGGCAGCGCCTCCGTGATCTGTTCGGACAAAACGGGCACACTCACGGAAAACCGTATGACGGTGCGCGTGATTGCGACGGCGGCGGGCGAGGATTCGCCCCGCGCGAAGAGCGGGCGGGAGCTGCTGCGCATGGCGGCGCTGTGCACGAACTGCACCGGCGCACGCGGGCGTTACCGCGGCGAACCGACGGAGACGGCGCTGGCCGAGGCCTGCCAGGAGGAGAAAGCGGAGCTTGACCGCGCGTGGCCGCGCGTGCAGGAACTGCCGTTTTCCTCTGAGCGGAAGCGGATGACGACGGTGCACCGCCGCCCCGGCGGGGGCTACCGCGTGATCTGCAAAGGCGCGCCGGATGTGATTGCGCGCTGCTGTTCCGGCTCATGTGCCGTGTTCCTGAAGCGGAACGAATCGATGGCGTCGCGGGCGCTGCGGGTGATCGGCGTGGCATACAAAGACGTGCCCTCCCTCCCCGCCGGCGGGGAGCTGGAGCGCGGCCTGACCTTTGCGGGGCTTGTCGGCATGAGCGACCCGCCGCGCGCCGGGGTGAAGGAGGCCGTGGCGCAGTGCCGCGCAGCGGGCATCCGGCCCGTGCTCATTACGGGCGACCATGCGGCCACGGCGGCGGCCGTCGCGCGCGAGGTGGGCATCCTGCCGGAGGACGGCGCTGTCCCGGAGGGCGCGGTGCTCACGGGCCGCGAGCTGGACGCGATGAACGGCGTGGATCTGCGCCGGGCGGCACGCACCTGCCGCGTGTTCGCGCGCGTTTCGCCGGAGCACAAGGTGCGCATTGTCCGCGCGTTTCAGGAGAACGGCGAGGTTGCCGCCATGACGGGCGACGGCGTGAACGACGCCCCCGCCCTGCGCGCGGCGGACATCGGCTGCGCGATGGGTCGCGGCGGTACGGAGGTGGCGAAAGCGGCGGCCGACATGGTGCTGGCAGACGACAATTTCGCCACCATCGTGGCGGCCGTGCGGGAAGGCCGCGGCGTGTATGCGAACATCCGCCGCACGGTGCGGTTCCTGCTCTCGTGCAACATGGGCGAGCTGCTCACCGTGTTTGCCGGGTTCCTGATGGGTTTACCCGCGCCGCTGCTGGCGATCCAGCTTTTGTGGGTGAACCTTGTCACGGATTCGCTTCCGGCGCTGGCGCTGGGCGTGGAGCCGATCGAAGGCGGCGTGATGCGCCGTCCGCCGCCGAAGCGCGGGGAAGGGCTGTTTTCCGGCGGCATGGGCTGGCGGATCGCAGTGGAAGGCTTTCTCATCGGCGCGTGTTCGCTGGCGGCATACTCCGTGGGCCGCGCCTTTTTCGATGCGGACCCGTGGAACCCGGTGATTGGCCGCACGATGGCGTTTGCCGTTTTGGCGCTCGCACAGATTGCGCACACGTTCAACATGCGCGGCGGGCCGCTCGCGCCGGGCGCGCACAGGGGGAGCCGCCTGCTGCCCGCGGCGGCGCTGTGCACGGCGATGCAGTGCGGTGTGATTGTGTTTCCGCCTGCGGCGGAGCTGTTTGGGGCGCAGCCGCTCAATGCGGTGCAATGGCTGGCGGTGGCGGCGTTTTCGCTGGCCCCGGCTGCCGTGGTGCGGCTGGAGAACCGGCTGGAGGCACGGGCGCGGAAACGATAAAACCGCACACAGCCCAAACGGCAAAGTTTTTGCGCAAGATTTTTTCAAAAAGCTTGCAGGGGATAAAAGGGGGCGGCGCCCCCTTTTATGCAGCGCTGCGCGCGGCGCAGTGCGCAATGCGAAGCAAAAAAAGACCGTGCCGGCCAAAAACGCGAAGCGATTTTTTGGCGGCCCCGGTTCACAAGGCCCCTCCGGGCAGGCAAAAGAGCGAACGCGAATTTTGCCTGTTCGGAGGGGTTCTTTTTGTCCGGCGTGCCGCTCCGTCTGCCGGGGTTGGCCGCTTTTACATGAGCTGTATGAGCTGTTGTCTGGCTTTCGCGTCCGGGTGTCCCGGCGTTTTTCTGCAAGCGCAGCATGTGCGGGTATGGCAGCGGCAACTGTTTGCGCGGTTTTCTGCAGGCACGCCTTTTTCCCCGGCCTGCGTGCAGTCTGCCGCTTCTTTGCTTTGGCTGCCGGTTTGCCCGGCGCGCACAATTCCCCCCTCTTGCGGGACAGGCCGCCTGTATAGTACAATAATCGCAGATGCAGAACGGCGCAAAAAGCGGCGGGCCGCGTAACCTTTTGACGGCCTGCGCCGTGTTCCGCAGAGAAAAGAGGAAAAGGGGGAAGGAACATGTGCGTGCAGGAGCGTGCGGCTGCAAGCCCGCGGGCATTGGAACGGGGCGGCTTTCTCACGTCGAACATGCTGAAGGTGATCGCCGTGGCCGCGATGTTTTTTGATCATTTCTTCTCCGTGTTTGCCGAGGGCGACCCCGTTTTTCTCGAATGGCTCCGTGTGCCCGGCCGCCTGTCCGCACCCCTGATGTGTTACCTGATTGCGGAGGGTTACTGGCACACGCACGACCTGAAAAAATATATGGGCAGGCTGTTTCTGTTCGCCGTTCTGTCACATTTCCCCTATGTGTTGTATTATCATTTAACCTGGTGGAAGGCTACGAGCGTGATCTGGACGCTGTTTCTGGGGCTTTTGGCCCTCACGGCGGCCCGGCAGCCGCACATGCCCTTCCCGCTCAAGCTGGCAGCCGTGGGGGGCTGCTGCCTGCTGGCCTACCCGGCGGACTGGAACTACGTAGGCGTGCTGTGGATTCTCTATTTCGGCCTGTATCACCGCTCGTTCGGGCGGCAGATGGCGAGTTTTGCCTTAATCGGCCTGTTTCTGCACGTGCTGCCGAACCTGTTCCACTTCGGGTGGGGACACCTCTATCAATGCGGCATTTTCCTGGCCATCCCCCTGCTGGCCTGCTACAACGGACGGCGCGGCCGCCGGAGCCGTGTGATAAAATGGGGCTTTTACCTGTTTTATCCCCTTCACCTGCTGCTTCTGCTCGGCCTGCGCGTGATAACGGGAGTGTAATTGCTTGATGAAATCAGGATTCCGGCCCCTGCGCGCGGGGGCCTTTTTTGCCATCATCCTATGCCTTACGGCCTGCCTGCTTCTGCCGGGCTGCCGGGAACGGGAGTCCGCTTCCTCCGCGCCTTCGTCCTCAGCCGCCGCCTCGCAGGCGCCGGAATCAGCCGCGGCGCCTTCCTCCGCACCCGCGGAATCCTCCGAACCGCCGGTGAGCTCCGACCCTGCGGAACACACGGAGCAGGCGGACGTGACGGGCCTGTCCTACTGGCGCGGCGAACTGGAGCTGCCGGTGGAGGGCGCGACGGGCTATGCGGCCGGCACGATGGCGCTATTGCGCGAGCCTTCGGAAGGCGCGGAGCAGATTGGGCAGATCCCCGGCGGGCAGGGCTTTGCCGTGCTGGAGGAGCAGGGGGACTGGTGGCGCGTGCGCGTGCCGGACCTGGGGGAAGGCTGGGTGTGCCATGATGTGTGCATGATCAATCTGCCTGACGTGATCCCCTCCATCGTGTACCGCAACACAAACGGATCCGCCTCGCTGTTCCGCACCTCAGGCCAGGCGATCCCCGGCATCACGGGGGAACGGCTCTATGACTCGCTGTGCTGGAACGATCGCCTGCAGAAAGAGGAGTATACCGTGGCCGTGCTGTATCAGATGGCCAAGCGCATCTGCGCGGCGCAGCAGCTCGCCCTCTCCGAGGGGTACACGCTTGTGCTGATAGAAGGCTTCCGGCCTTACGACGTGCAGCAGCAGGTGGTGGCCGATCTTTCCGCTCTGATTGAGGAACAGCCTGAGCTGCGCGCCGGCGTGGAGGATAAGCCCTGGTCGATGGACTGGTTCATCACGGAGGGTGTCTCCAATCACCAGCAGGGGTATGCGATCGACGTCTCGCTCGCGCAGATTGTTGCCACACAGGAGCGCGCGGCCGGAAGCTACGCCTACACGGCCGTGACCTCCTATCTCGAGTGCGACATGCCCACGGCTATGCACGAGCTGAGCCTGGCCGCCGCCAGCATGAAAAGCCCTGTGACGGCTTACGACTTTGTGAAATGGCAGAAGGTGCCCGTGGCTGACAGTATGACGGAGGGTGCGCTTGCCCTGCGCCGCTTCTGCACCTCGGCGGGGCTGACGCCGCTCGCCTCGGAATGGTGGCATTTCAATGACCTTGACTGTCTGAGCGTGGTGCAGGACAGCTGGGAGGGCAAATTCCGCCTGACGGAAAACGTGAGCTTCGCCCCCCACCTGCACCTGCGGTGAGCACACCTGCGGTGGGCAAGACGCGCACCGGGTTTGTGCCTGCGCCCAGCCTCGCACGCACGCGCACCTGCGGTGGGCAAGACGCGCACCGTGTTTGTGTCTGCATTTGAGCTGCGCATGCACGCGGTTCTTTCTGGGTGCAAGCCCACGCTGAGCTTCTGTTTTCCCGGGCAGGCAGGAATCCTACCTCCTGTTCCCTGCGGCCGGGAGGAAACCCGCCGGGCAAAAGCCCCGGCGCATCCCCAACGCACAGAAACGCCCGAAAAGCTGGAGCTCTGCTCCTTGGCTTTTCGGGCGTTTCCTTTATCTGCCGGCGGTTTGCGGCCCGAAGGGCCGCGTAAGCCGGCCAGCAGCCAGAAAAAGGGGGAGATCAGCGAAAGGGCGCAGGCGTCCCCCTTTGCACAGAAACGCTTGAAAAGCTGAGCTTTGCTCCTTGGCTTTTCAAGCGTTTCCCTTATCTGCCGGCGGTTTGCGGCCCAAAGGGCCGCGTAAGCCGGCCAGCAGCCAGAAAAAGGGGGGAGATCAGCGAAAGGGTGCAGGCGTCCCCCTTTGCACAGAAACGCCCGAAAAGCTGAGCTTTGCTCCTTTGGCTTTTCGGGCGTTTCCCCCGCCAGCCGGCGGTTTGCGGCCCGAAGGGCCGTTAAGCCGGCCAGCAGCGAGAGGAAGGGGGAGATCGGCCTCAGGGCACAGGCGTACCCCTTCGCACAGAAACGCTTGAAAAGCTGAGCTTTGCTC
>CAKNKY010000062.1 GCA_930987725.1 uncultured Anaeromassilibacillus sp. | reverse complement strand
GCACAGAAACGCTTGAAAAGCTGAGCTTTGCTCCTTGGCTTTTCGGGCGTTTCCCTTATCTGCCGGCGGTTTGCGGCCGAATGGCCGCTTAAGCCGGCCAGCAGCGAGAAAAAGGGGGAGATCAGCCTCAGGGCGCAGGCGTCCCCCTTTGCACAGAAACGCTTGAAAAAGCTGAGCTCTGCTCCTTGGCTTTTTCGAGCGTTTCCCCGTCAGCCGGCGGTTTGCGGCTGAAAGGCCGCGTAAGCCGGCCAGCAGCGCGGAAGAAGGAAAGAACGGCCGCAGGGCACAGGAATGGGGTTCAAAGGGGCGAAGCCCTTTTGCGAATCTTTGTCTACTTTCTTTTCGGAAGAAAGTAGAGGCCCGTCGCGGCCTGAGCGACAAGTGAAAAGAATTTTGAGAGGCAAAAGTGAGGCAGGAAAAGGTGAAAGACAAGAGAGAGAACACGCGCACACAAAGCGCGCGGCGGGCAAACAGCAGGCAGCGGCAACGCAGGCCGGGCCAAGCCAGACACAAAAGCGGCAGAACACGCAGGCCAGGAAACAACGCCACGGAATGCGGGCCCACCTGCGGCAAGCCTCACGCACAGCCGCCGGGCGGCGGCACCTCCCTGCACCCCGGCGCGGCGAGCCAAACAGGCCAAACAGCGGCAGCGAAAGCCCCGCACACACAAGCGCATGGCAGGCAAACGGCAGGCCCCGGCAGCGCAGGCCAGACACAAAAGCAGCAGGCTGCCCGCAAGCCGGGGACAAGACAGCAGCACACCGGCAGAAAAAACGCCGGGGCACCGGGCACGAAAGCCACACAACAGCGACAGGCGATGCAAGAACGCCCACCCCGGCAGGCGGCGCGGCGCATTGGACGCAGAAAAACCCCTCCGAACAGGCAAAATTCGCATTCGCTCTTTTGCCTGCCCGGAGGGGCCTTGTGAAACGGGGCCGCCAAAAAACGCTTCGCTGTTTTGGCTGGCACGGTCTTTTTCTGCTTCGCATTGCGAACAACGCGGCGCGCAGCACAGAACAAAAGGGGGCGCCGCCCCCTTTTATCCCCTGCAAGCTTTTTGAAAAAAGCTTGACCAAAAAACTTTACTGTTTTGGCTGTGTGAAAGCTTACGCCTTCTTCGCCTTCTCGCGCTCCGTTTCCTTCACAATGAAGTTCCACGAATCGCGGCACATGTCGTCGATCGTGCGCGTAGCTTCCCAGCCAAGTTCCTTCTTCGCCTTCGACACATCCGCATAGCATTCCGCAATGTCACCCGGACGGCGCGGCGCAATCTTGTAGTTCACCGGATGGCCGCAGGCCTTTTCAAACGCATGCACAACCTCCAGCACCGAGCTGCCGTGGCCCGTGCCCAGGTTGTATGCCTCCGCGCCGTGAATGGATTCCAGCTTCTCCAGCGCCTTCAGATGGCCGCTCGCCAGGTCGCACACGTGAATGTAGTCGCGCACGCCCGTGCCGTCCGGCGTCGGGTAATCGTCGCCGAACACGCTCAGGCATTCCAGCTGGCCGGCCGCCACGCGGGCGATGTAGGGCATCAGGTTATTCGGGATGCCGTTCGGGTTCTCGCCAATCAGGCCGCTCTCGTGCGCGCCGATCGGGTTGAAATAGCGCAGCAGCGCAATGCTCCAGCTGTTGTCCGCAAAAGCCACGTCGCGCAGGATCTGCTCGATGAAGTATTTCGTCGTGCCGTAGGGGTTCGTCGTGCCGCCCACGGGCATATCCTCGCGGAAGGGCACCGGGTTGTTCATGCCGTACACCGTCGCGGAGGAGCTGAACACCAGCTTCTTCACGCCGTATTTGCGCATGAGCAGCAGCAGGTTGAGCGTGCCGGAAATGTTGTTGTGATAGTATTCCAGCGGCTTCGAGACGCTCTCGCCCACCGCCTTCAGGCCCGCAAAGTGAATCACGGCGTCGATCCTGTTCTCCGCGAACACCTTCTCAAAGCCCGCCATGTCCAGCATGTCGCACTCATAGATCGGGAAGGTCTTCCCCGTGATCTGCTCCACGGCGCGCAGCGCCTCCGGGGAGGAGTTGACGTAGTTGTCCATCACCACGATGTCTACGCCGTTCTGCAGAAGCTCCACGCACGTATGGCTGCCGATAAATCCGGCGCCGCCCGTTACCAGTACATTCATTGTGAAACTCTCCTTTCCGTTGCCTTCGGCCCCGCGCTCAGGAGCGCTTGATTTCGCTCTCGCGCGCCTTGTACTTCTCATATGCCGCGCGCAGCTCCACCGCCGTGTCTTCCGGGCAGGTGGGGTTGCAGTGCGCCCATGCGCCCGTCTCGCTCGAAGCGTTGAACTTCTGCTTTTCGGCGCTGCGCATCGGCGGGAAGAACTCGATATGGAAGTGGAAGTCCTTCGAATAATCGCCGCTGTTCACCGGGGCGTTGTGCATGCACATCATGTAGGGGAACTTGTAATCGAACAGGCTGTCGAACATGCCGACCACGTCGCGGATCGTGAGTCCCAGGCTCATGCTCTCCTCCTCCTTGAAATCGGTGATGTAGGGCTTGTGGCTGTTTGCGAAAATATACACGCCATAGGGATATTCCGTGAAGAAGGGCAGGAACACCGTGAAGTGCTCGTTGCGGAAGATCACGCGCTTGCCGAACTCCAGCTCGTTCTTGAGCAGGTCACAGTAAAGGCACGCGCCCTTTTCCTCATAATACTGCTTCGCGGACTGCGTCTCCAGCTGCAGCTTCTTCGGAATCACGGAGTAGCCGTAGATCTGGCCGTGCGGATGGGGCATCGTGACGCCCACCACGTCGCCGCGGTTCTCGAACGGGAACACATACTTGATCTTCTCGTCCGCGCTCAGCGCCGTGAAGCGCTCGCACCACAGGTCCACCAGCTTCTTCATGTGGCTGTCGGAAAGCTCCGGCACCGTGGTGGTGTGGCCGGGCGAATAGAGGATGACCTCGCACTTGCCGTAGGACGGGCGCACCTTGAAGAAATCGTTCGCCACGTCGTCGGGCTCCGGCGGGTTCTGCGAAAGAGCCGGGAAGTCGTTGTCGTATTCCAGCACCTCATATTCCGGCACCTTCCCGAATTTCGGGCAGAAGGGGCAGTAATCCTTGGGCATCTGCGGGCGGCCCTGACGGTTGCCTGCAATCATTACCCAGTCCTGAATCAGCGGATGCCAGCGAAGTTCAGCCATGTTCCATTACCTCCTGTATGATTTAAGAGAATTATTACAATCAGTTTGTTATTTTGCCGTTTGCACGCGCGGCGCTCACAGCAGCCGCACGCCGCCCACGGGGCGGATGGCCAGGCGGTGGCAGCTTCCCTCTCCGAACACCGCGTCCATCTCCTTGGCGAACGTGTCCACAAAGTCGAGCGGCACAAAGCTCTGCACCGTGCCGGCAAAGCCGCCGCCGTGCACACGCCACGCCCCGCCCACGGGAGCCAGCAGACGCTCGCACACGGCCAGCGCCAGTGAAACGCCCTGCTCGTTCGCATGCGTCGGGGAATAGACGTTCTGCAGATACATATAGGAGGAACGGCCGGACTCGATGACGAGGCGCTTGAATTCCTCAAAGTCGCCGCTCTCGAGCGCCTCCACCTGCTTGACCACGCGGGCATTGTCGCCGAAGAAGTGGATCGCGCGCAGGATGGCGCGGTCGCTCACCTTGCCGCGCAGCTCCGGCAGGCGGGCAAAGAACTCATCCTCGTCCACCTCGCGCAGCACGTCCTTGCCGAAGAGAGCCGCCACGGCGCGCATCTCGGCCGGCACCGCCGCGTAATCGGGCGTGAGGTCGGAATGGCTGCCGTGCGTGTCGGTGATGCACAGCGCATAGCCGGATTTCGCAAAATCAAAGTTGATCTGCCGCACCTCGGGCTTCTCCGTGTCGCGGAAGTCGATCGTGATGAACGAGCCGATGCTGCTCGCCGCCTGATCCATCAGGCCGCAGGGCTTGCCGAAGAACTTGTTCTCCGCATACTGGCCGATCTGCGCAATCTGCAGCGCCGTGAGCGTGTCGTCAAAGAACATGCCGTTGAGCATCGTGCCCAGCAGCACCTCGAACGCCGCGGAGGAGGAAAGGCCGGAGCCGGAAAGCACGTTCGACGTGGTGTAGGCGTCAAAGCCGGAAAGCTTGCAGCCCAGCTCCGCAAAGCGGGCGCACATGCCGCGCAGCAGCGCCGCGGAGTGGCCGAGTTCGCCCTCCTTGAGCACCGGATCGTCCACTTCCACAATGTCCGGGTCATAGCCTTCGCTGTGCACGCACGCCGTCCTGTCGTCGCGCTTGGCCGCCACGGCAATGGCGTCCAGATTCACGCCGGCAGCCAGCACACGGCCGTGCTGGTGGTCGGTGTGATTGCCGCCCACCTCGGTGCGGCCCGGCGCGCTGAACACATAGAGGTCGCGCCCTTTGCCGAACCACTTCTCAAAGCGGTCAATCGCCTTTTCCACGCGCGCCGTATAGCGCGACGCCTCCTCTTTTCCGCAGGCGTAAATATGTGCGAATCTCTCAAGGGTTTCCTCCTGCCGCAGCGCGGCGCGGAGCATGTCTGCCTTCACGGTGATTCCCCCTAACGATTTTGGCAGCGCCGGTCCGCTTCCCTCACGGCTCCACCCGGGCAAAGGCCGCGGGAATTCCCCGCCGCACCGCCGGAAACCGGCCGTTTTTCCCTCCGGGGCGGCCCCCGCCGGGCGGCGAATTCCCCTTCGGCACGCGCCGTACAGTGCGAACCGGGACTGCCTTATTTTCGTGCGGCGCGCCAAAAATCAGGTGCTGCCCGCACAATCTTCTGTGTCATTATCATACAGTGGCGCAGGGGTAATTACAAGGGGAAAGCGTATCATCCTTATGGATTTTTGATGCCTTTCCGTTCCTTCCAAAAAAACGTCCTCTTTTTTGTGGAAAAGATCCCGGAAAAAATGACTGAAAAAAGCACAAAAGTTTGTCGTTGACAACGGCGCATAATGGGCTTATAATCCAAATCAGAAGGATCGTGCTCGAGCACGGGAAAGGGAGGAGGCGTTGCCGGGTGGCGGCGACGATCAAAGACATTGCGGCGGCGGCCGGGGTTTCGCGCGGGACAGTGGACCGCGTCCTTCATGGCCGCGGCGGCGTGTGCCCGGAAGTGAAAGAGAGGGTCCTTCAATTGGCGGAGGAGCTCGAGTACCGGCCAAACAGGGCGGCGCTCGGGCTTGCGGCGCTGAAAAAGCCGGTTCGCATCGGCCTTCTTCTGCCGAGCGAGGGCAATCCGTTCTTCGGGGAAGTGATCCGCGGCGCGAAGGCCGCGGAAAAGAGCCTGAGTGATTACGGGACGGCTTTGCTGCCGGAACCGGTGCGCGGCTATGACACGGCCGGCCACCTGCGCGCTCTTCGTTTGCTGGAAGAGCGCGGGGCGGACGGCGTGTGTGCCGCCACGGTGGACGTGCCGGAGGTGCGTGCCGCTATTTCCGCGCTTGCGGAGCGCGGCGTGCCGGTGATTGCGCTCAATTCGGAGCTTTCGCCGTGCGGCTGCCTTTCGTATGTGGGCTGCGATTATCGCCAGACAGGGCGGATCGCGGCGGGACTTCTTCTGCTGATGGGGCTTGACGCCCCGCGGCTTCTGATAGTGACGGGCTCCAAACGGGTGCGCGGCCACAACGAGCGCGTGTCCGGTTTTCTGGAGCGGCTGCGCGAGGCGGGCAAGCCCTTCTCGGTGCTCGAGGAGATCGAGTGCGAGGACGACGACGAGGCCGCCTATGCGCTCACGCTCGAGGCGCTGCGCCGCCTGCCGCAGGCCGACTGCCTTTATGTGGCGGGAGCAGGCGTGCAGGGCGTGGGCCGCGCCGTGCGCGAGGCCGGGCTTCTGGGCAAAGAGCCCATCCTGGCGTTTGACGATACGCCCGCCGTGCGCGCGCTCGTGCACGAGGGAGCGGTGCCGGCCACCGTGTGCCAGAGCCCGTTTGAGCAGGGCTACCGCGCCGTGAAACTGATGTTCCGCTATCTGACCAGCCGGAGCGAGCCGCCGAAGCGGTGGATCGCCACACCGGTGATCAAGATCAGGGAGAATATAGACGAAGGGGATGGATCCAGATGAAAGTATATTCCGTTTTTGACAAGGAGTTCGCTCCTTACGGCAAGATCCTCACGGGCATTGACTGCGCTGAGCTCGTGGAGGCCATGCAGGCCACGCCCGCGCCGGATGAGGTCATCTATGTCCCGTCCGATGCGAACCTGGAAAAGCTGCCGGTGTTCGCCGCGCTGCGCGACAGCGGCTTCGGCGGCATTCCGATCGAGCTCGGCTACTGCAACGGCACGAACAACAAGCTCAACGCCGTGGAGTATCACCGCTCCTCCGAGCTCAACGTGGCGTGCAGCGACCTGATTCTGCTGCTCGGCCGCGAGCAGGACATCGAGCCGGACGGCCGCTATGACACCGCGAAGATTGAGGCCTTCCTCGTGCCGAAGGGCACGGCGATCGAGGTCTATGCCACGACGCTGCACTATGCGCCGTGCAGCGTGAAGGGCCAGCCGTTCCGCTGCGTGGTGGTGCTGCCGCGCGACACGAACCTGGACCTCGAGCACAAGCCGGGCGCCGAGGGCGAAGACCGCCTGCTGTTCGCGCGCAACAAGTGGCTTGTGGCGCACCCGGACGCGCAGATCGAGGGCGCGTTCAACGGGCTTTACGGAGAAAACATTACCGTTGCCGACTGACGGCTGCGGGAACGGATAAAGGAGGAAACCGCAAATGTCTCAGGAATATCTGATTGGCGTTGACCTTGGCACCTCCGGCACGAAAACCGTGCTGTTCGACACGGAGGGCCGCACCGTCGCGAGCGCGACGATCGAATACCCCATGTATCAGCCGCAGAACGGCTGGGCCGAGCAGGACCCCGCCGACTGGTGGAACGCCGCGAAGGACACGATCCGCTCCGTGCTGGAGCAGTCCGGCGTGGACGCCGCCGCCGTGCGCGGCCTGGGCATCTCCGGCCAGATGCACGGCCTCGTGATGCTCGATGAGGACGGCAACGTGCTGCGCCGCTCCATCATCTGGTGCGATCAGCGCACCGCCGCCGAGTGCGAGGAGATCACGGAAAAGATCGGCGCCCAGCGCCTCATCGAAATCACCGCCAACCCGGCGCTCACCGGCTTCACGGCCTCGAAGATCCTCTGGGTGCGCAACCACGAGCCGGAGATCTACGCGAAGTGCCGCCACATCCTGCTGCCGAAGGATTATGTGCGCTACATGCTCACCGGCGAGTACGCCACCGAGGTTTCGGACGCTTCCGGCATGCAGCTCATGGACGTCGCCAACCGCTGCTGGAGCGACGAGGTCCTCGAAAAGCTCGACATCGACAAGAGCCTGCTCGCGAAGATGTATGAATCCCCCGACGTGACGGGCACCGTCACGAAGGAAGCCGCAGCCCTCACCGGCCTGAAGGAAGGCACCCCCGTGGCGGGCGGCGCCGGCGACAATGCCGCCGCGGCCGTCGGCACCGGCGTTGTGGAGGAGGGCAAGGCCTTCACCACCCTGGGCACCTCCGGCGTGGTGTTCGCCCACTCTGACCGCGTCACGATCGACCCGCAGGGCCGCGTGCACACGTTCTGCTCCGCCGTGCCCGGCTGCTGGACGGTCATGAGCTGCACGCTCGCCGCCGGCCTCTCGCTGCGCTGGTTCCGCGACACTTTCTGCCAGGACGAGATGGCCACCGCTGCCGGCATCGGCAAGGACCCCTACTACCTCATGGACCAGGAGGCCGCGCGCGTGCCGATCGGCGCAAACCGCCTGCTCTACCTGCCTTACCTCATGGGCGAGCGTTCCCCGAAGCTCGATCCGGATGCCCGCGGCGTGTTCTTCGGCCTCTCGGCCATCCACACGAAGTATGACATGCTCCGCGCCGTGCTCGAGGGCGTCATCTATTCCCAGCGCGAATGCCTCGACATCCTGCGCGGGATGGGCGTCGTCTCCAGCGAGATGCTGGCCTGCGGCGGCGGCGGCACGAGCCCGCTGTGGCGCCAGATGATGGCCGACGTCTACAACCTGCCGGTGCGCACCTCCTCCTCGAAGGAAGGCCCGGCGCTCGGCGTGGCGATCCTCGCGGGCGTGGCCGCCGGCGTGTATGAGAGCGTGCCGGCCGCGTGCCGCAAGCTGGTGCACGCCAGCGAGCCGCAGGCGCCCATCGCCGAAAACCATGAGGCATACGAGCCGTTCTACCGCCTCTATTGCCAGCTTTACCCGGCCCTCAAGGACGCGTTCAAGACGCTCGGCCGCTGAGGCGCCGTTCCGCAGTCTATCCTGCAAAATCTACATATATGGAGGGAATTTTCTATGTACAGCAACATTCCTGAAGTCAAGCTCGGCCTCATCGCCGTCAGCCGCGACTGCTTCGTCATCTCCCTGTCGGAGCGCCGCCGCGCGGCCGTCGCCGCCGCCTATGCCGCTCAGGGCGGCGAGCTCTACGAGTGCAAGGTCACCGTGGAGAACGAGAAGGACATGCTCCGCGCCGTTGAGGACGTGAAGGCTGCCGGCTGCAACGCCCTGGTGGTGTTCCTCGGCAACTTCGGCCCCGAGACGCCTGAGACGCTCATCGCCCAGAACTTTGACGGCCCGGTCATGTACGCCGCCGCCGCCGAGGAGAGCATGAACGACCTGATCAACGGCCGCGGCGACGCCTACTGCGGTGTGCTGAACTGCTCCTACAACCTCGGCCTGCGCAAGATCAAGGCTTACATGCCCGAGTATCCGGTGGGCGACGCCGGGGACGTGGCGAAGATGATCGCGGACTTCGTGCCCGTGGCCCGCACGCTGATCGGCCTGGCCGGCCTGAAGATCATCACCTTCGGCCCGCGCCCGCAGGACTTCTTCGCCTGCAACGCCCCCATCAAGCCGCTGTATGACATCGGCGTCGAGATCCAGGAAAACTCCGAGCTCGACCTGCTCGTCTCCTACAAGGCCCATGCGAACGACCCCCGCATCGAGGAAGTCGCCGCCGACATGGCCAAGGAGCTGGGCGCCGGCAACCAGTATCCGGACCTGCTGCCCCGCATGGCGCAGTATGAGATCACGCTGCTCGACTGGATTGAGAACAACATCGGCGCCCGCAAGTATGTGGCGTTCGCCAACAAGTGCTGGCCCGCTTTCCCGAGCCAGTTCGGCTTTGAGCCCTGCTATGTGAACAGCCGCCTTGTCTCCCGCGGCATCCCGGTGGCCTGCGAGGTCGATATCTACGGCGCTCTGAGCGAATACATCGGCCTGTGCGTGAGCGGCGAGCCGGTCACCCTGCTCGACATCAACAACAGCGTCCCGAAGGACATGTTCGAGACGGAGATCAAGGGCAAGTACGATTACAAGCTGACCGACACCTTCATGGGCTTCCACTGCGGCAACACCCCGCTGTGCAAGCTGTGTGACGACGCGGCCATCAAGTATCAGCTCATCCAGAACCGCACGCTTGAGAACGGCGGCACCCCGGACATCACCCGCGGCACGCTCGAGGGCGACATCGCGGCCAGCGAGATCACCTTCTACCGCCTGCACGGCAGCGCGGACGGCAAGCTGCAGGCCTACATCGCCCAGGGCGAGGTCCTGCCGGTTCACACCTGCTCCTTCGGCGGCATCGGCGTGTTCGCCATCCCGGAGATGGGCCGCTTCTA
>CAKNKY010000061.1 GCA_930987725.1 uncultured Anaeromassilibacillus sp. | reverse complement strand
TCCGAGCCCTGAGAGAACATTGAAACACATGCCAAAAACGGTGAACGTTTTTGGCAAGAGGTTTCGGGCCTTTCGGCCCGACAGTTGTGTTATAATAACCTCACGGGCTAAGCGGAAATCATAGATTTCCGAGCCCTGAGAGAACATTGAAACACATGCCAAAAACGGTGAACGTTTTTGGCCAGAGGTTTCGGGCCTTTCGGCCCGGCGATGTGTTATAATAACCTCACGGGTGCGGCGGAGTGAAAACGCGCCGCGCCCCGCGTGAACGGAAAAATTCAGGGCCATCAGGCCCGTTTTTGTGTTATACTAAAAAATGGCTTTGCTGCCCTTCGGAATGCGGCGGGGCCTTCCCGGAAAACAGCCCGGTTTTGAACCGTGCATCATAGATTCAGAAAAATCCACGATAAAGGCAGGATGTAGAATGGTATGACATTTGAAGAGCTTCGCATCATTCCCCCGATTCTGAAAGCGCTCGAGGCGGCCGGTTATGAGGCCCCCACCCCCATCCAGGAGGCGGCCATCCCGCCCGTGCTGCAGGGCCGCGATCTGCTCGGCTGCGCGCAGACGGGCACGGGCAAAACGGCCGCCTTCGCCGTGCCGGTGCTGCAGCGGCTGGCCGCGGAGGATCTGCCTCACGGCAGGCGGCCGGTGCGCGCGCTGGTGCTCACCCCCACGCGGGAGCTGGCGCTGCAGATCCTCGAAAGCTTTGAACAGTACGGAAGCTGCCTGCCGCTCCAATACGCCGTCGTGTTCGGCGGCGTGGGCCAGGCCCCGCAGGCGGCCGCGCTGCAAAGCGGCGTGGACGTGCTCGTCGCCACGCCGGGCCGGCTCAACGACCTCATCGGCCAGGGGCTGGCCGATCTCTCCCGGGTTGAGATCTTCGTGCTCGACGAGGCGGACCGTATGCTCGACATGGGCTTTCTGCACGACGTCCGCCGCGTGATCGATCGCCTGCCGGAGAAGAAGCAGACGCTGCTCTTTTCCGCCACGATGCCGGCCGAGATCCAGGAGATCGCGGACCGGCTCCTGCACGACATGGCCGTGGTGCAGGTGGATCCGCCCGCCAGCACGGTGGAGGCGATCCGCCAATACGTCTGCTTCGTCGATCAGCCGGACAAGCGCCGTCTGCTCGCCTGGCTCCTCCGGCGGTGGGACGCGCCCTCCGTGCTCGTGTTCACCCGCACGAAGCACGGCGCGGACCGCGTCGCCCGCGACCTGAACCGCGGCGGCTTCACAGCCCAGGCGATCCACGGAAACAAGTCGCAGAGCGCACGCCAGGCGGCGCTCACCGCCTTCAAGCAGGGGCAGTGCCGCGTCCTCGTGGCCACGGACATCGCCGCCCGCGGCATCGACATCGAGGAGCTGGCGCTCGTCGTGAACTACGACATCCCCAATGTGCCGGAAACATATGTGCACCGCATCGGCCGCACGGGCCGCGCCGGGCTGGGCGGCACGGCCGTGGCCTTCTGCGCCGCCGCCGAGCGCGAGGACTACACGCGCATCCTGCGGCTCACCGGCGGGCGCATCGAGGAGATCGGCAGCCACCCCTTCCCGCCGCACGAGGACGCGCAGGGAACACCGCCTGCCGCCGCGCAGCACGGGGCTCCGCAGGGGGAGGGCGGCCGCAGCTCCCGCAGCCGCCATGGCCGCCGCGGATTGCCCGCACCGGCTGCGCAGGCCGGTGCGCAGGGCAAGGGATCCCCTGCCGCGCAGCAGGCGGGAGCCGCAGCCGACGGTCACGGCGCTGACCACAGCGCCGGTCACGGCGCGGAACAGGCGTCCGGCGCAAAGGCCGGCGAGGGCCGGAACGAATCCCGCCACGGCCGCGGACAGAAAGCGGCGCATCCTGCGGCCCAAAAAGCAGCGCAGCAGGGCGCGCAGAAATCCGCCTCCGGCGAATCGCAGAAGGCCGGGAAAACAGGCGGCCGCGGCGCGCAGGCCGGGCAGAAGGCGTCCCGCGCGGCGCAGGGCGAACCGAACCGCGCCCCGCACAATGCGCCGCACAGCGCCCCGGCGGCAAAGCATCTGCCGAAGCCGCAGGACGGGCCCGCGCCGCGCCGCTATTCCGAGCAGATGCACGAAAAGCAGCCGCGCCGCCCGAAGAAGTACGAGTACCACGACACGACGCGGCTCAAGGACGATATCGTCACTTACACGCCGGACTGGGGCGCTCCCGCGCGGGAGACAAAGCACTTCCAACCCTCCGCGTCCGCGCGGAAGAAGCCGCAGGATCAGCCGCTCTCCCGCAAGCCGTATCGCCGGTAAATTTTCCGGCGATAAGCCCGGTGATAAATTCGGCGATAAATTGCGAATAGTGCGGAAGAAGCACGAAGGGAGGCACGGCCATGGAACGCGAGGCGCTTTTGCGGAAGGCGGTCGGGCCGCTGCTCCGGTGGTATGACAAAAACGCGCGCGATCTGCCCTGGCGCAGGACGCGTGACCCCTACCGCGTGTGGGTTTCGGAGATCATGCTGCAGCAGACGCGCGTGGAAGCCGCCATCCCCTATTACGAGCGGTTTCTGGAGTCATTCCCCACGCTGCAGGCGCTGGCGGATGCGCCGGAGGAGCGGCTGCTCAAGCTGTGGGAAGGCCTTGGCTACTACAGCCGCGCGCGCAACCTGCAGAAGGCGGCGCGCCAGGCGCTGGAGCGGTACGGCGCGCTGCCGGGAACGGCATCGGAGCTCGCCTCCCTGGCGGGCATCGGCCCTTACACGGCCGGGGCCGTGGCGTCGATCGCGTTCGGCGAGGCTGTGCCGGCGGTGGACGGCAACGTCCTGCGCGTGCTCGCCCGGTTCACGGACGACAGCCGCGACACCGCCTCCCCCGCCGCCCGGCGGGAAGCGGAACGCGCGCTGGCCCCGGTGATCCCGCGCGATGCGGCGGGGCGGTTCAACCAGGCGCTCATGGAGCTGGGCGCGGTGGTGTGCCTGCCGAACGGCGCGCCGCGCTGCGGGGACTGCCCGCTCACCGCGCTCTGCCTGGGCCGCGCGCGCGGCACGGCGGAATTGCTGCCGGTGCGCAGCACGCGGCGGGAGCGCCGCACGGAGCTGTGGACGGTGCTGATTCTCACGGACGGCGAGGGCCGCGCGGCGATCGAGCGGCGGCCGCGCCGCGGCCTGCTGGCGGGGCTGTGGCAGTTCCCGCTTCTGCCGGGCCATGCCGCCGCGCGGGAGGCGGCGGACCTGCTGCCCGCGCTCGGCCTGCACGCCCTGGGCAAGCCGGAACCGCTCGGGCCGGCTCGCCACGTGTTCACGCACGTGGAGTGGCACATGCAGGGCTTTCACATCCCCGTTTCCGGGGACGGCGCGTTCACCTGGGCCGGCCCGCGCGAGCTCGGCGAGCGCTACGCCCTGCCCTCGGCCTTCCGGGTGTACCGGGAGAAGTATTTACAGTTTTGAAACTGGTCAAGGCGTGCAGAAAATGATATGATAAACACGAACGCCGGCAAGCCCGGCGGCGGAACTTGCGGCAAAGGGGGAAAGACGATGGGCCTTGGAAAGCGTGCGGCGGCGCTGCTGTGCGCCGCGTGGATCGCCGTGTGCTGCACCGGCTGCGATTCGCTCATTCTGGGCGATACGGACGCCCTCATGCGCCCGCCGCGCCCCACGGGCGACAAGGCGGGCATTCACGAGCTGCTCGAGCAGACGGCCGGCGCGAATTTCACTTTCAAATACCCGGCCGGCGGCGACAACCGCTCGGCCATCATCATGCAGGATCTCACGGGCGACGGCACGCAGGAGGCCATCGCCCTCTATGAAAAGGAGGAAACCTCCTCCACGGGCGTCAACATCATGTTCATCTACAAGGTGGACGGCGTCTGGACGAGCATGGGCTCGTTCGCCTCTGCCGCCACGCAGGTGGACCGCGTCCTCTTCGGCGACGTGAACGGCGATTCCCTGCCGGAGACGGTCGTGGGCTGGGGCAGCGGCCAGAGCGGCGTGAGCAGCGTGAGCGTCTTTTCCCTCGCGCAGGAGGACGGCACGCTCCGCATGGCGGAGACGAGGCTTGAGCAGAACTACTCGCGATTGCTCGTCATGGATTTTGACGGGGACGGCGCCGACGAGATCTTCACCGCCACCGTTTCCATGGGCGAGCAGCCGGCGCAGGCCAGGCTGCTGCGCATGCGCGGCGGGGCGATCGAGCTGCTCGGCTCGTGTGCGATCGACAGCGCCGTCACGAGCCTCACGGCGGCCTCCGGCGGCCTTTTGGGCCCGGAGCAGCCCGGCGTGCTGCTCGACGGCGTGAAGGCGACAAACACGTTTGTCACGGAGGTTGTGTACTGGGATCAGGAGAGCCGCGCGCTTGTCTCGCCCTTCCTGAACCAGGAAACGCAGACGGTGGAGGCAACGCAGCGCAGCCTGAACATCACGAGCCGCGACATCAACGGCGACAAAATCCTCGAACTCCCCATGGTGAACCTGCTGCCGGGCACGCCCACGCAGAACGCCTCCGACACGGCGTATCTCACCGACTGGCATCAGTATGACGCGGGGACGAACACGCTCGTGCGCGTGATGAGCACCGTGACGAACAGCACGGACGGCTACTGGTTCCTGATCCCCGACATGTGGAAGGACCAGATCACGACGGAGCAGGACGTGTCCGACCGCTCGCTGTGCTTCAAGCGGTGGATTGCGCCGGAGGAAAACCGCGCCGAGGGCAGCTCCGGCGTCACGCTGCTGGAGATCCGCGTGTTCACCGCGGACCAGTGGGGCGAGGAGCTGGAGGCGGACGGCTATTTCCAGATCCTCACGAACAACAACCTCATCTACGCCGGGCGGATTCCCTTTCCGGACAACAGCCTGGCCATGAGTGAAAACGACGTGCGCAACAGCTTCAAGCTGATCACGCAGGAATAACGGCAGCGCCGCAAGGCGGGAAAGCGGGGCGTCCGGCCCCGGACGGGAGAGTGGAGTATGAAAAAAATTCTTGTCGCGGAGGACGAGCAGGCCATCCGCGAATTTGTCGTCATCAACCTCAAGCGCGCCGGCTACGACACGCTCGAGGCCGGTTCGGGGGACGAGGCACTCCGGATTTATGAGCGCGAGAACGGCAACATCGATGTGGCGCTGCTTGACATCATGATGCCCGGCGAGCTCGACGGCCTGGCCGTGTGCCGCAGGCTGCGCGAAAAGAGCGGATCGATCGGCATCATCCTGCTCACGGCGCGCACGCAGGAGATGGACAAGGTGAGCGGCCTTATGATGGGCGCGGACGATTACGTGACGAAGCCTTTCAGCCCGAGCGAGCTTGTGGCCCGCGTGGACGCCGTATACCGCCGCGTGGCGCTCGAGCAGACGCGCAGCGAAAACAACTTCAAGGAGGAGATCCGCTCCGGCGAGTTTGTGCTGAACCTGCGCAACCGCTCGCTCACGAAGGCAGGCAAGCCGATCGAGCTCACGCAGGTGGAATTCCAGCTCATGGAATATTTCTTCTGCAACCCCACGGCCGCGCTCGACCGCAGCGACATCCTCAAGCACGTGTGGGGCGACGCCTACTACGGCGAGGAAAAGATTGTGGACGTGAACATCCGCCGCCTGCGCATGAAGGTGGAGGACGAACCGAGCAACCCGAAGCACATCATCACGGTGTGGGGCCTCGGCTATAAGTGGGAAGCCTGAGCAGTCCGGGGAAAGGAGGGGGAACGATGGCGGCCGCAGCGCGGAAGGTGAAAAAGCGCACGAACATGAAGGGCATTGCGCGAAAATGGATGATCAGCAGCGTGGGCGTGATCTTCCTCATCCTTGTGGCGCTCATCGTGATCCTCTCGTTCACGGTGCGCGGCTCAATCTACAGCGGCATCCAGGCCACGCTCGACGGCCGTTCCAGCGAGCTGACGAACGTCTTTTCCGATTACGGCCGCAGATCCTCGAGCGATTTCAGCGCGGCGGCGCGCAGCTATGTGGAAAATTTCCCGGAAAAAGAGAGCATGGAGCTCATGGTGTTCAACTCCATGGGTCGCATCCTCATCACCTCGGTGGGCTTTGCGCCGGATGAAACGCAGCCCATGCCGGATTACCAGCAGGCCATGGAGGACCGCGAGGGCTACGGCACATGGACGGGCCACCTCACGAGCGGCGAAAAGGTCATGGCCGTGACGCGCGTGCTCCGCAACAGCTCCGGCAGCTTCGTGGGCGCCATCCGCTATGTCGTCTCGCTCGAGGAGGCCGACCGCCGCGTGCTGGCCGTGTGCGGCATGCTCTCCGGCGCGGGGCTGCTCGTCATCCTGTGCGTCACCGTCATCAGCTACATGTTCCTCAAGAGCGTGCTCACGCCGATCCGCCAGATCGGCACGGCGGCGCGGCGCATCGCGCAGGGCGATTTCGCGGCGCGCATCCGCAAAGCCAACGACGACGAGCTCGGCGAGCTGTGCGACACAATCAACGAGATGGCGGAGGAGCTGGGCACGGCGGAAAAGCTGAAAAACGACTTCATCTCCTCCGTTTCGCACGAGCTGCGCACGCCGCTCACGGCCATCAAGGGCTGGGCCGAAACGATCATGGACGTCGGCGCCACGGATCAGGCCACCTTTTCCCGCGGCATGGGCATCATCGTGCGCGAGAGCGAGCGCCTTTCCGGCATTGTGGAGGAGCTGCTCGACTTTTCGCGCATGCAGAGCGGGCGCATCACGCTCACGATGGAGAAGATAGACATTCTCGCGGAACTGGGCGAGGCGGTGTACATGTTCAGCGACCGGGCGCGCTCCGAGCACAAATTCCTGCTCTATGACGAGCCGGCCCTGCTCTCGCCCGTGCTGGGCGACATCAACCGCCTGCGCCAGGTGTTTGTGAACGTCATCGATAACGCGCTCAAATACACGGCGGAGGGCGGCACCATCAGCGTTTCGGCGGCGGAGGCGGACGGCTTCATCCGCGTCGTCATCACAGACAACGGCTGCGGCATTCCGGCCGAGCATCTGCCGAATGTCAAAAAGAAATTCTACAAGGCCAACCAGACGGTGCGCGGCTCCGGCATCGGCCTGGCGCTTGCGGACGAGATCATGCGCCTGCACGCCGGGTCCCTCGAGATCGAGAGCCACGAGAACATCGGCACGGCCGTCACCATCACGATCCCTGTCCTCACCGAGGACAGGGAGGAAAGGAACCAGGAACCCAATGGCTAAGGAACACGTCAAGCGCATCACGAGCATCGGCGGGCAGGCCCTGATCGAGGGCGTGATGATGCGCGGCCCCAAGAAGACGAGCATGGCTGTGCGCCTGCCCGACGGCTCCATCGATCTCACGGAGCTCTCCACCCCCTCGCTGCGGCAGAAATACGCCTTCTGGCGCGTGCCGGTTCTGCGCGGCATCGCCACGTTTGTGGATTCGCTGCGCGCCGGTTTCCAGGCGCTGAGCCTTTCGGCGGAAAAATCCGGCATCGATGAGGAGGAGGGCGAGCCGAGCAAATTTGATCTCTGGCTTGAAAAGAAATTCGGCGACAAAATCATGAACGCCATCATGGCAGCCGGAACGGTGCTGGGCGTGCTGCTGGCCGTGGTGCTCTTCTTTTTCCTGCCCACGCTGCTCTACAACGGCTTGGAGCTTCTGGCGGGCAGCACCATCGAGCCGTTCCGCTCGCTGGCAGAGGGCGTCATGCGCATCCTCATCTTTCTCGGCTATATCCTCTTCTGCTCGCGCCTGCCGCTCATCCGGCGGCTGTTCCAGTACCACGGCGCGGAGCACAAGACGATCTTCTGTTATGAGAGCGGCGAGGATCTCACGGTGGAGAACGTGCGCCGCCACATCCGCTTCCACCCGCGCTGCGGCACGAGCTTCATGGTGCTCATGCTGCTCATCGGCATCGTGGTGGGCTTTTTCATCCCCTTCACAAACCCGTTCCTGCGCACGATCGTGAAGCTGTTGTGCATCCCTCTTGTCATGGGCCTGGGCTATGAGCTGATCCGCGTGTGCGGCCGCTATGACAACCTGGCCACGCGCATTGTGGCCGCGCCGGGGCTGTGGATGCAGCGTCTCACCACGAAGGAGCCGGACGACTCGATGATCGAGGTGGCCATCGCGGCCATGAAGGAGGTCATTCCCGAAAACGGGGAAGACATTGTGGGCGGTGTGAAGCCGTGACGCTCGAAGCGCTTTACCGATGCGGCCGCCGGGAACTGGCGGAGGCCGGCGTGGACAGCCCCGCCTTTGACGCGATGGCACTGTTCACGCGCCGTTTCGGCCTCGACCGGCAAGCGCTGCTGCTGCACGGCGAACAGGAGGCGGAGAAAGAGAAAGCGGAAGCGTATCTTGCGGATGTGCGGGAGCGGGCGGCGGGCCGGCCGCTGCAGTACATTCTGGGCGAGTGGCCTTTTCTCGACATGACGCTGGCCGTGGGCGAGGGCGTGTTGGCCCCGCGCGAGGAGACGGAGCTGCTTGTGCGCGAGGGCGCGGCGCGCTGGCAAAGGGAACACGGGGACCATGCGCCCGCGCGGGCGGCGGATCTCTGCTCCGGCAGCGGAGCGGTGGCGCTGGGGTTGGCGGGCGCGTTTCCCGCAGCCGAGGTATATGCGGTGGAAAACTTTCCCGCGGCGTTCCGCTATCTGGAGACAAACATTGCGCGCACGGGCCGCCATGTGACGCCGCTCCGTCTGGACGTGCTTCGCCCGGAAAGCGCTGCGCAGCTCGCGCCGGTGGAGCTGCTGGCGGCGAACCCGCCGTATGTGCGGTGCGGGGAGATCCCGGGGTTGCAGCGGGAGCTGCAGCGGGAACCGCGCGCAGCGCTGGACGGCGGCGGCGACGGGCTTGTATTTTACCGGGCGATCGCATCGCTGTGGGTGCCGCGGCTTGTGCCGGGCGGCGTGTGCGCGGTGGAGATCGGGGAAGATCAGGCTGCGCCGGTGCGCGCGCTGTTTGAATCGGCGGGGCTGGAAGCGGTGGAGACGGCGCAGGATTTCAACGGGTTTGACCGTGTGATCACGGCGCGCCGGCCGCGCATCCGGCCCGAACAGTAAAGTTTTTGGTCAAGCTTTTTTCAAAAAGCTTGCAGGGGATAAAAGGGGGCGGCGCCCCCTTTTGTGCAGCGCCGCGCGCGGCGCAGTGCGCAATGCGCAGCCAAAAAAACCGTGCCAGCCAAAAACAGCGAAGCGATTTTTTGGCGGCCCCGGTTCACATGGCCCCTCCGGGCAGGCAAAAGAGCAAACGCGAATTTTGCCTGTTCGGAGGGGTTTTTTGTCCGGCGTGCCGCGCCATATAGCAGGCTGGCCGTTCTTGCGCGGCCAGCCGCTTTTGCGCCGGCTTGTGTGATCGGTGTCCCGGCGTGTGTTCCCTGCTGCACCTGGCGGCCGGGCGGGAGGCTTGCTGCAATCGTGTCCGCCTTCTGCGGCGTTGTTTTCCGGCCCACACGCCGCCTGCCGCTTTTGTGCCTGGCCTGCGCTGCCCCCGGGGCTTGTTGTCGTTTGTCCGCTGTGCGCAGAAGGCACAGGTTTTTTTGCTGCTTTTTCATGCGCAGCCCACGGAAAGCTCTTCCTTTTTCTGCCGGTGTTCCGCTGCTTTGTTCCCGGCCTGCGTGCCGCTTTTCTGCCGCCTTTACGCAGACACTTTTGTGCCTGTTTGTCTGGCCTGCGCTGCCTGCCCGCCGTGCGCTTTGTGCGCGCAGTTCCGTCTTGTTTTGGCTGTCTGTTTGCCTGTTCCGTGTTGGTTGCACGCGCGTTTTTCTCTTATCTCTTATCTTTTGCCCTTTCCTGCCTAACTTCTTCCTCTCAAACTTCTTTTCACTTGTCGCTCAGGCCGCGACGGGCCTCTACTTTC
>CAKNKY010000060.1 GCA_930987725.1 uncultured Anaeromassilibacillus sp. | reverse complement strand
TTTCCTACATCAGGGGTACTTTGTCTATTGTCCGTTTTTACTGGACCTGTTCAAACCTTAATGCCGGGGGGCTTATTTACCCATCCGAATGTTATTTACAGAACATTCCTCGAGCGTAAAATTTTCATAAATCCGAGTTCCACCATCCCCGGTGGGAGACTGAGCCAAAAGGCCCGCTTTGATGGTTTCTCCCGCCGGTAAATGAAAAAACCTCATCATATAAAAGTTTTCGCCATCCGCGGAGTAATGAAAGGCAAAAGACTGTCCTACACGGCATACCTGCAGCCAAACCGATTTCAAATCCACATTGCAGCCGTTGGCATCATCTGAGTATCCATTGGTTGTAACGACGCTGACAACTGCGTGTGTATTAAAATCTGTGAGCTCAAAACAAGCCTTTGCCCAATTTTTATCGTCTTGCATGACCATAATGGACGAGGAGTCGTAAGTAGACTTAAAATCGAGCGAAACTTTTACCCTCATCACAAAGTCCCCGGAGACTTCCGTATAATAAAACGGTGCGTTGCTTAATGATTCCGGAGTAATGCCTTCTTGACCGACCGTTTCATTATTGCAGAAGAAATCGCTTTTAGGGAGCGCGGCTATTTTCCAGCAATCTGCTGTTTTTTCTATCGAACTCTCGTTCATCCATTTAAATTGCAGCATGTGGTACCTCCTAAATTCCCTTTACATTTTCCAGTCCGAGTCACTTTTCCATTGACAATCCGTGATCTGCATAGAGGAAAAGGTTGCCTGATAAGACCCATCTGTCGGGCTGCAAGCGTAAATCCCGTAAGTGATTTTACCAGAGCCTTCCCACATATGAAAAATCCGCATCTGCTTGTAGTGAATGCCGTCTTCACTGTTTTCGATACAATAATCGCTTTCTCGGCGTGAAAAACGATACCACATATGCTTTATGTCTGAGGATATATCTGTTGTGGCCCAATCGGAATAGCCGTGATTCGTTACGACGCTTCCAAGTCTTTGAATTTTGTCATCTTCATATTCAATAGAAGCCTTAAACCAGTTATCGCTATCCAAATACATGACAACGCCGCACTGATCAAACCGGGAAGAGCTCTCAAATTCTGTTTTCACAACAAATGAAAAGTATTTTTCGCTTGTTTCAATTTGGAATACCGGGGCATTGTCATTTTGAAAGCCGTAATACGTACGCGCCCACAAATCCGTCCCTTTTTCTGTAGTCACTACTACCTTCTGGCCATCGATTTTCACCTCTTTCGGTTTCCGTGTCCATTTAGGGCTGCGTTTTAAAAACTCCATCATTTGTTTTTTCACCTCCTTGTTTCCATTATGATGTTTTTGCTTTTATTGCCTTTTGGCAGAGAAAAACCCCAACCAAAAGCAAAATCGGGAAAATCACGCCGGCTAAAATACCTAATTTCAAATTGTTTCCCATTTGCTCAGAGATCATCCCAACCAGCGTTGGGCCTCCCGAACAACCCAGATCGCCTGCAAGGGCAAGCAGTGCGAACATGGCCGTCCCGCCCTTTGGCAATGCGGATGACGCTTTGCTGAAAGTGCCCGGCCACATAATGCCTACCGACAAGCCGCAAAGTGCGCAGGCAATCAGGCTTAGCTGAGGAAGATCCAGAAGAGAGATGCCAAGATAAGATAAAATACACAGGACGCTGCTGGCAATCATAAACCGGTCCAAATGAATGCGATGCCCCAATTTGCCGTAAAATAATCTGGAAAGCCCCATCAGGACCGCAAACGCCATCGGCCCTGCCAAATCGCCCAATGTTTTGGAAATACCAAGGCCTTTTTCGGCAAAGGTAGAGGCCCACTGGCTCACTGCCTGTTCGCTGGCGCCGGCGCAAAGCATCATGACACATAAAACCCAGAATACTTTCAGCCGGAACAATTCCTTGATTTTCAAGCCGGAATCCCCTTCTTTGATCAAGGGCGCTATGGGAGCTTTCGTAAGAACAATGGCGTTGCAAACCGGAAGCAGCGCCCATATAATTGCGAGGATTTTCCAGTTGTCTATACCTGCCGCGAAGAAAAACAGGGTGGAAATGAGCACAACCCCCGCCTGCCCCCAACAATAAAATGAGTGCAGCATGCTCATGGCTTTTTCTTTATTGTCAGAAGGGCATGCTTCTACAACCGGGCTGACGAGGACTTCCAATAATCCGCCGCCGACGGCATAGATCATCACAGAAATTAAAATACCTATGAACGGAACCGGAAGAATCTCCGGAAGTATGGTGAGAAAAAGAAGTCCGGAAGCGGCCAAAGCGTGAGCGAGGATCATAGATGCCCGATATCCAATTTTATCTACAAATGCGACGGAAACCAGATCCGTCAAAAGCTGGATTCCAAAATTAAAGGTCACCAGAAGCGTAATCTGGGAAAGGGGTATCTCATAGGTGGTTTGAAAATGTAAAAATAGCAATGGCACAAAATTGTTCACGACCGCCTGCACAATATATCCGACAAAACAGGCCGTGATCGTTTTATTATATTGGCTTTTCATTTGTCCTCACCTGCATTCTGCAAAAATCGTATGGATTATATCACAGGTAAATGCTTTATACAGTGGATTTTATCATCTGTTTATGGTACAATATCTGAAAATTTTATCTGCATACAGGAAGGGCGCCTATGGGAGCATATAAAATTCATACGGATGACACCCTGAGGGAAACCGTCGTTCACGGAAGCCAGGCGTATCCCTTCGCGTATTATCCGGAAAATATTTGGGAGTTTGATTTTCATCGGATTGACTGGCATTGGCACAACGAATTGGAATTCCTGCTTGTTGAGAAAGGCGCGGCGATCTGTTTTGCCGGGGACAACAGGATAGAGCTGTCCGAAGGAAGCGGCGTTTTTATCAATAGAGGGACGCTTCACCGGTATGAAGCACAAAGCAGTGCTTTTTGCCCGAATATAGTATTTGACGCAACGCTGCTTGCACCGGAAGATACTTTGATTTATGAAAAATATGTCAAGCCTGTTCTCCGTTCCTCTGTAGCCTTCCAGGTGTTGCAGCCGGATGTGGCATGGCAGCATCATATCTTAGAAACTTTGAACCGGATTTTTTCTATCCAGGAAACAAATGGCGGAAACGAACTGCATACTATACAACTGCTGCTTCAATGTTGGGATATCCTGTATCAAAACATGGATATGGACAGCATTTCACCGGCTGTGCGCCGTTTAAATCACAGACAGGCAAAACTGCAAATCATGATGCAATATATTCACAATCATTACAAGGAGGCGATCACGCTTGATATGATAGCGAGCTCTGTCCCGATGAGCAAAAGCGGAGCTTTGCATATCTTCCGTTCCTGCATTCAAACCTCTCCGGTATCCTATCTGATTCAGTATCGGCTGACGCAAGCGGCAACACAGTTGAGGAGCACGCAAAAATCTATTTCCTCCATTGCAGCTGATACAGGCTTTTTGGATACCGGGTATTTCTGCCGGAAATTTAAGCAGCGATATCATCTGAGCGCAAACGAATATAGACGCCAAAATTCGTGATTTCCAAATTTTTTTCCTTTGCAGCCGGCAAAGGAAATGTGGTCAAGCTAAGCGCAACAACAAATTAGAAAAGCTTTGTAGAGCTGCAATGCCGATCCTGAAGGGCTTGCGGCGGAAGCCCTGGACAAATCCGGTTGGCAAAATTGCGGTACACGCTCCAAACAAAAAGCAGCGGCCGTGGAACACAGCCTGGCAACGCAAAGCGGCGGCGCAACCGAAAGGCTGCGCCGCCGCTTTGTATATTTTCTTCGTTGCCGCACCTTGTTCAAGGCTTCCTTTTTCTTTTGTCCTGTGCAGGAAACATGTATCAGGACAAGCCCGGAGAAGGCCCGACCGGGCAAAATCAGTTGTCGGCAGGCGCTTCATCCTGCAGCGCGTCGAAGCCGCGTTCCCCGGTGCGGATCTTCACGACATCCTCCACATCATAGAGGAAGATCTTGCCGTCGCCATAGCTGCCGGTGTAGAGCGTCTTCTGAATGGTATGGATGAGCGTATCCACCGGGAGCTTGCAGACCACGATCTCGATCTTGACCTTGGGCAGCAGGCGCGAGGAGACGGGGTTGCCGCGGAAATACACGGTGTGGCCCTTCTGCGCGCCGTAGCCGAACACGTTCGTCACCGTAAGGCCGGTGATGCCGAGGCGATCGAGCTCTTCCTGCAGATCGGTGAACTTCGTCTGGTTCATGAGGACCGTAACCTTCGTGATCTTGGCGCCCTCATGCTCCCTGTGCACCACGGGCACCGCTTCCTCCACCGGCACGGCGCCGGCCGGAGCGGCGGGACGGACCGCGGCAGAAGCGGGAACGGGCGTGTAATTGTCCTCCGCACCCTCGGCGGATTCGGCCACCAGGGCGAAGTCGGGGTAAGCCACGTTGCCGTGCTCGCCGATGTCAAGGCCCTGCAGTTCTTCCTCGCGGGTAACGCGGATGCCTATCGTCTTCTTGAGCACGAGCCACACGAGGCCGGAGGAGACGAAGGAGAACACGCCGATGGCGGCAACGCCGAGCAGCTGGATGCCGAAGGGGCCGAAGCCGCCGCCGAAGAAGAGGCCGTTCTTCGTGGCCAGGGAGGTCACGCCCTCCTGGGAGAAGAGGCCCACGCACAGCGTGCCGAACACGCCGCAGCAGAGATGGACGGCCGTGGCGCCCACGGGATCGTCGATCCTGCGTCTGTCGAAGAAGCCGACGGCAAACACCACAAGCACGCCGGAGATGGCGCCGATGAGCAGCGAGGATTCAATGGAAACGTAGGCGCAGCTGCCGGTGATGGCCACAAGGCCGGCGAGGCAGCCGTTGATCGTCATGCCCAGATCAGGCTTTTTGAGCGTGATCCAAGAGGTAATGGTGGAGGTGAGCACGGCTGCAATGGCGGAGGTGTTCGTCGTCATGAGGATGTGCATGACATCGCTCGGGTTCTGGAAGCTCATTGTGGAGCCGGGGTTAAAGCCGAACCAGCCGAGCCAGAGAACAAACAGGCCGATGACGGCCAGAGACATGCTGTGGCCCGGAATGGCCTTGATGGAGCCGTCCTTGCCGTATTTGCCGATGCGGGGGCCGAGCAGCATGGCGCCCGCCAGCGCGGACCAGCCGCCCAGGGAGTGCACCACCGCGTCGCCGGCGAAGTCCTGGAAACCGAGGTCGGCCAGCCAGCCGCCGCCCCACACCCAGTGGCCCACAATGGGATAAATCACGAGCGTGAGGACGAACGAGAAGATGATGAACGAAACATATTTGACGCGCTCCGCCACCGCACCGGAAACAATGGTGGCAGCGGTGCCGCAGAACACGAGCTGGAAGAAGAACTTGCCCCAGAACGGCACGCTGGACGTGAGCGTTTCATCATAGAAGGACAGGTCCTGATTGCCCAGAACAAACAGGTGTTCCGTGCCGAGCATCGGGTTGTCGCCGCCGAACATCAGGCCCCAGCCGAGCAGCAGGAAGCCGAGCGAGGAGACGGCAAACACGATGAAGTTTTTCGATAGGATGTTGACGGTGTTTTTGGAGCGGGCGAAGCCGGCTTCCACGCTGGCAAAGCCCAGATTCATGAAGAAAACGAGAATGGCCGCAAGGAAAACCCAAAGCGTATCGATGAGCGAATAGTCCACGTTGTATCCCTCCTGCGTGATAGCGCCGGGAGCCGCAGCGGCTTCGCGTGGCCGCCGGCGGAAGGCGCAAAAAAGAGGACAAAGGCGTTCCCGGGAAACGTCTTTGTCCTCTGGCCTTTATCCTATCACATTTCTGAGGATTGTCAAGGGGAAAATGCAATTTTATTTTTCAAAGTTGCAGAAACATAGTAAAATCATCAAAATAGGCAGGGAAAAAAGCGCTCTTGCCGAATTATAAGAACTTTCTCGCCAAAATCCTGCAAAGAGAGCTGTTTTTTTCTCTGCCGCCCCGCGCGGGGCGGGTGGAAGGCCGGACGCGTCTCACACGAACATGGGGCTCACGGGGCGGTCTTCGTTGATGCGGGAGATCGCCTCGGCGAAGACGGGTGCGGCGGAGAGCTGGCGGATCTTCGGGATCCGCTTTTCCGGCGGCAGCTCAATGGTGTCGAGCAGGATGACCTCGTCGATCGGGCTTTCCTCAAGGCGCTCGAGCGCAGGGCCGGAGAGCACGCCGTGCGAGGCGCAGGCCGTCACGCTCAGGGCGCCGCGCTCCATCACGGCTTTGGCGGCGTTGCACAGCGTGCCGGCGGTGTCGATCATGTCGTCCACGAGCACTATATGCCTGCCGCCGACATCGCCGATGACGTTCATCACTTCGCTCACGTTGGCGCGGGGACGGCGCTTGTCCACAATGGCCAGCGGGCAGCCGATGCGCTCGGCAAAATTGCGCGACCGCGTGACGGAACCGAGATCGGGGGACACGACAACATACTCGTCCACCGCCGGGCCGATGCGATCCTTCATGTAGGACGCGAGGATGGGCGCGCCCAGCAGGTGATCGACGGGAATGTTGAAGAAGCCCTGGATTTGGGCTGCGTGCAGATCCAGCGACACAACGCGGTCCGCCCCGGCGGTGCTGATGAGATCGGCCACCAGCTTGGCGGAGATCGGGTCGCGCGCCTTGGCCTTGCGGTCCTGCCTGGCATAGCCGAAATAGGGGATCACGGCGGTGATGCTGTTGGCGGAGGCGCGGCGCATGGCGTCGATCAGGATGAGCAGCTCCATGAGATTGTCGTTCACCGGCGCGCAGGTGCTCTGCACGATGAAGCAGCTCGAGCCGCGCACGCTTTCCTGCAGGGAAACGCTCGTCTCGCCGTCGCTGAATTTGCCCACCGCACAGCGCCCGGGCGTGAGCCCCAGGCACGAACAGATGCTGAGCGCCATGTTCTTGCTGGACCCGGCGGAGAAGATTTTAATATCCTTTCCGTGTAAATTCAATGCGGATCTCCCTCCTGTTCGAAAAACTCTGAGAAACGCCGGGCCGGGAAGCCCGCCCGGCGGACGGTCCGTTCTGATTCCGCTTGCCGGAATTCACCAAAAATATTCTTCCTTTTTCTATTATCTCAGCAGTTGGAACAATTTGCAAGTGAAAACATGATTGCGGCGAAAAATCGGCATAATGCCAAAGATCTACAAAAGAACAGAAGGACGCACAAAATATTCCTTCGCTTTTAAGCAAAAATCATCTGGAATTTGTGCCCATCTTTTGTTATAATACAAGACGAGCAAATTATCATCTTTCTCTATTTATCATTCTGCTCGTTCGCCAATACGAATTAGGAGGTAATTGACATGAGCCACAAGTATGTGTACCTGTTCTCGGAAGGGAACAAGGACATGCGTGAGCTCCTGGGTGGCAAGGGCGCAAACCTTGCCGAGATGACCAGAGCCGGCATGCCTGTTCCGCAGGGCTTCACCGTCACGACGGAGGCCTGCACCCAGTATTACAAGGACGGCCGCCAGATCAACGCTGAGATCGAGGCCGAGATCTATGAATACCTGGGCAAGATGGAGGAAATCTGCGGCAAGAAGTTCGCCGATCCGGAGAACCCGCTGCTCGTTTCCGTTCGTTCCGGCGCCCGCGCTTCCATGCCTGGCATGATGGACACCATCCTGAACCTGGGCCTGAACGACGTCGTCGTCGAGGGCCTTGCCAAGTTCACGAACAACCCCCGCTTTGCCTATGACTCCTATCGCCGCTTCATCCAGATGTTCTCCGACGTTGTCATGGAGCTCTCCAAGAAGCGCTTCGAGGAGATCATCGACCAGAAGAAGGCCGAAAAGGGCGTGAAGCTCGACACCGAGCTCGACACCGACGACATGAAGGACCTTGTGAACCGCTTCAAGGCGTTCTACAAGGAGGAAAAGGGCGAGGACTTCCCGAGCGACCCGAAGGTGCAGCTTATGGAAGCCGTCAAGGCCGTGTTCCGTTCCTGGGATAACCCCCGCGCCAACGTCTACCGCCGCATGAACGAGATCCCCTATGACTGGGGCACCGCCGTCAACGTGCAGGCCATGGTGTTCGGCAACTCCGGCGACAAGTCCGGCACGGGCGTTGCGTTCACCCGCAACCCTGCCACCGGTGAGAAGGCTCTGTTCGGCGAGTACCTCATCAACGCCCAGGGCGAAGACGTTGTGGCCGGCGTCCGCACGCCTGCCCCGATTGCTCAGCTCAAGCAGGACATGCCTGAGGTTTATGAGCAGTTTGCCTCCATTGCAGACCGCCTGGAGAAGCACTATAAGGACATGCAGGACATGGAGTTCACCATCGAGAATGGCAAGCTCTACATGCTGCAGACCCGTAACGGCAAGCGCACCGCCGCCGCTGCTCTGAAGATCGCCGTCGACCTCGTGGACGAGGGCATGATCGACGAGGAAGAGGCTGTGCTGCGCGTGGAGCCGAAGCAGCTCGACGCTCTGCTGCACCCGCAGTTCGATGCCGAGGCCGTGAAGAAGGCCAAGGTCATCGGCAAGGGCCTGGCTGCCTCCCCCGGCGCTGCCTGCGGCAAGGTCGTGTTCTCCGCTGAGGACGCGAAGACCTGGCATGAAAACGGCGAGAAGGTCGTTCTCGTCCGCCTGGAGACCTCCCCTGAGGACATCGAGGGCATGGCTGTTGCAGAGGGCATCCTGACCGTTCGCGGCGGCATGACCTCCCACGCGGCCGTTGTGGCCCGCGGCATGGGCACCTGCTGCGTCTCCGGCTGCGGCGACATCATTGTCGACTATGCCAACAAGCAGTTCACGCTCGCCGGCCTGACCATCAAGGAAGGCGACTACATTTCCATCGACGGCTCCACCGGCAACATCTATGCCGAGGCCATTCCGACCACCGCGGCTTCCATCTCCGGCGACTTCGGCCGTTTCATGGGCTGGGCGGACAAGTACCGCAAGCTCGAGGTCTGGACGAACGCGGATACCCCGCGCGACGCCAAGCAGGGCCGCGCGTTCGGCGCGCAGGGCATCGGCCTGTGCCGCACCGAGCATATGTTCTTCGAGGAGACGAGAATCAAGGCCATGCGCGAGATGATCGTCGCCGACAACACCGAGGACCGCAAGAAGGCTCTCGCGAAGATCATGCCGTATCAGCAGGGCGACTTCGAGGCTCTCTATGAGGCCATGGAAGGCTGCCCGGTTACCATCCGCTTCCTCGACCCGCCGCTCCATGAGTTCCTCCCCACCAAGGAAGAGGACATCAAGGAGATCGCCGACGAGCTCGGCATCACCGTGGAGCGCCTGCATGAGGTCATCGACAGCCTGCATGAATTCAACCCGATGATGGGCCACCGCGGCTGCCGTCTGGCTGTTTCCTACCCGGAGATCGCCGAGATGCAGACCACCGCTGTGATCAACGCTGCCATCAACGTGACGAAGAAGGGCCAGTACAAGATCACGCCTTACATCATGATCCCGCTCGTGGGCGAGGTCAAGGAGCTCAAGTTCGTGAAGGACGTCGTTGTGAAGACGGCGGACAAGATCATTGCCGAGTCCGGCCTTGACATGAAGTACAAGGTGGGCACCATGATCGAGATCCCGCGCGCTGCTCTGACGGCCGACGAGATCGCCACCGAGGCCGAGTTCTTCAGCTTCGGCACGAACGACCTGACCCAGATGACGTTCGGCTTCAGCCGTGACGACGCCGGCAAGTTCCTCGATTACTACTACGAGAACAAGATCTACGAGTCCGATCCGTTTGCTCACCTCGACCAGAAGGGCGTGGGCAAGCTGGTGAAGATGGCTGCCGAGCTGGGCCGCAAGACCCGCCCGGACATCCACCTCGGCATCTGCGGCGAGCATGGCGGCGACCCGACCTCCGTCGAGTTCTGCCACAACGTGGGCCTGAACTATGTGTCCTGCAGCCCGTTCCGCGTGCCGATTGCCCGTCTGGCCGCCGCGCAGGCTGCCGTGAAGGAGAAGCGCGCCAAGGCGTAAGCCCTGAACCGTTTCCCGCATCTGCATGAATGGAGAGCGCCCCGCAAGGTCAAATGAACTGCCCCAGATTGTGCAGACAGCACAAAAAGAGCCCCTGGTGCAGGAATAT
>CAKNKY010000059.1 GCA_930987725.1 uncultured Anaeromassilibacillus sp. | reverse complement strand
ACCCTTTCGGGCTCCAAACCTCGCTCGTTTTTTTGGATCATTTTGCAACGGACCCAGCTTTTCGGGCGTTTCTGTGCGTGGGGGAACGTTTGGCCCCACGTTTTACATATTCATGGAAGTTTAGCGCAGGCTTTTGCCCGGCAAGCTCCCTCCCGGCCGCAGGGAACAGGGGCCGGGCCTTCTGCTTGTTTGGGAAAACAGGAGCGCAACGCGGGCTTGCACCTGGAAAGAACCGCGTGCGAGGTCCAAATGCAGACACAAACCCGGTGCGCGATTTGCTCGGCGCAGCCGCGCACCCAAAAAGAACCGCGTGCATGCGCGGCTCAAATGCAGACACAAACCCGGTGCGCGACTTGCCCACCGCAGGTGCGCGTGCGTGCGAGACGCGGGGAAGAAAAAGACACAGTGCGCGTCTTGCTCACCGCAGGTGCAGGTGTGTTACGGGGCGGTGTAGAATTCGGAGGCGTGGTAGCCGGAGAGGGCCGCGTCGTTGAACGTGACGCCCTCGAAGGCGTCCACGGCAGCGTCGAGCTCGCCGTTGAATTCATCGGCCTTCAGGGAGGTGAGCAGCGTGTCGCGGTTGTTCTCGTCCGCGAGGAAATCGTCGGTGTCGGCGGTGATGTCGTTCTTCTGCAGCAGGAGCACGCCCTTGCTCAGGATCGTGACCTCAATGCTGCGCGCTTCGCCCGCCTCCATCTCGTCGAGTGCCGTCTTCACCTCGGAGGGAAACGAAGAATCAAGCGTGTCGCCGTTCACGAGCTCATGGCTGGGCTCGGTGTCGGTGGAGCCGACGAGATCGGCATAGAACTGGGCGGCCTGAGCCATCGTCGTCACGCCGTTGTTGATGTCGACGGCGTAGCCGTCGAACAGGGCCTTGCGCTCCTCGGCCTCCTCGTCGGTCATCTCATCGGATTCGCCCTCGGCGCCCGTGAGCTCGCCTTCGGTCTTGTACTGCAGGGAGGAGAGCACATAGTCGAAGTCATAATAGGTGGACTCAAACTGCGTGCGCAGCTCGTCCTCCGAGACCTCGCGCTCGCCGCCCTCGCCGTACATGCTGTCAAACAGCTTGCGCATCATGACGGAAAGCTCACCATAAGCGATGGTGAACGAGTCGAGCGACACATACTTCTTCACGGAATCCGGCACATAGCCCCACTGGGAGCTGGCCAGGCTCTCGGCATGCGTCTGCTCGTCGTCCGTGAGCGGGATGCCGCGCGCTTCCAGCTCGCTGCGCAGGTAATAGATCTCCTTCGTCATGCGCATGGCTTCGTTCCGGATCCATTCCTCGGCGGGCTGGCCGTCGATCTCCTGCTCCAGCAGGTTGGCGGAGGTGTCCACGCCGTCCTGCGTCTGCGCCAGGGAAATGGCGGCGTAAAGATTGTAGACGTACACGCCGACAGGCAGGCGATCGCCGTCTTTTTCCGCGCTCCAGCTCTGGTCGGCGCTCGAGCAGGAGACAGCGCCGAGCGCCACGCACAGGGCGAGCAGCAGGGCGGTCATTTTTCTGATCATTTTCATAGCTGTTTTTCACTCCGAACTGATAAAAAATTTATGGCAAGGGCGGGCGGCCGTCCTGCGGCCGATCCTCCCCTGTTTTCTGTTCCACACGGTAGCGCGGCCTTGCCTTGACCTCGCTGTAGATTTTGCCCACATACGTGCCCACCACGCCGACGCACAGAAGCTGCACGCCGCCCAAAAGCCAGATGGAACACACGATGGCCGTCCACCCGGCCACGGTGTGGCCGCAGAAGTGCGAGATCAGCGCATAGAGCAGGCCCGCCACGCTGCCCGCCGACACGAGCAGGCCAAGCGTGGAGATCAGCCGCAGGGGCTTGACGCTGAACGAGGTGATGCCGTCCAGCGCGAAGGCGAGCATGCGGCGCAGCGGATACTTCGATTCGCCGGCAAACCGCTCGTGCCGCTCATAGAACACGTAATCGCTGCGGTAGCCGATGAGCGGCACCACGCCGCGCAGGAACAGGTTCACCTCACGGTATTCGGCCAGCGCGTCGAGCGCGCGGCGGCTCATGAGCCGGTAATCCGCGTGGTTGTACACGAGCTCCACGCCCAGCAGCTTCATGAAGCGGTAAAACCCCTGCGCCGTAGCGCGCTTGAAGAGCGTATCCGTTTCGCGGCTGCTGCGCACGCCGTAGACGACGTCGCAGCCTTCGAGGAATTTCTGCACGAACTGCGGCAGCACGGAGACGTCGTCCTGCAGATCGGCGTCCAGGCTGATGGCGCAGTCCGCGCATGTGCGGGCTTCCATGAGCCCGGCAAGCAGGGCGTTCTGATGGCCGCGGTTGTGCGCCAGCTTCAGCCCGCGCACAAGCGGGTTTTCGCCCGCAAACGACTCGATGAGCCGCCATGTGCCGTCGCGGCTGCCGTCATCCACGAAGAGCATGCGGCTCCCTTCGCCGGCCAGCCCCTGCGCCTGCATCTCCGAGAGGCGCTGCGTGAGCTGCCGCACCGTTTCGGGCAGGACTTCCTCCTCGTTATAGCACGGAATCACCAGATAGACCGTTGGCTTCATCGTCTTGTTTCCCTCCCTGGCCGTTTTGTTTGGCCGCCCGGTCGAACCGGCGGGCCAGCCGCAGATAGAGGATGAGGATCAGCACGCCGGCCGCGCTCACGACGGCGCCGAAGCGCAGGCCCGGGGTGCTGTAGTCAAAGCGGATCTCGCTCGTGCCGGCCGGCACCTTCACGGCCATGAACCCGACGTTCACCTTCTCCACCTGCGCCGGCTCGCCGTTCACGGTGGCGCTCCAGCCGCTCTCATACGGCACGCTGAAGAACACGAGCCGTTCCCGGTCGGAGGTGAACACGGCGGAAAAGCCGCCGTTGTCGCGCGAAAAGCTGCTGCAGGACATGGACCGCCTGTCGAGGCAGTCCTGGTAATAGGCTTCCTCCGTGTAGGTGAACACGACGTCCGAGCCGCCGGAGGGGGAGACGGTCTCCGTGCCGTCCGAAAGGCCGGGCACGCCGCCCTCCTCCGTTTCCGGCAGGGAGAGCGTGTCTGCGTGCTGCAGGATCCCGTCATACCGCTCGGCCTGCTCGTCCGAGAGCACAATCGCCTTGAGCAGCAGCAGGTGGCGGTTCGACTCCGTCACGGCGTCGTATTCCTCGCGCGTGATGTAATAGTCATAGGAAAAGCCCATCGGGATGTAATACTGGTTTTCCCAGATGTGGAAGCCGTTCTGATCGGCGTAGTACGTCCAGCCGGGCATCTCGGGCGTCTGGCCGTCCGCGCCGCCGAAGTTGCCGCCCATGGGGATCGGGTCGAACAGCCAGCGGCAGGAGGTGAGGCCCCGCAGGCCGTAGACGTCCGTGTCCGGGCGGGAGCCGACGTCCCGCTGGACGCCGATGGTGGGATAGAACTCCATGACGGAGCCCGGCACGATGCTGTGGAACGCCTGGATGGTGGGGATCTGCCAGAACATGGCCTGGTTGTCCATGCCGTCATAGATGTCGATGCGGCAGTTTTCGGTGTCCGGCAGGGAGATGTCCTCGCCGCCGTTGAGCGCATAGGGGATGATGAATTTGTGCGTGTCGTCGCTCTGCGTCTTGCCGAGGGCGATGAAATAGAGCGCATACACCACCGTGATGAGCGACACGCCGAAGATGGCCAGCCGCAGGAACCGGCGGCGGCTGCGGAACAGCCAGCGCAGCAGGATGGCGAGCAAAAGCAGGCTCAGCAGCGCGATGGCCACATAGCTCCAGAAGCGGGTGGGGTAATCCTCCAGCCCGAACGTGACGCTCTCGGAGCCGTCGTCGTTCTGCACCGTCTGCCACATGAGGCCGATGGGCAGGGCAATGCCGAGCGTGATGGCGATCGTCCAGCGCAGGGCGCGGCCCCAGTTCACGCCGGGGCGGTCCACGGCCATCACGGTGGCGAGGCTCATCATGAGCGTGAGCATGTAGAACCAGCGCGCATAATAGCTGGCATTGAAGAGCTGGAACGCCGCGTTGAGGATCGGCACGAAGGCCATGAGGAAGAGCAGCGGCAGCAGCGTTTTAAGCCAGTGCTTCCCGCGCTTCTGCAGGAAACCGATGACGCCCGTCATGGAGAACAGCGGCAGCCACGCGCCGAGCGACGCCCACTTGGCCTCGCTGTCCGGCGTGAAATTCGGCCGGGCGGGAATATCCGGCGGGAAGAAGAAGCATTCTAAAATGTGGATGTAGCGCTGGTTCCAGCCATAGAGCAGCGCGCTCCAGCCCTCCGGCGGGTTATCGACGCGCGGGTTCTGCACCACGGCCAGCACCGTGGGCACGAGCAGCACGCACGAGAGCAGCACGCCCGTGACGGCCTCGCAGAACAGCAGCAGGAAATCGCGCAGGTTGAGCTTCCAGTCGCGCACAATCAGGCGCAGGAAGAAATAGATCAGCGTGAACACGACCTGGCCCACGAAGAAATAATAGTTCACGAAGCAGCACACGAACACGAAGAGCGCGAACACGCCGCGCCGCCGCGTGGCCATGTATTCGTCGAGCGCCCACAGGAGCAGCGGGAAGAACACGATCGCCTCGTGGAAGTGGTTGAAAAAGATGTTGTAGACGGAAAAACCCGAAAAGGCGTAGAGCAGGCCGCCGAGCACGGCGGCGTCCGCGCGGATCACGTAGCGGCGCAGGTAATGCGCGCCCGTGGCCGAGGCGCACGCAAATTTCAGGATGAGCAGCGGCCCCATGAGATAGGGCACGGCCTCGCTGGGGAAAGGGATCGTGAGCCAGAAGAAAGGGCTGCCCAGCAGATAGAAGCTGTAGCTGCCGATGAAGTTCGCGCCGAGGTCGGTCGTCCAGCTCCAGCCGATGTTCCCGCTGCGCACGGCGTCGTGGCACATCCGGTAAAACGGCACCTGCTGCACGTTGTAGTCGCCGTAGAAGAGGAAATACCCGTTGTCGTAAATCATGAAGGGCAGGAAAAAGAGCAGCGCCACGAGGAATCCGATCCCGAAAGCGCGCCACACATAGCGGGAACGCCAGCGGGCCAGGATCTCCCGGCGCAGCTCCTCGAGTCTTTCGGCGGCGGCCGTCATAAAAAGTCCCCCTTTCCGAAACCTTTTTCAGGGAAGAAACGTCTTATAGGCGGAGCCTGCCGCCGGGCGGCGCACACGCGCCCGCACCGGCCGCGCAAGGCCCGCGCAGCCTCCTAACAGTATAGCACAGTCGGGCGGAAAGAAAAAGTTAAAAAACTGTGACGAAACTTGCAAAATCCGCGCTCTTCCCTTATAGTAAAAGGGATACCGGCCAATTGCGGCAGAATCCGTGAAAAAGCGGCACAGGAAGGGGGGTGCGCAGTGCGCCATTTTTTTGCCCTGCTCTCGCGCATGAAGCACATCCACCGCTGGGGCCTGATGCGCTGCACACGCGAGGAAAACCTGTGCGAGCACAGCTTTGAAACGGCGGTGATCGCACACGCGCTGGCCGTGCTGCGCAACACGCGCTTCGGCGGCAGCGTTTCGCCGGAGCGGGCCGCCGCGCTCGCGCTCTTCCACGACGCGCCGGAGATTTTCACCGGCGATCTGCCGACGCCCGTGAAATACGGCTCCCGCGCGCTGCGCGATTCCTACGCCGCGGTGGAGGAACACGCCCGCGCCCGGCTGCTCGGCGCGCTGCCGGAGGATCTGCGCCCTGTTTACCGCCCGCTGCTCGCGGAGGATGGCAAGGGCGGGGAAGAGGAGCTGCGCCGCCTGGTGAAAGCGGCGGACAAACTTTCCGCCCTCATCAAGTGCGTGGAGGAACGCCGCGCCGGGAACCTGGAGTTTGCGCGCGCGGAGCAGAGCACGCGCCGGGCGATCGAGGGGATGCACCTGCCGGAGGCGGACTGCTTCCTGCGGGAATTCCTGCCGGCCTACGCCTTGACGCTCGACGAGCAGGAAACCGGCTGCGGGCCGGGTGAAGAACCGTGAACCGCTCCCGAACGCGCACGCGCCGGGAGATCATTTTGAGAAGCAAAGAGGAAAGGGGCCTTTTCCATGAAACAAAGCCAGGAGGATCGGAACCTCCGCCACCTGAAAACAAAGCCGCGCACCCGCAAGGCTGTTTTGGCGCGCAACATTGCCATCCTGTTTGTGAGCGTGGTGTTCCTGTTCGCCGGCGTGGCGTGCGTGTATGCCGAATCCATGCTGGGGCGCATCAACACCGTGATCGACGAGCAGACGGCCGGCGACAACCCCTTCCAGGCCACGAGCGCCGACAGCGAGCCCCGGGATGAGGATCCCTTGGAATCCGGCCTGGAGGAGGAAGCCGGGCAGATCAGCGACGGCCTGAAGAAGGTGAACGGCCTTTGGCATGACGACAGCATCGTGAACCTGCTCGTCATGGGCGTGGACGATTACCAGGTGAACGACGTGGGCCGCACCGACAGCATGATGCTTGTCACAATCGACACGCGCCACAAGCAGCTCAAGGTGACGTCCTTCATGCGCGACATGTATGTGGCAATCCCGAACAACGGCTCGCAGCGCATCAACGTGGCCTACAGCTACGGCGGGCCGACGCTGCTCGTCTCCACGATCGAGGCAAACTTCGGCATCGACATTGATCGCTGGATCGTCGTCGATTTTGACGCGTTCACCGAGATCATCGACGCCATGGGCGGCGTGGACATCACGCTCACGCAGGACGAGGCGAACCTTGTGAACCGCTATTCCGGAGACCCGCGCTGGAACCTTTCCGAGGGCACCTTCACGCTCAGCGGCGCGCAGGCCCGCTATTACAGCCGCATCCGCGCCATCGGCGACGACTTCGAGCGCACGGAGCGCCAGCGCAAGGTGTTCTCCTCGCTCGTGAACAAGTTCAAGGGCTCGGACATCGGCACGATCAACAACATCCTGGCCAACACGCTCAACCTGATCCAGACGAACATGAGCCGCAACTACATCCTGAACCTGGCCTCGCAGTCGCTCACCTATCTGAACTACGACGTGCACCAGTCGCGCGTGCCGGGCGACGGCAACTATGACGCGACCTATGTGAACGGCATGGCCGTGCTCGTGCCGGACCGCGAAGCGTGCAGCGAGGATCTCGTGAAGTTCGTGTTCGGCGACGCCGACGAGTTTGAGGCGGAGCAAGAAAATTAACCGGCAGCTGCAAGAATCTACTGGCTTTTTCTGTTGCTTTGTGCTAAAATAGGGCACAGGGCAGCCGGTGCGTTTCCCCGGTGCGCAACCCGGGCGCGGGCGTCCCAAATGCAAGGATAGAGAGGTGTCCTTATTATGAAACTGATATTCGCGATTGTGAGCAACGACGACAGCAGCATGGTTGCTTCCGCTTTGACAAAGAACGGCTTTTACGCCACGAAGCTCGCCACCACAGGCGGCTTCCTCAAGGCAGGCAACACCACCTTCATCTGCGGCGTGGATGATGAGAAAGTGGACCGCGTGATCGATATCATTGCCAAACAGAGCAGCCGCCGCACCCAGCTCGTGCCCAGCGCCACCACGATGGACGTGGGCATGTACACCTCCTTCCCGGTGGAGGTCACCGTGGGCGGCGCGACCATCTTCGTGCTGAACGTCGATCGCTTCGAGAAGGTATAAAGAAGGCATAAAAAACCGGGCGTTTTTTCCTTTGCACCAGACGGGGCGGCTTTCGGGCCGCCCCTGATCTTTCTAAAAAGGGGCGCGCGGCGCAGGAGGCGTTTCATGAATTTTGGCGGCTTGGTGAAAGACGGGAAACTGCAGCGGCAGCTCACGGCCGCGTTCGGCGGCGATCGGCTGCCGAACGCGGCGCTGCTGGAGGGCGGCACGGCCGAAGAGCGGCGCGGCACGGCGCTGCTGCTGGCGCGCGCGGCGCTCTGCTCCGGCGCAGGCGAGCGGCCCTGCGGCGTGTGCCCGAACTGCGTGAAGGCGCTCGCAGGCTCCCACCCGGATCTGCGCGTGGAGGGCGGCTCCGGCGCAGCGCGGTCCTTCCACGTGGACGTGATCCGCTCCGTGCGCAGCGACGCCTTTATCAAGCCGAACGAGGCCGCCCGCCGCGTCTTCGTGCTGCTGGAAACGCAGGCGATGTCCGAGCAGGCGCAGAACGCGCTGCTCAAGGTGCTCGAGGAGCCGCCGGCCGGCGTGCTCTTCCTGCTCACCGCGCCCTCCGCGTCCGCGCTGCTGCCCACCGTGCGCTCCCGCGTGCAGTCCTTCCGGCTGCCGGGGGAAGCGCCGTGCGGGGCGGACCCGGAGCTGCTCGCGCAGATCGCCCGCGCCGTGAGCGCGCCCGGCGAGGCGGAGCTGCTCTTCCTCACCGCCCCGCTCTGCCGCGACAGGGCGCTGCTGCGCACCGTGCTGCAGGGGCTGTGCCTGCTGTTCCGCGACGCGTGCGTGCTGCGGGCGGGCGGCGGCTCGTGCCGGTCCCCCGCGCCGGAGGAAGCCCGCCGCCTTTCGCGGGAGCTCACGCGCGAAAGCCTGGCGCGCCTGCTGGACGCGGCGAACCGCGCCGCGGAGCAGGCGGAGCGCAACGCGAACAGCGCGCTGCTCGTGACGGCGCTGTGCGCGTCGCTGCGGCAGGCCGCCGGCCGGTGAAGGCGAAGCATCGCCGCGGCGAAAACAGAAAAAAAGACGGGCTTTCGTCCGTTTCAAACGGCTTTATCGGAGGCGCCGCCCGGGACGGGCGGCGCGAAGGAGGTTATGCATGACGGAAATCATTGGCGTTCGGTTTCAGAACGTGGGAAAAATTTACTACTTCGACCCGGACGGCGCGAAGCTGAACCTGGGCGACCGCGTGATTGTGGAGACGGCGCGCGGCGTGGAATGCGGCGAAGTCTCGCTCGTGAACCGCGAGATTGAGGAATCGGAGGCCCCGCAGCCGCTGAAAAAGCTGATCCGCGTCGCCACGCGCGAGGATCTCGACCGCCTCGCGGAGAACGCCGCGAAGGAGAAGTCGGCGTTTCAGATCTGCTGCCGCAAGATTGAGGCGCACAAGCTGGAAATGAAGCTGGTGAACGTGGAATACACGTTTGACCATTCGAAGATATTGTTCTATTTCACGGCGGACGGACGCGTCGATTTCCGCGAGCTCGTGAAGGATCTCGCCGCCGTGTTCCGCACGCGCATTGAGCTGCGCCAGATCGGCGTGCGCGATGAGGCGAAGATGGTGGGCGGCCTGGGCATCTGCGGCCGGCCGTTCTGCTGCGCCTCGTTCCTGAGCGGGTTCCAGCCCGTCTCGATCAAGATGGCGAAGGAACAGGGCCTTTCGCTCAACCCGGTGAAGATCTCCGGCGCATGCGGGCGGCTCATGTGCTGCCTGAAATACGAGCAGGAGGCGTATGCCGATCTGCTCCGCTCCACCCCGCCCGTGGGGTCGCTTGTCTCCACGCCGGAGGGGCGCGGCGTCGTGAACGAGGTGAACCTGCTCACCGGCGTGCTGCAGATCCACCTGGAAGGCTCGACGGACGGCGCGACGCGGCCTTTCCGCGTCAAGCAGGTGCGCGTGCTGCGCGCCGGGCGCGGCAAGAAACTCTCGCAGGACGAGCTCAACCGCCTCAAGGAGCTGGAAAAGGGCTGAACCGCGCGTGCCCGGCCGCAAATTTGGCCGCGCGGCCGGGGCCGGTCCCGGCAAAAGCAGCCAGCCACAATTGCGCCGGATTTCCCTTGCATTTTGCAATTTTTATGGTATGATAGAGGTATCATCAATATGGAGGTGTTTTTTTCATGGCATACGTAATTTCTGACGAGTGCATTGCCTGCGGCGCCTGCGCTGCTGAGTGCCCGGTTAACGCGATTTCCGAGGGTGACGGCAAGTACGTCATCGACGCCGACCTCTGCACGGAGTGCGGCACCTGCGCCAACACCTGCCCGGTGGGCGCGCCGAAGGCTGAATAAGTTCGCCTCGCCAAAAGCCCAGAAGCCGCAAAGCGGCTTCTGGGCTTTTTCCGCACCTGCACCTGCGGTGAGCACACCTGCGGTGGGCAAGTCGCGCTCCGTGTTTGCATCTGCGCCCATCCTCGCACGCACGCGGCTGGTTCCGGGTGTGTGCCCCGCGCCGGGCTCCTGTTTTCCCGGGCAGGGAGAAAACCCGCGCCTGCGGCGAGCACAACGCGCACGCGCCGTCCCGGCGCAGGGCCATCTGCGCAGAAAGCCTCGTCACCCGCGCTGCAGCCTGTGGTGCGTCGGCTGCCCGCAAAGCGGTTTGCCCTGTTTATGCCTTTGCCCAGCCTCGCACGCCCGCGCACCTGCGGTGAGCAAGACGCGCACCGGGTTTGTATCTGTATTTGAGCCGCGCACGCACGCGGTTATTTCCGAGTGTGGGCCTGCGCCGGGCTCCTGCACCTGCGGTGGGCAAGTCGCGCACCGTGTCTTTTTCTTCCCCGCGTCTCGCACGCACGCGCGGCTGCGCCGGGCAAGTCGCGCACCGGGTTTGTATCTGTATTTGAGCCGCGCACGCCCGCGGTTATTTCCGAGTGTGGGCCTGCGCTGAGCTCCTGTTTTCCCGGGCAGGGAGAAAGCCCCGGCGCATCCCCCACGCACAGAAACGCTCGAAAAGCTGAGCTTTGCTCCTTGGCTTTTCAAGCGTTTCCCTTATCAGCCGGCGGTTTGCGGCCGAAGGCCGCGTAAGCCGGCCAGCAGCGAGAGAAAAGGGGAGATCGGCCGCAGGGCACAGGCGTACCCCTTCGCACAGAAACGCTTGAAAAGCTGAGCTTTGCTCCTTGGCTTTTCAAGCGTTTCCCCGTCAGCCGGCGGTTTGCGGCCCGAAGGGCCGCGTAAGCCGGCCAGCAGCGAGAGAAAAGGGGAGATCGGCCGCAGGGCACA
>CAKNKY010000058.1 GCA_930987725.1 uncultured Anaeromassilibacillus sp. | reverse complement strand
AGGGAGTAGGTCGGGTAACCGGCGCGAGGGTTCAAATCCCTCTTTCTCCGCCAAACAAAGAAAGCCACACGGAAGTGTGGCTTTCTTTGTTTGGCAAAGGGGTTGTTTGTGCGAGCGCCGGTTCCGGAGCGGTCGGCGACTGGCAAGGCGGCGAAAACTTCCGCAGACAAATTTTTATCAATCACTACTTGTATAACAAATTAGGCATTGATGAAAGGAGAGCAAATATGTCAAAACAAATACGCACCTCTGCTAAAGCTGTCATCATTCAAGGAGAAAAATTGTTGGCTATAAAAGTTAGCGACAACACTGAAACATGGTACATTTTACCGGGAGGCGGTCAGGAAAATGAAGAAATTCTTCCTCAAACTGTCGAACGTGAAGTAAGAGAAGAAACTGGAATAGAAGTAAAATGCAGAGATCTGCTTTTTGTCATTGAAGGCGTACATGGAGAAAGCTTTCACAGAGTGGATCTGGTCTTTCTTTGTGATTATATTGGGAAAGCCCAAAATGCGTCACTCCATTGTGATACCAATCAAGTCGGATTTGATTGGTTAAATTTATCAGAACTCAATAAATTGCCATTGTATCCGTCCAAATTGCGTAGGCCGATCATGAATTATTATGAGGGAAAAGATCATATAAAATACTTGGGCAATGAAGAAATAGGGGATCCGGAATGTTTAGAATAGACGAATACATGGATTCCCTGATAAGTGTATGAAAAGAATCTTTTGGAAAAAGATTGATATACATAGGGCTGCAAGGAAGCTATCTTCGGCATGAAGAAAAAAATAGCGATATTGATATTATGGCGGTCGTTGACGGACTATCAGTGACAGACTTGGGGCTCTATCGGGAAGCGTTAATTTCTGTAGGTAACTATAGAAAGTCTTGCGGATTTATTTGCGGAAAAGCAGAGCTTAAAAATTGGAATCCTTTAGAAATATGCCATTTGCTGAATACGACAAAGGACTATTACGGGCAACTAAAAAATTTGTTCCGGCGTATTCCCTGGATGACGAGAGAAATTATGTAAAATTAAGTCTGAATAATTTATTTCATGAAATGTGTCATCGGTATATACATACTGACAGGCAAAACAATATTTCAAAATTACCGGTGATGTACTATTTAGACAGTGGCAATTTTGTCTTAACAAAACATGATTGTATACAAGGAGAAGATAAATCAGTTCTGGAATGGAGTATATCATTACAAGAAAAAACAATTATGACTACGACTTTGATACTGTTTTTTCTGTATTGTTTCATTGGTGCCAAAGCAGAATGAATATGTTATAATCTAATTTTACAGGATAGCTGCAATTTTTCACCAGCTTTTTTACTTGATTTTTACACACCTATACAACAAAACAGCATCTCCTATTCAAACTTTACTCTCCATAAATTCAAAAGAGTATATGTTATCTTTTTTAGTCCTCAAAAACAAGCAAGGCTTGGAGCCAAATGGAACTGCACCCCATTTGTTATTCAGTATACCATACTGTCTAACAAATGGGGTGCTTCATTATGTCAAAAGGAATGCAAAGTAAACGATGTGCGGCAGACTTTAAAAAGATCGTGGTAGAAGCGCCTGTTTCGAAACCGGTAGCAAATCCCATTGCTCACAAACTGCCCGTTCACCGTGTGCGCCATGCTGAACACACTGTGCCTGCACTCCATCAAGGGCATGTGTCGAAACGGCCCCATGAGGTACCGGATGGGAGAAAGCGATCTGAATGGAACAGGAATCTCCCGCTGGGCGTCCGTTTTTTCCAGCTCCTGGCGGCTTTTCAGGCTCCCAGGGGCTGACAAATGCAATGTTTTGGATGCGGCCGCATTCCAGCAAGCCCTCTGTTGACGTCAAGTCGCGCACAGGCATGGCGGAATCTCCCTTTGTTTACTCTTTTTTGATTATATCGGTGCCGTCGGGGCTTGTCAATTTGATTTCTCTCTTATATAATGCAGGAAGAAAAGGGGAGAAGCGCCATGATTTTATCGGACTGTACCATTCAAACGCTGCTGGAAAACGGTACCCTGCGCATTTCGCCGCTTGGCCAGGGGCAGATTCAGCCGGCCAGTGTGGACATTCGCCTTGGTGACACGTTCAGCGTAGTGGAGGATACTTCCTCCGGCATTGTCACGCTGGAAAAGGAGATTTCATACAAAACCATCCGCAGTGAATCATATCTTCTGCTGCCGAACCAGTTTGTGCTGGCCACCACAATGGAATATGTGGAACTGCCCGATTACCTGACAGCCTTTGTGGAGGGCAGAAGCTCTCTGGGCAGGATGGGCCTGTTTATTCAGAATGCGGGCTGGGTCGATCCCGGCTTCCGCGGGGAAATCACGCTGGAGCTCTACAATGCAAACCGGTGCGCCATCGAGCTGAAAGCGGGCCGCCGTGTGGGCCAGCTCGTGTTTGCCCAGATGGATCAGGCTGCTCTGCACCCTTACCGGGGGAAATACCAGGGCCAGACGGGCGCCACCGGTTCCCGTGTGTTTCTGGACGCGGAAGCGGGCGAATGCTGACCATTTTCCATATTCGCTGTGCGCCTTTGCGGAAAAACAGGATCCAAAGACAAGGGGAGTGGTTTTATGGTTCCGGGAATTTGACAAAGCCGTCACTTTCAGCTGCGACGACGGGGTGGAGACGGACCGCCGCCTGGTGGAGCTCTTCAACCGTTACCATCTGACCCCGCCTGTTTGAGCTGGCGGAAGCGTTCCTGCGTGCGGAGCCCGAAACGGTGCAGATCTTTGCCGTGTGGGGCCACAGCTATGAATTTGAGGTGGAGAACACCTGGCAGCGCATGGAGGAGCTCTGCCGCCTGATCAGCGGCCGCGCGGATGTGTTCTACGGCACAAACAGCGAGGTTCTGCTCGCGGATCGGCCCTGAATGGCCTGCCGCCCTTTTCTATTTCAAAAATCAGGAGGCACACATGTATCAGCACCACATGGAATCCGTGGAACGGATGAAAGACTATTTTGCAGGCACGGAGGGCATGATTGCGCTCGTGCTCGGCGGCTCCGTTGCAAAGGGAAACGAGCGGCCGGACTCCGATCTCGACGCGCTGGTGATTCTCACGCCCGAGGCGTATGAGAAGAAAGCGGAAGCGGGAAAAACGGCAGAATGTGTGTTTGGCCATTGCACATACCCGGGCGGTTATTTTGACGTGAAGTACATGACGAAGGACTACATCCGGGCCGCTGCGGAGCGCGGCAGCGAACCGACGCGCAATTCCTTCGTCGGTGCGCGCGTGCTGTGGAGCAGCGATCCGGAAATCGACGCTCTTATTCCCCGCATCGGCGTGTTTCCGGAATGGGAGCGCGCAGACAAGATGCTCTCTTTTTACGGGGATTATCTGCTCAATCATGATTATTTTCTCAAGGCATGCAAGCCTGAGGGATATATGCGCCTTCACGCCGTGGGGGAAGTGGTGTACAGCATTTACCGCATGATTTTGCAGGAAAACGGAATTTTGTTCCCCTGCAACCGTCGCCTCGAGGAAACGGTGGCTGCCGCGCCGCGCAAGCCGGAACGCATCGTGGAGCTTGGCCGCGCCGCCGTGCAGACGCAGGGAGACGCGGAGACGGATGCGTTTGCCAAAGCGTATTTTGAATGGACAAGCTGGGAATTCCCGCGGGATTACAGCATCCCGCAAGCGCGTTACGTAGCTGATTTCGAGCAGTGGTGGTATCGTCCGCGCCCGCTTGTCAATGAGTGGTGAGACAGGGATGAAGTGGTATATTACCGGCCCGGTGGGCAGCGGAAAGTCCACGCTGGCGCGCCGGATGTCCCAGATCCTGCAAATCCCCTGCCACCATCTGGACGAGGTGATGTATGAGCGCGATCCCACCGACTCCTGGGGCGATAAAAAGCGTCCCGTTGAAGAACGGGACGCCCTGTTTTCGAAGATTCTGGAAGAGCCGGATTCCATCATGGAGGATGCCGGCCGTCTCTGTTTTTTTGAAGGGATGCGCCGCGCCGATGCCATTGTGCTGCTCGAGCCGCCGCCGCGCGTGAGGCGATGGCGCATCGTGCGCCGCCTGATCCGGCAAAAGCTTCATTGGGAGCCGTGCCATTACACACCGTCTCTCACCGTGCTGCGCGCCATGCTCCGGTGGACGCGGGAATACAAGCGGAGCGGCCCGGAGCTGCATGCGCGGGCGGAGAGTTGTCCCGGGCGTGTTGTCTGCATCCGCACTTCCCGCGAGCTGCGCGCGTTTCTGGAAAATCTGCCCGTTAATTCGCCTCCTGCGTCTGGCGAATGACGTCTTCCATCATGTCCTTCGACATCATGCCGGTCAGATAGCCGTACACGTTGCCGTCTTTGTCGAGCATGAATGTGGTGGGGAAGGAGCGGATGGCAAAGAAGGAGAAGAGCTCGCCCGTTTCATCCATCAGCACGGGGTATGTCCAGCCGTTTTCCTCAAGGAACGCAGCGATCTGTTCCGCCGTCTGGCTGTCCTGGCTGTAAGAAGACTTGTCGGAGACGGGATTCGCCACGCCCAGAATGACCACATCCTCCTGGTTCAGGCCGTATTCCTGGTAGATGGCTTCGATGTCCGGCATTTCCTGCTTGCAGTAGCCGCACCACGTCGTCCAGAAGTTGAGGAACACCACCTTGCCGTCATATTCCTGCAGATTGTGGGCATTGCCGTATTGATCGTAGAAAACGCTGTCCGGCGCGGGGATCTTTTCGCGATCTTCTTCCTCTGCCGTGGTGGAAGAGGCGCCGGTTTCCTCGTTTGCCGACGGGTTTTCTGCCGAGGAAGCAGCCGCAGAGGGGGCGGGTTCCGACACGGACGAGGAAGTGGCGGCGCCGCCGCCCGATGCCCCGCCGAAGTTTGAGAGATAGCCGGTGAGGCTGTTCATCCAGCCCGTGATCATCATGATCCCCATGAGGATCATGAGCACGCCGCCGATTTTGGCGGTGTAGGCAACCACCTTGCGGTGGCGGCGGAAGAAATCGAGCACGGCGCCGGTAAACAGGCCCACCGCAAGGAAGGGAATCACGAAGCCGAGCGTGTAGACGCCGATCAGCAGGAAACCGGCGGCTGCCGAGGAAGCCGAAGACGCCATCAGCAACACGGAGGCAAGCGCAGGGCCCACGCAGGGCGTCCAAGCAAAGCTGAACGTGAAGCCGAGCAGAAGCGCCGTGAGTGGGTTCATCGCCAGCTTATTGAGGTTGAACGGGAGCCTTTGCTCGCGGCCGAGTGCTTTGAACTGAAAAACGCCGAGCTGGAGCAGGCCGAAGAGGATCACAATCACACCGCCGATGATGGCGAACAGGCGCTGGTTGCCGCTGAAAAAGCGGCCCACGGCCGTGAATCCCAGCCCAAGCAGGAAGAATGTGAAGCTGATGCCCAGCACGAAAAAGAGCGTATTGAGAAAGATGGTGCGGCGCTTGTAGCGCACGGTGCCTTCCTCATCCACGGTGCGCGTGCCGCCTGCGAGATAACTCACATAAAGCGGCACAAGCGGGAGAACGCAGGGGGAAAAGAAGCTGAGAATGCCCTGCAAAAAGACGGTAAAGGCGGGGACGCTGACACTGAAATCAAACGGCATGGTCGTTCGTTCCTTTCTTTCTCCGCTCAGGCGGCTTGTATTTACGTTTATTCTACCGGAATTCTGCGCTTCTGTAAAGTGACAATGATACAGACAAAGCCCTGCCCGGGGGCCTGGTTTGCTTCAGGCCGTTCCCCGGCGGGGCTTTGCTTTATTTTGTCAGACTGGTTGAGAAACAGTTATGCGTTCTGCACTTCCGCAGGAAGGACCGTGTGCAGCTTGAGCTCGCCGTCCTCCGCGTCCACCACAATGTGGGTGCGCGGCAGCGGGTCGTCGCGGATGATGAGCTTTGCAATCATCGTTTCCACATGGCTCTGCAGGTAACGCTTGAGCGGGCGCGCGCCGTAGATCGGGTCGAAGCCCTGATCCACAATGAGATCCTTTGCCTTCTCCGTAAGCTCCACAGTGAGCTGCTTTTCTTCGAGACGGTGTTCCAGATCCGCCACAAGCAGATCCACAATCTTGAAGATCTCTGTGCGCTGCAGCGGCTTGTAGAACACAATCTCGTCGAGGCGGTTCAGGAATTCGGGGCGGAACTGCTGCCGCAGCAGCGCCTGTACATGTGCCTTCGCCTCGTCGCTGATCGTGCCCTCCGGCGTGATACCTTCCAGAATAGACTGCGAACCGAGGTTCGAGGTGAGGATGATGATCGTATTCTTGAAGTCTACCGTGCGTCCCTGGCTGTCGGTGATGCGGCCGTCATCCAGGACCTGGAGCAGCACGTTGAACACATCCGGGTGAGCCTTTTCCACTTCATCGAACAGCACGACGCAGTAGGGGTGACGGCGCACTGCTTCGGTGAGCTGGCCGCCTTCCTCATAGCCGACGTATCCGGGAGGCGCTCCGATCAGGCGGGATACGGAGTATTTCTCCATGTACTCCGTCATATCGATACGCACCATATTCTTTTCATCGTCGAAGAGCGCTTCGGCCAGTGCCTTTGCCAGCTCTGTCTTGCCGACGCCGGTCGGGCCGAGGAACAGGAACGAGCCGATCGGGCGGTTCGGGTCCTGAATGCCGGCACGCGAACGGAGAATAGCGTCGGACACGCGATCCACAGCTTCGTCCTGGCCGATCACGCGCTTGTGCAGGATTTCCGGCAGGCGGAGCAGCTTTTCGCGCTCGCCCTCCATCAGGCGGCTCACGGGGATGCCCGTCCAGCGGCCCACAATGCGGGCGATCTCTTCCTCCGTCACGCGGTCACGCAGCAGGGAATCGGACTTCTGCCCTTCCTCTGCAATGCGTTCCTCCTCCTGCAGTTCCTTCGTCAGGGAGGGCAGCTTGCCGTATTTCAGTTCGGCAGCCTTGTTCAGGTCATATTCGCGCTCTGCCTTTTCGATCTCGGCGTTCGTGGCCTCAATCTCGCTGCGCAGCTTCTGCACCTTGCCGATGGCGTCCTTTTCGTTCTGCCACTTGGCCTTCATCTCCTGGAAGGAGGCGCGCTTTTCAGCCAGCTCCTTCTGGATCTCCGCCAAGTGTTCCTGCGAAAGGTGGTCCGTCTCCTTCTTCAGAGCGGCCTCCTCAATCTCGAGCTGCATGATGTGGCGCGAGATCTCATCGAGTTCGGCAGGCATGGAGTCGATCTCCGTGCGCACCATGGCGCACGCTTCATCCACCAGGTCGATGGCCTTGTCCGGCAGGAAACGATCGGTGATATAGCGGTTCGAAAGCGTGGCCGCTGCGATCAGCGCCTGGTCCTGAATCTTGACGCCGTGGAAGACTTCATAGCGCTCCTTCAAGCCGCGCAGGATGGAGATGGTGTCGGCCACCGTCGGCTCTTCCACCATCACAGGCTGGAAACGGCGTTCCAGAGCGGCGTCTTTCTCAATGTACTTGTGATATTCGTCAAGCGTCGTCGCGCCGATGCAGTGCAGCTCGCCGCGCGCCAGCATCGGCTTGAGCAGGTTGCCTGCGTCCATGCTGCCCTCGGTTTTGCCTGCGCCCACAATGGTGTGCAGCTCATCGATGAAGAGCAGGATGCGGCCTTCCGATTTCTTGACCTCGTTGAGCACAGCCTTGAGGCGCTCCTCGAATTCGCCGCGGAATTTTGCGCCGGCAATCAGAGCGCCCATATCCAGGGAGAAGAGCTGCCGCTCCTTGAGATTGTTCGGCACATCGCCGCGCACAATGCGCAGCGCCAGTCCTTCCGCAATGGCTGTTTTGCCGACGCCCGGTTCACCGATGAGGACAGGGTTGTTTTTCGTTTTGCGCGAAAGAATGCGGATCACGTTGCGGATCTCGGAATCACGGCCGATCACAGGGTCCAGCTTCTGGTTGCGTGCCGCCTGCGTCAGATCCGTCGCATATTTGGAAAGCGCGTCATATGTTTCCTCCGGCGAGTCGCTCGTCACGCGCGTGTTGCCGCGCACGGCGGAGAGAACGGAGAGGAACCCGTTTTTGTCCACCCCAAAGGAGCGGAACAGCTCGCGCACACCCTGGTTCTGGTGATCGAGCAGGGCGAGGAAAATGTGCTCCACGCTCACATATTCGTCTTTCATGCGCTCGGCCTGCTGCTCGGCGTCTGCCAGCACACGGTCCACATCCCCGGAGACATAGATTTTGCCCGGCTCACGGCCCGGCCCGGTAACGCCCGGCATCCGGTTTATCTTGTTTTCCAGTTCGCGCCCGAAAGCTTCGCCGTCAATGCCCATCTTTTTGAACAGCTGCGGAATCAGCCCGTTTTCCTGCCTGAAAAGGGCGGAAAGAAGGTGTTCCTCCTCAATCTGCATGCTGTTATGCTGCAGCGCTGTATTTTGGGCTTCCTGAATGGCTTCCAGTGATTTCTGTGTGAATTTCTGAGCGTTCATGGAATCACTCCTTTTCAAAAAGCTTGATACAATCGAGCTTAAATCCAACTTTTTAGCACTCTTTGTTCTCAAGTGCTAAAATTAGAATACTGAAAGATTGTTGCAAAATCTAAAATAAAAAATGAACAAATTGTAAAATATTAAGAAGAAAAAGGGCCTTTGCATGCGCGCCATTGATGGCCGTGTCGAATGCGGGTATAATGAGGGCAAAACGAAACGCAAGGAGATACATGCGATGCAATACGATTTTACCACTGTCATAGACCGCCGCGGCAAGGATGCGCTCGCGGTGGAATCCATCGGTTCCGGAGGCTGGGGCGCCAATCCTGCCGCGCCGAAGGAAGGCTTTGATCCCATCCCCATGTGGGTGGCCGACATGAACTTTGCCACCTGCCCGGCAATTCCGAAAGCCATCATCGAGCGTGCGCAGCATCCGCTTTACGGTTATTTTACGCCGAGCGACGAGTATTACAACAGCATCATTGCCTGGCGCAGTGCGCGCGGCTACACGGATCTGGATCGGAAATACATCGGCTACGAAAACGGTGTGCACGGCTTTGTGACGAGCGCGGTGCAGACGCTTTCCGCGCCGGGCGACCGCATCCTGCTGCACAGCCCTGTCTATGTCGGCTTTGCCGCCGACGTGGAAGGATTGGGCCGCACATCAGTCTACAGCCCTCTCAAGCGGGACGAGGCGGGTGTGTGGCGCATGGATTTCGATGACATGGATCGCAAGCTGAAAGAGAACCACATCCACCTCGCCATCTTTTGCTCGCCGCACAATCCTACCGGCCGCGTGTGGGAGCGCTGGGAGCTGGAGCGCGCGATGGAAGTCTTCGAAGCGAACCACTGCTTTGTGATCAGCGACGAGATCTGGGCGGATCTCGTTTTCAGCGGCCGCACGCATATCCCTACGATCATGGTGAATGATTGGACACGCGCCCACGTGGCGGCAGCCTACGCGCCTTCGAAGACATTCAATCTCGCCGGCCTCGTCGGCAGCTATCACATCGTTTACAGCGATTACCTGCGCGACCGCATCACGGCGCACGGTGCAGCGACGCATTACAACGAGATGAACGTGCTGAGCATGCACGCCCTCATCGGCGCCTATTCCCGGGAGGGCGAAGCGTGGACGCGCGAGCTGCTGCAGGTGCTGGAGGGGAACTGCCGTTTTGCCTGCGAGCACATCGATCGGTGTTGGCAGGGGGTGGAGGCCGCCATGCCGCAGGGAACCTATATGATTTTTCTCGACTGCACCGGTTATTGCGCGCGCACCGGCAAAACGCTGGACGATATCCTTCACGCCGGCTGGGATGTCGGCGTGGCCTGGCAGGACGGCCGCATGTTCGAAGGCCCCTGCCATATCCGTGTGAACCTGGCTTCTCCGCTCTCGCGCGTGCAGGAAGCCTTCGCTCGCCTGGATCGCTACGTGTTCTGCGAGTGAGCAGAACCCGGCTGTTTTCATGACAAAAAGATGCCCCGCAGGCCATAATGAACAGGTCCAGTAAAAACGGACAATAGACAAAGAACCCCCTGATGTAGGAAAATAGAAGTACTACATCAGAAGGTATTACTATGGGAAAGTAGAATTTCTTAAATAAAATAAAACATAGTATATTAAATTGGTTAATTGAAATGATGAAGAGTATGATTACAAAAATATATTTTGAAACCAAAAGATTAATTGTTCGAGAATATTTAAAAGGTGATATGGCAGCACTGTTTCAAATTATGTCTGACAATCGAGTACATACATATACAAAAGATAAAAATAATCCATGGGATATGCGCAGAACAGAAGAATACATTAGCTTTATTTTAGAAAAAAAATTCACAACGTTGGATAATTTTCATGGAGCAGTGATAGAGAAACAAACCAATCACTTGATTGGACTATGTGGATTAAATCCTTATAAAGTGAATGAACCTGAAATTGAGTGGAAATTAGGAGTTCAGTATTGGGGGAAAGGTTATGCAACTGAACTGGGAAAACAAATGATTAAAGAAGCATTTGCGACTACTTGTATAAATGGGATATATGGTATGACACAGCCTGAGAATGTAGCATCTCGAAAAGTTTTAGAAAAAATTGGAATGCAGTATATAGGGAAACAAGAGTTTAGAAATCAAAAGTACTCTTTTTATTATATTGCTAATACAACTTCCAGTTTGCCAATTTCCCCATCATCGGGCCAACCTGACCCCAACTTTCAAAACTGAATACCCGCCGCCCACTAGCGGCATCACCGAGCAGGAAATCAGAAACGGTTTCCTGCTTTTCTTTTGCCCAAAATGAGGTGGTAAACCGCCACCCCATCCAATTAACCACAGGAAGGAGGAACGGTAGTGTCAAGTATTTTTCGCAAAAAGGTTGGTAGTGTCAAGTATTTTTCGCAAAAAGGTTTGCAGGTCCTGGCATGAGTGAAGT
>CAKNKY010000057.1 GCA_930987725.1 uncultured Anaeromassilibacillus sp. | reverse complement strand
AGAAAGTAGACAAAGATTCGCAAAGGGGCTTCGCCCCTTTGAACCCCATTCCAGTACCCTGCGGCCGATCTCCCCTTTCCCCGCGCTGCTGGCCGGCTTACGCGGCCCTTTGGGCCGCAAACCGCCGGCTGACGGGGAAACGCTTGAAAAGCCAGGGAGCAGAGCTCAGCTTTTCAAGCGTTTCTGTGCGAAGGAGTACGCCTGTGCCCTGAGGCCGATCAACCCCTTTTTCTCGCTGCTGGCCGGCTTACGCGGCCTTTCAGGCCGCAAACCGCCGGCTGGCAAGGGAAACGTCTGAAAAGCCAGGGAGCAAAGCTCAGCTTTTCAGACGTTTCTGTGCGTGGGGGATGCGCCGGGGCTTTCGCCCGGCGGGTTTCCTCCCTGCCACAGGGAACAGAAACTAAGTTTCCTCCCCGCCCGGGAAAACAGGAGCCGTGCGCGGGCACGCACACGGAACCAGCCGCGGGCGTGCGTGGCTGGGCAAAAACACAAACACGGTGCGTGAATTGCCCACCGCAGGCGCGCTTGAAAAGCCAAGGAGCAAAGCTCAGCTTTTCAGACGTTTCTGTGCGTGGGGGACGCGCCGGGGCTTTTTCACAGCCCGGGAAAACAGGAGCCCGGCGTTGGGCTTGCACCCGGAACCAGCCGCGGGCGTGCGTGGCTGGGCAAAAACACAAACACGGTGCGTGAATTGCCCACCGCAGGTGTGCCCGCCGCAGGCGCGCGTGCGTGCGAGACGCGGGGAGGGAAATGACAGGGCGAACCGCTTTGTGGGCAGCCGACACACTACAAGCTGCAGCGCGGGTGACGAGCCTGCCGACGCAGACAGCCCTGCGCCGGGACGGCGCGTGCGCGATTTGCTCACCGCAGGTGCGCGTGCGTGCGAGGCTGGGCAAAGATACAAACACGGTGCGTGAATTGCCCACCGCAGGTGTGCCCGCCGCAGGCGCGCGTGCGTGCGAGACGCGGGGAGGGAAATGACAGGGCGAACCGCTTTGTGGGCAGCCGACACACTACAAGCTGCAGCGCGGGTGACGAGCCTGCCGACGCAGACAGCCCTGCGCCGGGACGGCGCGTGCGCGACTTGCTCACCGCAGGTGTGCAGAGGATTGCAAACCGCGGATAATGCTGGTAAGATAAAACAGGAAAAAAGGAACCGGAACAGAACGGAAAGGAGATTGCCGGAATCATGTACCGCATCGAGACAGACGTCCACACGCACACACTCATCAGCCTGCACGCCTACAGCACAGCCGAGGAATGCGCCCGCCACGCCGCGCAGGCCGGCCTGCGCGGGTTCGCCCTCACGGACCATTGCTCGCTCGAAATGGCGCAGCGCGAAAACAGCATCGAAGCCATTTTCAACCAGAAAGTCCTGCCGCGTGAGATCGAGGGCGTGCGCGTGTGGAAGGGAACGGAGATCGATATCGTCGATTTCGAGGGCCACCTCGCGTTCGAAGATCGCCCGGATCGCTTCCATCCCGGAAAAACCGCCGCCGAAACGTTCCTGGCCCCGCTGGACGTCGTGATTGCCAGCGTGCACACGCCGTTTGACCGCCAGCCCGGCACCGTGGAGCAGAACACCCGCATGTACTGCGCCGTGCTCGAGAACCCGCATGTCGATATCCTGGGCCACACCGGGCGATCGGGCCACCCCTTCGAGCTGCGGCCCGTGCTGGAAACGGCAAAGCGGCTCGGCAAATGCATCGAGATCAACAACGCCAGCCTCCTGAATTACCCGGACCGCTCGCATGACGCCTGCCTTGCCATTGCCACAGCGTGCCGCGATCTCGGCGTGCAGATCTCCGTGAGCAGCGACGCCCACTCCGCCTTCCAGATCGGCTGTCTGGACGCGGCGCTCGCGTTGCTCGAAAGCATTTCCTTCCCGCCGGAGCTGATCGTGAACCGCACCGTGGAATCGTTTGAATCGTTTCTGCACAGATAAAAAATCCCTCCCCGCCGCACACATGCGCGGCAAGGGAGGGAAAACAAGGCGAAAACAGGTTACACGGCGGCGGCGTCCGGGATGCCGGCGCGCTCCTGCGCAATGTTCAGGGCGTGGTCGCCGATGCGCTCAAAATCGGTGAGCAGCTCCGAGAAGATGATGCAGCCCTCGTCCGAGCAGACGCCCAACCGCATGCGGTTGAGCTGGCGGTCGCGGAAATCGCGCGTCATGTCGTCGATCTTCTGCTCCAGCGCCGAAACGCGCGCGAGCCACTGATCGACGGACTGCGGCTCCTCCAGAAGCGCCTCAAGCGTTTGGGCGCACACGGCCTTCATCTCTTCCAGCTCGGCGCGGGCTTCCTCCGAAAAGCGGATGTTCTTGCGCTTGAGGAGCTGCGAATATTCGCAGATGTTTATGGCGTGGTCGCCGATGCGCTCGATGTTGCCGCAGATGAGGTAATAGGCGCTCATGGCGCCGGAATCGCTCTCGTTCGTCTCGCGCGTGATGGCGTCCGAGATAAACTTGCCGATCTGCCGGTTCAGGAAATCAAGGTATTCCTCCGTCTCGGTTGCCTGCGGGATGCGGCCGGGGTCGCCGGCCAGCACAGCCTCAAACGCCGTCTCCACATTCTGGCGCGCCATGCCGAGCATGCGGTTCAGCTCGCTGTGCAGCTGCGTGACATAGATGGCGGAAAAGCCCACATGGTGTTCCTTGCGCGTGCGCGCCGGGGCGGGGGTGAGGTATTTCAGGTGCATGCCCTCTTCCTTGTCCTCCTGGCGATCCGGCAGGACGCGCATGGCCAGCTTCACGAGCAGGCCGCCGAAGGGCAGCAGGATGATCGTTGTGACAATGTTGAACAGCGTGTGCATGTTCGCAATCTGCGCCGAGGGGTTCGATGTGAGCGACTGCATAAACGGCACGAGCGGCGTCGTCATGCACAAAATTGTGAACAGCAGCGTGCCGAACAGGTTGAAGCTCAGGTGCACGATTGTGGTGCGCTTGGCGTTGCGGCTCGTGCCGATGGCCGCCAGCACCGCCGTGATGCACGTGCCGATGTTCTGGCCGAAGAGCACATACACCGCCGTGTCAAGCCCGACGACGCCGCTCATGGCAAGCGCCTGCAGAATGCCCACCGAGGCCGAGGACGACTGGATGATGGCTGTGAACACGGCGCCCACCAGAATGCCCACGAGCGGGTTCGAGAACGTGCTCACCGCGTTGACGAACACGGGCGAATCGCGCAGCGGCTCCATGGCTGTGCCCATCATGTCCATACCGATGAAGAGCACGCCGAGGCCCGCCAGGATGCTGCCCACGTGCTGCACCTGCGGCCGCTTGAAGAACACAATCATGGCCACGCCCACAAACGCAATAAGCGGAGCGATCGCGCCGATGTCCAGCGCGATGAGCTGGCCGGTGATCGTGGTGCCGATGTTTGCGCCCATGATGATCCACACCGCCTGGCGCAGCGTCATCATGCCGGAGTTCACGAAGCCCACCACCATGACCGTCGTTGCGGAGGAAGATTGGATCACCGCCGTGATGCCTGCGCCCACAAGGACGCCCAGGAAACGGTTCGCGGTGAGTTTTTCGAGGATCTGCTTCATCCGGTTTCCGGCTGCGGCTTCCAGGCCGGAACTCATCATCTGCATACCGTAAAGGAACAACGCCAGACCACCCAGGAGCCCCAACAGGATAGAAATGTCCACAACAATTCCTCCGTTTTTGCGCGCTTCTTTGCGCGTTTATATTTTCTTTACACGGTGTTTACCTTTTCTGCACATTCCGATTCTATTATAATAATTTCGTCAAGAAAAGGTCAACTGATTTTACAAGGACTTTACAAAGAAATATCTTCTCCTTTCTCCACTTTCTGTAGAACGATTAAACTAAATGTATAAAACAGGTAAATCATAACGTTTGGAGTGTGTTGTATGCGATCGATTTGGATTTCCCACCCCTATCTGCTGTTCCCCGTGGCGAAGGCCGCGCCCAAGCGGCTGCTCACCCTCTTCCCGGAAGAAAACCGGGAACAAAAACTGCGCGAGTTTGAGGTGCCCTTCCCGCGCGAGGGGGAAGAGCCGGATTTCTGGGCCGCCGTGCCGGTGCGCGAGTTCGCCGGGCAGACGCTGCTGCTGTGCGGCGACCTGCCGGACGAACGGCTCGCCCTCGTGCGCGAAGCGGACGAGCGCCCCGCCCCGGCCGACAAAGAGCGGCCGCTGCTGCACTTTGCGCCGGAATCCGGCTGGATGAACGACCCGAACGGCCTGCTGCGCCTGCCGGACGGCGAGCTGCTGCTGTGCTATCAGTTCAACCCCTTCGGCGTGGAGTGGGGCGCAATGCACTGGGGCTCCGCGCGCAGCCGCGATCTGCTGCACTGGGAGACGGGCGACATCGTGCTCTTCCCGGATGAATGGGGCACGATCTTCTCCGGCAGCGGCTGGCGCGATGAGGAGAACGCCGCCGGCTTCGGGCCGGGCGCGCTCCTGTTCTTCTACACGAGTGCGGGCGGCACGGAAGCGCCCTGGTCGCGCGACGGCGTCTCCACCCAGCGGCTGGCCGTGAGCCTGGACGGCGGGCGCACGCTGCAGAAGCAGCCGGGCCTGCTTCTGCCAAACCTGGCGGAGGGGAACCGCGACCCCAAGGTGTTCTATCACCCGGAAACAGGCGCTTACATCATGGTGCTCTATCTCTCGGAAAAGGATTTCGCCATCTTCCGCTCGCACGACCTGATCCGCTGGGAACAGACGCAGCAGCTCACGCTCGCCCCCGGCTGGGAATGCCCGGATCTCTTCCGCCTGCCCGTGGAGGGCGGCGGCGAGAAATGGGTGTTCTGGACGGCGGACGGCCTTTACTGGGTCGGCTCGTTCGACGGCTTCCGCTTCACGCCGGAGCAGCCCTGCCGCTGCGCCTACGGCAGCGCGATCCCCTACGCCGCGCAGACCGTTTCGCGCGAGCCGGGCCGCGTGCTGAGCCTTTCGTGGCTGCGCCTGCCGAACGACGGCCGGTGCAGCACCGGCATGCAGTCGATTCCCATGGAGTTTGGCCTTTCGCACGAGGGGGAGGAGGGCTTCCGCCTGCGCATGAAGCCCTGCCGCGAGCTGTGGGAAGCGGCCGAACGGCTGCCGGGGGACACGGTTCCCGCCGGGCCTTGGGCCGCGCGCGGCACGGCGCCCGCCGGCGGGGAAGCGCACCTGGCCTTCCCCGGCGGCGGGCTCACGCTCGACACCTCGGCCGGCCGCGTCTCGCTCTGCGGCCAGTCGTTTGAGATCCCGGCCGGGGAGCCGTGCCCCTTTGTGCTCTTGGCGGATCACGGCGTGGCGGAGCTTTACGCCGCGGGCGGGCGCGTCTACACGGCCGCGCCGCTGCCGTTCGGCTGGCAGGAAGGAAAGCTGTGCGAAAGCGGCGTTTCGGAGCTCGAGCTGTTCGCCCTGCACTGATCGAAAAGCCGCGCGCGGCGCCGTTCGACCCGATCCGCCTTGTCAGAACAGGCGGGCTGTATTATAATGGAGAGGAATCAGCGCGGGGCGGCGCCCCGCGCGCAAGGAGGTATGAATGATGGCAGTCATCACGCTGACAAAGGAAAATTTTGAGGCGGAAGCCCTGAAGGCAAGCGTGCCGGTGCTCGTCGATTTCTGGGCAAGCTGGTGCGGCCCGTGCCGCATGGTTTCCCCGATTGTGGACGAGATTGCGGAGGAATCCGACGGCTCTTACAAGGTAGGAAAGGTGAATGTGGACGAGCAGCCGGAGCTGGCTTCCCAGTTCGGCGTCATGAGCATCCCTACGCTCATCGTGCTGGAAAACGGCAAGGTGAAGAACACCGCCGTGGGCGCCCGCCCGAAAGAATCCATTCTGGGCCTGCTGCGCTGAGCGCGCACGGCCTGCAAACAGCGAGAAAAGGCCCCCTCCGGCTGCTGCCGGAGGGGGCCTTTCCGCTTTTCATTCAGAGAGTTTGTTATATATGGTAAGAGAATCGTATAATCGTGTTACGGAATCTGTTCCCACCACGGGCGGGAATCCACGCCCGCCATGGGAAGCTTGTGTCCATAAGACTTCGAGGAAGCCTTGCGGGAAGATGCGCTCGAGGACGCCTTATCCTCCTCCGGTTCGGAGGAAACCGGCGGAAGCGACTCGCTCTCGGAGGGCGCTTCGTGCGATGTTCCGCCGGAAGATACGCCGCCGGAGGAAACCGGTTCTTCTGCTTCACCTGGTATACCGGACGAAGCCGGTTCCATGGCGGAACCGCCCGCTTCGGACTGCGGTTCCTGCTCCGGCTCAGACGCCGGCTCGGATTCCGGATCATCCTTTGGTTTCTCGCTGCGCGGCGGCCGCGGAATCGGCTGGCCGGCGGAGGAAGAGGAGGAAGGCTGGCGATACCCGCTGTCCCATTCGGAAGGTCCGTCCGCCGAGGAGGGCGCCTGTTCGGAGGGCACACTGCCGGAGGAAGCTTCTCCCGAGGAAGCGGAGGATCCGCCGGAGGACGCGCCGCCGGATTCCCCGGCAGACGAGCTGCTGCCGGAAGAAGTGCCTTCCGCCGGCGGGAGCTGCGAGGCCGTCTGCTCCATGATATCCTTCACCGGCTTCTCCAGCCATTCCATGACGTCAATGTCCTCGGGGTTGGAGGCCGTGTCCTTGAGCTGTTCCACAAGCGTGAGCTTGCCGGGCGAAACGCCCAGCTCCTTCGCCTGCTCCACCTGGTCCTGGTCCACCGTGAGGGCGGCCACAACCACGTCCTTTTCGCTTTCACGCGTCACGGAGATCGCCGTCTCGCGCACGTTTTCGGCCAGGCGCCGGGCCTCGCCCTCGTCGCGCGAGGAAGCGGCAATCACGATGCCGCCCGGCTCGTCGCCGTCGAAGTACCCGTCCTCCGTGATCTGGCGCACGGTGATGACGATCGCATCCTCGATGCTGCGGTTGCTGAGCGTGCCCACCTCGGCCAGAATCTCGTCGCCGTCGCCGTTCACGGCCTCCACCGCGAGCACGAGGCCCAGGCGGTTGAGCGTGTACTGCAGCGAGGGATTCACATCGAGACTCACCATGGAATACGGAGATGCATACGTAAAGATACCGGCCCCCACAATGAGGAACACGGCCGCGGCCGCGGCGGCCAGCACGGCGATCTGGCGGCGAAGTGAACGGACGCCCCTGCGCACGTCGATTGTCTGCCCGACTGCATAGGCGCGGTTCTTCACTTTGAAGACGGTGCCGTCGCGCCCGAGGGCCGCCGCGGTTTCGCCGCGGATTTCGACAATGACAGCTTTCATGAACGGGGCTCCTTTCGGATAAATCGCAGGTACTCGGCCAGGCCGGGGTAATCGCCGGAGAGGATCACCGCGGCCGCTATGAGGTATTTGCGGTGGCGATCCAGCACCTTGCGCGGCACACCCGAGCGCTGCTCCAGCGCCTTCATGGGAAGCTGCCCGCTCTGCAGCATCGTTTCCATCAGGATCGGTGTCTCCAGCAGCGTGCGCACTGCCCTGGCGCAGGCCTCCTTTGTGCGCGCCGCCTTCGGCGAGCATGAGGCCAAATCAAAAAACGAGAATCCAAAGCCGGCAAACGTTTCGTTCGCCGCCTCGATCTCCTCTTTCAGGCTCCTGTCCTCCGCCACGGCTGTCTTTTTCGACACCGCCATGCGGAGCGCAAGACCGTCCTCCTCCTCGGAAGGATCGGCTTCAAACACGGAAGGGTCCACGGAGATTTCCTGCCCGCCGGCCCTGTTTTTTCGGAACTGGTCCGCCAGCCTGCGGCGGATCACCACCTCCGCGAAGCCCTGCAGGCTTCCCTTTTCCGGGTCGTGGCCCCGCACCGCCTCGGCAAACGCCGAAAGCGCCACGCTCCACTCGTCGTCCTGTTTGGTGATATACCGCCGCGAAACCGCTGACGCGGTCCTCAGAATGAACGCCTCGTTTTCCGCAACCAGGCGCTCCAGCTCCTCCCCGTCCTCGGGGAAAAGACTGAGGGCCGCGTTTTCACCGGCCGGTTTCCCGTTCTGTTGTTCCTTCCCGTGTCCATGGAAAATAGATCGTTGCATTATTTTCATTCGCAATCTCTTTTCTGAATTTTGGGGTTGGACTCAAATTTTTTCAAAAATTTTTTCGCACCTGTTTCCCCGGCCGTGCGCCTCCCGCGCGCACCGCCTCTTTGTAAGACGCAAAACAGGCCGGAAATGTTACATTTTTTTGGCCATTTGCCAAAAAAGCCGCCCTCTGTGCCGGGGCGGCCGCGCTTTTTTTATTATACCCCGCTCCTTTCCCCTTGTCTATCCCCTTTTTCCCGGCAAAGCCAGAACAAATTTTCGAAAAAGCTTGACAGACGAACTGAAAGTTGCTAGAATATCTTAAAGTAACTTTAAGTTGCTGTTCCACATTGCTTGTTCCGAGGTGAGACAGGATGCTTTACACCGTGGGCGAGATGGCCAAGCTGCTGGGCATAGCCGCCTCCACGCTGCGCTACTACGATCAGGAAGGGCTGCTGCCCTTCGTGGAGCGGTCGAGCGGCGGGGTGCGCGTGTTCACGGAGCAGGATTACGCCCCGCTGGCCGTCATCTGCTGCCTGAAAAAATCCGGGCTTTCCGTGCGGGAGATCCGGGCTTTCGTCACGCTGGCCCAGCAGGGGGATGATTCCCTGCGCCAGCGGCTCGAGCTGTTCCGCCGCCGCAAGGCGGCTGTGGAGCGGCAGATTGCCGATCTGCAGGAGACGCTCCGCGTGCTGGAGGAGAAGTGCCGCTATTACGAAGCGGCCTGCCGGGCCGGCAGCGAGGACGCCGTGCGCGGGTCTTTCCCGGGAAAGCAGCAAACGGGCGGGGAGTAACCCGCTCCACAGGTTCTGACGCAAACGAGGTGAACGGAATTGATTACGATTTCTACTTATAACATATTGACGCTGCCGGATGTTTCGGCTTATTTCGAGACGGACTATCTTTCCGGCCGTGCGAAGCGGCCCGTGGCCGTGGGCGACAAGGTGCTGTTCCTGCTGCTGAAAGCGGAGAAGGAGGGCGAACCGGCGCCGGAGGATCTCTATCCCATCGCCGTGCAGGGCGTGGTGAAGAGCGTGGAGGGCGAGCGTTCGCTCGTGCACACGACCGGCCGCGTGGACATCGGCGCGGCGTGGCAGGAAAACGGCGGCCTGCGCATGGAGCTGCGCCCGCGCCCGGAGACGGACGACCTGAGCGCGCAGGAGCGCGGGGAACGGTTTGACCGGATGCGCGCCGCGCTGCTGGATGTGCTCAACGGCGCGCCGCAGCTCGCGCCCATACGCGGCTATGTGATGCGCTGGCAGAACATGAACGAGCTCATGGCGTATTCCTCCGCCTTCCTGCGGCTGAGCCCGGAGGAAAAGTTCGAGATCGTGGCGGAGGATTCGGCTGCAAAGCGCGCGGAGCGGATGGAGCGGGCGTTCTATGAATCGCTCGCGCAGTTCCAGGTGAACCGCGAGGCGCGCGAAGCGCAGAAGGAATCGAATGAGCAGGCCTACCGCGAGCAGGCGCTGCGCCGCCAGATCGGCTTTTTGCAGGAGGAGCTCGACAAGCTTCACCCGGAGACGGCCACGGACGCGCAGCGGTTCGAGCAGAAGATTGCGGAATCCGGCATGAACGACGAAGCCCGCGCCGAGGCGGAAAAGGTGCTCAACCGCATGAAGCAAGGCGGCCGCGAAGGGCACGAGTACGCGATGCTGTGCGATTACCTCGAGTTTGTGACAGGCCTCGTGTGGAAGAAGGAGCCGCCGGCTAAAATTGACCTGGCCGCGGCGCGCGCCGTGCTCGACGAGGATCACTTCGGCCTGAAAAAGGTGAAGATGCGCATCCTGCAGCAGATCGCCGTCATGGCGCTCAACGGCCGCCAGTCCGGCTCCATCCTGCTGTTTGTGGGCGCGCCCGGCACCGGCAAGACGAGCATCGGCCGCAGCATTGCCCGCGCGCTCGGCCGCAAGTATGTGCGAATCAGCCTGGGCGGCGTGCGCGACGAGGCGGAGATCCGCGGCCACCGCCGCACTTACATCGGCGCGATGCCGGGCCGGATCATGGAGGGGATCCGCCGCAGCGGCGCCTCCAACCCGGTTGTGGTGCTCGACGAGGTGGACAAGCTCTCCCGCGATTACAGCGGCGATCCCTCGAGCGCGCTGCTTGAGGTGCTCGACCCGGAGCAGAACAGCACGTTTACCGATCACTACATGAATGTGCCGTATGATCTCTCAGACGTGCTCTTCGTGTGCACTGCCAACACGGTGGACACGATCCCGGAGCCGCTGCTCAACCGCATGGAAGTCATCTCATTCCCCGGCTATTCGGAAACGGAAAAATTTGAGATTGCGAAAAAGCATCTGCTGCCGCAGGCGAGGGAGAAGGCCGGCCTTGCGCCTGAGGCGCTCCGTGTGAGCGACGGGGCGCTGCACACGCTGATCTCCGATTTCACGATGGAGGCCGGTGTGCGCGGGCTGAAAAACAGGCTTGACGCCGTCTGCCGCGCGGCTGCCGTGCGGATTGTGAGCGGGGAAGAGCAGCCCGTTTCCGTGGAGGCGGAGGATCTGCGCGCGCTGCTGGACACGCCGCCCATCCGCCATGACCGCGTGTTGGAGGCGAAGAAGCCCGGCGTGGTGACGGGTCTTGCCTGGACGCAGGCCGGCGGCGAGATCCTGTTCATCGAATCGCTGTTCACGAAAGGCAGCGGCCACACGGCCATCACCGGCCAGCTCGGCGACGTGATGAAGGAATCGGTGCAGATCGCCGTCACGCTCGTAAAGTCGATGTTCCCGGAGAAGGCGGATCTGTTCAGCCAGAACGATCTGCACATCCATGTGCCGGCCGGGGCCGTGCCGAAGGACGGGCCCTCCGCGGGCGTGACGATCGCGACGGCGCTTGCCTCGCTCGTGACAGGCCGGGCGGTAAGCCCGGAGGTCGCCATGACAGGCGAAATCTCGCTGCGCGGCGCGGTGCTGCCGATCGGCGGATTGCCGGAAAAGCTCATGGCGGCCCAGCGCGCCGGTGTGAAGCGCGTATTCATCCCGGAGGAGAACGTGGACGATCTTGCCGACGTGGCCGAGGAGGTGCGCAGCGCGCTCCAGATCATCCCGGTGCACACCGTGGAGGAGATTTTCGCCCAGACAGGCGTCTTGCCCTCCGCCTCCGCCGCCGCCTGACACCTGCGCGGCTGCGCCGAGCAAATCGCGCACCGGGTTTGTGCCTGCGCCCAGCCGCGCACGCACGCGGTTCTTTCTGAGTGCAAGCCCACGCTGAGCTTCTGTTTTCCCGGGTCGGGCAAAAGCCTGTCTCCTGTTCCCTGCGGCAGGGCGAAAGCCCGCCCCAAACT
>CAKNKY010000056.1 GCA_930987725.1 uncultured Anaeromassilibacillus sp. | reverse complement strand
GTTTTACTCAATTTTTCCTTGCATCACCCTCTTGACTTAATACCATTGGACTTTTTGATGTGGTTTATCCGGCGCCGGCTTCCCCTTCTTCCGGCGGGAGGATGCCGAGCTGCCGCAGCAGGAAGCGGCCGTTCGTGGTGCGCGCCGGGCCCTGCTGCAGTTTATAGGAAAAGGTCATTTCCCCGCCGCGGATCGTTTCGCAGAAGGAGAAGTTCCGCACGCCCGGCAGCGATTCGGCCAGGCCGCAGATTTCGAGATCGTGTGTGGTGATGAGGCCGCACGCGCCCAGGGCGTGCAGCCGCCCAAGCACGGCGCGCGCGCCGGCCAGGCGATCCGCGGAGTTCGTGCCGCGGAAGATTTCGTCAATGAGGAAGAGGACGCTGCCGTCCTCCTGCGCCGCGTCCAGAATCTGCCGCACGCGGCGCAGCTCGGCGTAAAACAGCGAGATGCGGCCGGAGAGGCTGTCCGTGAGGCGCATGGAGGTGATCACCCGCATCTGCGAGAACGTGAGCGACTGCGCCACCGCGAAGCTGCCGGCGCGCGCCAGCACCAGGTTGATGCCAACGGTGCGCAGAAACGTGGTTTTGCCGGACATATTGGAACCGGAGACGATCGCGATGCCGCCCGCGAGCGAGAAATCGCTGCACACGCGCGCGTCGTTGTCGAGCAGCGGGTGGCCGAGCGATTGCGCCTCAAACACGCCGTGGCCTTCCGCCTCAATCGGCCGGCAGCAGCCCGTGCAGGAGCGCGGCAGGTTGGCAAAGCTCAAGAGGCTCTCCGCCTCGCCGAGCGCATCGAACCAGCGCGGCGCCTGCGCGCCCCAGCGCGACTTCCAGCGGTCCAGCGCACAGGCGTTCCACAGGTCCCACAGCAGCAGGCCGTTGAGCAGAATGCCCAGGATGGAGCCGCGGCCGGCCGCCGCGCGGTGCGCCACGCCGGAAAGTCTGCGCAGCGGCTCGCGCGCGCTGCCCAGCACCTCCGCCAGCGTGCGGAGCCGCGCGCTCTGCCACGGCTCGTCCGCCACGGCGGCAGCCGGCGCGCCGCACCGGCTCAGGCTGCGCTCCGCCTGTTCCATGGCGGAGAGGAACGGCCTCGTGCGCCGCAGCGTGAACGCCCAGATCAAAAGCTGCACGAGGAACAGCGCGCTCCACGCGGCCGCCCACAGCCCGCCGAAGATCGCGGCCGCCGCCAACAGCGCGCAGCACACGGTGCGCGTGACGGCAAAGCAGAGCCGCGCCGCCCGGCCGAGGGGGAAACGCGCGCCGTCCGCCAGGTGCTGCGGCGCGCGCAGAAGCCCTTCCTCCGTGCCGGCCTCGCGGGCCAGCAGCTCCAGTCGGCAGCAGAATTCCGGTTTTCCGGCCAGCTCCGACACCGCCTCCTGGCGGCGGGCGATCTCCTCCGCCGTGTAGTCGGGGTGCAGCAGATCCGCCGCAAACCGCGCGCGGCCGAAGGCGGTGCCCGTCGCGTTCAGGAACTGGAAGAGCGATTCCGGGCCCACGATGTCGAGATCGCGCGCATATTCATGCTCCGGCCCGGCCAGCTCCTCGCCCGTATCGCGGAAGGAACGCCACCCCCCCGTGAGGCGGTTCCCGTTCTTTTCCGCCAGCTCGGCCATGGCGCGGGCAAAGCGCATCCGCACGTTCAGCCGGTGCTGCACGACACACGCGGCCGCGAACAGCACGGCCTGCGCCGCCGCCAGCGCGCCGCCCCACGCGGAGACACCCGCGCGGCCGATGAAATAGACCGTCAGAAAGAATGTGACAAGCAGCACGAGCTTCGAGAGGCCGAACACCAGCGAAAGGCGGCTCCACCGCTTTTCCTGCGCCCGGTATGTGTCCTCCAGCCGCTGCCAAAGGGCCTGCGCCGACTCTTTTTCCATGTGGGAACCTCCGTTTCGTCCGCCGCGTGTGACACGGGTAGTATGTGCATAAAAAGAAAAATCATGAAACAGGCCGCGTGCCGGGCCTTCCCTCATTATACGGGAAAATGGGCGAAACCGGCAAGGAAATCAGCCAAATCTTCACAAAGAGTTCAACAAAAGGGCGGCGAGCACCCGGCCGCCGCGCAGCGCACGCCCCGGGGGCGCGCGCATCCGGCGGGGGCTGCTCGCCGCCCGCAATCCCTGCCCGGGCGGGGTGTCTCCCCGGCCCGCGGCGTGCCGCATGACGACGCGGCCGCCTCAGGAAATTCAGTAATTTTCAGCCCTGCGCTCGAAATACGCCTGCGGGTGCTTGCATGCCGGGCAAACAACCGGGGCGCTCTTGCCGATATGGATATATCCGCAGTTGCGGCACACCCACACCGTTTCCTCGCCGGCCTTGAAGACGACGTCCTGCTCCAGGTTCTGCAGCAGCTTGCGGTAGCGCTCCTCGTGGGATTTTTCGATCCCGGCCACGAGGCGCATGGTGGCAGCGATCTCCTGGAAGCCTTCCTCCTCCGCGGTGTCGGCAAACTCCTTGTACATCTCTGTCCACTCATAGTTCTCGCCCGCGGCCGCGTCCTTCAGGTTCTCCGTGGTGGCCGGCACGCCGCCGTCGTGCAGCAGCTTGAACCAGAGCTTTGCATGCTCCTTCTCGTTGTTGGCCGTCTCCTCAAAGATGGCGGCAATCTGCTCATATCCGTCCTTCTTGGCCTTCGAGGCATAGAAAGTGTACTTCGTCCTGGCCTGCGATTCGCCGGCAAACGCTGCCAGCAGATTGGCTTCCGTGCGGCTTCCCTTGAGTTCCATAAATCTGCCTCCCTTTTTCCTGAGCGGAATTTTTTCTCTGGGAGATTTTGTCTCCCATTTGATAATAGTGTAACCGATTCGGTGCAAATTATCAAGGGGGGTTTACCAAAAAATAGGAATAATTCTTAAATTTTTTGAAAACGATCCGTGCGCGGAGGCAGGGTTTTGTTTTCTTGCTTTTTGTGCTTTCTTTTTGCCGCTGTTTTTTCTTTTTATCTGTTGTGCGGGGTGGGGGGTGATTCTTTTTCTGCCTGCGGCCCGCGGTGTTTTTGCCAGCAGCTCGCAGGCGGTCTGCTGGTTTTGCGCTTGTTTGCCGGAAGCGCGCTGCGCGCTTCATTGCGCACTTTCCCGCAGGTGCGCCCGCGTTCTGCATCTTTGTTTCCGGCCCGCGTGTCTTGCCTCTTTCCGTTTTTGTGAAGGCTTTCACGCCTGCCGCCTGTTCGCCCGTCCTGTGTGTTGTTTGCGCGGCTTTTCTCTCTTGTCTTTCGCCTTTTCCTGCCTGACTTTTGCCTCTCAAAAGTCTTTTCACTTGTCGCTCATGCCGCGACGGGCACCCCATTTTCTTTTCGGAAAGAAAATGGGGGAAAAGAACCGCGAGGGGCGTTGCCCCTTCGAACCCCATTCCAGCGCCCTGTGGCCAATCTCCCCTTTCCCCGCGCTGCTGGCCGGCTTACGCGGCCTTCGGCCGCAAACCGCCGGCTGACGGGGAAACGCTTGAAAAGCCAAGGAGCAGAGCTCAGCTTTTCAAGCGTTTCTGTGCGAAGGGGGACGCCTGCACCCTTTCGCCGCTCTCCCCCTCTTTCTCGTTGCTGGCCGGCTTAACGGCCCTTCGGGCCGCAAACCGCCGGCTGGCGGGGAAACGCCCGAAAAGCCAAGGAGCAAAGCTCAGCTTTTCGGGCGTTTCTGTGAGTTGGGGAACGGGTGGCCCCACGTTTTGCGTATTCATGGAAGTTTGGCGCGGGCTTTTGCCCGGCAAGCTCCCTCCCGGTCGCAGGGAACAGAAGCTAAGCTTTTTCCCTGCCCAGGAAAACAGAAGCCCGGCGTTGGGCCCACACCCGAAACCAGCCGCGTGCGGGCGAGGCTGGGCAAAGGAACAAACCCGGTGCGCGACTTGCTCAACGCAGGTGCGGCTGGCAAGGGAAACGCCCGAAAAGTCAAAGGAGCAAAGCTCAGCTTTTCGGGCGTTTCTGTGAGTTGGGGAACGTTTGGCCCCACGTTTTACGTATTCACGGAAGTTTAGCGCGGGCTTTTGTCCAGCGGGTTTCCTTCCCGGTCGCAGGGAACAGAAGCTAAGCTTTTTCCCTGCCCGGGAAAACAGGAGCCGTGCGCGGGCCCCCACCCGGAACGAGCCGCGTGCGTGCGAGACGCGGGGAAGGAACAAACACGGTGCGCGTCTTGCTCGGCGCAGCCGCGGCCCTTCGGGCCGCAAACCGCCGGCTGACAGGGGAAACGCCCGAAAAGTCAAAGGAGCAAAGCTCAGCTTTTCGGGCGTTTCTGTGCGTGGGGGAACGGGTGGTCCCACGTTTTGCATATTCATGGAAGTGTGGCGCGGGCTTTTGCCCGGCAAGCTCCCTCCCGGTCGCAGGGAACTGAAGCTAATCTTTTTCCCTGCCTGGGAGAACAGGAGCCGTGCGTGGGCCCCCGCCCGGAAAGAATCGCGGGCGTGCGCGGCTGGGCGCAGATGCAAACACGGTGCGTGAATTGCTCAACGCAGGTGTGCTCGGCGCAGCCGCGCAGGTGCTTTCTTCAGCTGATATGGGCAACGGCGACCGGTACGGGCGCGCCGTTGACATAGAAGCCGCAGCCGTCTCCGGGCTTGCCGACGGCGTACACTTTAAAGAACCAGTTGCAGCCCTCGTTCCCGACAGATTCGACGGTAAACGACGGCGAACCGGCCGCCAGCGTGGGCTGTGTGTCAGCCGTGAGGCGAAACTGGTAGCTGCCGCCCGCTGCGACGGAGAACGGCGCTGTCGTGTCGGAGATGACGCCGCCATAGCCGGCGGAGGCCGTCAGCTGCGCAACGGCTGTGCCGTTCACGGTGACGGTGCACTGCTGCCCCGGCTGACCGACGGCATAGACTTTATAGAAATAATCGTTTCCCTCCTGCGAGACGAGGACGGCGCGGAAATTCGGGCTGTCGAGCTCGACGGCGGGAGGCGTCCCGTTCGTGCTCGTGAACCGGAACTGGTACGCGCCGTTCACGTCCACCTTCCCGAGCGTGTCGCTCACGCAGCCCGCGGGCTGCGTGAAGCTGCCGCTCTGGCCGGAACTGCCCGGCTCGCCGGCATCCGGCCCGGTGCTGCCCGGCTCGCCTTCATCCGTGCCCGCGGACGGCAGCCGAGAACCGATGGAAGGCTCGCTGCCGGACCTTGAGGCGGACTTTCTCGCCACTTCCACGGTGCAGGCGGCGGTATAGCCGCCGTCCTCTGTGACCGCGGTGATGGTGGCCGTGCCCACGCCCACGGCGGTGACGGTAGCTTTGGTGCTGTCGGAGGAGTCGGCAAGCACCCTGGCAACCCTGGAATCGCTGCTCGACCATGTCACACTCTTGTTAGTCGCGTTGTCCGGCTGCACCGTGGCGGTGAGAGCTTTCATTTCACCCGCCGTGAGGGAGAGCGCAGACTGATCCAGCGTCACGCCGGCGGCAGGCTGCGTAACCTCCACTGTGCAGGAAGCGCTCACGCCGCTGCCGTCCGCCGCCGTCGCGGTGATGGTGGCCGTGCCCGCGCTCCCGGCGGTGACGGACGCGGTGCCGTCATTGTGATCCGTCACGGCGGCAACGTCCGGATTGCTGCTCGACCAGGTCACGGTTTTGTCGCTCGCGTCCTCCGGCAGAACCGCGGCGGTGAGGGCGGCTGTCTCTCCCGCGGTGAGGGAGAGCGCCGTCCGATCCAGCGTCACGCCGGTGACAGGCTGAATGCAGTCCGCCGTCATATCCAACGTCACGACATCCAGCAAATATCCCCCTGTCTCTTTATTATAAAGTTTAACCGAAAGGGTAAAGGGGTCATCTTCGAAAAGCAAATCAGAAGATAGCGTAAACTGGAAGGTGTTTCCTGCGCAGGGATTTACGCTTCTGATTTGGAATAATCCTGATATATTGAGGAACTGGATCGTGTAGTAGGGATTTTCACCCTCTGACTGAATGTGAACAGTGAACGTTGTCATTTCCTTCAGATTCAGTGTGATATGAGGGGATGCGTCCTCATATCCCTCGAGCTGAATGCCATTGATGAAATACCTGGTGTAGTCCTTTATCGTTTCCAAAATATTCTCCGACACGCGATTGTTGTCTGCGAGGATTATGCAGCCGTTTCCGTTTTCTTCGTACTCAATATTTTCCGGGTCTTCCACGTCGAGATAACCGGTTGGGTTGAGATACATAAAACTGTTAGGCCCAAAAAACAAGTTGCCGCCGGGTTCGACTGTCACTGTGCCGTCAAGATAGCATATGCCGCCTCTTGCGCTCTCACCCTTTCTCGTCTGGAGATCGAACGAGCCGCCATCCTGCACGATCACCTCGCCGCCTTCGTGCACCTCCATCACGCCGCTTCTTGCTACAATCAGCGTGCCGCTGTCTTCCACGATGAGCGTTCCGTCAAGGTCAATTGTGCCCCAACCGGTACCGGAGATCGTGTTTATCCCTACCGATCGCAGTGTACCGCTCACCACCCTCAGCGTGCCGCCTTTCTCCACCTTCACAGCGCTCCCGCGCCCGTTACGGAAGGATACATCCATCATTCCCGGGATCTGCGTCACGTATTCCGGCTTCTTTGTATAGATCGTGAGACTGCTGCCGCTTGGGATCGTGAGACAAACGCCATCCTGCAGCTTCAGGTAGGCAATAGGGTTGTATGACGCACTATTGTCCAAAATGAGATGGACATCTCCCGAAACAGTAACATCCTGTTGGAGGCCGTCCACGGCAAAAAAAGGATCATTTTTTAAGTAATACCAGGTTTCTGTCCCTTCGCTTCCCCAGACAGAAGCACCCGTGTCCAGAAGTTGTGTGGCCTCCGGAACCTCTTTCACTTCCCCGCCGCTGTCCAGATAATAGAGGGGAATGTCATCCGCGTACACGCTCGTCACGCATGGCATGGCAAACACAAGCGCAAATGCAAGCACGAGGGACAACACCCGCTTCCATGGCCGAAGTTTCATTTCGTTCGCATCTCCTTTCGTCCGGTTTCTGTCCGCCGCAAGGACAAAAAGTGCATTATTTTCCACTTTCATTATAGCGAAAAATCAGGCAAAATGGCAAGGGAAAAAGCGGACCTTTAAGAAAATTTAATATTGTTTTAAGGCATAAAAAATGTACCGGGAACCGGCACACGGCCGGCTCCCGGTACGTTTTCTTTTCATTGTGCTGTTCGGCTCCGGCCGCGGCTTATTCCGCGTCCGTGATGGCCGCGTGGAATTCCTGCAGCGACCTCACGCCCTTTGTGTCGGGATCGTTGGCGGCCCGGATGCCCTCCACGGTGGCCTTTGCCGCGGCCATGGTGGTCATATAGGGAATGCGGCCCTTGATTGCAGCCTTGCGGATGTAGCTGTCATCCACGGCGCCCTTCTTGCCGAGCGGCGTGTTCACGATGATGGAAACCTCGCCGTTCGTGATGCTGTCGAGCACGTTCGGGCGGCCTTCATTGATTTTCGCCACGCGCTGCGCCGGGATACCGGCGGCCGTGAGGGCATTGTAGGTGCCCCCGGTGGCGATGATCCTGAAGCCGCAGGAAGCAAAACCGCGCGCGACTTCCTCGAGTTCCGCCTTGTCGCGGTCGTTCACGCTGATGAGCACCGTGCCGGAAAGCGGCAGCTTGGCCTGCGTGGCCTCCTCCGCCTTGAAGAACGCCTCGCCCACGGTGGAAGCCAGGCCGAGCACCTCGCCGGTGGAACGCATCTCCGGCCCGAGGATCGGGTCCACTTCCTGGAACATGTTGAACGGGAACACCGCTTCCTTCACGCCGTAGTGCGGGATGTGCTGCTCCCTGAGCGCCGGCACGGGAGACGGACGGCCCGTGAGGTGGGACGTCATGATATCGGTCGCGATGCGCACCATCTTGATGTTGCACACCTTCGACACGAGCGGCACCGTGCGGGATGCGCGCGGATTCGCCTCGAGCACGAACACACGGCCGTCCTCGATGGCGTACTGCATGTTCATGAGGCCCACCACGTGCATTTCGGCGGCGATGCGCTTCGTGTAATCCTTGATCGTGGCCACCTGCTCGGCGGTGAGGCCGCGGGAGGGCAGGATGCACGCGGAATCGCCGGAATGGACGCCCGCAAGCTCGATGTGCTCCATCACGGCGGGCACAAACACGTTCTCGCCGTCGCTGATGGCGTCGGCCTCGCACTCCGTGGCGTGGTGCAGGAAGCGGTCGATCAGGATCGGGCGGTCCGGCGTGACGCCGACGGCGGCGTTCATGTAGTACGTCATGGCCTCGTCGTCATACACGACCTCCATGCCGCGGCCGCCGAGCACATAGGACGGGCGCACCATGACGGGGTAGCCGATGCGGTTCGCGATCGCCTTGGCTTCGTCCGCCGTGGTGGCCATGCCGGATTCCGGCATCGGGATGCCGAGCTTGTCCATCATGGCGCGGAAGAGATCGCGGTCCTCGGCCATGTCGATCGTCTCGGGCGTCGTGCCCAGGATGTTCACGCCCGCCTTCTTCAGGCTGGAGGCGAGGTTCAGCGGCGTCTGGCCGCCGAACTGGGCAATCACGCCGAGCGGCTTCTCCTTCTCGTAAATGCTCAGCACGTCCTCGAGCGTGAGGGGCTCGAAATAGAGCTTGTCGGAGGTGTCATAGTCGGTGGAAACCGTTTCCGGGTTGCAGTTGACGATGATCGTCTCGAAGCCGAGGTCCTTGAGGGCGAGCGCCGCGTGCACGCAGCAGTAGTCGAACTCAATGCCCTGGCCGATGCGGTTCGGGCCGCCGCCGAGAATCATGATCTTGCGCTTGTTCTGCTCCGCCGGAGCGTCGTGCTCGATGTGGTAGCTCGAGTAATAGTAGGCGGAATCCTGCGTGCCGCTCACGTGCACGCCTTCCCAGCGCTCCACAATGCCGTGGCGCTCGCGGGCCGCGCGGATGTCGCCCTCCGCCACGCCGAGGATCTGGCTCAGATACCGGTCGGAGAAGCCGTCCAGCTTGGCCTGGCGCAGCACGCCCTCCGGCGGGACCTGGCCCTTGTAGCCCAGCAGCAGCTCCTCTTCCTCCACGAGCTCCTTCATCTGCTCAATGAAGTAGTGCTTGATCTTCGTCAGGTTCCACAGCTCCTCCACTGTGGCGCCCTTGCGCAGCGCTTCATACATGATGAACTGGCGCTCGCTCGAGGGAGCGGCCAGCATGGCGAGCAGTTCCTCCTTCGACTTGGAAGCGAAATCTTTCGCCCAGCCGAGGCCGTAGCGCCCCGTCTCCAGGCTGCGGATGGCCTTCTGGAACGCCTCCTTGTACGTTTTGCCGATGCTCATGACCTCGCCCACGGCGCGCATCTGCGTGCCGAGCTTGTCCTCCGCACCCTTAAACTTCTCAAAGGCCCAGCGGGCAAACTTGATCACGATGTAATCGCCGCCCGGCACATACTTGTCGAGCGTGCCGTATTTGCCGCAGGGGATCTCATCGAGCGTGAGGCCGCAGGCCAGCATGGCGGAGATCAGGGCAATCGGGAAGCCGGTGGCCTTCGAGGCAAGCGCCGAGGAGCGCGACGTGCGGGGATTGATCTCGATGACGACGATGCGGTCGGAAACCGGGTCATGCGCAAACTGCACGTTCGTGCCGCCGATGACGCCCACCTTTTCCACGATCTTATAGGCCTGCTCCTGCATGCGCTTCTGCACCTCGTCGGAGATGGTGAGCATCGGCGCGGAGCAGAAGGAATCGCCCGTGTGCACGCCGAGCGGATCGATGTTCTCAATGAAGCACACGGTGATCATGTTATTCTTCGCGTCGCGCACGACCTCGAGCTCGAGCTCCTCCCAGCCGAGGATCGACTCCTCCACGAGCACTTGCCCCACAAGGCTGGCCTGCAGGCCGCGCGCGCACACGGTGCGCAGCTCGTCCACGTTGTAGACAAGGCCGCCTCCGGCGCCGCCCATCGTGTAGGCAGGGCGCAGCACCACGGGATAGCCCAGACGGGCGGCAATCGCAAGGGCGTCATCCACCGAATAGGCCACCTCGCTGCGGGCCATCTCAATGCCAAGCTCCTGCATGGTGTGCTTGAACTCGATGCGGTCCTCGCCGCGCTCGATGGCGTCCACGTTGACGCCGATCACCTTCACGCCGTATTTTTCGAGCACGCCGGCCTTGTTCAGCTCGGAACACAGGTTCAGACCGGACTGGCCGCCGAGGTTGGGCAGCAAAGCGTCGGGGCGCTCCTTTTCGATGATCTCCGTCAGGCGCTCCACGTTCAGCGGTTCGATATATGTGATGTCAGCCGTCTCCGGGTCCGTCATAATCGTGGCCGGGTTGGAGTTGACAAGCACAATCTGGTAACCCAGCTTGCGCAGCGCTTTGCACGCCTGCGTGCCGGAATAATCAAATTCGCATGCCTGGCCGATGATGATGGGGCCTGAACCGATAATCAGAACCTTGTGAATGTCCGTTCTCTTCATTGCAATCCCTCGCCTCGCCTTTCTCTCATTCTGCGGCGATTCGCCGGCCGCCCTGCCAAAAATGCCGGTGCGCCGGGCAGCCAAAACAGGTGCACACCGCCGCCCCATTGCGTATATCGCGTGTATCTTTAGAATAGTGTACTCAAAAAAGCGCCGCTTGACAACTGCTTTTTTTGAAATCGTTCCTTCTTTTTTTTCACAAAAACTGAGTAAAATGACCATTCCAGGCACACCGCCCGCATAACGCGCCGCAAACCGGCCATACTGAAACGGAAAGGGAGGGATTGCCATGCGCCCGACTGAACAGGAATATGCCGAGCTGACGCGCCGCGCCTCGCCCGCCAGCCACACGCTGCGGGACGTGCTGCGCGCGTTCTGCTCCGGCGGACTGATCTGCCTGCTGGCCCAGGGCCTGCTCACGCTTTACCAGGCCTCCGGCTTGCCGGACGAACAGGCCCGCGGCTTCGTCTCCATCACGCTCATCGCCGCCTCGGCGCTGCTTACCGCGCTGCGCGTGTACGACAAGGCCGCCGCCTTCTGCGGCGCCGGCACGCTGGTGCCGATCACCGGCTTTGCAAACGCCGTTGCCGCGCCTGCCATCGAGTTCCGCACGGAAAAGCTTGTGGCGGGCACCTGCGCCAAGCTCTTCACCATCGCGGGGCCGGTGCTGGCCGCGGGGGTGGTTTCCAGCACGGTGTACGGTCTCGTGCTTCTGGCCGCAAAACGTTTCTATTAAGGCGGATCAGGTGGGAAAAAGGCGGCTATGGTCAAAACGGCGAAAGAAAGCAAAAAGGCGGTGAATCCGGCCGAAAACGGTTGGATTCACCGCCTTTTGTCCACCATATATTGCGAGTTAGTTGAGAAATGACACAGGGGATCGCCATATTTTGTTTCATTTGAAACAAAATATCAGCCTGTCGAAAAAGGTCACCTTTTGGTGGCCTTTTTCTCGTATTGAGAGAGA
>CAKNKY010000055.1 GCA_930987725.1 uncultured Anaeromassilibacillus sp. | reverse complement strand
AAAAAGCCTGTATTCATGCGGGTTTTCGCCGTTTCGAGCGTCATTCCCACTCAATTGTGGCCGGGGGCTTGCTGGTGATATCGTAGACGACGCGGTTCACGTGCTGAACCTCGTTGACAATGCGATTCGAAACCTTTTCCAACACGTCGTAGGGAATGCGGGCCCAATCGACCGTCATAAAATCGGCAGTCGTCACACCGCGCAAAGCGATTGTGTAATCATAAGTCCGACCGTCACCCATGACACCGACAGAACGGACGCCGGTGAGAACGGCGAAGTACTGGCTGATGGAGCGCTCCAGGCCGACTGCGGCAATTTCTTCACGGAAAATAGCATCCGCTTCCCGGACAATCTCCAGCTTTTCTTCATCGATGGCACCGAGGACACGGATGGCAAGGCCCGGGCCCGGGAACGGCTGGCGCCAGACCATCTGGCTCGGAATGCCGAGCTCAAGACCGACGCGGCGCACCTCATCCTTGAAGAGATCGCGCAGCGGCTCGATAATACCCTCGAAACCGATATCCTTCGGCAGGCCGCCCACGTTGTGATGACTCTTAATGACGGCAGCCTCCCCCGTGCCGCTCTCCACGACGTCGGGGTAAATGGTGCCCTGGCACAGGAATTCAACCTTCCCAAGCTTGGAAGATTCCTCTTCAAACACGCGGATGAATTCCTCGCCGATGATCTTGCGCTTGCGCTCCGGATCGCTCACGCCGGCCAGGCGCTGCAGGAAGCGATCCTTCGCGTTGACGCGGATCAGATTCATATCAAACTGATGGCGGAACACCCGCTCCACGTCGTCCCCTTCGTTCTTGCGAAGCAGACCGTGGTCCACAAAAATACAAACCAGATTTTTACCGATGGCTTTATGCATCAGCACAGCCGCCACAGAGGAATCCACGCCGCCGGAAAGGGCACAAAGCACTTTCTTCGAACCCACGCGCTCGCGAATGGAACGGATGGTATCAGCTGCAAAGGTATCCATACGCCAATCGCCGGAGCAGCCGCACACATCATACAGGAAATGGCGCAGCATCTCGGAGCCGTGCACAGTGTGCTCCACTTCCGGATGAAACTGGAAGGCATACAATTGCTTTTCCGGGCATTCCATAGCTGCGGTGGGGCAATCATCGCTCACTGCGGAAACATGGAAGCCTTCCGGCACCTCAGCGATGTAATCTGTGTGGCTCATCCAGCAAATGGAGGTTTCCTCCAGGCCGTCAAACAGGATGCTCTTACTGAAATGGACGGGCGTTTTGCCGTATTCCCGCACATCTGCGGAGGCAACCTTTCCTCCCAGCGTATATGCCATGAGCTGCGCGCCATAGCAGATGCCCAGCACGGGAATGCCAAGCGAGAAGACGGTGGGATCGCACTTGAGGGCCTTCTCTCCATACACCGAGTTGGGGCCGCCGGTGAGAATAATTCCCTTGTAACCGGCTTCCTTGATTTGATCCGCTGTGAAGCGGTAAGGCTTGATTTCGCAATACACATTCAGATCACGCACACGGCGTGCAATGAGCTGGCTGTACTGAGCGCCGAAGTCAAGAATCAGAACAGCTTCTTTCTTCAATATGATCCCTCCGATTTTTTTCTGTTCCACGCGGGGGCAAGGTTCCGTTCCTCAAAAGCCGCCGGTTTATTCGACGGTGACGGACTTGGCAAGATTGCGAGGCTTATCAATGTCGCAGCCCTTCATGGAAGACACATAGTAGGCAAAGAGCTGCAGCGGAATCACCGCGAGCGAAGGAAGCATCATGGGGCAGGCATCGGGAATGTAAAACACGTAATCAGCTTCCTTCTCGATTTGCTTCTGATCCTCCGTTGTTACACCGAGCACCACGGCACCGCGCGCCTTGACCTCCTTCATGTTGCTTGCCATCTTCTCAAACAGACGCTTCTGTGTGGCGAGGGCCACCACAAGCGTACCGTCCTCTATCAGACTGATGGTGCCATGCTTCAGCTCGCCCGCCGCGTAAGCATCAGAATGAATGTAGGAAATCTCCTTCAGTTTGAGAGAACCTTCAAGCGACATGGCATAATCAAGGTTGCGGCCAATGAAAAAGACATCGCGCACATTAAAGAACTTCGAGGCAAGATACTGGATGTTATCCTTGTGTTCCAGAATTTTTGTGATTTTATCCGGCAGGGCTTCCAGCTCCCCGATATAAGAATTGTATTCTTCCAGGGAAATGCGGCCGAGCAGGTCTCCGAGATAAATGGACAGAAGATAAACGACCGCAAGCTGTGTGCTGTACGCCTTTGTGGTAGCCACGGCGATTTCCGGGCCGGCCCAGGTATAGATGACATCGTCAGACTCATTGGCAATGGTGCTGCCCACCACATTGACGATCGAAAGCGTGTACGCGCCGAGGCGCTTGGCCTCACGCAGGGCCGCCAGCGTATCGGCCGTTTCACCCGACTGGCTGATAACGAGCACCAGCGTATCGGGACCGAGGATCGGGCTGCGATAACGGAACTCCGAAGCCACATCCACTTCAACCGGGATGCGCACCGTCTGTTCCAACACGTATTTTGCCACCACGCCCACGTGATAAGCGGAACCGCACGCTACGATAAAGATTTTCGAGAACGAGCGAATCTGTTCCGGTGTGAGAGAAATTTCATCGAACACGACACGGCCGCCGCGCAGGCGGGGCGAAATCGTATCACGTACAGCCTTGGGCTGCTCCATGATCTCCTTCGCCATGAAATGCTCGTAACCGCCCTTTTCCGCTGCGGAGATATCCCACTCAACATGGGTAACCTTCTTTTCAACAGGCTCCTTATCCATGTTGAACACCTGTACGGAATCCTTTTTCAGCACAACAATCTCGTTGTCATTCAGGCGGTAAATGTCGCGCGTGTGGTTCAGAATGGCAGGCACATCGGAGGCGATGAAGTTCTCCCCCTGACCGAGGCCCACAATAAGCGGGCTGTCCTTCCGGACGGCAACAATCTGATCGGGCGCATCCGCACACAGAACGCCGAGGGCATAGGAGCCCTCCACACGGCGGAGCACCTGGATCATGGCATCCAGAATATCGCCCTTATAATAATATTCGAGAAGCTGGGCAACAACTTCCGTATCCGTTTCGGAAACAAATGTTACACCCTTTTTGATCAGCTTTTCTTTCAATTCCAGATAGTTCTCGATAATGCCGTTGTGAACAACGGCAAATTTCCCGGAATCGCTCACCTGCGGGTGAGAGTTGACGTCGGAGGGAGCTCCGTGGGTCGCCCAACGAGTGTGACCAATGCCTATCGTTCCATGGATGAGAGAGCCATCCTGGGTGAGATCGCGCAGCACCTGCAAACGCCCCTTTGCCTTGGCCACACGGATGCCGGCGCCGTCGTAAACGGCGATTCCGGCGGAATCATATCCTCGGTACTCCAGCTTTTCGAGGCCTTTCAGCAACACGGGCGCAGCCTGCACCTCACCTGTATATCCAACTATTCCGCACATGGCTGTGGCTCCTTTCTAAAAGCAACGGGAAAAGCCCGCATCAGCGGTAGATAATGTCTTCGCGCGCCGGGCCATTGGAAACCATGGTTACGGGGAACCCGATCTGCTCTTCCGCAAACTCGATGTAGCGGCGTGCATTCTCGGGGAGATCCTCATAGCGCCGAATGCCGCGGATGTCACACTTCCAGCCGGGCATCTTGGTGAGAACCGGCTTGCAGCGCTTCAGATCGCAGGTGGGTGGGAAGTAATCGATGCGCTTGCCGTCCAGCTCATAGGCCACACAGACAGGAATTTCGTCAAGATAGCCGAGCGCGTCAAGCACCGTCATGGCAACAGCCGTGGTGCCCTGCGCCTGGCAGCCGTAGCGCGTGGCGACAAGGTCCAGCCAGCCCATGCGGCGCGGGCGGCCTGTGGTGGCGCCGTATTCGCCGCCGTCACCGCCGCGGCGGCGCAGTTCGTCAGCTTCTTCCCCGAAGATTTCGCTCACAAATTCGCCAGCGCCCACAGCACTCGAATATGCCTTGACAACAGTGATGATCTCTTTAATTTCATACGGCGGCAGGCCGGCACCCACAGCGCCGTAGCCGGCCAGCGTAGAGCTGGACGTGACCATGGGATAAATGCCGAAGTCCGGATCCTTGAGGGAACCGAGCTGGCCCTCGAGCAGGATGTGCTTGCCTTCCTTGACGGCCTTGTGGAGAATGGAGAACGTATCTGCCGCATAGGGTGCGAGCATCTCCTTATACTCCATGAGCTTGTTATAGACTTCATCTACCGTGAGAGCGGGCTGATGATAGAGATTGACAAGCAGTGTATTCTTGATCGCGAGCATCCGCTCAATGCGATCGCGAAGCGAGGCCTCATCCTCATACAGTTCACTGACCTGGAACCCGATCTTTGCAAATTTGTCCGAATAGAACGGCGCAATGCCGGAACGGGTGGAGCCGAAGGACTTCGACGAAAGACGGGCTTCCTCGTACGTATCAAGCGCAATGTGATACGGCATGACAACCTGCGCACGGTTGCTGACGAGAAGGTTCGGCTTCGGGACGCCGCGCTCCTCGAGTGCGTTCAGCTCATTGACAAGCTTTTCCGGGCTGAGAGCCACGCCATTGCCGATGATATTCAAAATATGGCTGTGGAACACGCCGGAGGGAAGCTGATGCAGGGCAAACTTGCCATAAGGATTGATAATGGTGTGCCCTGCGTTGCTGCCACCCTGAAAGCGGATGACAATATCCGATTCCGCCGCCTTTACGTCGGTGATCTTACCCTTTCCTTCGTCGCCCCAGTTGGCTCCTACAATCGCTGTTACCATTTGAGCACCTTTTCCCTTTCATTTTATGTCAGCCGCCGGGCGGCTATGATTGACCGGTTTTCCGTTACACGCTGATCTCAGGGGTTTCCTCCGGGATATCGCTGTAGCGCTCCAAAACCGGGTTGACTTGTTCCTGAAGGAAATCTTCCGTCTGCATGGGAGCGCAGCCCACGTAACGGGAAGGTTCCATGATGGCCTCCAGTTCCGGAAGCGTGACGCCGAACAGCGGATCCTCCGCAATTCGGGAGAGCAGATCGTTTTCGCCGCCCTCCTCCTTCACAATGCGGGAAGCGGCCATGGAATGGACACGGATCCGTTCATGCAGCTGCTGGCGATCGCCGCCGCGCTTGACGGCGTCCATCATGATGTTTTCGGTCGCCATAAAAGGCAATTCGCGGCGCAGATGCTGCTCCATCACCTTCGGGTAAACCACAAGGCCGTCTGTGACGTTGCGGTACAGATTCAGGATGGCATCCACCGCAAGGAAAGCCTCCGGCACGCTGATGCGCTTGTTGGCGGAATCGTCCAGCGTGCGCTCAAACCACTGGGTTGAAGCCGTCATAGCAGGATTAAGGCTGTCTGCAATCACATAGCGCGCAAGGGAAGCCATGCGCTCCGTGCGCATGGGGTTGCGCTTGTACGCCATAGCAGAGGAACCAATCTGATTCTTTTCAAACGGCTCCTCCACCTCCTTGAGGTGCTGCAGCAGCCGGATATCATTCGAAAATTTTGCCGCGCTCTGCGCAACGCCGCTCAGCACGGCGAGCATCTGGCTGTCGAGCTTGCGGGAATACGTCTGGCCGGACACGGCAAAGCAACCCGGATACCCCATCTTCTCGGCAATCTTGCGGTCGAGCTCGCGCACCTTGGCATAGTCGCCGTCGAACAGCTCGAGGAAGCTTGCCTGGGTGCCGGTGGTGCCCTTCGAGCCGAGCAATTTTGCCTTGGAAAGCTGATATTCCACATCCTGCAGATCCATCATCAGATCCTGGATCCAGAGCGTCGCACGCTTGCCCACGGTGGTAGGCTGAGCAGGCTGAAAATGCGTGAAGGCAAGCGTAGGCTGATTCTTATATTTCTCAGCAAAACGGGCCAGTGCGCGGATGACGAGGACCAGCTTGCGGCGCACAATGCGCAGCGCCTCCGTCATGATGATGATGTCGGTGTTGTCGCCCACATAGCAGGAGGTCGCACCGAGATGAATGATAGGCTTTGCCTTCGGGCACTGCACGCCGTATGCATAGACATGGGACATCACATCGTGGCGAACCTCTTTTTCCCTGGCCTGAGCGACTTCATAATTGATGTCGTCCTTGTGAGCCTCAAGCTCATCAATCTGCTCCTGCGTGACAGGCAAGCCGAGCTCACGCTCCGCCTGTGCAAGGGCAATCCACAGCCGTCTCCACGTGCGGAATTTTTTCTCTGCGGAAAAAAGATATTTCATTTCCTCGTCCGCATAGCGCGAGGAGAGAGGAGATTCATAATTTGTTACCATCTATTTGTTCACGCTCCCTGTTCTTCCCGTTCTTTTTTCTTCGGTTCAAACGTCCACTTCTCCGTCAAAGACAAACGCGGCCGGGCCCCTCATGAAAACATGATCGCTTTCCTCTTCCCAACGAATGGAGAGATCACCGCCGCGCAAATGAAGCGTCGCCGCGCGATCCGCATGGCCGCAGAGGACAGAAGCCACAAGGGATGCACATGCGCCGGTGCCGCAGGCCCACGTTTCACCGGAGCCGCGTTCCCACACACGCATACGGATGTCATCCCTCGCCAAGATCTGCACGAACTCCACATTCACACCATCCGGGAAAAGAGGATGGTGCTCCAGCATGGGGCCAAGGCTTTCGAGCGGTGCCTTTTCCACATCGTCCACAAACAAAACGCAGTGCGGATTGCCCATGGAAACACATGTAACGCGCACCGTCCGGCCGTTCACCTCGATTGGGATGTCCACGGCTCTGTCGCCCGGCAGGCGAACGGGGATCTGCTCCGGCACAAGGATCGGGGCATCCATATCCACTTCAATGGAGCGGACCGTACCGTTTTCCGTGTCGAGCTTCAGTGTTTTCACACCGCTGAGCGTGTCAATGCACAGCTCCTCGCGGCGGGCAATGCCTCGCTCATACACATAACGCCCCACACAGCGGATCCCGTTGCCGCACATCTTGGCACGGGATCCGTCTGCATTATAGAGATCCATCATGGCGTCGCCGTTCGGCGTGGGGCGGATCAGAATGAGGCCGTCTCCCCCAATGCCGAAGCGCCGATCGCTCAGGCGGCGGGAAAGGGCCGCCGGATCTGCGGGAACAGGCTCCTCAAAGCAGTTGACATAGATATAATCGTTCCCGATGCCCTGCATCTTTGTGAATTTCACGCGGAGCACCTCCCTGCTCAGAATTTACTCAGATACCGCTCAATTTCCCACTGCGAGACACGGGTGGAATACTCATCCCACTCGCGCTTTTTGGCTTCTGTATATTTGGAATAGGCGTGCTGGCCCAGAACCTGACGGATAAAGGGATCCGCCTTCATATCGTTTACAGCCTCCAGCAGCGTAGAAGGCAGGTTTTCAATCCCCTGCGCCAGCCGTTCCTCCTCCGTCATGTCGTAAATATTTGCGGAAACCGGATCGGGAGGCGTGAGATCCTCGCGGATGCCCTCGAGGCCTGCCGCGAGAAGCACGGCAAGCTCGAGATAAGGGTTGCAGGCCGGGTCCGGCGAACGAAGCTCAATGCGAGTACCCATGCCGCGCGTCGCAGGAACGCGGACAAGCGCGCTGCGGTTGCTGGCTGTCCAGGCGATGTAGCACGGCGCCTCATAGCCGGGAACCAATCGTTTATAGGAATTGACAAGCGGGTTTGTCACCGCGCTCATGCCGCGGATATGCTTGAGAATACCGGCAATAAAATTATAGGCAATGCGGCTCAGCCCGGTGGGGGAATCCGGATCGAAAAATGCATTTTTGCCGTTTGCAAACAGGCTCATGTTCGTGTGCATACCGGACCCTGCCTGGCCGAACAGCGGCTTGGGCATGAACGTCGCACACAAACCGTGGGAATCCGCCGCGGATTTTACCACCATTTTAAAGGTAAGAATATTGTCTGCAGCGCTGAGTGCGTCGCTGTACTTGAAATCGATCTCGTGCTGTGCGACGGCACACTCATGGTGGGAGGCTTCAATCTCAAAGCCCATGTCCTCCAGCGTGAGGCAAATCTCACGGCGGCAGCTCTCGCCCAGATCGGAGGGGCCCATGTCAAAATAGCCGGCCGTGTCGTGTGTGACGGTAGTCGGGTGGCCGTGTTCGTCCGTGTTGAAGAGGAAAAATTCGCACTCGGGGCCTACATTAAAGGTATAACCCATGCCGGCCGCCTCCTGCAGCGTTTTGCGCAGGATATAGCGCGGATCGCCCTCAAACGGCTCTCCATTCTTTTTGTATACGTCGCAGATCAGGCGCGCAATCTTTCCGTGCTGCGTATGCCACGGCAGCAGGCAGAACGTGTCGAGATCCGGCCGCAGATACATGTCGGACTCCTCAATGCGCACAAAGCCTTCAATGGAGGAACCGTCGAACATGCACTGGTTATCCAGCGCTTTCCCCGCCTGGCTACGCGTAATGGCAACATTCTTCAGCGTGCCGAAAATATCGGTGAACTGCAGGCGAATGAATTTCACATCGTTTTCCTCGAGAATGCGAAGGATGTCTTCCTTGGTGTACTTGGCCATGAAACTTAAGACCTCCTGTAAAAAAGAAATAACAAGGGGTCGAAGCGAATCAAAAACCGCCTTGTTAAGCCAACGCCGCATGCCTTAACATGCGTTTTCATTCTAGTATATTTTTGCGGTGGTGTCAATCATTTTCGCAGGCGAGACGCGGGATTCCGCACGTTTGCGTTTTTTCGAAACAGCGGAACAAAACGTTCCTTTTTGACCTGTTTTGCAATAATAAATGAAATATCCTGCAAAAAAAGCAAGCTAAGGGATTTTTTTCTTAGCGTTCTATTGAAAATCGGAGCTCTTTGTGATAAGCTGTTACCCAGAATATGATTTCAATGCAGTAACGCGTCAATTCTGTGCAGGAGGTAAGCAATCATGTCCTACGTAAGCGAACAGTTGGAAAAAGTTATTGCAAAAAACCCGGGTGAGCCGGAGTTTCATCAAGCTGTAACCGAGGTTCTCCATTCTCTGGAGGCTGTGTTTGAAAAGCACCCCGAGTATGAGAAGGCCGGTCTTCTTGAGCGCCTGATTGAGCCTGAGCGCCAGATCATGTTCCGTGTGCCGTGGGTTGACGACAACGGCAAGGTGCAGGTGAACCGTGGTTTCCGCGTGCAGTTCAACTCCGCTATCGGCCCCTACAAGGGCGGCCTGCGTTTCCATCCCTCTGTGAATCTGGGTATCATCAAGTTCCTGGGCTTTGAGCAGATCTTCAAGAATTCCCTGACCGGCCTGCCAATCGGCGGCGGCAAGGGTGGCTCTGATTTTGACCCGAAGGGTAAGTCCGATCGTGAAGTAATGGCTTTCTGCCAGAGCTTCATGACAGAGCTGTATCGCCACATCGGCCCCGACACCGACGTGCCGGCCGGTGACATCGGTGTGGGCGGCCGCGAGATCGGCTACCTTTTCGGCCAGTATAAGCGCATTCGCAACGCCTATGAGGGCGTGCTCACCGGCAAGGGCCTGACGTTCGGCGGTTCCCTGGCCCGCACCGAGGCGACCGGCTATGGCCTGCTGTACTTCACCGAGGCCATGCTGAAGAAGAACGGCGTTGACATTGCCGGCAAGACGGTTGCCATCTCCGGCGCCGGCAACGTTGCCATCTATGCCTGCGAGAAAGCTCAGCAGCTGGGTGCCAAGGTTGTGACCATGAGCGACTCCACCGGCTGGATCTATGACGCGGAAGGCATTGACCTGAAGGCGATCAAGGAGATCAAGGAAGTCAAGAGAGCCCGCCTGACCGAATACAAGAAGTATCGTCCGAACTCCGAGTATCACGAGGGCAAGGGCGTCTGGACCGTGAAGTGCGATGTGGCTCTGCCCTGCGCTACGCAGAACGAGCTGCTGATCGACGATGCGAAGGCTCTTGTTGCGAACGGCGTCCTGGCCGTGGCGGAAGGCGCCAACATGCCGACCTCCATTGAGGCTACGGAGTATCTGCAGAAGAACAACGTCCTCTTTGCACCCGGCAAAGCGAGCAACGCCGGCGGCGTGGCCACCTCCGCTCTCGAGATGAGCCAGAACAGCCAGAGACTCTCCTGGACGTTCGAAGAGGTTGATGCAAAGCTGAAGGGCATCATGGTCAACATCTTCAACCAGGCTGACAAGGCTGCCGAAGAGTACGGCTTCCCGAAGAACTATGTGGTCGGCGCGAATATTGCCGGCTTCCAGAAGGTTGCCGATGCCATGATGGCTGAGGGCATCATCTGATTGATTTCTCAACCGGCTTGAGCCGAAAGACAGGAGGCCTGCGGATCGAAACGATCCGCAGGCCTCCTTTTTATGACTCTTCATCGCCGGCCCGGCCGCCCTCTTCCCTGAGAATGTAGATTGGCCTGCGCTTTGTTTCCAGATACGTCTTTGCCAGATACTGCCCCAGGATGCCGATGCAAAAAAGCTGCACGCCGCCCAGGAACAGCACGATACACACCAGAGACGGCCATCCGCCGACCGGATCGCCGAAGAGCAGTGTTTTCGCCACAATGATAATGGTCATCACAAACGCTGCCAGACAGGACAACACACCGACAATCGACGCAATGGCAAGAGGAGCGGTGGAAAACGCGAGAATTCCCTGCACAGAATAGCGAAACAGCTTCCAGAAGGACCATTTCGTCTCGCCTGCCACACGCTTAACATTTTGAAAAGGAATCCATTTCGTCCGAAACCCTACCCAACCAAAAATACCCTTTGAGAAGCGGTTGACTTCCTTCATGGAAAGGATGGCATCCACCATTCTCCGCTTCATGAGACGAAAGTCGCGCGCCCCGTCCACGATCTCCGTATCCGAAATGTGGTTGATCAGGCGGTAAAATAGGCGGGCAAAGAAGCTGCGGATGGGAGGCTCCCCCTTTCGCGTCACACGGCGCGTGGCTGCGCAGTCATATTCTTCCTCGCAGAGCGCCTCATACAATTCAGGTAGAAGAGCGGGCGGATCCTGCATATCGGCATCCATCACAGCTACAAAATCCCCCCGTGCACGTTCCAGTCCCGCATACATGGCCGCTTCCTTCCCGAAGTTCCGGGAAAAGGACAGATAGCGCACACGTGCATCTTCCTCTGCATACCTGCGAAGCAGGGAGAGCGTTCCATCGCGGGAGCCGTCGTCTACAAAGAGAAATTCAAATGAAAGGCCGTCCTCCCTCCTTTCCATCTGCTCTGCCACGCGCCGGATCTCCTCGAAAAAATACGGCAGGGCCGCCTCCTCATTGTAGCAGGGAACGACTATGGAAATCTGTGTGGTCACTGCGTTCCTCCCTCTTCTCTGTTTCAAATTTCACCCGTTTATTATAGCGTACCTGCGGCGAAATGTCATCCCTGAATGTTTTTCTTTTCCTTCATTTGGTATAGAGCTACAATACATATTGGACAGAAGAGCAAGTAAAAGCAAATAAAAAAGTAGAAGGACAGAGCCTTCAT
>CAKNKY010000054.1 GCA_930987725.1 uncultured Anaeromassilibacillus sp. | reverse complement strand
CCTACGTCCCCCACAAGCTGGTGGGCGTGATGGCACAGAATACCCCGGCCGCCGCAAAAGAGCAGCACGTCTGGGGCACTGGCAACCAAAAGATCCAGGGCCAATAAGTTTACGGGAAGGGAGGAAAGCGCGTGGAAATTCTCAGCCGGGAATTCATTTACATCTGGTATTACTTCACGGTCCAGCTGGAACAGATCTTCGGCTGGTGGGTGCTGGGAATGGTCATTGGATCGGCTGTTTCCGTCTTTGCCAAGGACTCTATCCACCGTGCTTTCCGCGCCCTAAACGGGAAACGGCTGGGCGTTTGGGGAATCGCAGCCGCCAGCGCATTGGGGATCGCCTCCCCCTTGTGTATGTACGGCACGATCCCCATCGCCGCTTCCATTTCTAAAAGCGGGATGCGGGACAGCTGGCTGGCGGCCTTTATGATGAGCTCCATCCTCTTAAATCCCCAGCTCATCGTTTACAGCGCGGCGCTGGGCGGCACCGTTCTGGCAGTGCGCATTGTATCCTGCTTCTTTTGCGGCATTACTGCCGGGCTGTTGTTGCATTTTCTATATCGGGACAAGCCGTTTTTCAATTTTTCCGGCTTTGATAAGCCCAAAGGCAAGGACACCGACCCCAATCTATTCCTGCGGTATCTCAAAAATCTTTGGCGGAATGTCAAAGCGACCGGGCTGTATTTTCTGATCGGCGTCCTGCTTTCTGCGCTGTTCCAGCGGTATGTTCCGGCAGAGACTATGACCGCACTGTTCGGCGGCAATGAGGCGCTGGGCGTGTTGATGGCCGCTACCATCGGCGTCCCGCTGTATGCCTGCGGCGGCGGGACCATCCCACTTTTGCAGCAATGGCTATGGGACGGCATGAGCGTAGGCAGCGCAGCTTCTTTTATGCTGACGGGGCCGGCCACAAAGATCACCAACCTGGGTGCTCTCAAAATCGTGCTGGGGATACGCCGCTTTGTTTTATATATTGCGTTTGTTATGCTTTTCTCCTTGTTTGCCGGTCTGTCTGTGAACTTGTTTTTATAATTTGAAGATAGATGGTGGGTCATATAAATCCAGACGACTAACGCAGAGAAATGGCCTTGAAAGAGGGATACGCATGAAGGAGAAAGAATCACTATGGATACATTGCCCGATCTGTGGCGGTAAAACAAGAACAAAGGTGTATGAAGATACCGTTCTGGTCAAGTTCCCGCTCTACTGTCCAAAGTGCAAGCGGGAGATTTTGATCGACGTGGTAAAACTGAAAATGGTCCCCAGCAAAGAGCCGGACGCTTAAAGCGCAGAGCCTGCTACCCGATATTTTACCGGGAGCAGGCTCTGCTTGCGTTAATATGCTTTAGCGAAACGACAACCCCCGGCTAGGCCGGGGAGAGTAAAAAAGCTTTAGATTCAAGCATCGAGCGAAGCGAGAAAAAAAACAACAACATTACTATTATCAGGAAGTTGATCTTAGATGAACAGTGCCCGTTTACGGGCTGTGGGGCAAGTGATGCAAGAGACGGATTTTTCAGTGCCTCTTTAGAGGCTTGCCGGTACGATGCCCTTCTAGGGCTTCCTCAAGCCCCCGGCTTTGCCGGGGGTCATGACTTGAGGGACTATTCAATTTTGATTCCCTTGTTAGTGCGCAAAGCGTTCAGAACAGCCTCAATCACGGGAAACAAGGTGGCCGCTTCTTCCTCGCTGCATTCATTGATAAGCAGGCATACGCGGCGAACGGAAGGGCTGTCGCTCTGCGGACCATCGTCAAACAGTTCTCTTGCGTCTATTTTAAGCGCACGAACAACTTTGAACAAGGTCTTGAGCTTTGGATTTCCACGGCCCATTTCCATATTGATGATGGTGCGCACATCAGTATCGCACTTGTCGGCTACTTCTTTCTGTGTGAGGCCGAGTTCTAACCGGGCATTCTTTACGGTGTCAGCTAAACGCTGCGAATGATCTAACATCTCGATTCACCTCAAGGATATTCTACAATACACCTCGTTTCGTTTTAATTCGCCGCGATACAGATTGGAACTGTACTGTATTTCATGTAGAACATGGAAGGAGATACATTTGAAGCGGGATATATGGATCAATACTAATGCGCTGAATATGAATTTCAATGTTTGGCACAGAGCTGGTATGTCCATGTACCTGAACTCCAGTACAGATTAAAGAAACGGGGCGGCAGTTTTCCCGGATGCCGGTCTCCGCCTCCCTTCGGTTCACCCGTTCACAACGCTTGAATCGAAATGGAGGTCAATAATGAAAACGATCAATCTTCGGGATCTCTATCCCGATGTGTATAAAACCGATACCTTTGTGGAGGTGACCGAGGAAGTGCTGGATGTTATCCAAGCCACCCAGTGGCTGGAAGCAGCTTACCCCCTTGTACTTTGAGGGCTTGATTTTGGGCCGTTTTTGACTTTCGTCAAGCTATCTATGAACCTGCCGGAAACTTCTACACTTCCGACAACGGGGAAAAGGGACGCAGAACGCAAAAAAGCGGGGCCTCCGGCCTGAAAAATCAGGCGGAAGCCCCGCTTGTGGGGTTTCGCTGCGGATTTTGCCTTGGACATCCACGGTAAAACCGTTTTGCGGATTTTCCGTCCAAAAGCCCGCAAACCCGCATGAATACTAAGAAAAAAGGGTTGACATCTTTTTTGTCAACCCTTCATGGTGCCGGTGGTGGGACTCGAACCCACACGGATTTCTCCACACGATTTTGAGTCGCGGTCGTCTGCCAATTCCGACACACCGGCGGAATAGCAGTTATTATTATAGCAAATTATTGCATAAAAAACAAGGCTTTTTTTGCGGCAAAAACAGATTTCTTCCAGCACCTGTCTTGATAAACAAACGCAGCAAACCAGTAAACTGCACGGAGTGAAAACGAAAGCATGTTTTTCGCTCGCATTACCCGCGGCGATAACGGAACAGACGGGATTCCGGCGGAAAATCCGCATCCCCTTTGAGGCGAAGCGCCATCTTCTGCACCACAAAATTGTAGTCGTCCCAGGAACCGGAGGAAACCATGTACAGTACACGGCCGTTTTCCGTGATCCACTTTGTTGGAAAATTGGGCTGGTAATCTCCATAGGTGCCCCAATCATCGTCGCGGTAAAACAGCCTCCAGGGCCCCCACGGCTCCGGGGCCTCGTAGAGGGTGAGCTGACTGATGCTTGATTCCGGATACCCCATCTGGTGAATCGGGCGCGGGTGGAGCTCTCTGTCCACAAAGCTGTAATTTCCCATCAGATACCGCCCAATACCCGGATTGTAAATGACGTGGTTTGCCCCTGTCATCTTGTAGTAAGCAAATACCGGTTTCGCCTCCTTCTCCCTGCTGCTCCAGGCAGGAACGGCAGGAGAATCGGATGCATAAAACTCCCAGGCATCCCGCTCCAGCAGTTGTTCTTTCGGCACACGCCCGAGCAAAAGGGCGTCATTGTTCTCCCAGTAGCTTTGCTCATCTTCCAAATCACAGGGAAAATAGGCATACACAAAGCCATCCCGTGCGCCAGAATAGCCTCGGCCAAACTGCAGAAAATGACAGGACGCCAATCGGCCGCTGAAAAACTCCTGTGGTGTGGCAGCATCATCAAAGCTCTTTCCTCCGTCCCCGGAGGTTACAATCCAGCCGAACAGGTTGTGCTGTCTGCTGAAGAGCGGCTGATCTCCATAATTCTGCGCTTCCACACTGAGATAGAGAACACCGTCCACATCCAGCAGCCCGGCGGGCTTGACACCGCAGACATCCGTTCTGCCGGAAAGGCTGGAAAGAGAAACCGGCTCGGGATTGACCATATCGATGCTCCACTGGCCGGTGCTGGTCAGCGATTCAGGGGAAAATCGGAGAGTTTGCACCCGCCAGAGATTCATGGGACACCCCTTGTTATCGCCGGCCCCACAATAGAGAGCGTCGTCTGATGCCCACGTGATGGGCCACATATCCCCTTCTCCGCTGTGGTAACGATAAGTGTCAAAAAGGACATTCTGAATAAAATCAGACATTTCAAACGGCGGAATCGCCTTGGGATAAAGATAATAGTCTCTTTTCTCCCCATGCAGGCCCGTGCATTGTTTTGTCAGCATGAATCTCTTCCCCATTTCTCTTTCTTCGTCGGATTTCCCGCACCAGGAAATTCTCCGCAGTTGCTGAGCTGCCCTTTCTTGCCTTCATTTTATCGGATTGGCAAGCGAGATGCAATCCCTTCTGTCCTTCATTTCTGTGTTAGCGGCACATGACACTATTTTATCACCTTTTTCCATGTGCCACAGAGTTTCAGGAAAACACATCTCAACATGGGAGGAAACAGTCATGACCCCCGGCAAAGCCGGGGGCTTGAGGAAGCCCTAGAAGGGCATCGTACCGGCAAGCCTCTAAAGAGGCACTGAAAAATCCGTCTCTTGCATCACTTGCCCCACAGCCCGTAAACGGGCACTGTTCATCTAAGATCAACTTCCTGATAATAGTAATGTTGTTGATTTTTTTCTCGCTTCGCTCGATGCTTGAATCTAAAGCTTTTTTACTCTCCCCGGCCTAGCCGGGGGTTGTCGTTTCGCTAAAGCATATTAAAACAAAAAGAGCGTGTCCCAGAAAACCGGGACACGCTCTTTTGATGCCGCGATGCGGCTTGCAGACAAGTGATCTTACTTGATCATACTGGCAACTTCATCGGCGAAGTTGTCGCTGCGCTTCTCAAGGCCCTCGCCCTTCTCAAAACGGACGAACTCCACAATCTGGATCGGTGCACCCAGCTCCTTGGCAACGGAATCGGTGTACTGCTGCACAGAGAGCTTGCTCTCCTTTACGTACTCCTGATCCACGAGGCAAACTTCCTTGAAGTACTTCTTGATCTTGCCCTCGACCATCTTCTCAATCACATTGGCCGGCTTGCCGGTGGAAGCAGCCTGCTCCGTCGCGATCTTGCGCTCGTGTTCCACCACATCGGCCGGAACGGCGGCGCTGTTCAGGTAAAGCGGATTGACAGCAGCAATCTGCATGGCGATGTTCTTCGCATACTCCTGGAATTCAGCCTTGGCAGCCGTCTCAGGGGTGGTGTCGAACTTCACGAGAACGGCGATCTTGCCGCCCATGTGAATGTAAGCGGTTACAACGCCGTCATAGCGCTGGAAGCGGCGAACTTTGATGTTCTCGCCGATGGTGAGAACCTTTTCCTTACGCAGATCCTCCACGCTCTTGTCGCTGCCCACAGCCTGAGTAGCCATCAGGGCGTCCAGATCGGCGGGGTTGGAAGCGGCAACCGTTTCTGCAACCGTCTTCACGAAGGCCTGGAATTCCGCGTTCTTGGCGACGAAATCCGTCTCGGCATTGACCTCAACAGCAACACCCACGTTGCCGTCCACGTAAGCGTAAGCCATGCCGTCAGCGGCAATGCGGCCAGCCTTCTTGGTGGCAGCCGCCAGGCCCTTTTCGCGCAGAAAATCAATAGCGGCGTCCATATCGCCGTTGGAAGCAGTCAGCGCCTTTTTGCAGTCCATCATGCCGCAGCCGGTTCTCTCGCGGAGGGCCGCAACGTCCTTTGCAGTAAATGCCATAATGATTCCTCCAAATTGATCAGTCTATAACCACGCACAGCACGCCGCCTGGCGTGCCGTGCGCTGTCCCATGTTTTGCTTATTCTGCAGCGGCTTCTTCGTCCGTCTCGTTCTCCTTGGCTTCCGCCTCGGCAGCGCCCATCTGGCCTTCCTTGCCTTCGATGATGGCGTTCGCCATGGTGGCGGAAATCAGCTTGACGGCACGAATGGCGTCATCGTTGCCGGGGATCACATAATCGATCTCGTCCGGATCGCAGTTGGTGTCGACAATAGCGACAATCGGAATCCCAAGCTTCTTCGCTTCGGCAACAGCAATACGCTCCTTGCGGGGGTCAACAATAAAGAGAGCACCGGGAAGCTGCTTCATGTCCTTGATGCCGCCCAGGAACTTTTCGAGCTTTTCGATCTCGAGGTTCAGCTTGACAACTTCTTTCTTCGGAAGCATTTCGAACGTGCCGTCGGCTTCCATGGCCTTGAGCTGGTTCAGGCGGTCAATGCGGCGGCGAATGGTGCGGAAGTTGGTGAGCATGCCGCCCAGCCAACGGGCGTTTACATAGTAAGCACCGGCGCGCTGTGCCTCATCGCGGACAGACTCCTGCGCCTGCTTCTTCGTGCCGACAAACAGGACGGACTTGCCTTCCATGGAAAGCTCGCGGACGAAGTTATACGCTTCCTCCAGTTTGCGGACCGTCTTCTGCAGGTCGATGATGTAAATGCCGTTGCGCTCGGTGAAGATGTACTCCGCCATCTTCGGGTTCCATCTTCTGGTCTGGTGGCCAAAGTGGACACCGGCTTCCAAAAGCTGCTTCATGGATACTACTGCCATTTCTGAATTCCTCCTTGGTTTTTCCTCCGCCGCCCTCTTTGCTGGCGCAGGACCCGCATGCGGGCACCGGTTCGCCGGGAGCGGCGTGTGTTTTGGCGCGAATTATTATAGCATATCCCCCGCCGGAATACAAGCTGTTTTTTCGGAAATCACCGTGTTTTTTGCGGTTTTCAGACCTTTCCTGCGATGTGCTCACTCTTCCCCGAACAGAAACGACAGCAACCCGCGCCTGCGCCTGACATGAATCCGTTCCTGATAGTTCACGAGGACGGTATCGTCGCCGATCACCTGAATATCCGGCCAGCGGATCACGATGTCCTCTTCATGGCCGAGCAGGCCGAACAGCCTTGGCCTGCCGTTGACAAGGATAGCCGTGAGCCGCGCGTTGGTGAGATCCATCTCCACGTCGCTCACCGCGCCGATCCGCGTCCCGTCCTTTACGCTGATGACCTCCTTGCGGCGAAGCTCCGCTACTCTGCATGTCACAGCGAATCCCCCTTTCCCCTGTCCCGCTATTGTATGACGGCTCACCGTTTTTTATGCCGCACGGGTTCCGATTTTGTATGACGGATGGAAAATCGGCCCATACTGAAAAAAGAAATGGGGGACGACTGCATGATGAACAAGGTGGAAATCTGCGGGGTAAACACCTCGCATCTGAAAGTCCTTTCAGAGAGCGAAAAACATGAGCTGCTGGAGATCATCCGCAGCGGCACGGACGAAGAGCGGGAACAAGCACGCGAAGCCATGATAAACGGGAACCTGAAACTGGTGCTGAGCGTGATCCAGCGATTCACGCACCGCGGGGAAAATTTGGACGATCTCTTTCAGGTAGGATGCATCGGCCTGATGAAAGCCATCGACCACTTCAACCCGGATCTGCAGGTGAAATTTTCCACATACGGCGTGCCGATGATCATCGGTGAGATCCGGCGCTACCTGCGGGACAACAACAGCATCCGGGTGAGCCGCTCCCTGCGGGACACGGCCTACAAGGCCATGCAGGCAAAAGAGCGCCTGCTGGCGCGCGACGACCGGGAGCCCACCGTGGAGCAGATTGCCCAGGAACTCGGGCTGCCGCGCGAGGATGTGGTGCTGGCGCTGGAATCCATTGTGGAGCCGGTTTCACTTTACGAGCCGGTGTTCAGCGAAGGCGGGGACCCGATCTATGTCATGGATCAGGTGAAAAGCAGCGGCGGCGACGGAGACTGGCTTGAGGAAATCGCCCTGCGGCAGGCGATCAACGATCTGAACGATCGGGAAAAAAAGATCCTGACCATGCGGTTTTTCCAGGGAAAAACACAGATGGAAGTCGCCGCGGAAATTCACATCAGCCAGGCGCAGGTTTCCAGACTGGAAAAGGGCGCGCTTGAAAAAATCAAGCGGGAATTATAAAATTTACCCTCAAATAAGGTGAAATACCGGCAAAAAAGCAAAAGAAAGCCTTGCACTTTCCTCCCGGATCCTATATACTGATTTCAGGGAATTGTTGTATATTTTCACTTGTCATTTCGAATTCTTCCCGATCTTTTCTCACCATATTATCCAGAAACGGACGGGGTTTTCGATCCAGGCAAGGAGGAACGGATTCCCGCTGCATCTTTGACGGAGGGAAGGAAGTGAAGCGCGTGTTTTCGCAATTGCCGCAGGAGACGGCGCTTGCGCTTAAGCTGCTGCACGAGGCCGGCCATGAGGCGGTGCTTGTGGGCGGTTGTGTGCGGGACGCCTGCATGGGCATTCCGCCGCACGATTGGGACATTGCCACTTCCGCCCTGCCGCAGGAAACGGCGCGCGTGTTTTCGGCCTGGCCTCTTCAGCGCAGCGGAGAGAAACACGGCACAGTGACCGTTCTGTTTTCCGGCGGGCCGGTGGAGATCACAACCTTCCGGGTGGACGGCGTTTACGAGGATCATCGCCGTCCTTCGCAGGTGCAGTTTTCCCAAAGCCTGCAGCAGGATTTGCAGCGGCGTGACTTCACAATCAATGCCATGGCCTGGGACGGCACTTCCATCCTCGATCCCTATGGGGGCCGGGAAGATCTGCGGCGCAAACGGATCTGCTGTGTGGGGAATCCCGCCGTTCGCTTTGAGGAGGACGGACTGCGCATTCTGCGCGCCCTGCGCTTTGCCTCCGTGCTCTCCTTTTCCATAGAAGAGGAAACGGCACAGGCGCTGCTCAGCCAAAGGAACCTGCTGCACAGCATTGCGGCGGAACGAATCTCCCAGGAATTTCTGAAACTGCTCTGCGGCCGGGGTGCCGCCTCCGTTTTGCGGGACTACCGGCCTGTGTTTGAGGTTTTCCTTCCGGAGATCAGGCATATGGCCGGGCTGGATCAGCGCAGCCCCTACCACTGCTATGACGTGTGGGAACACACACTGCATGCGCTCGCCTGCATCCCCGCGGAACCGGATTTGCGGCTTGCCGCCCTGCTGCATGATATCGGGAAACCGCTCTGCTGCCGGATTGACGAGACAGGCCGCGGCCATTTCCCCGGACATCAGGAGCTCGGCGCTTCCGTGGCAGAGCGCGTATGCCGCCGCCTTCGCCTGAGCAGGCAAATGACAGCGGAGATTACCACGCTCGTCCGGTGCCACGATCTCTCTGTGGTCAGCGGGGAAGCCAATGTGAAGCGCTGGCTGCGCCGGCTGGGAAGTGTGGAGCTTTACCGCAAGCTGCTGGAACTGAACCGGGCAGATACCTTTGCTCATGCAGCCCCCGCATTTCGCCGCTTGCCCATTTTGGATGAAGCGGAGCAGAATCTTGCGCATATTTTGAACACAGGACAATGCTGGTCTCTGCACCAGCTCGCCGTCTCAGGAAAAGATTTGCGCAGCTTTGCCCATGGCCCGGCCCTTGGACGCCTGATGAACCGATTGCTCGACAGCGTGATCGATGGCTCCTGCCCGAATGAGCGCGATCCCCTGCTGGCGCTTGCCGCCCGCCTGGCCGTGGGGACAGACGCTCCCGCAGAATCATCCGGCGGCAACCCCTGCCCATGATCAATTGCAAGAACCGTCTGACCAATTTATCAGCCAAGAGGAGGATTTTTCTATGTGGGCTTATGACAGCAACTTCTACCAGGTTTATCCGCTCGGGTTCTGCGGCGCGCCGACCGAAAACGACGGCTGCTCCGCCCCGGCGGAACCCGGCCTTGCCCGCTTTGGCGACTGGATTCCCCATTTGCAGAAGCTGGGCACAACGGCTGTTTACTTCTGTCCTGTGTTTGAGAGCGATCGCCACGGTTACGACACGCGCGATTACCGCGTAATTGACCGCCGCCTTGGGACGAATGAAAGCTTTGCCGAACTATGCGGCAAACTGCATGAGGCCGGCATCCGCGTGGTGCTGGATGGTGTGTTCAACCATGTGGGCCGCGGTTTCTGGGCGTTTCGTGATGTGCTGAAAAACCGGGAATCCTCCCCCTACCGTGACTGGTTCCACATCAATTTTCACGGCGACAACGGGTACCACGACGGCCTCTGGTATGAGGGCTGGGAAGGCCATTATGAGCTTGTGAAGCTCAACCTGAACAATGAGGACGTTATCCGGCATCTCTTTTCCTGCATTGAAGGCTGGGTAAAGGAATTCAACATAGACGGCCTGCGTCTGGACGTGGCCTACTGCCTGGACCGCAATTTCCTGCGGCGCCTCCGCGCTTTCTGTAACGGACTAAAACCCGACTTTTTCCTCGTGGGCGAGATGATCGGCGGCGATTACAACCAGATCATGGGCGACGACATGTGCCATAGCGTGACAAACTATGAATGCCGCAAAGGGCTCTACTCCAGCCTGAATGCAATGAATCTCTTTGAGATCGGCCACTCCCTGCAGCGGCAGTTCGGCAGCGAACAGTGGTGCCTCTACCGCGGAAAGCACCTGCTCAGCTTTGTGGATAACCATGATGTGACGCGGGCGGCTTCCATCCTCTCCACCCCGGAGCACCTTCCGATCCTTTACGCCCTGCTGTTCGGCATGCCAGGCATTCCCTGCATTTACTACGGCAGCGAGTGGGGCGCCAAGGGCCGCAAGGAGGAAGGCGACAATGCGCTGCGTCCGCATTTTGAAAAGCCGGAGGAAAACAGCCTGACGGAGTGGATCGGCGCGCTCGCAAAGGCGCGGACCGCCAGCAAAGCCCTGCGCAGCGGCGATTTTAAAATCCTTGTCATGACGAACCGGCAGCTCCTGTTCGAGCGCTCCTGCGACGGAGAGCGGGTGATTGTGGCTGTCAACGCCGACAACGCACCCTATACAGCACACTTCAACGCCAACGCGGGCCGTGCGGTGGATCTCATCACCGGAAAAGATCACGATTTCGGCGGCGGCAGCGAGCTGCCCCCCTACAGTGCCGCCTTCTGGCTCACGGAGTAATAAACTTTCAAAATTTTGCGGAGAACAGCCTGTTTTTCGGAAGAGAATGTCAGAAATTCCCGGGAAAAGGCGTAAGATTCCGGCTGCTTGTTCACAATGACGCAACAACTTTGAGGTATGTTGAAACTAACCCCTAAAAGGGGAACGGCGAAAACGCCGCACGATCCAAAAAGGAGAGAAGTTGTTTCCCATGCCGTATTTAAAGTTGGCGGACACGTATTACGCCTGTATTCGCGATCTCATCGGTTCCCCGGAAGTGCTTTCAATGGATCAGATCCCGCATCATACAGAGGGTGTGAGCTGCCTGTTTCATTGCCTGTTCGTTTCCTATGTGAGTTTCCGGCTGTGCCGGTTCTTTCACCTTGACTGGTCCGCCGCCGCGAGGGGCGGCCTGCTGCACGACCTCTTCCTCTATGACTGGAGAAAAAAGGGCAGTCACAGCGGGCTTCACGGCTTCTCTCACCCGAAAGCCGCGCTGCAAAACGCCGGCCGGCTGTTTGACCTGAGCGACAAGGAAAAGGATATCATCGTGAAGCACATGTGGCCTCTCACCCTGCGTCAGGTTCCCGGCTGCAAGGAATCCATGGTGGTGAGCACCGCAGACAAATTGTGCGCTGCGGCCGAATGTTTCCATCTTTACAAGGCCCTCCACATGGATGTGAAGCTGGTTCTGGCGGCAAGGCTTTTCTTCCCCCGCCAGGCAGCGCCGCAGGCGTAACAGAACCATGCAAAAAGCCCGTTCCCCTCAAGCGAAGGGAACGGGCTTTTTCGCAGAATCGCTCTTTTTTCTCGCATTAAAGAAAAAAATCATGTATAATACAGGTAAAACTGACAAAGAAGCAAAACGCACCGGCTTGGACATTCCGGTGCAAAACAGATGCCGGACAACTGCGCTTCCAGCATGGAAGAAGCGAGAGTTCGGCAAAAAACCGTGAGAAAAGGAGCGCAAAGGTTGAAACATTGTAATTTGAGTACCATTCCGAAAAAAGGCGCACAAAACCA
>CAKNKY010000053.1 GCA_930987725.1 uncultured Anaeromassilibacillus sp. | reverse complement strand
TTATTTACCCCTGGTTGAACCAGGGGTTTTGTTAAGCCTAAAGGCAGCAAAAAAATTCCCGGAAAACAAAAAGTGTTTTCCGGGAATTTTTGATGTACTGTGAAACAGGGAAGCTTATTTGAGGTCGCTGTCAACGATCTTCTGCGCCCAGGCAAGCGCCGCCTTGACGTCTTCATCGGTGGGCATGCCCTTCTTGAAAAGGGAGTTGTGAACGGCCACACCGTGCACGTCGGACACCATGTGAACGCCCTTGGCTTCCAGCGCCTTGCCAATCTCCTCGAGGCCGGACGTGCTGCCGTCGCCGTTGATCACATAGAACGCAACGTTCTGCGCACGGGCCGGGGTGAGATCACGGCAAAAATGCTCCACCAGGCCAGGCAGCTTATGATGCATTTCCACACCGACAAACACAACCTTTTCACCCTCGCACGGATAGGCCGGGGGGATCTGGTCGCAGACGCACTGATACACGCGGCCGAGCTCAGAGGCGATAACCTGAGCGGAACCGCTCTTGGAAAAATGCAGAGATTTGGCTTTCATGAAAGTTCCTCCTACTTTATATTGAAATATATCAGGCAACCAACAGGAAAACGGAACAGGCACGGCTTGCCGGCTGTTCCGTTTTGCCATCTTTATAACTGTAGCACAGAAATGTGAAGATAAGGTGAAAAAAAGAAAATTACAGATAAAAAATTTATGAAATATTTTGTATGTTAGTGATAAAACAGACAGCAAATAAAGGAAAATGAAACTTTCATATATATATTTTGCACAGAGATCCCTGGTTCTCTTCAGCAATGCGCTTCCAGAAAAGCCAGGATGTCGCGGAACACCTCGCTTCGGTTCGTCTCCGTGATGAGGGCGTGGCGCGCGCCGGGATACAGAATGGTTTCCACCTGATGGCCGGTAGCCTCAAGCCTGGAGGAAAGGCGCCGGACGCCCTTTCCGAAATCGCCGAGCGGGTCCTGATCGCCTGAGATCAGCAAAATCGGCAAACTCTTCGGCACGCGGCGCAGCCACCGCTCCGAAGTCACTTCCGACTGCAGATAGACCACATCTCGGTATCCGGAGACGGTGAGATCAAACCCGCAGAGAGGATCCGCCACATAGCGATCCACTTCCTGCGCGTCGCGTGTGACCCAGTCGCTCGCGGTCCGGTTCGGCGCAAACGCCTTGTTGAAACGGCCGGTTGAGAGGCGCGCAAACAGCGGATGGTGCGCCTTCGGCCCAAGCTTATCCACCAGCTTGTCTGCCAGGCGGCGTTCCGCCGCCATCACGGCTCTGTTCTGCGGCCCGCAGGTGCCCATGAACACGGCGCCCGCAAGCTCACCGCCAAACTGCGCGGCATAAGAGCGCGCCAGAAAGGAACCCATGCTGTGGCCCATGAGAAAATAGGGCGCATCGGGATATTCCTCACGCACCAGAAACGCGAGCTTGCGCATGTCGCGCACAAGATTCTGCGCACCGCCCGGGCCAAAATAGCCGAATGCGCCGCCTTTGGAAACCGACCGGCCATGCCCCAGGTGATCGTTGATCGCCACCGCAAAGCCTTCGCGTGCCAGCCAGTCTGCAAACGGGAGGTAAAGCTGGCTGTGCTCTGCCATGCCATGGGCAATCTGCAGCACACCGCGCACTTTTCCGCCTGCCGGCGCAATTTCCCTCGCAAAGATGCGCTCCTCACCGGCACAGGAGTCAAAGGAAAGTTCCTTTTGCAGCAAATCCATCACTTATCTTCCCCCTTGCGAATCAGGCGGGCAAACAAAAGACATCCTTTTTGCCTTTCTGCGGTCATGGCTCCGTTCTCTCCCTGCCAAGGAGAAAAGAGATGCAGACCTCTCCACAGGAACCCGAATCGGGCATCAAAAACTGTCCCGCCTGAAAACAGGAAAACATGGGGAACGTTCCTGCGGGGGCTGCTGCGCCACTTTTCTTTTATTATACAAAAAGAAAGCGCTGTAGTATTGACAAAATTGTAAATTTTAGACACAGAAAAGCAATTTTCTTTGCAATCGCACGGGGCAGAAGCTCAGTCCTCCTCGGAATGGGAGAAAAAACGGCGCTGCACAGCGCGGAGCCGTGCCCTGGCAGCCTTCCGGGCCTCCTCCGCCTGCGCAGCCAGCGCGGTCCAATCCACTCCGCCCTTTTTTCCGGCAGAACGACTCGCCTTCACCGCCTGACGAAAGGCCCTTCTTGCACGGCGCACGGCTTGGCGATAGTTTGCCTTTGCCTCTTTGAGCTGCCTGGTGAGTGCGCGGGGCCTCGCCTGCCAATTCGGATACGCCTGCTGAATGCGGCGCAGCAGCAGCGAGCGGTCGCGCAGGAGTTCACGCACGCGGCGGCTGATCTCCTCGGTGCTGTCCCCTTCCTGCGCATCGATCTCGCGGCGCACCAGGTTCATGAGAAAATGCGAGACAGCCGCGTCGAACACGAGCAACAGGGCGCAGCAGACGGCCAGCACATGGAGCACCACCGGCGGCCAGCTCAGGAGCACACGGAAAGCAAAGGGATCGATCCCCTTCACAATCACGACGGAAGCCAGCCCGAACAGGACAAGATTGCCGATCCAAATGCGGCCGTTCAGATTCATGGGCTTATGGCTGTAATCCCACCAGCGCGCGTGGAACAGCTTCTCCATATACCAGCTCACCAGATATTCCAGCGTGCCGCACACGAGAAGGCCGGCCAGAAACGTCTCTCCCACCGTGCCCTCGCGCCCCTGCAGGCCGCCGACAAGCACCGTGATGACAACGACGCCGGAACCGTAGATCGGGCAATATGGCCCGATGAGAAAGCCCCGGTTGATGAATCTGCCGTATTGGATCCATTTCAGCACAACCTCCATCAGCCAGCCGATCACGGAAAACACAAAAAAGAGAATTGTCAAAGCCGGCACAGCGGCACCTGCGGGAATGTGCATCTTCCTCATCGCCTTTCGGAAAAAGTGTCTTCATTATACCGCCGGCAGGACGCAAAGGCAAATAAAAAAGGCGCCCCGGAACGGGCGCCTTCTGCCGGCAGTCTATTCACCCGCAAATGCGGTACACCACAAGGAAATGAAGCACGCTTCCCGCCAGGCAGAACACGTGCCAGACACCGTGCATATATTTCACCTTGCGGCCCACCCCGTAAAAGATGGCGCCGCCCGTGTAGAGCACACCGCCAGCCACGAGCAGGATGAGCGAGACAGTGTCGATCGCCGCCAGGAGGGCCGGCAGGAAAAAAATGACGCACCAGCCCATCGCCATATAGCAGATCATGGAGACAACTCGGAATTTCCGCATGTTTACGGCATTGAGCACAATGCCCACCACGGCGGATGCCCACACGATCGACACCAGAATCCAGCCTGTGGAACCGCCGATGCACAGAAGCGAAACCGGCGTATACGTGCCGGCAATGAGCAGATAAATCGTGCAGTGATCGAGCACCTGGAACACCTTTTTGGCGCGGTTCACTCCCAGCGCATGGTAAAGCGTGGAAATGCAATAGAGCAAAACCATAGACGCACTGTAGAGACTGACGCTCACAATCGAGAGCGCATTCTTCGGCGCGTGGATGAGCAGAACCACCGTGCCCACCACGGCAAGCACCGCGCCCAGGCCATGGGTGATACCGTTGGTGATTTCCTCCCCCAATGTGTAGCGTGGCAGCATAAGCGCCTTGCGGCGCTGATCCCGCAGAAAGGAACGTCCTGCGGCATGTTCCATGTGAAGTCCCCCTTCCTGAATACCGCCATCCGGGATACAGGCCCGGATAGATTATTTCTTCAAAACCTTGTAATCTGGTTTTTATTATTATATCATCCGTTTCGGGAAAAATCAATAGAGAAACTGTGAACGCCTGATTTATAGTGGGAAGATGCAGGTGAAGACAGAACCCTCCCCCGGAACACTCTCAGCGGAGATGGCGCCCCCATGCGCCTCCGTGATCCACTTGGCCATAGAAAGGCCGAGGCCGCTGTTCTCGGAATGACGGGAAGGATCAGCCTGGTAAAAGCGTTCCCAGATATGGGGCAAATCTTGCGCCGCAATCCCGATCCCGTCGTCCTTCACGGAAATCCGCAGGGTATCCCCTTCCCGGGCAGCGGAAAAAAGAATATGGCCGCCGTCCTTGCCGTAATGCACGGCATTCTGCAGCAGGTTGCCGAGCAGGCGGATGAGCAGCGTCTGATCCGCCTGCATGGAAAGGCCCGGCTCGATCTCCTCCTGCACCGTGATATGGCGCGGTGCGGCGGCGTCCGCATATTCCTCGGCGAGCATCGCGCACAGTTCGCTCACGTCAACCTGCTCGAGCTCCAGCTTCGCCCTGCCCTGATCGGCGCGGGAGAGAAGCAGCAGCTGCGAGATCATGCGGGACATGGACGACGTTTTGCGCCGGATCACCTCCACCTCGCGCCGCTGTTCCCCGGAAAGGGCGCTGTCCGCCAGGAGATCCTCGCACTGCATGAGGACAACGCTGAGCGGTGTGCGCAGCTCGTGTGCCACATCGCTGGTAAACTGCTTTTCGCGCTTCACGCTCTTTTCCACAGCGTCAAGCAGCGAGTCGAAGGTATCGGCGAGCTTGTAAATTTCATCGCGCCCCGGACCGAGGGCGATCCGCTTGGAGAGATCCTTTTCCCGGCGGATGTTCTGCACCGTTTTTGTGATGTGCGCCACAGGCGCAAGGGCACGGCGGCTGAGCAGATACCCGCAAAGCGCCGTGAGAACGACGAGCAGCGGCAGCAGGATGAGGGCGATGGTGAGGGCATAGCGCACCTCCCGCTCGGCGTTGCTGGTGGAGACGACGCCGCGCACTACGATCGCATGATCCGGCGGAAGGACGGCGGCTTCATCGAGCACGCAGTAATTTTCATCCCCGGCGGCCACCGTGCGCACCGATCCATAGGAAAACGGGAGGTCATAGAGGAAGCCGTACGGAATGCGGCCGTAGAGCAGTTCCCCGCTTTCCTCCTCGTAGACGGAGAGATAGACGCCGTTTTCAAGCGACATCAGATCGGAATCCACATCGAGCCGATCACCGTCCCAGGAGATATCCTCGAATGCGCCGGCCACACGATCCTCCAGCGCCTGTTCCACATTCGACAGGATCTCGCTGGAGCTGATGGAGAACAGGAGCGCGAGCATGAGAGCCACAATGCACGTCATCATGACGGTGTGCAGCAGGACCAGCCTGGCTTTGAGCGTCCATTTTTTCATGGCGTATCATCCTTCAGCACATAGCCGCTGCCGCGCACGGTGTGGATCAGCTTCTTCTCGCGGCCCTCGTCGATCTTCCGGCGCAGATAACGGATATACACGTCTATCACATTGGAACCGCCGGAATAATCGTAGTCCCACACATGCTGTTCCAGCTTTTCGCGGCTCAGCACGACGCCCGCGTTCTGCATCATGTAGTGCAGCAGGCCGTATTCCTTTGCGGAAAGGCGGATCTCCTCCCCGCCGCGGAACACGCGGCGCGAGTCCGTGTGGAGCTCCAGATCGCCGGTGCGCAGGACGCTGCTCTTTTCCGTGAGCGGCTTGCGCAGCAGCACGCGCAGCCGGGCCAGCAGTTCTTCAAACGCGAAGGGCTTCACCAGGTAATCGTCCGCCCCGGCATCGAGGCCCTTCACGCGGTCCTCGATGGCGTCCTTCGCCGTGAGCAGGAGAACGGGCGTCGCGTCGCCGCGCTTTCTCAGCTCCCGGAGCACGGAGAGGCCGTCCATCCGGGGCATCATAATGTCGAGCACGATGGCATCGTATTCGGCGCAGGGCAGGTAATCAAACACCTCCGCCCCGTCAAAGCAGGCGTCCACACTGTAGCCGTTTTCCCGCAGCCGTTTCTGGAGGAGACGATTCAGATCCCGCTCATCCTCCGCAATCAAAATTCTCATGTTCTTTCCCCCGTACAACGGGGAAAACCGCAGCGCGCGGCTGCGGTTCCCCCTTCTTTCTTCGGAAGCCGATCAATGCCAGCTTTCCGCGCTCCATTCAATGAAATTGCCCGTGGAGGCGTCCATCTCGAACTCATATTCCATTTGGTTGTAGTAGAGCTCGCCCTCATACGTCTGGCGGCCGTCGTCGCGGTCCAGGGAGATGCGCACATCCTCGGCGGAAGCGCCGGGCACCTTGGCAAGCACCAGGTTCCGGGCCTCCTCCACGGAGAGGATCGTGCCGTTCCCGCTGGGGATGGTGTAGGATTCAATGTCGAAATCCGCGCTCACGATCTTGCCGGTGGTGCTGTCGATCTCGTAATCGTACTCCGTATTGCCGGCATAGAACTCCAGGTCATACACGGAGCGGCCGTCGTCGCGGTCACGCTCCACACGGACAAAAACCACGTCGCTCTCGGACACGCCTGCATCCTGCAGGGCAATGGCTTTCGCCTCGTCCTCCGTGATGCCAGTAGATGTGCTCTGCCCGCCGGAGGGCTGCTGGCCGGAAGTCTGGGAGGCTGCCGTGCCGGTCTGGGCGGAAGATTGGGCACCGTCAGAAGCCTGGGAAACTGCTGCGGCGGCCTGCGAGGAAGTCTGATCCTTTTCCGCGCCGTCATTCGCGGAAGCCTGCCCGCCGGCCAGCGGCTGGAAGGAAGACTTCACAATCTCGCCGGAAGATTGCTCCACGTCGTAATCATAGCTGCGGTCCGCTGTGGTGAACTGCACCTCATAGACGGCCACGCCGTCCTCCGTGCTCTTCTTCACTTCCAGAGAAAGCACGTCATCCTGCGAAACGCCCGCATGGGCGAAGGCCGTTTCCCTGGCGGACTGTTCGCCGACATCTGCCGCGGCGCTCTGTGTGCAGGAAGCCAGGGCAAGGGCCGCCGTGCAGGCCAGCGCGAAGGCGATGAGCTTATTGCGAAGGGAGTCTGTCTGACGGATTCGATTCTTTTTCATATTGTTTCCTCTCTTTCCTATTTGTCAAATGGTTTGTTTGTTTCTTGATTGTGACACCATCATACCAGCGGAACATGAGAGAAAAATTAAAACACAAAACAAAATAAAAAATTTTTTGCCGCACAGGATCCGGTTTGCCGCACAGGGATCCGGTCACGATTCCGAAAACTTCTCCAGCCCTTCCAGGCGGAAGGTGGGAATGAAATCCTTGAGAGCGGAGGAACGCTGCTGGACGTAGCCGTCCAGCCCGAGGGAAAAGAGCAGATCCTGAACCTTGTCATATTCCCGTTTCGTGACGCGGCGGTTGATTTCCGGGAAATCGGCGGCGCGCCCCCAGGGAATGTACTGGCTCATGAGGCTCACGAGAACGCCCTCCGGCAGATTGGCCGCCAGCCAGCGCAGCACATCCGCCGTGTTGCGCGTGTGAGAGGGCAGCAGCAGGTGGCGCACGATGGTGCCGCGCTGCATGATGCCGCTTTCATCGAAGACGGCAGGGCCTGTCTGCCTGGCCATCTCCAGCACGGCAGCCCTTGCCGCCTCCGGATAATTGGCCGCGCCGGAATACGTCTGCGCCAGCTCCGGCGAGAGGTATTTCAGATCCGGCAGATAGATGTCGATCAGCCCTTCCAGACTGCGTAGCGTTTCGACGCGCTCATAGCCGCCCGTGTTGTAGACCACGGGGACGGAAGGACGGCGCAGCAGCAGCGCCTGGCGGATCACCGGCACAAACGGCGTCGGGCTGACGAGATTGATGTTGTGCGCGCCCTGCTGCTCGAGCTGCAGAAACAGATCGGAAAGCTGCTGCGGCGAAAGGCGCTTCCCCACGGCGCGCTCTGTGCTGATCTGGTAATTCTGGCAAAACACACAGCCGAGCGTGCAGCCGGTGAAGAACACGGTGCCGGAGCCGCGCGTGCCGCTCAAACACGGTTCCTCCCACATATGCAGCGCCGCGCGGGCCACCACGGCGTCCGCCCCCATGCGGCAGAACCCGCCGCCCTCCTGCGCCGTGCGGCGCGCGCCGCACAGCCGGGGACAGAGATTGCAGGAGCTCAGTTCCATGCTCAGCCCTCCTCTTCCGGCAGCAGCGTGAGGAAAGCCGCCAGACCGCCGCGCACGCCTCCCGTGGCGCGGTGCGACCACAGAAGCCGGTGATTGCATCTGGTGCAGAGATGCGCCGTGGTGATGTGCTCCGGCAGCAAACCGGCGGCAAGAAGCGCGCCCTTATTTGCGCGCCACAGATCGAGCTGATACCGGCCATTGGATGCGGCGGTAAAACAGGAAGCCGCCTCCGGCAGCGGGCCTGCACAGAACGCACTGCGCACCGCCTCATCCACCTCATAGCAGCACGGGCCGATGGCGGGACCGATCGCCGCGAAAAGCTCGCGCGGATCGGTGCCGAACTCCTGCTGCATGCGCTCCGCCATGCACAGTGCCATGCCGGCAGCCGTGCCGCGCCACCCGGCGTGGCCAAGGCCGATCGCGCGGTGGACGGGATCAAAAAAGAAAAGCGGCGTGCAGTCCGCATAATAGGTGACGAGCGTGACGCCCGGCTCGTTCGTGACAAGGCCGTCCACGCTCTCGCGGTCCTTCGGGCGGGTGATGCCCACACCGCAGTCGGCAGCCGTCATGCGGCGGATCTCCGTGTGATGATCCTGCGCCGAGGCGGCCAGCGTATCAAAGGAAAATCCGGCGGCATCGCAGAAGCGCCGGAAATTTTCCTCCACATGTTCCCGCGGGTCTCCGCGGCCGAAATTCAGGTTCATGGAGGCAAACGGGCCTTCGCTCACGCCGCCGATCCGCGTGGAAAACGCGTGGCGCACGCCGGGAAACGCATCCCAGGACGGAAACGTGAGCCAACCCACGCCGTTTTTCTCCTGATAGGCCATCTCCCCCATCGGGATCTTTCTCATATTGCTGTCCCCTTTTCGTGTGAAATCTATCGTTTCATTTTTCTTTGCTCTATACTATGTGTGCGTATGTTCTGCTCCAGCCATGCAGGCACAAATGCAGCAGAACCGCGCCATTTTCGGACACAGAAGCGGCGCGAGCTTTTCTTCCTATTGTAGCACAGCGAGGCACACAAGGAAAGAGGCCGAAGAATTCATAAAAAAGTAACATTTATGTAACCATCCCCCACTTTTCCGCGTGTCTGAGGTGAAAAGCGGGAACAAAACACGAAAAAGAGGGGAAACAGGCCCTTTCTTCCCCTTTTTCTTCCCCGATGCGGAAGAAATTGGGGAAGTGCCAAACCGGCCCGTAACTTGACATAAAAAATCAGATCTCCTATAATCAAAACCGTACGAATTCGCCCGCCGGAGGGTGGGCATCCGCTGCATGACGCCGGTCCTGCTGCGGGCCGCAGGGCCCGTTCCGGTTCGCCCTCTGCAAGCTTTCTGAATGGAGGTTCCTATGCCAAAAAAACTGCTCTCTCTCACCCTGGCTCTGCTGCTCCTGCTCGGAATCTGCCTGCCGGCCGCTTCCGTTTCCGCAGCCTCGAGCCCCACTCTCAGCCAGACCATGCTTGCGATCCGGCCGGGAGAAAGCGCCACGCTGACTGTGAATCTGAACGGAAGCGGCGCAACCGTGAGCTCCTGGAGCTCCAGCAATCCCAGCGTGGCCACCGTGAGCAACGGCCGCGTGCAGGGCGTGAGCTACGGCATTTCCGCCGTGACTGCCTATTTTTCCAACGGTACATACGCCACCTGCCAGGTGCATGTCGCCCTGCAGGGAATTGACGTCTCCTATTATCAGGGGAACATCAACTGGAGCGCCGTGGCAAGCAGCGGGAACGTGGATTTTGCCATCATCCGCACCGGCTACGGCGGAGAAAACTGGGCGGAGCAGGTGGACACCTGCTTTGAACAAAACTATGCCGGCGCCACGGGCAACAACATTCCTGTGGGCGTTTACCACTTCAGCTATGCCACCGATGTGGAAATGGCGAAGCGCGAAGCGCAGTTCTGCCTTTCCATTCTGGACGGCCGCCCGCTCGACTACCCCGTGTTTTACGACATTGAGACGGCCCAGCACCGCAACATGAGTTCTTCGGAACTGGCGGCGATCGTGACAGCCTTCTGCGACATCATTGAGGCGGCAGGATACACGCCGGCCATCTACAGCTCCCCCACCTTCTTCAACGGCAGCCTCTCCAGCCCGCTGCTGGACAAATATGACCACTGGGTGGCACACTACGGTGTGGATCGCCCGAACTATACGAAGCCGTTCGTCATGTGGCAGAACGGGTTCCGCTCCGTTTCCGGCATTTCCGGCAACGTGGACGCGAACTACTGCTACAAGGACTACACCACCGGCGGCTCCGGCGGCAATGTGGGAACAGGCGGCGACGGCAGCTATACGCTGAGCTGCAGCGTAAGCTCCTACACCTTCGGCAGCAATTCCACCTATGACTTCACCGTCTACACGAAAAACCCGTCCATCCCCACCGCTTCCTCCAGTTCCCCCGATGTGGTATCCGTGGGTCTTTACCGCATCCAGGACGGCAGCTATGTGTACCGCCTGCGCAAGGGAAGCAATCCCGGTGTGGCATTGATTGTCATTCAGGATGATGTGGGCAACACACTCAATTTCTGGGTGACGGTGAAGGAGGATACCTCTTCCAGCAGCAACATGAGCTGCAGCATCCTCTCCTATACGTTCCCCGCCGGCACAAACAGCTATGTGTTTGACGTGACGGTTTCCGGCAGCACGGCGCCGGCGATCAGCTCCTCGAACACCAGCGTGGTGGAAGCGCGGTATTATTCCGCCACCACCACCGGCTTCCGCTATGAGCTGGTGAACAAGGGCGCCGGCACGGCTACCGTGACACTGCGCAGCCAGAGCGGCCAGACCATCTCCATCCCCGTCACCGGCCGCGCGCTTTCGACCGGCGGCAACACCTCCGGCGGCAATACGTCCTCCGGCGGGAACACCTCCTCCGGCACGCTGCCGTGCGACACGTCCTCCTACACCTTCACGACGCTCAATGCCTACACCTACAAGGTGACGACGAGCAGCACCACGCCGCCGACGGCCACCTCCTCCAACCCGAGCGCCGTCTCCGTCGCCTACAAGGGTGCCTGTGACGGCGGCTATCTCTTCACCATCACGAACCAGGGCGCCGGCACGGCCACCATCACGACGAAAGACGCCGACGGCCGCACCTGCTCCTTCACGGCGACCGGCAAGGCAACATCCTCCGGCGGGAATACGTCCTCGGGCACGCTGCCCTGCGACACGTCCTCCTACACCTTCACGACACTCAACGCCTACACCTACAAGGTGACGACGAACAGCACCACCCCGCCGACGGCCACCTCCTCCAACCCGAGCGCCGTCTCCGTCGCCTACAAGGGCGCCTGTGAGGGCGGCTACCTCTTCACCATCACGAACCAGGGCGCCGGCACGGCTACCATCACGACGAAGGACGCCGACGGCCGCACCTGTTCCTTCACGGCGACCGGCAAGGCAACATCCTCCGGCGGGAATACGTCCTCGGGCACGCTGCCCTGCGACACGTCCTCCTACACCTTCACGACACTCAACGCCTACACCTACAAGGTGACGACGAACAGCACCACCCCGCCGACGGCCACCTCCTCCAACCCGAGCGCCGTCTCCGTCGCCTACAAGGGCGCCTGTGAGGGCGGCTACCTCTTCACCATCACGAACCAGGGCGCCGGCACGGCCACCATCACGACGAAGGACGCCGACGGACGCACCTGTTCCTTCACGGCGACCGGCAAGGCAACGTCCTCCGGCGGGAATACGTCCTCCGGCACGCTGCCGTGCGATACGTCCTCCTACACCTTCACGACGCTCAACGCCTACACCTACAAGGTAACGACGAACAGCACCACCCCGCCGACGGCCACCTCCTCCAACCCGAGCGCCGTCT
>CAKNKY010000052.1 GCA_930987725.1 uncultured Anaeromassilibacillus sp. | reverse complement strand
CCCCACTTGTTATTCAGTATACCATACTGTCTAACAAATGGGGTGCTGTTCAATGAGCTTCGGGCTGCAATCGAAAACAGGGGCGCCGCTCTGCCGGAAACACGCCATTCCATGCACGGCGCGCCGGGCCGGAAACTTTATCTTCCGCAGCTTGTGCGGGAAACGCCGGAAGAGCCCTGGCTGCCGGAGCAGGAAGAGCACGAGGAACACGACGAGCAAGAGCAGTGCCCGTCACAAATGGAATCCACGCTCGCCTTGGGCGGGAAGAATTCGTCGGTAGGAAAGTCAATGCGGCTGAACATGTCGCAGGGGCTGTCAGACGTGGAGCCCGTGCATTCCTTTTCGGGAATACAGAAATCGTAGGTGGGGATCAGCATCTGCACATTGCGGACAATCTGCACGATGGTGAACAGGCCGAGCGCGATATAGACGCCGCGGCGGCAGGTGCAGTCGAACGTGCCGCCGTAACGGCGGCAGATCCCGTCCGGAATGCGGCAGCACACCTCGCAGGGAGTGCAGCAATCCTTCAGGTAAGCGGCAAGCGCAACGGGCTGCGCCACCTGCACGGTCGCCTTGGGCAGTACGCGGCTGCACACGGGGTCAAGCGCATCACAGCGGTTGTCGGAGCTGAAAGACTTGACATTCCCCTCTCCGCCGTAAAGGATCACCTTCTTGTTGAAGACGGCAATGCCGCTCACCACAACGGAAGTGGACGAAGCTGCCGAGAAGATGTCGAGGCAGACGTCAAAGAAGAACGTCATGTCAACCGAATAGAAGCCCTTGTTAAAAGGTACCGACTCCAAATCGAGGTAGACGGTAACGACGTCTACACTCCGAAGGCGCACATTCGTTGCATTTGCAATCAAATCGTTTTTGTCCTGTGTAAAGTAGACACGAAGATCTTCCAGACAGTCTTTATCGCTGCAACCGGCGAAGGAAAACGGCCGCGGCCTCGCGCCGCAAATTTTCCCACAGCTCCTCCTCTGCCCGGCCGGGTGCGCGCACAACCACTTCCGTGTCCCCTTTTTCCGTTTTTTCGGCAAGGACGATTGTGTTCTCCCCCTCTGTTTCACGCGTATTTCCGTTTATCTGCATGGATTCATCCCCTTCCTATTTTCCTATCCTCATACATAAAGCGGTTCTCTGCTTTCGATACCTGAAAAAAGAAAAATTTTTCCGAGACTGTAACAATTCCTGTGAAAGGACAGTACTAGAATCGGAGAGCGGCCAAGCAGGCTCGAATTCCCCTCCTCCCTGCCGGAATCAGGCGAAACCAACCCGCGTATAGATGCAGAGACGGCAGCTATGCCGGGGAAAGAGGTTGACGAGATGAAAACAGCCCTCTATCTGCGGAAATCCCGCGCGGAGGAACTCGGGGAAAGCACGGAGGACGCGCTGCGCCGCCACCGCGAAACGCTGGAGGAAACAGCCCGCTCCATGGGCCTTTTAATTTGCGGCGTATACGAGGAGGTGGCAAGCGGGGAAGACCTCTATGCAAGGCCGGAAATGCTCCGCCTGCTGCGGGATGTGCGGGAAGGCCGTTATGAAGCCGTGCTCTGCATGGATGTGGACCGCCTGGGGCGCGGTTCCATGAGCCAACAGGGCGTCATTCTGGAAGCTTTCCAACATGCGGGGGTCAAAATCATCACCCCGCAGAAAACGTATGACCTTGACAACGAAATGGATGAAGACTACACGGAGCTGCAGACGTTCTTCGCCCGCAAGGAGCTGAAACTGATCAAAAAAAGGCTGCGGCGCGGGCAGGAACGGACGGCAGCGGAGGGCGGATACCTCGCCAGCGCGCCATTCGGCTACGAGAAAACGCGCGCGGGCCGGCTTCCAACCCTGCGCGTCAACGAGGAGGAAGCCCGGTTTGTGCGGGCGGCATTTGATCGCTGCGCGGCGGGAGAAAGCTGCACGGCCATCGCGTGTTTCCTCAACGCCTGCGGCGCACAGCCCCGCAGGAGCGCCGCCTTCACGCGCGGCAGCGTGCTGGCTCTGCTGCGGAATCCCGTTTACACAGGCGCAATCGTGTGGAACCGGCGGCGCTATCGCCGTGCAAACGGCGGCGGCCGCGGCTGCAGCAAAACGGAAAATCCGCGCCCTCTGTGGCTTACGGCGGATGGATGCCATGAGGCTCTTGTGCCGCCGGAGCTGTTTCACCGCGTGCAGGAACAGCTCTCCTCCCGCGCCCGCCCGGCCGGATCGCACACGCTTCGCAATCCCTTTGCCGGGCTGATCCGCTGCGCAAACTGCGGCGGCCTGCTTCAGCTCCGCGCACGCAGCAACGTGCAGGGCGGTTACCTTGTCTGTGAGCGAAAAGGATGCTGTCCCTCCGCCGGTTTTCGGGATATCGTTTCCGCCTTGCACCATGCATTGCTTCCGATCCTAGCGCTGATCCCGCTGGAGCAGTCGCCCGTGCCGGAACACGCGGAAAACACCGCTCTTCTGCGCCGCGCGGAAAAAAATCTGCTCCGGCAGGAGGAACGGCTGCGAGAACTGCTGGAAACGGGTGTGTACTCTGTGGCTGTGTACGAGGAGAGAAGCCGTATATTGAATGTACGCCGGGAAAAGCTAGCGGAAGAAACGGCACGGCTGCCGCAAAAGGCGCCGACAGATGATGTGCTGCAGGGCAAAACAGCGGCCGACGCCGTGGCTGCCGCTTCCCCTGCAGAGGAAAACCGGATCTGGCGCCTGCTTGTGGCAGAAATTCTCTACCGAAGAGAGCCGGGCAAAGGGCTCGGGCATATTTTGCTCGACGTTCATCTTCGTTTCCTTCCTCCGAAGCTTGCACAGGAAGATGGTTGCCGTTCACTGCAACTGTCATAAACGCGCATCGCGTCGATGCAGACCGCTTCCTTGAAGCAGTTCGACGCGGATGCTGCCGAAACAAAGCCGTTATCATCCATAGTTGAAGCCTCCCTGTATGTCGCTGCCCGGCCGGCCCGGAACCAACACCGGTTTTGCCCGGCAGTCAAGTTAAGGAAGAGCGCCGCAAAGCCTGCGCGCCGCCGGCGCCGGGCACGCCCCGGGAACGCGCCGCACAACAGCCTTTGCGGGAACTCTACTACAATGTATTGCAGCGCCGGAATTTGTGTGCTAAAAAAAGAAACAAACGGAAAGGTAAGATTGAACGATGAAAAAAAGAATGATTGCCGTCCTGATCGCCTGCGCCCTGACCGCTTCCATGCTGGCCGCCTGCTCCTCCGGAGAAGAAAGCGCTTCTTCCTCCACTTCCTCCGCGTCTTCGCAGGTTTCCTCGAAGCCGGAAGCTTCCGAGGCCGAGTCTTCCGAAAAGCCGGAGGCTTCCAAGGCTGAGTCTTCTGAAGAGCCGGAATCTTCTGAAGACGGGGGAACGGTTTCTTCCCAGGCCGCTGCTTCCTCTCAGGCTTCCACTTCCAAGCCGGCTGCCTCTTCTCCGGCCGTCTCTGCTCCGGCTGCCTCTTCTCCGGCCGCAGAATCCAAACCCGTAGCGCAGTCCTCCGCTCCCTCTTCGAACGCCGGCCGCCTGAATGATGTGACGGACGCCGTGAAAAAGGCTTACGGCGAAAACTACCTGCCCTCCATGGATCTGACGGCAGACGATCTTTCCTCCCGTTTCGGCCTGAACTCTGGCGACTATGCTGCTGCATACGGCCAGGTTGCGATGATCAGCACGCAGGTTGACACTTTTGTGGCTGTGGAAGCCAAGGACGGCAAGGCAGACGCCGTAGCCGCCGCCCTGAACAGCTACCGCGATGACCTCGTGAACAACAGCATGCAGTATCCGATGAATGTTCCGAAGGTGAACGCCTCCCGCGTCTATCAGAAGGGCAACTATGTTTTCTTCCTCATGCTGGGCGCCGCCGCACCGAATGATGTGATGGATGATGAGGCAGCTTCCCTGACCTTCTACCAGCAGCAGAACGACATTGCCGTCAAGGCGATCGACGGGGTGCTGGGCGCGTAAACGCACAGCTCTGAGCCGCGGGACCCTGCGGGCGGTTTTCCGCTCGCGGGGCTTTCGTTTTTTGGAGGTGAAAAAGTTAAATGGTTTTCAGCAGCCTGATTTTCCTCTATCAGTTTCTGCCGCTTGTTCTCCTGCTTTATTTCGTGATTCCCCGTCGCTTTCTCGCCGCGCGCAACCTGGTGCTGCTTGTGTTCAGCCTTCTGTTTTACAGCTGGGGCGAAACGGTAGCCATCTGGCTCATGGTGGGCTCCATTCTGCTCAACTACCTGCATGGCTGGCTGGTGGAACGCTTCTGTGGCAGAGGGGAACGGAAGAAAGCGCGCGCCGTCGTGGCTTCGGCTGTGGTGCTGAACCTGCTGCTGCTCGGCATTTTCAAATATGCCGACTTTTTCCTGCAGAGTGCGGCAGCTGTACTGGGCCGTGATCTGCCGCTTCTGCGCATTGCGCTGCCGATCGGCATCTCGTTCTACACCTTCCAGTCGCTCTCCTACCCAATCGACATCTACCGCGGGGAGGCGCGCGCGCAGAAGAGCCTGATTGCTTTCGGCATGTATGTTTCGTTCTTCCCACAGCTGATTGCGGGTCCTATCGTGACCTTCCACTCCATTGCCGATCAGCTCACAAACCGCAGGGAATCCGCGGATTCCTTTTCGCGCGGCATCTCCCGCTTCATGCAGGGACTCGGCAAGAAGGTGCTGTTCGCCAACAACATCGGCCTTTTGTGGGAACAGATTTCCGCCATGCCGACCGAGACCATGCCGGTGCTGACAGCCTGGCTTGGCATCATCGCCTTTGCCTTTCAAATCTACTTTGACTTTTCCGGTTACTCCGACATGGCCGTGGGGCTCGGGCTTCTGTTCGGCTTCCACTTTCCGGAAAACTTCAATCACCCCTATCTTTCACAGACCATCACGGAATTCTGGCGGCGCTGGCACATCACGCTCAGCAGCTGGTTCCGCGACTATGTCTATATCCCGCTGGGCGGAAACCGGAAGGGCCTGGCGCTGCAGCTCCGCAACATTGCCATTGTATGGGCACTGACGGGAATCTGGCACGGGGCAAGCTGGAACTTCCTTTTGTGGGGTCTTTATTTCGGCGTGCTGCTGATTCTGGAAAAGCTGTTTCTGCTTCGTCTGCTGGAAAAAGCACCCTCGTTTGTGCGTCACCTGTATGCCCTGTTTCTCATTCTGATCGGCTGGGTGCTCTTTGCCTTTGACGACCTTTCCCGCGGCGTTTCCTATTTGGGCGCGATGTTCGGCGCAGGCGGCAGCCTCCTTTCGGATCAGACCGTTTATCTCTTTTACACAAACGTCATTCTTCTCGTGGTGCTGGCCATCGCCTCGGCCGGCGTGCCGGGAAAGCTGCGCCGCTGGTACGGCCGTTTTTCGGAACGGCGTCCGATCCCGCAGGCGCTGCTGCGCTCCGTTGGCATTGCCGCGGTGCTGCTGCTGAGCACAGCTTATCTGGTGGACGCGAGCTACAATCCGTTCCTGTATTTCCGTTTCTGAGAGGAGGGGGAGCATGAAACCCAAACTGAAAACAATCTTCCCCATCGCGACGTTTCTTCTGCTGATCGCTGCCATTGCGCTGTGGAACCTCATTCGGCCCGTGAAAGTGTTTTCGGAAAACGAAAACAGGCTGCTGGCCCAGTTTCCCTCCTTCACCGCCGAAACGGTTCGGGACGGCTCCTTCACGGAGGGGTATGAGGAATATCTGGCCGACCAGTTCCCTGTGCGCGACAGCTGGATCTCGCTCAAGACGCGCACGGAGCTGCTGAGCGGCCGCAGGGAGATCAACAATGTATTCATCGGCAAGGGGAACTGGCTGATCGACAAATACGACGGCACGCTCTCGCAGGAGCGGATTGACGGAAACCTGAAGCTGCTGGGAGATTTCACCACGTATGCAGCGCAGACGCTTGGGCAGGATCACGTGCGCGTGCTGCTCGTGCCGACGGCAAGCGCCGTGCTGACGGACAAGCTTCCGCCCTTTGCGCATGATTTCGACCAGCAGGCGCTGCTGGATGAGGCTGCTTCTCTCTGCCCGGAGGGAACGGTGCTGAACCTGCTCCCGTCGCTGCAGGAAAAGCAGTCGGAATACCTCTATTACCGCACCGACCATCATTGGACGACGCTCGGCGCATACTATGGCTACAGCGCCTGGGCGGAAAGCATCGGCCTCACGCCGTGGAGCCGCGACAGCTTCACGGAGGATACGGTGACGGAATCGTTTTACGGCACCACCTACTCCAAGATCAATCTGCCTGTGACGCCGGACAGCATTGTGCGCTTCACACCGAAGGAGGATGTCTCCTACCACATGACGATTAACCTCGGCGAAAAGGAGAGCGATTCCCTCTATGCACCGGAGTATCTGGAAAAGAAGGACAAGTACTCCTATTTCCTCGGCGGGAACAATCCCATTGTGGAGATCACCAGCTCTGCCGGCGAACCGGGACGCAAGCTTTTGATTGTCAAGGATTCCTATTCACACTGCTTTGCGCCTTTTGCCGCCAACCATTTTGAAATGACCACACTTCTGGACCTGCGCTATTTCAACATGGGCGTGCGGCAGTATATGGAGGAAAACGGCATTACGGATGTCCTCGTCCTGTACAGCACGGCAAACTTTGCGGACGATCGCTACCTGAGCACGCTTTCCCGTTGAACAGGACAGCCAAAGAAACAAACCCCGGAGCTTTTTGAGCACTGTCGTCTCAAAAAGCTCCGGGGTTTTGCTTCCTGTTCCTTTTTCAAACATGCCGTCAACGGCTGTTTTCCGGAGAACAGGGTGTCTTTTCCTGCGCCCCGGCTTCAGGTGACCGTAAACGGAGTCCACGGCATGTGATCGTACACCATCACATCGTTTGGCCGCACCATGCCAAGTTTTTCATAGAACGGAAGAGCGTCTTCATTGGCGCATGTATACACAATGATGTTGTCCTCTCCGCCCGCCAGCTCGTGCAGCTTTTTCACCAGCGCCGTTCCGATCCCCTGCCCGACACAATCGCGCACAACGCCAAGATCCGTGATAAAAAGCCAATAGGAAAAATCAGTGATGCCAAAACAGACACCCACAATTTCCCGTGCCTCATTTCTCGCCACAAGGCTGATCGAAACCTTTTGCACCAGTGTGGCAATCCGATCGGAAAAACGTTCCTTCGGATATTGCGAACCGAGGTCCGTCTTCTTTAGAAATTCTATATATTCGGCAGCCGTTATTCTTTCTTCTGCTATCGAAACATTCATAAGCTTCCTCCGTTTTCTCGTGAAAATGGCACCCCGCCGTCAATCCACAACGTCGGAGGAAAAGGTGACGGTGGCAGCCGTGCCGTAATCGCAGTCGGCGGCACGGAAATCATCCGTAACAGCTACCTGAGCGTTGGTCTCGCTGTAGCCAAGCTCCGCCCACAGGGTGATGGCGCGCCCGGGCTGGATCTCGTGCGTGGTAGACAGGCGATACCCGGAGGTAGCCACAGCGTCGGACCAATCGGACGTGCGCTTGTAGCTCGACTTGCTATGGCTCCCGTCCTCAATGAAGAACACATCCCAGGAGGTGTCCATCAGGCGGACGGCCAGCTGGCCCTCGCGCGTGTCAAGATTGCCGTAGCACTTGCCCACGCTCACCCACTCACCGTTTTCATAGTTCCAGAGATCCACCGAAACGGAACGAATCAAATCGGAAACCTCGTAATCAAAAAAGACAAGCTCATCATCAATGATTTCCAGAACCTGTTCCGTTTCTTCCGAAAAGGTGCTGGGTTCAATCGTCATCTCCTCCTCCCCGCCGGCGGAGCAGGCGGAGAACAGAAAGACCGCGGAAAGCAGAAGCGGAATCACCCGTTTTTTCATTCCTTGTTCATCTCCCAAAAAAGCAGGATTTCGTTCGGCACAATCCGAGCGAATTTTCTTTCAGTGTATCATACAAAACAGGCAAATGCAACAAAAAAGCTCCAATTTCCCTTTTGCAAACCACGGCAGGTGTGCTATAATAGGCGCAAGCAATCCCTCTCAGACAGAGGCCCGCGCTCCGGAACCGGAGGCGGGCTTTCCAAGGCAAAAGAGCAGGAGCTGGACTGGCGGAGCCGTTTCCATGCTGCCCTGGACCCGTGGACAAAGAGAGCATGGAAGGAGAGAACCCAAATGAATACCGCAACGCTCTTCCAGGCGAAAAAAGTTGTTTTTTCCCTTGAAGTATTCCCCCCGAAAAAGGACACGCCCATCAACGTAATTTACAACACGCTGCTCGGGCTGCGGGGACTGCCGGCCGACTTCATCAGCGTCACATATGGTGCGGGCGGGAGCCAGGCCCAGCAGGACAAGACCTGCGAGATCGCTTCGCTCATCCAGAGTACCTACCACATGGAAGCCGTTTCTCATCTGACCTGCGTTAACTCCGATAAGGAGCAGATCCGGCACGCGCTTGAAAAGCTCAAGGCAAGCGGCATCCGCAACATTCTCGCACTGCGCGGCGACAAAACGCCCGGCGTGGAACCGAAAGCTGATTTTGCCCACGCCAGCGATCTGGCGCGCTTCATCCGCGAATGCGATCCCGATTTTAACCTGATCGGCGCCTGCTACCCGGAGGGGCACAGCGAGAGCGACAGCCTGGAGGAGGATATTGAACACCTCAAGATCAAAATTGAGAATGGTGTTTCCCACCTGATCACACAGCTCTTTTTTGATAACGCCAGCTTTTATCACTTTGTTGAGCTGGCGCGCGCGCGCGGCGTAAATGTGCCCATTGAGGCCGGCATCATGCCCATCGTGCGCAAGAGCCAGATCGAGCGCACCGTGACCATGTGCGGCGCAAGCGTGCCGGCCAAGCTTGCCACGATTCTGAGCCGCTACGCGGACAACCCCGCCGCTCTCATGGATGCCGGCGTGTTTTACGCCACGGAGCAGATCATGGATCTGCTGGAAAATGGCGTGCAGGGCATTCATCTTTACACCATGAACAACGTGGAGGTCGCCACACGCATCAGCCGCAACATCGAGAGCATCGTCGCGGCGAAAAACGCATGCGAAGCGTGATGCAGGGCGCCGGCCTTTCCACACTGGATCGCGGGGAAGTCCTGCGCTACCTGGGTGTGCACGGCGGCGAATTGCCCCCGCAGCTGCTGCAGGCACTGGACCGCTGCACTGCGGAGATGCTGACCGCCGCCGAACCGCGCTGGCTTTACCGACGGTTTCCGCTGCGCCGGACAGAGGCAGGGATTTGCCTGGAGGGGACATCCCTCTGCCTGACCGGCCGCGATATTGCCAATCATCTGGGCGGCTGCGGGGAGGCCTTTCTGCTCTGCGCCACCATTGGCGTGGCTGCCGACAGTCTGATCCGCCGCCGGATGCTGACCGCGCCGGAGGAAGGCGTGATGCTGGATGCGTGCGCCACCCAGGCCATTGAACAGACGGCCGACCTGGCCGAAGCGGAGATTGCCGCCCTTTGCCGCAAGGAAGGCCATGGCATCACCTGGCGGTACAGCCCCGGGTACGGGGATCTGCCGCTCACCCTGCAGCGTGATTTTCTGGCCGCGTGCGATGCGCAGAGGCGAATCGGCCTGGCTGTAACGGAAAACATGCTGCTGACCCCCTGCAAATCCGTAACGGCTGTGCTGGGTGTGACCAGCCTGCCGGAACAGGACCAGCCAAAAGACAAATGCAGCCGCTGCCCGAATCGGGATCGCTGCGCTTTCAGAAGGAGAGGAGACACATGCTGAACCTGCCCGAAAACCGCATTGCCGTTCTGGACGGCGCGATGGGCACCATGCTGCAGAAAAAAGGGCTGCCGCTGGGTAAAAGCCCGGAAGCTCTGAACCTCACGCACCCGGAAGAAATCGTTTCCATCCACCGCGCTTACGCACATGCCGGCGCGCAGATCCTTTACGCCAACACGTTCGGCGCCAACCGGCGCAAGCTGGCAGGCAGCGGATATGAGGTGCGGGACGTGATTGCCGCCGGGATGCGCTGCGTAAAGGAAGCCGCACGGGAGACGGGCGCGCGGGCCGCCCTGTGCTGCGGGCCAATCGGCGCGCTTCTGGAGCCGAACGGAAGCCTGCACTTTGACGAAGCCTATGATATTTTCCGCGAGGTTGTCACGGCGGGCGCAGAGGCCGGAGCCGATCTGATCGTGTTTGAAACGATGACGGATCTGCTGGAAATCAAGGCCGCCCTGCTCGCCGCAAAGGAGAACACCTCCCTCCCCGTTTTCTGCTCGATGAGCTTTGAACCGAACGGGCGCACTTTCACCGGCGTCTCCGTGCCGGCCATGGCCATGACGCTCGAGGGGCTTGGCGCCGATGCCGTGGGCATCAACTGCTCCCTCGGCCCGGAGGAGATCCTGCCGTTTGCGCGGGAGCTCTGCGCGTGGACACACCTGCCCGTGTTCATCAAGCCGAACGCCGGCCTGCCGAACCTCAATTCCGATGAGTACGACATTTCCCCGGAAAAATTCTGCCGCACAATGGAGGAATATCTCTCGCTCGGCATCTCGTTTGTGGGTGGCTGCTGCGGCACAACACCCGATTACATCCGCCTGCTGGCAGAGCGGTGCGGCGGACAGCCTGTGGCGCAGCGGCAGGTGCGGCGCCGCACGGCGTTGTGCAGTGCCAGCCGTGTGGTAGAGGTGGACGGTGTGCGCGTGATCGGCGAGCGCATCAACCCCACAGGCAAGAAGCGGTTTCAGGAAGCGCTGCGGCAGCGTGACATGGGATATATCCTGCGCCAGGGCGTCGAGCAGACAGCCGCCGGCGCGGAGATTCTCGATGTGAATGTGGGGTTGCCCGGCCTGGACGAGCCCGCCCTCATGGAGGAAACGGTGCGCGGCCTGCAGAGCGTGACGGACGCCCCCCTACAGCTTGACAGCTCGAACGCGGAAGCGCTGGAACGTGGCCTGCGCATTTACTGCGGCAAGCCTATCGTGAACTCCGTCAACGGCGAGCAGGCAGTGCTCGACCGCATTCTTCCGCTCGTGCGGAAATACGGCGCGGCCGTGGTGGGCCTGACGCTGGACGAGCACGGCATTCCCGCTGCGGCGGAGGAGAGGTTCTCCATTGCGGAACGTATTGTGCGCGCCGCGGAATCTTACGGCATTCCACGGGAGGATGTGTGCATCGACTGCCTGACGCTCACGGTTTCCGTGCAGCAGAAGGAAGCCGCAGAAACGCTGCGCGCCATCGATCTGGTAAAGGAGAAGCTCGGCGTGAAAACGGTGCTGGGCGTTTCCAACATCTCCTTCGGTTTGCCGGATCGCGAAGCGCTGAACGTTGCCTTCCTGACCATGGCAATGGCCCACGGACTGGATTTGCCGATCCTCAACCCGAACAGCCAAGCCATGATGAACGCGGTGGACGCCTTCGGAGTTCTGGCAAACCGGGATGAGGGTGCGGCCCGCTATCTGGCACGCCACACAGCGGCCTCTCCTGCTGCGCCGGCCCAGAAGCAGACTGCCGCGCTTCCCTCGCTGGGGGACTGCGTATATGCGGGCCTCAAGGAAGACGCCGGAAAGGCAGCCTGCCTCCTTTTGGAGGAAGGCCACGAACCGATGGAGCTCGTAAACGAGATTCTCATTCCGGCATTGGACCGTGTGGGCGCCGCATTTGAAACCGGCAAGCTCTTCCTGCCGCAGCTCATTCAGTCCGCCACGGCAGCGCAGGCAGGTTTTGAAGAAGTGAAGCGCGTGCTGGCCTCGCGCAAATCGGGCGAGGCCGTGTCCAAAGGCCGCATTGTGCTGGCCACCGTGAAGGGGGACATCCACGACATTGGCAAGAACATCGTGAAGGTTATTCTGGAAAACTACGGATATGACATTCTCGATCTCGGCCGTGATGTGCCGCCGGAAACGGTGGTGCAGACCGTGCGTGAGACCAGCGCCCCGCTTGTGGGCCTTTCTGCGCTCATGACGACAACAGTCGCCTCCATGGCGGAGACCATCCGCCAACTGCGCAGCGAAGGGCTCCCCTGCCGTATCATGGTGGGCGGCGCTGTGCTCACGGAATCGTACGCCAAGGAGATTGGCGCCGATTTTTATGCGAAGGATGCGAAGGCAAGCGCCGACATTGCAAAGCAAATTCTCGGGTAAAGCGCTGTTTTCACAAAGCGCAGTCAAAACAGAAAAAACGCCGCGCAGGCTCTTTCTGAACAGCACCCCATTTGTTAGACAGTATGGTATACTGAATAACAAGTGGGGT
>CAKNKY010000051.1 GCA_930987725.1 uncultured Anaeromassilibacillus sp. | reverse complement strand
CACCGACACGGGGATTTTCAGTCCCCTGCTCTACCAACTGAGCTACAGAGGCAAACAACGCCGGTTTTTTGCCGGCGTTTAGGATTATAGCACAAACCAAACGGAAAAATCAAGGGGAAAACGAAACTTTTTTGCCGAAGCTTTCCCGCCTTTTCAGTCCTTGAGCAGAACGGCGCGCGTGAGGGCGGCTTCCAGCCCGCGCACAAAGAGCGGGAAGGCGGCCAGCGTGTAGTCGCCCGGCTCCACGCGGGAGAGGTCGAGCCCTTCCAGGATGACGAGGCCCGCGCCGAGCAGCTCCTGGTGCGGGGCAACCTCGTCGCCGTAGGCGGCAATGCTCTGCGCATCCGTGCCCACGAGCGTGAAGCCGGCCTGCGCCATGGCGAAGGCGGCGCTCTGCGTGAGGAAGGCTTCGCCGTTCCCCTTGAGCAGCAGCATCCTGCGGCAGCGCGGAGCGATGCTGTCAATGTCCGCGCCCGTGACGAGGCCCTGGGCCTCCACCACCGTGCAGGGGCCGTAAAAGCGGTCAAGCGGGATGGCGTCGATGGTGGCGCCGCCGTCCACAAAATGCAGCGGGGCGTCGAGGTGGGTGGCACTGTGGCTGCCGGACGTGAACTGGGAGAGATTGCAGTTATCCCCGTGGCTGATGCGGCGCAGGCGCTCAAACGAAGGCGCGGGATCGCCGGGATAGACGGGCGAGGAAAAGAGCTCGCGGGAAATGTCGATGATGGTCATAAATACGCCTCCTCACGGCAAAATGGGAACTCTCACAGGCGGGGCAGGGCGCGCAGCAGCAGCGCAATGCTCTTTTCCGCCGACTCGCGCGCAAATTTCGGGAAATCTTCGACGGCGTTGCCGTCCGCATTGTCGGAGATGGCGCGCAGCACGGTAAAGGGCACGCCGGCAAGGGCGCACGCCTGGCCGATGCTGCCGCCTTCCATCTCGCAGGCGAGCGCGCCGGTGCGGGCGGCGATTGCGTGCAGGCGGTTCACGTCGCTCATGAACTGGTCGCCGGTGGCGATGACGCCGCGGTGGACGCGGCCGGGTGAGAGCGCTTCCGCCTCCTGCGCGAGCACGGCGGAGGCGTGCGCGTCGGTGGGCAGAAGCTCCTCGTCCAGCAGGGGAAGGCGGCGGCCGCCCTCCGGGCCGTCGATCGGCGTCGTATCATAATCATGCTGCACGACGCCCGTGGCCACGACGAGATCGCCGATGCGCACCTCGCGGCTGCCCACGCCGCCGGCTACGCCCGTGTTGATGACGAGCGAGACGCCGTAGCGGAGGATCATCGTCTGCGCACAGACGGCGGAATTTACCTTGCCCGCACCGCAGCACGCGACGACGCAGGGCGTGCCGTTCAGCTCGCCCCGCCAGAACGTCATACGGCTGATCGTCTCCGGCGTCTTGTTCTCCATCGCCTCGATGAGGCGGTCCACTTCCACGGGCATGGCCCCGATGATCCCTGTCATGGTAAAAAATCCCCTTTCCGAAATTGGGCGGGGCCGGCCGGCTCCGCCCTGTCTGCTTCTATGATACCGTTTCGCCGCCGCAAATGCAACGGGGAGTTTTGTTTGACAAGGGGCCGCTCCGATTTTACAATAGGAAAAAAGAAGAAAAAAGACGATAAGGGGGAACTTCCGGTGAAAACGGGACTTGTGCTCGAGGGCGGCGGCCTGCGCGGCGTGTTTACCGTGGGCGTGCTGGACGCCTTTCTGGAGGGGGACTTTCACGCCGATTACGTGATCGGCGTCTCGGCCGGAGCGGCCAACGGCGTATCCTATGTGTCGGGACAGAAGGGGCGCGGACTGCGCACGAACATCGATTACCTGCGCGAGCCGCGCTACATGGGGCTGCGCAGCCTGCTGCTGCACGGCTCGCTGTTCGGTATGGATTTCATTTTCGGGGAGATCCCGGAGCACCTCGACCCCTTCGACTATGATGCGTTCGAGCGGAACCCGTGCGAGTTTGTGACCGGCGCGCTGGACGCGCGCACCGGGGAAACGGTGTATTACGGAAAACAGGACATCAAGCAGGGGTTTGCCGTGCTGCGGGCCACCTCCTCGCTGCCGATGCTCGCCAAACCTGTGGAGTATGAGGGCCGCCTGCTGCTCGACGGCGGCACAGGCGACCCGATCCCCGTGCGGCGCGCGCTCGCCGACGGCTGCGACCGCGTGATTGTGGTGCTCACCCGCGAGCGCGGCTACCGGAAACAGCCGCAGTCTTTCCGCGCGGCTTACCACGCGGGCCTTCGCCGTTATCCGGCAGTTGTGAAGCTGCTCGACACACGCCACACGCTCTACAACGAAACGCTCGATTTTGTGGCCGGGCTCGAGTGCGGCGGCACGGCCGTGGTGCTGGCCCCGCCCGAGGCGCCGCAGATCCGCCGCGTGGAGCGCGACCGCGAAAAGCTCCTGGCGCTCTACCGGCAGGGCGTGGAGGCCGGGCGCGCGCTGCTCCAACGCGGGCTGTGAGAAAACAAGACAGAAACGGCGCAGGGCGCCCCTTCCGCAAGCGCGGAAGGGGCGCCCTGATTTTTTGCAGGATGGGGTTACGGTTCCAGATTATCCTCTTCGAACAGGGGAGAGGAAAAGAAGGCGGAAAGGGAGAGCCCCAGGCCCTGACACAGCTCATGAAGAACCCGCAGCTTGACGGAATCATAAGAGCAGTGAAGCAGATTTCCGATGGTGGATTTGGGAACGCCGCTTTTCAGATACAGCTGATACTGCGTCATCCCGCGTTCGTGCAGCAGCTCCTGCAGACGCACGCTGACCGCCTGGTTCAATTTCACGATTTCTCCCCGCTCCTTCCCCCTGATTTTTACCGCTATTATAGGGTTGAGACAAAAAGAAATAGTCCCTGTAGCTGTACTATTCCCCGAATTTGCGATATGATAGAAGAGGGGGAGAACGATGACAGTTTTATTTTGCGGGCACTCTAACATTTCAAAAAATGAAAAGCTGCATTGGGCCTGCTCGACGAACGGGGGAAGTTATGCTATACTGGGACAGTATCAAAATCGTTTCAGGGAGGCTTGTTCGTTGGGAGAGCGGAAACAGGAACAACCGAAGAGGAGGGTGTGTATCGGCCTGATGGCCCATGTGGACGCGGGAAAGACGACGCTCTCGGAGCAGCTGCTTTACCTGGGCGGCGCGGTGCGCGAGCGCGGCCGCGTGGACCACGGCGACGCCTTTCTGGACACGGAGCCGGTGGAGCGCGAGCGCGGCATCACGGTGTTTTCCGGGCAGGCGGATTTTGCGTGGGGGGACACGGTGTATTACCTGCTGGACACGCCGGGCCACACCGATTTCGCCGCGGAGACGGAGCGCGTGCTGCCGGCGCTCGACTACGCCGTGCTCGTGGTGAGCTGCGCGGAGGGCGTGCAGGGCCACACGGAAACGCTGTGGCGGCTGCTGCGCGATTACGGCGTGCCGGTGTTCCTTTTCCTCAACAAGCTCGACCGGCCGGGGGCCGACCTGCAGCGCACCATGGCCGAGCTGCACAGCCGCTGCAGCCCGGCCGCGGTGTTGTTCGACGGCTTTTCGGGCGAGGTGGGCGGCGAGCTGGCCGAGGAGGCCGCCGCGCTCGACGACGATCTGCTCGCACGCTACCTGGAGGGGGAGATCCCGCAGGAGGAGTGGCTCGGAGAGCTGCGCCGTCTGGTAAAGGAGCGCAAGCTCTTCCCCTGCTTTTCCGGCGCAGCGCTGCGCGGCGAGGGCGTGCGGGAATTCCTCAACGGCATGGAGCTGCTGACGCAGACGGACTGGGAATCGCGCGAGAGCGAGCCCTTCGCGGCGCTGGCCTACCAGGTGAGGCGCGGCCAGAGCCGCATTGTGTGGCTCAAGGTGACGGCGGGGCGGCTGCGCTGCCGCGACGAGGTGAGCTGCCGCGCGGCGGACGGCTCGCTCGTGAAGGAGAAAGTGACGGAGCTTTTCCGCTGCCGCGGCGGGCGGCTGTTCCCGATCCAGGAAGCAAAGGCGGGCGAGCTGTGCTGCGCAGCGGGGCTGACCGCCGTGCGCGCCGGGGACGGCGTGGGCGCGCAGGCGCCTGCACGGCCGCGGGAGCTGACGCCGGTGCTGCTTTCGCGCGCCGTGTGGGACCCGGCGTATGATTTGCGCGCGGTGCTGGCGGCGTTCCGCGCGCTGGAGGATGAGGAACCGGCGCTCTCGGTGGAGTGGAACGAAGCGCTGCGGGAGCTGCGCGTGCATGTGATGGGCGAGGTGCAGCTTGAAATCCTGCGCGAGCTGCTGCAGGAGCGGTTCCATCTGGAGGTCGGATTCACAGACTGCGAGGTGCTCTACCGCGAAACGATCGAGAATACGGTGCACGCCTGCGGCCACTTTGAGCCGCTGCGGCATTACGCGGAGGTGCATTTGCTGCTCTCCCCCGGGGAGCGGGGCAGCGGCATTGTGTTTGAGAGCAAGTGCCCGCTCGACCGGCTGGCGCGCAACTGGCAGAACCTGATCCGCACGCACGTGCTGGAAAAGCAGCACCGCGGCGTGCTCACCGGCGCGCCGCTCACAGACGTGGTCGTCACGCTCGTGGCCGGGCGCGCCCATCTCAAGCACACGGAAGGCGGCGACTTCCGCGAGGCCGTGTACCGCGCGATCCGCGAAGGGCTCATGAAGGCGCAGAGCCTGCTGCTGGAACCGTGGTGCGCGTTCACCGCTGTGACGCCGCAGGAATACGCCGGCCGCGTGATGACGGACGTGCAGCGGCTGTGCGGCACGTGCGGCGCGCCGCGGCGCGAGGGTGAGACGGCCGTGGTGGAGGGGGAGGCGCCCGTTTCCACCTTCCTGAACTACCAGCGGGAGCTCACGGCGTTCACGCGCGGGCGGGGCAATGTGGCGGTGCGCTTCTGCGGCTACCGGCCCTGCCACAACGCGGAGGAAGTGATCGCCGCGAGCGGCTACGACCCGGAGAGTGACACGGCGAACCCGGCCGGCTCGGTGTTCTGCTCGCACGGCGCAGGGTATTACGTGCCGTGGCAGGAGGCCGAGGCGCACATGCACATTCAGATCGGGGACGACGGCCGCCCTAAGCAGGAGGAGGCGGAACAGCGCGCCGCCGCGCCCGTCTCCTCCGAAAGCTTTGCCTCCCAGGCGGCGCTCGACAAGGAACTGCAGGCCATCTTCGAGCAGACGTACGGGCCGATCAAGCCCAGGGCCATCCAGCCGCCGCCGCGGCCTGTGCGATCGGAGCGGCCGTGGCGCGGATTCCGGCCGAGGCGGCCCATCGGCGACGACTATCTTCTCGTGGACGGCTACAACATCATCCACGCGTGGAAGGATTTGCGGGAGCTGGCCGCGAAAAGCATGGACGCGGCGCGTGAGCGGCTGATCCACCGGCTCGCCAATTTTCAGGGCTGGAAGAAATGCCGCGTGATTGTGGTGTTCGACGCCTACAAGGTGAAGGGCGGCGTCGGCTCCGTGGAGCAGAAGGGCGGCCTGTGGGTGGTCTACACGAAGGAAGCCGAGACGGCCGACATGTATATTGAAAAGACGACGTATGAGCTGGGGCGGAACAACCGCGTGCGCGTGGCCACCTCCGACGGCCTGGAACAGCTCATTATCCTGGGGCGCGGCGCGGAACGCATGCCTGCCTCCGAGCTGGAGCACGAGGTGCTGCGCGCGGAGGAGGACATCCGCGAGGTGCTCTCCCGCCCTGTGACGGGAAATCCCGGGAACAAGTCATGATTTTTGTGCGGTTTTCATTGAAATCTTGTGAAAATCACGTATAATGAAGGGAGAGTTTACGAAACGCACGGCCGCGCCGCGGCGACGGGCCGTTTGCAACGGGCAGGAACAGGAGGAACGAAGATGCCGTTTTACACCTATGACTACGAACGATTGAGCCGCGCGGCTGCCCGCCTGCGGGAAGAGCGCTGGCGCTGCCATGCCCCGATTGAAGCCTTTGCCGTGACGGAGGACGACGGCACGGTGGGCGCGCGCCCGCCCCGGGAGCCGGGCACGGAGCTGCTGCACACCGGGGAGATCTGGAGCGGCTATGACCGCTATCTTTGGCTGGACGCCGAGGCGGAGGTGCCGCAGGACTTCGACGGCCCCGTGTGGGGGCGCTTTGACTTCGGCCGCACGGGAGGCGGCGGGAACAGCGGCTTTGAAAGCCTGCTGTTTGTGAACGGCAAGCCCTGGCAGGCCGTGGACACGAACCACCAGGAGGCGCCGCTGCACGCGCGGGCAGGGGAAACGCTGCGGCTGCAGCTGCGGCTGTGGTCCGGCCTTGTGGGCGGCGGCCGCCCGCACCCGAACGACTGCAAATTCCGCATGGCGGAGCTGGCCGTGCTCGACGAGGGGGCGGACAGCCTCTGCTACTGGCTGACATGTCTGCTGGGCGCCTATGACATTCTGGACGAGAACGACCCGGAGAAGAAGCGGCTGCTGAACCTGGCCGCGAAGGCATGGGATCTGGTGGAGACGGCGGACCCGGCTTCCCCTGCGTTCTTTGATTCCTGCGCGCGCGCCGTGTCGTTCCTCGAGCAGGAGCTGCCGCCGGAGGAGAAGAAGGTCACCGTGGACGTGGTGGGCCACACGCACATCGACACGGCCTGGCTGTGGCGGCTGCGCCACACGCGCGAAAAGTGCGCGCGGTCGTTTTCCACCGTGAACCGGCTCATGGAGGAATACCCGGAATATATTTTCCTGCACACGCAGGCACAGCAGTATGATTTCATCCGCCGGGATTACCCGGACGTCTTCGAGCAGATCCGCCGCCGCGCCGCGGAAGGGCGCTGGGAGCCGGCCGGCGGCATGTGGGTGGAGTGCGACTGCAACCTGCCCTCCGGCGAATCGATCGTGCGGCAGCTGCTCTACGGCACGCGGTTCTTCGAGGGCCAGTTCGGCAACCACAGCAGCTATCTCTGGCTGCCGGATGTGTTCGGCTACTCCGCCGCCCTGCCGCAGATCCTGCGCCAGAGCGAGATTGACACGTTCATCACGACGAAGATCAGCTGGAACGACCAGAACACGCTGCCGTATGACACGTTTGAGTGGCGCGGCATCGACGGCAGCTCCGTGCTCACGCATTTCATCACGACGACGAGCAAGGGCGAAACGAAGTACACCTACAACGGCCTTACCGACGCCTCCAGCATTAAGGGCGTGTGGAATAACTACCGCAACAAGGAGCTGAACACGGAGCTCCTGCTCTGCTACGGTTACGGCGACGGCGGCGGCGGGCCGAACCGCGACATGATCGAGCAGAACCGCCGCATGGGGCGGATCCCCGGGATGCCGGCCTTGAAGCCGTGCCGCGTGGACACGTTCTGCGAAAATCTGCACCGCACGGTGCGGGAGAACCGGCGCTTTGCCTATGTGCCCCAGTGGGAGGGCGAGCTTTACCTGGAATTCCACCGCGGGACCTACACCTCCCAGGCGTACAACAAAAAGACGAACCGACGCATGGAGTTCCTGCTGCGCAGCGCGGAGGCGGCGCTTTCCCGCGCAATGCTGCGCGGCGAGGACATCGAAGCGCGGCGTGAAAAGCTGGCGGAGGCGTGGAAGATCGTGCTCTGCCTGCAGTTCCACGATATCATTCCCGGATCGTCGATCCGCGAGGTGTATGAGGACTGCCACGTGCTTTACGGCAGGGCCGAGGAGCTGGCGCGCAGCGTGCTGGAGGAATCCGCAAAGGCAGACGGCGCTGCCAATGTGCTGACGGTGTGGAACAACGCGAACTGGAAGCGGGAAACGGCCGTGGAACTGCCCACGCTGCCGGAGGGCTGCCATGTGGAGACGGAGGACGGCACGGTGCCGCCGCAGGCCGGGCACACCGCCGTGCTGCGGCTGCCCGCAGACGGCGCGCTCCGCCTGCTCGTGAAGGACGGCCCCGCCCCCGAGGCGCCGGGCTGTGCCGCCGTGCTGGCTCACGGGCTGGAGACGAACGCGCTGCGCGTGCTGTGGAACCGGGACGGAAGGCTCGTGAGCGTGTTCGACAAGAAGGCGAAGCGCGAGCTGATCCCCGAGGGCGAGGAAGCGAACGTGGTGACGCTTTACGAGGACAGACCGCGCGCCTACGACGCGTGGGAGCTGGAATACTCCCACCAGCGCAAGGAATGGAACCTGCCCGCCCCGAAGCGCGTGGAGATTGTGGAAAACAGTTCCGTGCGCGCGGTGGTACTGTTCCGCTGGAAGTTCCGCAAATCTTCGCTCACGCAGCGGCTCATCGTGTACCCGGGCAAGACGCGCATCGACTTTGTGACGCACGTGGAGTGGAACGAGCGCGAGACGGTGATGAAGGTTGCCTTCCCAACGGTGATCCACGCCTCCCGCGCCCGCTTCGACATCCAGTTCGGCAGCCTCGAGCGGCCCACGACGAAGAACACAAGCTGGGAGTTTGCCAAGTTCGAGACGGTGGGCCACAAGTGGGCCGATCTCTCCGAATCTGGCTACGGCGCGGCGCTCCTGAACGACAGCAAATACGGCTATGACGTGCATGGCGGCACGCTGCGGCTCACGCTGCTCAAGAGCGCGAACCACCCGGACTACACGGCCGATGCCGGGCCGCAGGACTTCACCTATTCCCTGTTCCTGCACGAAGGGGAATGGTATGAGGCAGGCGTGGACCGCGAGAGCTGGGAGCTCAACGACGCCCCGCTCGTCTTTGCCGGCGAGGCAGAGCTGCCGGCGCTCTTCCCGGCGAACCTGCCCGGCGTGACGATCGACGCCGTGAAGCCCGCCGAGGAGGGGGACGCGCTCATTGTGCGGCTGCACGAAAAGGAAGGCTGCCACGCGCACGTGAACCTGCCGGCTGCCTTCCCCTTCCGCACGTGGCGCTTCTGTAACCTGCTCGAACGGCACGAGGGCGAGGCGCACCGCGAAAAGACGATCGCGCTCGAGCTGCGACCCTTCGAGATCCGCACGATCAAATTCCAGCTTGCCTAAAATCCGGCGATAAAGTTCGGCGATATTTTCCGGCGATAAAAAATCCCCGGCGCAGCGTGTTTCCTGCGCCGGGGATTTCCTCTGTGACGATTCTTTCTCTCAGGCCTTTGAGAAGGCCCAGAGGTTGCGGATCTGCGGGGCGAGGCGGTCGTAGCTCCAGAGCTGGCCGCTGCGTGTGCGGCTGTTCGGATCGCACACGGTGAAGCCATCCTCCTGCACGCCTGTGATCACGATAAAATGGCCGGCCGTGGTGAAATCGCCGGGGCCCATGCTGCAGACGATCGGTTCGCCCGCGGCGAGGGAATTCTCCATTGCGCCCCGGTCAAGCGGCAGCTCGCGGCTTGTGACGCCGAAAGCCGTGCAGCCCTGTGAGAAGAGATCCCAGCTTGTGCCGGAGCCGAGGACATAATAGCCGCCGGAATCGGCCGCGGCGGCGACGGCGGCGGGGGTGAGCGAAGCGTCGCCCGTGAGGGCGGAGGCCACCATGGAAAGGCAGGTTGGCCCGCAGCCGGTGACGGCGAGGCAGTTGTCTCCGTAGGAAGCGTAGCCCCAGCGGGGATCGTACTGCAGCAGGAGCGGCACCTCACCGGGCGTCAGTTCTTCAATGGTGTCGGCGAACACCTGGCCTTTCTTTTCCGGGTAGCCGAGCACAAAGTCCGTCATGTCCAGATTTTTGGTGAGCTGGGAGAGCAGGGCCTCCGGGTACTGCGAGCAATTGTCCACGATTTTCTGCAGGCGCGGCTCCTGGGGGATCTGCGCGCGCAGCGAGGCGACGGTGTCGCTCTCCGGGGCGGCGGGCGCTGAACCCTGGCTGCTCTGCGCGTTGAGTGCGGAGCCGATGCGCGTCATGACGGCGGAAAGCGGCGGGAGCTGCGCCCCGGCCTCCACAGCCACACCCCACGCGGCGGCCCCGGCGGCGGCCAGCACGACGGCCGCGGCTGCCACCAGCACGGCGCGGCGCAGAAACAGCCGCGCCCGGCTGCGTCTCTTCCCCTGTTTCATGCGATATCCCTCCCTGGAAATGGGCGGGAAAAAAGCGCGTTCCCGCCTGATGGTTATCATTCTATCAGACGGGAACGCGCTCTGCTTTTCTTTTTCCTGATGAAATTCTTACGAATTTCTATCGTTTCGACACGGTATCATTTCAGCATCGTTTCAGCCCCGGCGGGAGCTTTCTCAAGCCCGCGTGATGCGGGAGGATGGATCTCGGCCCGGCGAGCAGCCGGAGGCTGCGATTCCGCGACGTGCGTCCAGGCTCAGCCTGGGGCCGCTCGCGGCGCGCGAAAGATTTGCAGCCCCGGAAGTGTCCATGGGTCCGCGTGAGGCGCGCAAACGGATCTCGGCCCGGCGAGCAGCCGGAGGCTGCGATTCCGCGACGTGCGTCCAGGCTCAGCCTGGGGCCGCTCGCGGCGCGCGAAAGATTTGCAGCCCCGGAAGTGTCCATGGGTCCGCGTGAGGCGCGCAAACGGATCTCGGCCCGGCGAGCAGCCGGAGGCTGCGATTCCGCGACGTGCGTCCAGGCTCAGCCTGGGGCTCAGCCTGGGGCTATTCATCGAGTTTGAGGACGGAGAGGAAGGCTTCCTGAGGGACCTCGACGGTGCCGAGCTGGCGCATGCGCTTTTTGCCCTCCTTCTGCTTTTCGAGGAGCTTCTTCTTGCGGGTGATGTCGCCGCCGTAGCACTTGGCGAGCACGTCTTTGCGCATGGCCTTGACCGTTTCGCGGGCAATGATGCGCCCGCCGATGCACGCCTGGATCGGCACTTCGAAGAGCTGGCGCGGGATCTTGTCGCGCAGCTTTTCCACCATCTTGCGGGCGCGGGGATACGCCTTGTCCTCGTGAATGATGAAGGAAAGGGCGTCCACAATCTCGCCGTTGAGCATGATGTCGAGCTTCACGAGACGGCTCTTCTGATAGCCGCACAGCTCATAGTCAAAGCTCGCGTAACCGCGCGTGCGGGATTTGAGCGCGTCAAAGAAATCATAGACAATCTCGTTGAGCGGAAGCTCGTAGTGAATGTCGACGCGGTCCGAATCAATATAGGTCATGTCGCGGAACGTGCCGCGGCGGTCCTGACAGAGATCCATGATGTTGCCCACATAATCCGTGGGGGAATAGATGTGCGCGTTTACCATCGGCTCCTCCGCCTGCGCGATGAGCGACGGGTCGGGATAATTCGTCGGATTGTCGATGAACACAACGCTGCCGTCCGTCTTCGTGATGCGGTAGACAACGCTCGGCGCAGTCGTGACGAGATCGAGATTATATTCGCGCTCGAGCCGCTCCTGGATGATCTCCATGTGCAGAAGCCCCAGGAAACCGCAGCGGAAGCCGAAGCCCAGCGCCACAGAGGTTTCCGGCTCGAAGGAGAGGGCGGCGTCGTTGAGCTGAAGCTTCTCGAGAGCGTCGCGCAGATCCGGGTACTTTGCACCGTCCGCAGGATAAATGCCGCAGTATACCATGGGCTGCACCGCGCGGTAGCCCGGCAGCGGATCGGAGGCGGGGTTGTCCGCCCGGGTGATGGTGTCGCCCACGCGGGCATCCTTCACCGCCTTGATGGAAGCTGTGAGATAGCCCACCTCGCCGGAAGCCAGCTCGCGCGACGGTTCAAAGCTCGTGGCGCGCATGTGGCCGCATTCCACCACCGTGAACTCGCTGCCGTTGCTCATCATGCGGATCGTGTCGCCCGGATGGACGGTGCCCTCCATGAGACGGATGTGCGCCACAACGCCGCGATAGGGATCATAATAAGAATCAAAGATCAGCGCGCGCAGCGGGGCTTCGTCGTTTCCCTTTGGCGGCGGCACAAGCTTCACGATCTGTTCCATGACGGCGCCGATGTTGATCCCCTGCTTCGCGGAGATGGCCGGGGCGTCGTCCGCCGGGATGCCGATGACGTCCTCGATTTCCTTGCGCACGCGCTCCGGATCGGCGCTGGGCAGGTCGATTTTGTTGATCACGGGCACGATCTCAAGCCCGGCGTCCACCGCGAGATACGTGTTCGCCAGCGTCTGTGCCTCGATGCCCTGCGAGGCGTCCACCACGAGCACGGCCCCCTCGCACGCCGCCAGACTGCGCGAAACCTCATAGTTGAAATCGACGTGGCCGGGCGTGTCGATCAGGTTGAACATATAATCCTGCCCGTCCTGCGCATGGTATACAAGCGTGACGGCGTGGGCCTTGATGGTGATGCCGCGCTCACGCTCGAGATCCATGTTGTCGAGCAGCTGGTCCTCCATGTCGCGCAGGGGAACGGCCTTCGTCTGCTCCAGAATACGGTCGGCCAGCGTGCTCTTGCCGTGGTCGATGTGCGCAATGATGCAGAAATTCCTGATTTTATCTTTTGGATAGCTCAATTCGCAAGATCCTCCTAACCGGCCGGCCCGGAGCATACCCCGTGCCGCCGTGCCGTTTGCTCTATCTTTTTTATTGTATCACACGAGGGCGGGGCAGGGCAAGAGCCCGCGCCGCTATTCCGGTTCCTCGCCGCGCAGCAGGCGGGCGCGGTAGTCGCGCGGAAGCTCGCCAGTGACGCGCTTGACCATCTTCGTGAAATAGATCTGGTCTGCATAGCCGGCGAGCAGGGAAATATCCGTGAGGCGCAGGCCCGGGCTGGCGGAGTCTGCCCGCCATGCGCTTTGTGCGCGCAGTTCCGTCTTGTTTTGGCTGTCTGTTTGCCTGTTCTGCGTTGGTTGCACGCGCGTTTTTCTCTTATCTTTTATCTTTCGCCTTTTCCTGTTGGCTTTTGCCGCTCAAACCTCTTTTCATTTGTCGCTCAGGCCGCGACGGGGATTTCCTTGCTTGTCCCCTCCCGTGGCTTTGTTCCCGGCCTGAGGGTCTTGTCACCTGCTGCTTTTTCGCGGGCTTTTGCGCCCATTGCCTGTTTTCCCGTT
>CAKNKY010000050.1 GCA_930987725.1 uncultured Anaeromassilibacillus sp. | reverse complement strand
CTTTGCTCCTTGGCTTTTCAAGCGTTTCCCCGTCAGCCGGCGGTTTGCGGCCGAAGGCCGCATAAGCCGGCCAGCAGCGAGAAAAAAGGAGTGATTGGCCACAGGGCGCTGGAATGGGGTTCGAAGGGGCGAAGCCCCTTTGCGAATCTTTGTCTACTTTCTTTTCGGAAGAAAGTAGAGGCCCGTCGCGGCCTGAGCGACAAATGAAAAGAAGTTTGAGAGGAAAAAGCCAAACAGAAAAAGGCAAAAGATAAGAGAAAAAAGCGTGCGCAAAACGCACGGCAGGCAAACAGGCACCGGGCACAAAAGCCAACACAACAGCGGCAGGCCGCGCAAAAACGGCCAGCCCGGCACATGGCGCGGCGCGCCGGGCGCAGAAAAAAAACTCCGAACAGGCAAAATTCGCATTCGCTCTTTTGCCTGCCCGGAGAGGCCATGTGAACCGGAGCCGCCAAAAAATCGCTTCACTGTTTTTGGCCGGCACGGCCTTTTTTGCTGCGCGCTTTTATTGAAGCGAGCGTTTTGCTGCGCATTGCGCGCAGCACATAGAACAAAAGGGGGCGCCGCCCCTTTGAACCCCGCAGCCTTTTGAAAAAGGCTGGCGAAAACTTTACTGAAAAGGAGGGGATCCGCCTGGAGACACCACAACGCACCGGCGCGGCGCCGGAAGGCCTTTCCTGGGAACCGCTCTCGCGCAGCGCAGCCGTCTGCGTCTCCCGCGTGCACCGGTTCAGCACCGACACCATCCTCCTCGCCGATTTCTCCCTGCCGAAACGCGGCGAAACCTGCGCCGAATTCTGCGCAGGCTGCGGCGCGCTCTCCCTCCTGTGGGCCGTGCGCGCCGCGCCCGCCCGCGTCTTCGCCGTGGAGCTGCAGCAGGACGCCGCCGACCTCTGCCGCTCCAGCATCGCCCGCAACGGCCTCGCAGGGACCGTCTCCGCGCTGTGCGCCGATCTGCGAGACAAAGACGCGCTCCGCACCGCCTTCGAGCCGGGATCCCTCGACCGCATCGCCTGCAACCCGCCCTATCAGCCCGCGGGCGCGGGCGCGAAAAGCCGGATCCCCGGCGAGCGGCTCGCGCGCCATGAGGAAACCTGCACCTTCGCCGATGCCGCCGCCTCCGCCGCCTGGTTCCTGCGGTGGGGCGGGAAATTCTGTTTCTGCCACAGGCCGGACCGGTTGCCCGCCGTGTTCGCCGACCTCGCCCGCGCCGGGCTGGAGCCGAAACGGCTCCGCCTCGTGCAGCACCGCCCCGGCCGCGAGCCGTTCCTCGCGCTCGTGGAGGCAGCGCGCGGCGGGAACCCCGGCCTGCGCGTGCTGCCCGTGCTGATTGTGGAGGGCGAAACCGGCGGCTGGTCGCCGGAAATGGCCGCCATCTATGGAGATTATCCCGAAGGGCGCCTGCAGAAGCAGGCCCTGCAACGCAAAGGAGGACGAACAACATGAGCGGAACGCTCACCGTGGTGGGAACGCCGATCGGAAACCTTGGGGATTTCTCCCCCCGTGCCCGGGAGGCGCTCGCCGCCGCCGATTTCATCGCCGCGGAGGACACGCGCGTCACGCTGAAGCTGCTGAACCATTTCGGCCTGAAAAAGCCGATGCTCAGCTATTATGAGCACAACAAGCGCGGGCGCGGCGCCGTGATCTGCGAGAGGATCGAGGCGGGAGAGAACTGCGTGCTCGTCTCCGACGCGGGAATGCCCGCCATCTCCGATCCGGGCGAGGATCTCGTGGCCGAGTGCGCCGCCCGCGGCATCCGCGTGCTGGCCGTGCCGGGGCCGACCGCCATGGCCACCGCGCTCGCACTCTCCGGCCTGCCCACGGGCCGCTTCACGTTCGAGGGCTTCCTGAGCGTGAACAAGAAGAGCCGCCGTGACCACCTCGAGGAGCTGCGCGGCGAAAAGCGCACCATGGTGTTTTACGAAGCGCCGCACAAGCTCGCCGCCACGCTGCGCGACCTGCTCGACACGCTTGGCGACCGGCGGATCGCCCTCGCCCGCGAGCTCACGAAGATCCATGAGGAGGTCATCCGCACCACGCTGGCCGAGGCCGCGAATCGCTTTGCGGACGGCTCCGCCCGCGGCGAGTTCGTGCTCGTCGTGGAGGGCGCCGCGCAGGAAACGCCCGCCAAGCCCTGCACCGTGGAGGAGGCCGCCGCGCTCGCCCTCTCTCTGGCCGCGGAGGAAAGCCTGCCGCTCTCCGAGGCCTGCCGCCGCGCCGCCGCTCAGACCGGTCTGCCGCGCAACAGGATCTACAAGGCCGCCAGCGCTCAGCACGAAGCCTCCCGGCCGTAACCACGCCGAAAGCCGCGCGGTTTTCCACCGCGCAGGTTTCGTCCTGTGGAAAAACAGGCTTGCTGGAAAGCAGCGCTCTTTCTCGGCAATGCACAAAAACCGGCTCCCAAAGAAAGCAAAGCAGCTTCTTTTGGGAGCCGGTTTCTCTTATGGCTTTTGGGGAAGATTGCCGTTGTCTCTTCCTTTTGCGGCGCGCTTCATACGTCCAGCATGCCCATGCCTTCCGTGAGAAGGCTCGCCGCCTCGTTGAGCTTGTCGGTGTAATCGAGCACGGCCGTGCTGTAATCGGCCGCCTCCATCTCGCCGCTCATGAGCTTCTCGGCGCTGTCGCACATGCCGTCGAGGCTGTCCGCAAAGAGCGTGCAGCCCTCGGCGATCTTCCCGTGGGCCTCCGCCCAGTGTTCCGGCGGGTTGGGAATGGATGCGAACGAGCGGAACGAATCCGCCATGGTGCGCACGGTGTCAACCCCCTGCCGGAAGGCATCCTCGTCGTCCATGGAAAGGCTGCTCATGGAGGTCATCACATCGGAAACCTCCTGGCTCAGGTTCGTCACCTCCTGCTCGTATTCCTCCTCCGTCATGGGGGCGGCTTCCGCCTGGGAAACCTCTCCGCCCGCGGGCGCCGCCGTCTGCCCGCCGCTGCACGCCGCAAAAGAGAGCGCCAGGCAGGCCGCCAGAACCAGCGAAACAATCCGCCGCTTCATGAAAACATCATCCTTTCTTCCTCTCACAATATCGCCGCCAAACTGCGGCAGTTTCATTATGGCACAGCCATGGGGGGAAGTCAACAAAATGATGTGTTTTACACAAAATTCTGTATGATTATCCCGAATTTTACCCCCAAAAATCCCCAAAAACGCGGAGAGAACGGCTCCGGGTGAAGAAAGCCGCGCCGCACCGTGCCCCCGCCGCAGAATCACCGCGCGGGGGCCTGCCGCATATGCTGTGTGCGGGGGTGTTTTCCATGAATGGGATTGATGTGAGCTCGTACCAGGGCCGCGTGGACTGGGCGGCCGTGCGCCGGGCGGGAAAAGATTTTTCCATCCTGCGCGCCGGGTTTGGGAACACGGCGAAGCAGAAGGACCAGCGCTTTGACGAGAACGCGAGGGGTGCGCTGGCGGCCGGTGTGGCGGCCGGGGCCTATTGGTTCAGCTACGCCGTTTCGGAGGAGGAGGCCCGCCGGGAAGCCGCCGCCTGCCGCGAGGTGCTCTCGCCCTACTGGGGCAGGCTTACGTTCCCGATCTATTACGACTACGAATACGCCACGGAGCAGTATGTGAAGCAGCAGACGGGCCGCGACCCGACGCGCGCCGAGCGCACGGCCGTGATCGAAGCCTTCCTCGACGAGATCGAGAAGGCGGGCTACCGCGGCGGCGTGTACACGAACCGCGACTATATCACAAACAAGCTCGACATGAACCGCCTCAAGCGGTTCGAGCTCTGGCTTGCCGACTACAGCAGCCGCCAGCCGGACCCGCGCGCGGGCCTGCGCCAGACCGCCAGCGACGGCAGCGTTTCGGGCATCTCCGGGGCCGTGGATCTCGACGTGAGCTACAAGGATTACCCTGCCATCCTGCGCGCGGAGGGAAAGAACGGCCTGGAGCCGGAGAAAAACTGGGTGAGTGACACCACCTCCACCGTGGAGATCGCGCCGTGCGGCGTGTACACGGTGAAGATCACGGGCGAGGACATCGGCCTTGTGGCCGGCACGCCCGGTGTCGTCTGCCTGCACAGATGCCGCCGCGAGGGCGAGGACACATTCTGGCACGTGATCGGCATTGGGGAGGCGGGCCAGGAAACGGGGATCTACCCCGCCGCAGGCGGCCCGCGCATCTTCATCGCGCGGATCAGCTGAACCGATCAGCCCCGCCCTTGCGTCCCCCGTCAGCCTTTCCGGCTGCCGGGGGATTTTTTGCGCAAAAAGTTGCGCAAATTGCGGCTTTTTCTCCTTTTCTTTGAAACAGTTTGTTGCAAATTCAGTTGAACACTGGCGAAACAAAAAAGAAATTCTTTTTTCCCCTCAAAAAAACAGAAGTAAGCACCAAAAATTTGCGCGAAAAAGTGGTGCGCAACAAGCCAGGAAGAGTTGCGCTAATATTTTCTGATCTTTTGGAGGATCATATAAATGTTATAAAAATATTTCACATTCTTTGACGATTGACTGATTTTTTTATCTGGACTAAAATGAAAGCATCGAGAGACAAGGGCAAAGCAACGCAGTTCTTCTTGATTTGTTGCGCACTTGTTGCTCAAATCCACAAAAAGGAGAATTTGCCATGAAAGGGAACCGCGTCAAGGGCTTTTTCAAGAAATTTTACCTTTACCGGGTTTTTCTTGTGATGCTGCTGCCCGCCGTCCTTTACACGCTGATTTTCAGCTATTATCCCATGACGGGCATTGTGCTGGCATTTAAAAAGTACAACTACAACGGCGGCATCTGGGGAAGTCCCTGGAACGGTCTGGAAAACTTTGAGTTTTTCTTTTCCTCCGGTCAGGCAGGGCTTGTCACGAGGAACACCGTTCTCTACAACATTGTATTCATCATTCTGAACGCGGTGGTGCAGATCGCCGTGGCCATCCTGCTCACGGAGCTCACCAGCAAAGTGTATCGAAAGGTCACACAGTCGCTCATGTTCCTTCCCTATTTCATTTCCTGGGTGATTGTGGGTATCATGGCCTTCAACATTTTCAGCTCGGATTACGGCTTCATGAACAACATCATCACAGCCCTGGGCGGGGAGAAGGTGCTGTTTTACACCACGCCGGAAATTTGGCCCTTCATCATTGTGTTCTTCAATCTGTGGAAAAACATCGGATATGGATCGGTCATGTATCTGGCGGCCATCATGGGCATCGACACCTCCATCTATGAGGCTGCCACCATTGACGGCGCAAATGTGTTCCAGCGGATCTTCCACGTGACCATTCCCATGATCATGCCCACCACCGTCATTCTGCTTCTGCTCTCCGTGGGCGGCATCTTCAAGGGGAACTTCGATCTCTTCTATAACCTCGTCGGTTCAAACGGCCTTCTCTACAACCTCACGGACGTCATCGACACGCTCACCTTCCGCGCCCTCATCAGCAGCAACAACTTCGGCATGGCATCGGCCATCGGCCTGTATCAATCGCTGCTCTGCTTCATCACGGTGGTCGCCGTCAACAAGCTTGTGAGCCTGTATGACAAAGACTACACGCTGTTCTAAGGAGGGATTCGCATGACGGCTCTGCGTCACAAGAGAAAAATGAGCGGCGATGTCTTCGTGCTCAATCTCATCGCCTACACCTTCTGCGGCCTTGTCGCGCTTCTGTGCCTGGTGCCCTTCATCATCATTGTGTCGAGCTCGCTCTCCTCGGAGGAGGCAGTGCTGCAGAACGGGTTCAGCCTGCTGCCGCAGGACTTCAGCCTGCAGGCATATGAAACGGTGTTCCGCGAGCCCATGGTGGTGTTCCGCGCCTACGCCACCACCATTCTGCTCACGCTGGCCGGCACGGTGCTCGGCCTGCTGCTGCAAACCATGACGGCCTATGTGCTTTCGCGCAAGGCGTTCACCTGGCGCCACGCCTTTTCCTTTTTCTTCTATTTCACCACGCTGTTCAGCGGCGGTCTTGTGCCGTATTACCTCCTGATCACCACCACGCTTCATCTGCGGGATAACTACCTCGCGCTGCTGCTGCCCCTGCTCTTCAGCGTGTACAACCTGCTCATCATGAAGAGCTACATCATGGGCATTCCCGATTCGCTCATCGAGGCGGCAAAGATAGACGGCTGCGGCGAATTCCGCATTCTGTTCCAGATCGTTGTGCCGCTGATCAAGCCGGCGCTCGCCACCGTGGGGCTCTTCATCGCTCTCGCCTACTGGAACGACTGGTACAACGCCATGCTGTACATCAAGGATGAAAACAAATACCCGCTGCAATACTTCCTCTATCAGCAGATCAACGACATTGAAGCCTACAAAAAGCTGATTTCAAGCGGCAACGTGAGCAGCTCCGTCATCAGTTCCGTTTCCCTGCCCACGCAAACGCTGAAAATGGCCCTGACCGTCGTTGTCACCGGACCCATCGTACTGGCGTATCCCTTCGTGCAGAAATATTTTGTGCAGGGCATCACCATCGGCGCGGTAAAAGAATAAAACAACAGACAACCCCCACATTTTTCTGTAAAGGAGCATTCAAATGAAAAAGATGAAGAAAGCAATCGCTCTTCTGATGGCTCTCGCCATGACCGCCGGCATTGCCTCCGGCTGTTCCTCCGGCGAGACCTCCTCCGGCAGCGCCGGTTCCGAAGGTTCCCCTGCTTCCGCAGCCTCAGAAACCGGGGAAATTGACACTTCCGAGCCGGTGGAGCTCAAGATGTATCTCATCGGCGACCGCACGCCGGACTTCGACGCCGTGTATGACAAGATCAACGAGATCCTGCAGGAAGAGATCAACGCCACCGTGAGCGTGGAGTTCCTCTCCTGGGGCGAGCATGACACGAAATACTCGCTGCTCTTCTCCGGCCAGGAGGACTTTGACCTCATCTTCACCGCGAGCAGCTGGGCGCATTACGAGCAGACCGTGGCCCTGGGCGGCTTCGCCCCGCTTTCCGAGGAATTCATCCAGACCTACGCCCCTGACATCTGGGAGGTTGTGCCGGAGATCGCCTGGGAGCAGGCCAAGATCGGCGGCACGATTTACATGGTGCCGAACTACTCCAACGAATTCGGCCAGGATGTGATGGCCGTACGCGGCGACCTCATGGAAAAATACGGCGTGGAGGAGATCATAAACTGGGATGAGATGAAGGAGTTTGCCATAGCCGCCGCAGCGGACGGCATGTACACCTTCCAGTATGGCCCCTGGTATCAGTATTTCCAGAATGAGGGCCTCTCCACCCTGGGCGGCGCGCCGAAGGCGGGCGAGCTCGTGCTCTACAACACCCAGGACCCGGAGGACCTCGATCTCTACTACATCCTTGACTGGGACGGCTTCGCCGATTACTGCCACCAGGCCAAGGAAATGGCGGATGCCGGGTGCTGGTCTCCGGATGCTCTGAACTCCACCGATGAACGCCAGACGGGCCTGCTCACCGGCCGCACCGCCGCCATGGTGTGGAACATGGGAAGCTGCCTGACATACGGCCGCCAGGCCAACCAGGAAAACCCCGACTGGGACGTGACGATTGTGGACCCCGTTTCCGATCTGCCGAAGAAGGTCAATCCCTACATCAACAACGGCGTGGCCATCAACGCCAACAGCCAGAACAAAGAGCGCGCCATGATGGCGCTCAACGAGTTCTACACCAACCCCGAAGTGTATGACCTTGCCATGCTCGGCATCGAGGGCACGCACTGGGAGGCCGTGGGCGACGACCAGTATAAGGTGATCGACGAATCGAACTACGGCGTGAGCAACAACTGCAACTGGGGCTGGAACAACATGACGATTCAGCGCACCGAGTACATTGAGGACCGCACCGCGCTGGACGACACCTATGACGCCATGATGGACGAGTGGAACGCGAACATCAAGGAAGATCACATTTACGACGGCTTCAACTTTGACAACACGAACGTTGCCACACAGGTTGCCGCCGTGGAGGCAAACATCGACACCTATTACAACCCCCTGATCAACGGCCTTGTGGACGACGTGGACGCCACCATTGAGCAGTTCAAGCAGGCACTTGAGGCCGCCGGTATTCGGGACGTGCTGGAGGAAATGGAAAAGCAGGCTTCCGAGTATGTCGCATCCAAGCAGGCGGAATAACGCAGGCTGGCAAAGAGGGCCGCTGGGTTTTCCAGCGGCCCTCTCTTTGCTGCCCCTCACACAGAAAGGATCATGCTGCATGACGATCGAAGAAATTGCGAAAGAGCTGGGCGTTTCCAAAAGCACCGTTTCCCGCGCGCTCTCCGGCAAGGGAAGGCTGGGGGAGGAAACACGCCGGCGCATCCTGCAGTTCGCGGCCCAGGCAGGCCGCCGCGCCCCGCAGGAGACCGCACGCAGGCCGGAACGCGCCCTCTGCCTGGGCCTGGTGATTCCGGCTGACGTCTATATCTCCGCCACGCCCTTCTTCTTTTTTCAGGACTGTATGCTCGGTGTGAGTGAGACAGCCTCCCAGCAGCAGTGCAACGTCATGCTCGTGCACGGCGCGCGCAACGACGTGTCGCACATTCGCGCGCTGGTGGAAAGCGGCGCGGTGGACGGCTTTCTCTTCATGCGCGGCATGGAGGACGACCTGATCCTGCGCTATCTCTCCGAGCTTCCGTTTCCCACGACCGTCACCGGCCACACCCCCTATGAGGGCATCATCCAGGTGGACAGCGACAACGAGGCCGCGGCGGAAAGCCTCGTCTCCCTGCTGATCGGCCAGGGATACCGCCGGTTTGCCCTCCTGGCAGGGGATATGGATTTTGAGGTGAACGTGGAGCGCTGCCGCGGCTTTTTCCGCGCGCTGGAGCGGCACGGCATTGATCGCGACACCCAGTATGTCTACCAGAACGTGACGGACCTTGAGGACGCGGACACGATTATCAGCGAAGCTCTTGTGACGCGCGTGTCGTGCATTGTGTGCGGAGACGACATCCTCTGCACGCGCGTCATGTCCGGCCTGCAGGCCAAGCGATTCCGCATCCCGCGGGATATTTCCGTCGTCTCGCTTTACAACAGCACAAACCTGCAATGCTTCACACCGGCTGTCACGGCGGTGAATATCTCCGGCCGGCGCATGGGGGAAACGGCCGCCAAGCAGCTGATTGCGCGCATGCAGGGCCGCCCTTACAACGAAAAAACAAAAATTGACTATGAAATCCTGTTCCGGCAATCCGTCGGAACGGAGGGGAGGGGCTGACATGGAACGTCTGCTCGATTTTTACAAGGGCATGGATCTCTCATTTGTCCCGCAGTGCCTGGACGCCGGCATGGTCCTGCGGGACAGGGACGGCACACCCCTGGACGCGCTCAGCCTGGCCAGGGCGCACGGCGTGAACGCCGTGCGCCTGCGCCTGTGGAACAACCCGGAAACTGTGCCGGAATCCGGCGGCTATTGCAGCCTGGCGCACACGCTGGCCTTCGGCCGGGAAATCCGGAAGGCAGGTCTCTCCTTCCTTCTGGATTTTCACTATTCCGATTACTGGGCAGACCCCGCCCAGCAGCGCAAGCCAAAGGCGTGGGAATCGCTGCACGGGGCGGCGCTCGAGGAGGCCATGTACGCCTTCACGCGCGACACGCTTCTCACCCTGCGGGAAGGCGGCGCCATGCCCGACATGGTGCAGATCGGCAACGAGATCCGCAGCGGCCTGCTGTTTCCGGACGGCGAGGCCCCCGATTTTGCCTCCATTGCCCGGCTGGTGAACGCCGGCATCCGTGCCGCCCGGGAGCTGGGCGTTGCCGTGATGATTCACCTGGATCAGGGCGGGCGGTATTCCCTTGTGCACGATTGGTTTTCACAGGCCATCGCCCACGGGCTCGCGGACTTCGATGCGATCGGCTTATCCTATTACCCCTTCTGGCACGGCACATTTTCCGATCTGAAGCAGAGCATGGATCGGCTGGCTGCGGATTACGGCAAACCCATTCTTCTGGCGGAAACAGCCTACGCCTGGCGGCTCACGCCGCACGGCTTCCTTGATCGCGCGCAGGAGCGGATCGCCGGTTTCCCGGCTACCCCGCAGGGCCAGCGCCGCGTCATGGATCTGGTGATGAACGTGTGCTCCTCCGTGCCGGGCCGGCTCGGGCGCGGCGTCTTTTATTGGGAACCCTTCTGCGTGCCCTCCGCGGGCGTGGGCGGCTGGGCGGAAAACATGGGCATTTTGCGCGAGGACGGCACAGCCCTGGAGGCAATCGAAGCCTTTGCCTTCACGCGCGACCGCTTCCGCGGTGCGGAGATCGCGAAGATTTATGCCCCGCCGGAACAGGAAATCCCCGTGAACGGCCGCATTTCCCTGCCGGAGGAACTGCGCGCCCTCGCCTTTGACGGCACGCTTCACACTATCCCCGTCCGCTGGGAGGTTTCACCGCAGGAGCTGGAAACGGCCTGCGCCACGCCCGGCACACACCGGTTTGCCGGCACGGTGCCGGGCATGGCCGGACAGGAGGTGGAGGCCGTGGCGCACACCGGCGCCCGCACCGCGCGCGGCCGCAACCTGCTGCAGGATCCCAACTGGGACGAAGGCTTCGCCCGGTGGGATCTGGAGACAAGCGGATCGTTCGTGCAGGCGGAGATTCACCCCTCGTTCCCCGATCCGTTCCCCGCGCCGCCCGTGAACGATGTGGCGCTGCGGGCCGACCGCAATTTCCGGCTCACGCTCTCGCAGCGCGTGCCGGTGCAGCCGGGCCGCTACCGGCTGGAGGCGGAATACCGCGGCGTGGACACGACGAACGTGGACGTGCGCCTCGTGCTGCAAAGCGGCACGGCCACGGCGGAAACGGTGATCCATCCCACGGAGCAGGAATGGCAGAAAAGCGCGGCGGAGCTTGAAGTAAACACCGCGGGAGAGCTCTGGGCGGGGCTCCGCGTTGTCTCGCCGCCCGGCACCGGCAGCGTGCGCCGGTTTGCGCTGCACGCCCTGAAGGAGGAAGAAGCATAATATGTTCAGCTACACAGCAAACTATCTGACGAAAAACGGGGAGCCGTGGCTCCCGATGATGGGGGAAATCCATTTTTCCCGCGTGCCGTCGTTCCAGTGGGAATCGTCGCTGCGCAAGATGAAGGCGGGCGGGCTTTCCATTGTCTCGTGCTACGTGATCTGGCTGCACCACGAGGAGGAGGAGGGCGTGTTCCGCTTTTCCGGCTGCCGAGACCTGCGCCGGTTCCTGGAGCTGTGCAAAAAGGTGGGGATCTTCGTGTTCCTGCGGCTGGGGCCGTGGGTGCACGGCGAGGTGCGCCACGGCGGCTTCCCCGACTGGCTGGAGGAGAAGGGCCGCGCGGGCCTGCGCCTGCGCAGCGACGACCCCGGTTACCTCGCGCTCGTGCGGCGCTACTGGGAACACCTGTGGGTGGAAGCGCAGGGCATGATGTTCGGCGAGGGCGGGCCGGTGATCGGCGTGCAGATTGAGAACGAGTACGGCCACGTGGGCGGCCTGCGCGGCGAGGCGGGCGAGCAGCACATGCGCACGCTGACGGCCCTCGCGCGCGGGATCGGCTTCGGCGCGCCGCTCATGACGGCCACGGGCTGGGGCGGCGCGTGCACCGGCGGCCTGCTGCCCGTGATGGGCGGCTACTGCGAGGCCCCCTGGGACCAGAGCATCGGCGAGCTGCCGCCGAACGACAACTATGTGTTCACGCACGAGCGCAACGACGCGCTCATCGCGAGCGACCACCACGTGGAGGACGCGCTCACCTTCGACACATCGAAGTTTCCCTATCTCACGGCGGAGCTGGGCGGCGGCCTGCAGGTGACGCGCCACCGCCGCCCCGTGGCCGCGGGGACGGACACGGGCGCCATGTCGCTCGTGAAGCTGGGCAGCGGCGCGGGCCTGCTCGGCTACTACATGTACCACGGCGGCAGCAACCCGCGCGGCGTGCTCTCCACGCTGCAGGAGAGCCGCGCCGCGGGCGACTTCAACGATTTGCCGGAGATCAACTACGATTTCAACGCGCCGATCCGCCAGTTCGGCACGATCTCGGACACGTACCGCGAGCTGCGCCTGCTGGCTCTCTTCCTGAACGACTTCGGCGCCGATCTCGCGCCGCTCCCGGCGGAGATTGAGCCGGACAACGTCTCCCCGGGCGATCTGCACACGCTGCGCCTCGCCTGCCGGAAGGACAACAGCCACGGCTATCTCTTCTTCAGCAACTACCAGCGCCGCCGCGGGATGGAACCGCACCCCGGCACGCGCCTGAGCATGAAGCTCGGCGCGGAAACCGTGCCGTTCCCGCCGGTGGACATCGCCCCGGGGCAGTATGGCTTCTTCCCCTGCCGGATGCGCCTGGGGGACGCCGTGCTGCGCTCCGCGCTGGCGGTGCCGCTGTGCCGCCTTTCCGGCGAAGACGGCGACGTCTTCGTGTTCTACGGCGACTGGGACCCGCAGTTCACGTGGGAGGGCGAAGCGCGCGCCCGCGTGCTGCACCTGAGCCGCGCGGACGCGCTGCGTGCCGCGAAGCTCTTCCTCGGCCGCGACACGCTCGTGCTCAGCGACGGCTTTGTGTGGGAGGAGGACGGCCATCTCGTCGCGGAGGGCGGCCGCCGCACCGTGGTGCGCACCTTCCCGGCGCTTTCGGAGCTGCCGCGCGGCTTTGTCTGCACCGGGCAGGAGGGCCCCTTTACCGTGTATGAGCGCGTCGTCTCCGGCGCGGAGCCGGAGGCCGTGCTCGAGGACGGCGGGATGCGCGGCGAAGACCACGTCTACCGCCTCTCCTTCACCTATCCGCAGGGCCGCGCGCCGCGCGGGAGCGGTTATGATGTGCTGCTCACGCTCCGCTGGGCCGCGGAGAGCATGGACGTCTTCTGCGGCGGCGAGAAGATCAACGACTATTTCTTCACCGGCCAGGACGCGCTGCTGAGCCTGGGCACGTTCGGCTTCCCGGACGCGATCGAGCTGGTTGTGCACCCGCTGCGCGCCGACACGCACGTCTTCCTCGAGCGCTGGCCCGAGCTGCACGGCGGCGAGGCCTGCCGCGTGGAATCCATGTCCCTCACCGAACAGTTCCGCTGATGTAGCGGCGGCGCGCCTGCGCGCCTGCGGCGGGCACACCTGCGGTGAGCAATTCGCGCGCCTGCGGCGGGCAAGTCGCGCACCGTGTTTGTGTCTTTACCCAGCCGCGCACGCACGCGGTTCTTTCCGAGTGCATGCTCGCGCCGGGCTTCTGTTTTCCCG
>CAKNKY010000049.1 GCA_930987725.1 uncultured Anaeromassilibacillus sp. | reverse complement strand
GGTGGGCAAGACGCGCACCGGGTTTGTGCCTTTGCCCAGCCTCGCACGCCCGCGCACCTGCGGTGAGCAATTCGCGCACCGGGTTTATTTCGTCCCCGTGTCTCGCACGCACGCGCACCTGCGGTGGGCAAGACGCGCACCGGGTTTGTGCCTTTGCCCAGCCTCGCACGCCCGCGCGCCTGCGGCGGGCAATTCGCGCACCGGGTTTGTGTCTTCACCCAGCCTCGCACGCCCGCGGCTGTTTCCGGGTGCGGGCCCATGCAGGGCTCCTGTTTTCCCAAACGCGCGGGAAGCTTGTGCACCCGCAAGGCGGTTTGCCCTGTTTGTGCCTTTGCCCGGCCTCGCACACCTGCGGTGGGCAATTCGCGCACCGGGTTTATTTCGTCCCCGTGTCTCGCACGCCCGCGATTCCTTCCGGGTGCAAGCCCACGCAGGGCTCCTGTTTTCCCAGGCCCGCGCGGCTGCGGCGGGGCGATTATCTTTGTTATCATATCACAGAGAAGGGGAAAAGTCCATGAATTCTTTGTGAAGAATGCGGCGGAAAAAGGGGAAATTTGTCAGCAGATGCGGGGGAGCTGCGCGCCTGCCAGCTTGGCCAGCACGCGGCTGCCGCCGAACGCGTTGCGCAGCGTGACGCGGCCGGGGAAGCGCGCCGTCACGCTGCCGATGCGCGCGGCCTGTTCGCCGCCGGGCAGCGCGCGCAGCGCCGCGAGCGCCTGCTCCGTCTGCTCCGGGGCCGTCACGGCCAAAAGCCGCCCTTCGCACGCGCAGTAGAGCGGGTCCAGGCCAAGCAGGCCGCAGGCCGTCTCTACCGCCTCGTCCACGGGGATGGCGTCCTCCTCCAGCTCCACGCCGAGCGCGCTGCCCTCCACGAACTCGTTGAGCGTTGTGGCGACGCCGCCGCGCGTCGGATCGCGCAGCACGCGCACGCCGCCGCACGCGAGCACGGCGGCCGAAAGGCGGTGCAGCGCCATGCAGTCGGAGCGCAGCGCCCCGCCGCCCAGCCCGGCGCGCGCCATCATGACGGCCGCGCCGTGGCAGCCCGCGCTGCCGCTCACAATCACGCTGTCGCCCTCTCGGATCGCCCGCGGCGAGAGGCCCGGGGCGCGCAGCGCGCCGATGCCGGCCGTGTTCAGGTAGATCCCGTCGCACGCGCCGCGCTCCACGACCTTCGTGTCGCCCGTGACGATCTGCACGCCGGCCTCCCTGGCCGTTTCGGCGGCGCTCTGCACGATCTCGCGCAGGCTTTCCATCGCGAAGCCCTCCTCGATCACCATGGCAAGGCTCAGATAGAGCGGCTCGCCGCCCGCCATGCACACGTCGTTCACCGTGCCGCACACGGCCAGCTTGCCCACGTTTCCGCCCGGGAAGCGCCACGGCGAGACGACGAAGCTGTCTGTGGAGAACACGGGCTGCGAGGGCAGCGCGGGCAGCACCGCGCCGTCGCCGAGCCGGCTGAGCGCGTCGTTCTGAAACGACGGCACGAGCAGCGTTTCAATCAATTCCGATGTCTTTTGCCCGCCGCTGCCGTAATCCAGCGTGATTCTGTCGTCCAGCATCTCTCATTCCTCCTCGCGGGGCAGCACGTCCCCGTATTTCCAGCTCGCCGCGCACGAGCCCTCCGCGGACACCATGCACGGGCCCACCGGGTCGACGGGCGTGCACGCTTTGCCGAACAGCGGGCAGCCGCGCGGCTCGCACGCGCCGCGGATCACGTCGCCGCAGCGGCAGCCGGCCGGGCCCGCGTGCTCCTTTGGGCGGAAACCGAAGCGCTCCGCCGCGTCAAACGGCCGGAACGGCTCGCGCAGCGCATAGCCGCTCTCCGGCAGCAGGCCCAGGCCGCGCCATTCGCTGTCCACGGGGCGGAACACGCGGCCGATCGCCGCGAGCGCCGGGCCGTTGCCCTCCGCCGAGACAAGCCGCGTGTACGTGTTCACGAGCCGGGGCGTCCCCGCGAGCGCCATCTTTGTGAGCAGCGCGCACGAGGCCGCGAGATCGGCCGGCTCAAACCCCGCCACCACGGCGGGCAGGCCGTATTCCCGCGGCAGGAAGGCGAAGGCCTCCGCCCCCGTAACGGCCGCCACGTGGCCGGGGCAGAGGAAGCCGTCCACGGAAAAACCCGGCGCGCCGAGCAGCGCGCGCAGCGCCGGGAAGGTGCGCTTAAGCAGGCAGAGCAGCGAAAAGTTTTTCAGCCCGCGCTCCGCTGCCTCCAGCACGCAGGCGGCCGTGCCGGGGGCCGTCGTCTCAAAGCCGACGCCCAGGAACACGACCTCGCGCGCCGGTTCCCGCGCGGCGATCTCCACGGCCTCGAGCGGGGAATACGCCACACGGACGTCTGCTCCCAGCGCGCGGCGGCGCAGCAGCGTGTCCCCGCGGGCGGAGCCGGGCACGCGCAGCAGATCGCCGTAGCTCACGAGCGTGACGCCCGGCCGCGCCGCCAGCTCGAGCACCGCGTCGATGACCCCGGCCGGCGTCACACACACGGGGCAGCCCGGGCCGGAGAGCAGCCGCACCTGCGGCGCGAGCAGCGGGCGCAGGCCCGCCTTCGCGATCGCCATCGTGTGCGTGCCGCAGATCTCCATGAACCGCAGCGTGCGGCTGCCCGCCTGCTCCCGGATGGCCTGCGCCAGCCGCGGCACACCCTCCGGGCGGCGGAAGCCCTCGTCAAAACGCATCGATGTCCGCCTGCAGGCTGGCCAGGTTTTCCTCCGCCTGCTCCTTCGTGAGTTTTTCGATGGCGAACCCGGCGTGCACCATCACATAGTCGCCCGGTGCGGCCCCCGGGATGAAATCGATGCGGATGTTCTGGGTGAGGCCCCCGGCCTCGCCCACGGCATGCTTCCCCTCGACAGAGACGAGGCGGAGCGGGATTGCCAGACACATGGGTCATTCCTCCTTTTCGGCGGCCTGCGCGGCCGCAATCGCGAGCTGGCCGAGGCACAGCCCTTCGTCGCCCGGCGAGACGCGCCGGTGCGTGAGCACGCGGCAGCCCGTGCGTTCCAGCCGCCGCGAGATGGATTCCAGCAGATAGCGGTTGCAGAACACGCCGCCGGAGAGCGCCGCCGGCAGACGCCCTGCGTTCAGTGTGCGGCACTGGTCCTCCGCCATTCCGCACAGCGCGTCCAGAAAGCCGCGCGCAATCGCACCGTGCGGCACGCCCGCCGCGAGATCCGCGAGGATCGACGAGACGAGCGGCCTCCAGTCGAACCGCCGCACGCCCGCTTCCTCATAAAACGAGAGCGGATAGGCGCGCGTGCCCGCGCCGTGAGCCATCGCTTCCAGCAGAACGGGGGCCTGGCCCTCGTAGTCCATGCGCCAGCGGCCGGTGATCAGCGAATAGACGCCGTCGAACAGGCGGCCGGCGCTGCTGGCCGATGCGCAGGCGGGGGATCGCCCGCCATGCGCGAGCAGCTGCAGCAGCAGCGCGCGCTCCGGCCGATCGGCAAACAGCGCATCCGGCACGCCGCACGATGCCAGCGCGAGCGAGAGCGCCGTGCGGCCCGTTTCCAGCGCGCAAACATCGCCGCCCGGCAGCAGGATGGGGCGCAGCGAACCGATCCTTTCCCAGCCGCCGTAGCCGCCGCGCAGGAATTCGCAGCCCCACACCGTGCCGTCCGGGCCGAGGCCCGTGCCGTCCCACACGAGGCCGAAGAACGGGCCGTCCTGCGCGGGCACGCCGTTATCCGCCAAGCAGGCGGCAAAGTGCGCCCAGTGGTGCTGCACGCGCAGCAGCGGCAGGCCGGTCTTGCGCGCCATCTCCTCCGCCTCCCGCGTGGAGAGGTAATCGGGGTGCAGATCGCACACGAGGCGGCGCGGCGTGAGGGGGAACAGCCGCGTGTAGGCGGCGTGCGACGCGCGGTAGTGCTCGAGCGTCTCGGCGTTCTTCAGGTCGCCGATGTGCGGGCTCAGGAAAGCGCGGCGGCCGCCGCCCAGCGCGAACGACGCCTTCTGCTCCGCGCCGAAGGCCCACACGCCCTCCGCGGAAAAGGGCAGCTCCACGGGCTGCGGCGCGTAGCCGCGGCTGCGCCGCAGAAAGACGGCCCCGCCGCGCCACGGCAGCACGAGCGAATCGTCGCACCGGTTCACGATCTCGCGGTTGTGCACGAGAAAGCAGTCCGCCACATTGGCGAGCGCACGCAGCGCCTCGCCGTTTTCCAGAATCACGGGGCAGCCCGGCACGTTGGCGCTCGTGCACACCACGCTGCGCGGCCCGCCGGCCGTGCCGTCCGTGAGCAGGACGTGCAGCGGCGTGCCCGGCAGCATGACCCCCAGCCTGTCGTTCGCGCTCAGCGCGGGGAACGCGGCGGGGTCGAGCTTGTCCAGCAGGACGATGGGGCGGCGCGGGCTTTCCAGCAGGGCGCGCTCCGCTTCGCCCACGCGGCAGAAGGCGCGGGCCTCCTCCGCATCGGCGCAGAGCACCGCCAGCGGCTTTTCCGGGCGGTGCTTGCGCGCGCGCAGCCGCCGCACGGCCGCTTCGCTGCGCGCGTCGCACGCCAGGTGGAAGCCGCCCACGCCCTTCACGGCCACGATGCGCCCGGCCGCCAGCTCGCGCTGCGCGCGGGCGATCGGGTCGCCGGGCAGCTCCTCCCCCTGCGGGGAGAGGCAGAAGGCGCGCGGCCCGCAGGCGGGGCAGCAGTCCGGCTGCGCGTGGTAGCGCCGGGTGCGGATGTCCGCGTATTCCCGGGCGCAGTCGATGCACATGGGGAACGATGCCATGGAGGTGTTCGCCCTGTCATACGGCAGGCGGCGCAGGATGGAGTACCGCGGCCCGCAGTCGGTGCAGTTGAGGAAGGGATAGCGGTAGCGCCGGTCCGCGGGATCGCGCAGCTCGCGCAGGCAGGCGGGGCAGGGGCCGAGATCCGGCAGCGCCAGCGCCGCGCCGGAGCCCTGCTCGCTTTCCAGGATGGAAAAGCCGCCGTCCCCGCCGCGAGGCGCGAGCTCCCGCACCGTGAAGGATTCCTCCACGGCCAGCGGGGGCGCTTCCCCGCGCACGGCGCGCAGGCAGTCCTCCACCTGCGCGGCGGGGCCCTCCAGCTCGAAGAGGACGCCGTCCGGCGTGTTGCGCGCAAAGCCGGAAAGGCCGCGCTGCGCCGCCTGCCGGTGCAGGAAGGGCCGGAAGCCCACGCCCTGCACAAGCCCGCCGATCTCCACGCGGACGCGGCGTGTGCCGGGCGCGCGCTCAGTCACGGCGGTAGGTCGTCTGTTCCCCGGCCAGGGCGCGGCGCACGGCGGCGGCGATGTGCTCGGCCAGCGCGTCCACGCCCTCGCCCGTGCGGGCGGAGACGGGGAAGAGCGGCCCCTGCGGGTTCACGCCGCGGTAATCGTCGCGCACGCGGTCGAAGTCAAAGTCAAAATACGGGGCCACGTCGCACTTGCTCACGGCGAGGCAGTCGGTGTCGGTAAACATGAGCGGGTATTTCGCCACCTTGTCGTCGCCCTCCGGCACGCTCAGGATCGTGAGGCGGAAGGCTTCGCCGATGTCGAATTCCGCCGGGCACACGAGGTTGCCCACGTTCTCCACGAAGATCACGTCGAGCGAAGCGAGATCGAACTGCGGCAGGATGTGCTGGATGCTCATGGCCTCGATGTGGCACGCGCCGTCCGTGTTGAGCTGCACGGCCGGGATGCGCAGCGCGGCGATCTTCTCCGCGTCGATCTGGCCGGTGATGTCGCCCTCGATGACGCCGATGGAGAACGAGGGGCGCAGCTTCTCAATGAGCGCGGTGAGCAGCGTCGTCTTGCCGGCGCCGGGGCTGCCCATCACGTTCACGAGGCAGACGTGCTGCTCCTGCAGCGTGCGCCGCACCTGGGCGCTCACATCCTCGTTCCACTCCATGACCTGATGCATGACCTTGATTTCCATTTATGATTCAACCTCCAGACTTTCAATGAGGAACTCGCGGCCGGAAAGGCGGTGCAGGCGCACGGAGCCGCACTGCGGGCAGGCGATGTGACGGCGGTCGATCTCCGATTCGAGGCCGCAGTCCAGGCATTTCACGCGCAGCGGCTCCCACGCCGTTTCAATCTTCGCGCCCTCGGCCTCCGTGTCTTTGGCGAGCACGTCCAGGTAAATCTGGATGCACTCCGGCACGACGCCCGAAAACGGCCCCAGCCGCAGCCGGATGGCCGTGACGCGCTTCGCGCCGCGCTCCCGCGCCGTACGGAGCGTGAATTCCAGAATCTGCTGTGTGATGGCCAGCTCGTGCACCTTTTCCCCCTCTTTCCCTGTGTGCGTCTCCTGCGGTTCACCGCACTTTATTATAGCACCGCGCCGGGGGAAATTCCACAGGCGCGCGCCGGGAATTGGACGCTTTGTCAAAATCTCAGCCGATAGTCTCGTTTTTTTCTTGTAAAACAGCGAAGGGAGAGCTATAATAATTGGATGGAAAACAGGGTACAGGATCTGTTTGACGAAGTAGGAGTGTGGTAGCAATATGAATCTGATTCCTGTGTTGATCGCCTGGCCGCTGCTGGCCGCGATCGTGGTCCCCTGCATCCGCGACAAGCGGGCGCGGGGCGTCGCCGTCTATGTGGGAGCCGGCGGCGTGATGACCCTGGCGCTGGGCCTGCTGGCGGTCTGGCTGGCCGGGGGGAAGCGGGACGTCCTGCTCTACCCGGAGACGGAGATCCTCGACACGGCGATGCTCGTGGGCGAGGTCCTGCTCATGGGCCTGATTGTCTTTCTGTGCGTGCGGCACAAGAAATACCCCGTCATCCTGCTCTCCGTGGGGCAGACGGCGCTGCTGCTGTGGGCGGAGCTCACGCGGCCCGATTTTACCCTGGTTGATTTTGCGGCGCAGATCTTCGGCCCGCTCGTGGACATGAACACCGAGCTCATGCAGCCGCACATGCGCGTGGACTGCCTGGCCATGCTGATGGTGATCATTGTGGCCGTGGTGGGCGGCCTCATCTGCATCTACGCCGTGGGCTACATGAAGGCCTACCATCACCACCACGCCGACGTGCAGGACCGCAGCGGGTTCTTCTTCTCCATGCTGTTCCTGTTCCTGGCGGCCATGCTGGGGCTGGTGCTCTCCGAAAGCCTGACGTGGATGTATTTCTTCTGGGAGATCACGAGCGTGATTTCCTTCCTGCTCATCGGCTACACGCGCACGGAGGAAGCGGTGCGCAACAGCTTCCGCGCGCTGTGGATAAACCTGCTCGGCGGCTGCGGCTTCGCGGTGGCGATCGCCGTGGCGTCCCGCACGGTGGGCACGACGCAGCTGAGCGATCTCGTGAACCTGAGCGTGTGGCTCACGCAGAACCAGCCCGCCCTCGCGGCCGTCACGGTGGTTCCGATCGCCATGCTGGCCTTCGCGGGCCTCACGAAGTCGGCGCAGCTGCCGTTCTCCTCGTGGCTGCTGGGCGCCATGGTGGCCCCCACGCCCTCGAGCGCGCTGCTGCACAGCGCCACGATGGTGAAGGCCGGCGTCTATCTGCTCATCCGCCTCGCGCCCGCTCTGGCCGGCACGATGACGGGCAACATGGTGGCGTTCATCGGCGGCTTCACCTTCATTGCGGCCAGCATGATGGCCATTGCCCAGAACGACGGCAAGAAGGTGCTGGCGTTCTCCACCATCTCGAATCTGGGCCTCATCGTGGCCTGCGCCGGCATCGGCGACGAGGAGACGATCTGGGCGGCCGTGCTGCTCATGATCTTCCACTCCGTGAGCAAGTCGATGCTGTTCCAGGCTGTCGGTTCCGTGGAAAACAGCCTCGGCTCGCGTGACATCGAATCCATGCACGGCCTGCTGCTGCGCCTGCCGAAGCTCACCTACATCATGGGCATCGGCATCGCGGGCATGTATCTGGCGCCGTTCGGCATGCTGATTTCCAAGTGGGTGGCGCTGAAATCGTTTATCGACGCGGACAACTACCTCCTCGTCATCTTCCTGGCCTTCGGCAGCGCCACCACGATGTTCTACTGGACGAAGTGGCTTTCGAAGCTCGTCTCGCTGCACCACACGAAGGAGGAGGTGCACGACGTGACGCGCCGCGATCAGTATGTGTCCATGTCGATCCACGCGGCGGCCACGCTGCTCCTGTGCCTGCTGTTCCCGCTTGTGTCGCAGGGCGTGGTGGATCCGATCATCACGCAGCTGTTCGGCGAGTCCTATCAGGTGCTCTCGATGGGCGTGCTCACCACGATGGCGGTCATGCTCGTGTCCGTGCTGTTTGTGCCGACGCTCATGTTCCTGCTCACGCGCTCCGCGCACCAGAACTATGTGCCGATCTACATGGGCGGCGTGAACGAGGGCGACAACACCTATTTCGTGAACAGCTTCGGCGAGCCGGAGCACCTCTATCTGAGCAACTGGTACCTGCGGTTTGAGTTCGGCATGCGCCGCCTCATGCGCCCGGCCGTCTATATTTCGGCCGGCGTCCTTGTGGTGATGCTCTGCCTGATTGTGGGAGGTGCGCTGTGATGCAGGCTGTTTCCGTGATTCTTTATCTCATCCTGGCTCCGTTCGCGGGCGCGCTGCTCGACGGCGTTTCCCGCATCGTCAGCGCCCGCATGCAGGGGCGCAAGGGCCCGCCGCTGCTGCAGCCGTTCTATGATCTGCTCAAGCTGTTCCAGAAGCAGATGATCGCCGTGAACAGCGTGCAGATGCTGCTCAACCTGAGCTATCTCGTGTTCCTGGCCATCGCGGGCTCCATGCTCTTCGCCGGGGCCGATATCCTGATGTGCCTGTTCATTCTCTCCACGGCGGACATGTTCCTCATCATGGCGGCGTCGAGCGATTCCTCACCGTTCTCCTCGCTCGGCGCGAGCCGCGAGATGATGCAGATCATGGCCTATGAGCCGCTCACGCTGCTGCTCTCCGTGGGCTTTTACCTCACCACCGGATCCTTCCATGTGGGAGACATCATCTCCCGGCCGGTGAGCGCCATCGTGTTCATGCCCGGCTTCCTCATCGGCTTCTTCGTGATCACGGCCATCAAGCTGCGCAAGTCGCCGTTCGACCTCTCCACGAGCCATCACGCGCACCAGGAGCTGGTCAAGGGCCTCACCACGGAGATGGCTGGCCCCACCTTCGGCATCATGAACGTGGCCGAATATTACGAGATGATCCTCATGCTCGGCATTGTGGCCCTCTTCTTCCTGAACGAAAACTGGTGGAGCTGGCCGCTGGCCATCGTGATGTGCCTGCTCGTGTTCTTCCTCGAAATCCTGTGGGACAACGTGAGCGCGCGTGTGAAGTGGCGCACCATGCTCGACAGCTGCTGGATCGTGACGCTGCTTTCGGCGGGCCTGAACGGCCTGATCCTCATGCTGATCCAATAAGGAGGAGGAAAGGACTTTGGCAAAGCTTGCGAAATCTCCCTGGCTGCTCCACTACGACGCGAGCAGCTGCAACGGGTGTGATATTGAGGTGCTCGACTGCACCACCCCCCGCTTCGACATTGAGCGCTTCGGCATCATCAACACGGGCGACCCCTTCCAGGCGGATATCCTGCTTGTGACGGGCGGCGTGAACGCGCAGAGCGAAGCTGTGGTGAAGCAGATCTACAGCCAGATGCCGAACCCGAAGGTTGTGGTGGCCGTGGGCATCTGCGCCTGCACGGGCGGCGTGTTCAAGGAGTGCTACAACATCAAGGGCGGCGTGGACACGGTGATCCCCGTGGACGTGTATGTGCCCGGCTGCGCCGCGAGGCCGCAGGCCATCATCGACGGCGTCGTGAAGGCGCTCGAAATTCTCGACAAAAAGCGCCGGGATTACGCGCAGGCGCGCAAATCCGGCCAGGCGGACGAAGCGGAAGGAGGAAACGAGCCGTGGAATACCTGAACACCATTGAGCCCGTGACGCTCGAACAGTTCATGCCCGAGGTGGTGTCGCTCAAGATGCAGGGCTGGCATGTGACGCAGCTGTGCGCCGCCCGCGTGCCGGAGGGCTACGAGCTGAGCTACACCTTCGGCCGCGAGTACGACCTGCGCACGCTGCGCCTCACGGTGGCGGAGGATCAGCCCGTGAGCAGCATCACGCAGATCTTCCCCAGCGCTTTCCTGCAGGAAAACGAGGCGGCCGAGCTCTTCGGCGTAAAGATCGAAAACATTGAGAAGGATTACAACGGCCGGCTGTACCGCATTTCCCGGGAAACGCCGTTCAAGGAAAAGGGGTAAAAAAGCATGGCGAAACAGAGTATTGTGCCCTTTGGCCCGCAGCATCCCGTCCTCCCGGAGCCGGTCCATCTGGATCTGGTGCTCGAGGACGAGACGGTGGTCAAAGCGGTGCCGAGCATCGGCTTCGTGCACCGCGGCCTCGAAAAGCTGGTGGAGCTCAAGGATTTCAAGCAGTATGTCTACATTGCCGAGCGCGTGTGCGGCATCTGCAGTTTCGGCCACGGGCTGGGCTACTGCCAGTGCGTGGAGGATATCATGGGCGTGGAGGCGCCGCGCCGCGCGGCCTACCTGCGCACCATCTGGATGGAGATGAGCCGCGTGCACAGCCACCTGCTGTGGCTGGGCCTGCTGGCCGACGCGCTCGGCTTTGAGAGCCTGTTCATGCAGAGCTGGCGGCTGCGCGAAAAGATTCTGGACATGTTCGATCTCACGACCGGCGGGCGCATCATCTTTTCGGTGAACTGCATCGGCGGCGTTCTCAAGGACATGGACAGCGGCATGCTGGTGCAGATCTCCCGCACGGTGGACGAGATCGAGCGCGAGCTGCGCCCCGTGGCGGACACCTTCCTGCGCGACGTGACGGTGGGCAGCCGCCTGAACGGCCTGGGCGTGCTTTCCGCTGAGGATGCGAAGGGCATGGGCGCCGTGGGCCCGATGCTGCGCGCGAGCGGCGTGCCGTATGATTCCCGCCTGACGGGATACGCCGCTTACGGCGACCTCAGCGTGGAGCCGATCACCGCGACGGCCGGCGATTCCATGGCGCGCTGCGAGGTGCGCATCCGCGAAATTTACCAGTCCTTCCGCCTGATCCGCGAGGCGATCGCGAAGATTCCGCAGGGCGATATCGCCGTGCCCGTGAAGGGCAACCCGAACGGCGAGAGCTTCATGCGCATCGAGCAGCCGCGCGGCGAGGCGATCTACTATGTGAAGGCGAACGGCACAAAGTTCCTCGACCGCTTCCGCCTGCGCACGCCCACCACGAGCAACATCCCGCCTATGCTGGATCTGCTGCGCGGCTGCCAGCTGGCAGACGTGGCGCTGCTGATCCTCACCATAGACCCGTGTATCAGCTGTACTGAGAGGTGAGCGCAATGGATCAGTGGAAATTCACACCCTTCCTTCACACGGCGCTGAAAAATCTCTTTTCGCGCCCGGACACCGTGGCTTATCCCTTCAAGCCGGCCGTTTACCCGGACCGGATGCGCGGCCATGTGGTGATTCAGATCGAGGACTGCATCAGCTGCGGGCTGTGCGCCCGCTCCTGCCCGCCCGGCGCGCTGCGCGTGGACCGCGCCGCCGGCACGTGGACGATCTCGCGGTTTGACTGCGTGCAGTGCGGCAGCTGCGTGAACGCCTGCCCGAAAAAGTGCCTCGCGATTGTGCCCGGCTACACCACGCCGGACGGCGAGAAGCACACCGAAACCTTTACCCGCCCGCCCAAGCCGGACGCTGCCCCCGCGCAGCCGAAACCGGCAGCCGCCCCTGCGCAGCCGAAGCCGGCTGCCGCGCCCGAACAGGCCCAATAACGGGAACGGCCTGACGACAGGAGGAGTTTTTCATGACAACACTGACCATCCGTCCCGAGCTGCTCAAGGGCGGCCTGCGGATCGAATCGAAGGAGGACGGCGACGTCTTCGTGTTCCCCGAAAACGGCGGCTGCATGGAGCTGCCGGAGCTGCCCGGCGCGCGGGAGCGGTTCCTCGTATTCCGCCTGCACCTGCTGGAAGCGCACAGCGGCGCGTTTGAACTGCGCTTTTTTGGCCGCCGCCGCGGCAACGAGTGCTCCGTGCGGTTCGGCGTCCTGCCGGACGCGGACACGCTGATCTGCATCGACATGAACTGGCTCAGCGCCAGCCAGCTTTTCCCCGGCTCCACGCCGGGCGAGCTCAAGGTGGTGTGCCACGGCGAGCGCGTGCTGCCGGAGGAGCTTGTGCGCGCGGAGCTGTGCTCCCTGCCGTGCTTTCATGAGCAGCATGTGCGCCTGAGCGGCATGCGCATGCAGGACGAGCGGCCGGAGCACTATCCGCTGCCGGACCGCAAGCTGGTGGACCGCTTCGGCCAGAACGCCGAAAAGCTGTGGCCCGGCAAGATCCGCTCCGAGGAGGAGCTGAAAACGGCGCTTCTTTCCCGCCCGAATTCGGCTGCTCCCGCCGGGTGGGACCGCTGGGGCGGATGGAAGGACCTGCCTGTGAGCGAACCGCGCGGCTTTTTCCACGCCGTGAAGCGCGATGGCCGCTGGTGGGTGGCCGACCCGGACGGCAACGCCTTTTTCAGCCTGGGCTGCGACTGCATGACCGTGGGCGCGGAATGCCGCGTGGACGGCCTCGAATCGCTGCTGGAATGGTTGCCGGAGCGCAATGACCCGGAGTGGAAGGAGTACTTTGAGACGCACCGCCGTATGGGCGACGGCGATCCGCGCGAAACGCCCACGCTCTTCTCCTATCTGGGAGCGAACCTGCGCCGCGCCATGGGCGAAAACTGGCGCGAGGGCTGGGCTTCCTATCTGACGCGCGCGCTGTGGAACAGCGGGTTCAACACGATCGGAAACTGGTCGGATCTCGACCTGCTCTGCAGTCACGGGATGCCCTATGTGACCTCGCTGCCGAAGTTCCCGGACACGCAGCACCGCATTTTCCGCGATTTCCCGGATGTGTTCGCCGCGGAGTACCGCGAGAACGCGGAGAAGAACGCGCAGGCGCTGGCCGCCCGCCGCGACGATCCGTATCTCATCGGCTATTTCCTGCGCAACGAGCCGAGCTGGGCCTTTGTGGACAGCCTCGTGCTGGCGGACGAGGTGCTCAACACGGCGGAGCCGAGCGTGTGCCGCACGCAGCTCATCTCTTTCCTGCGCGACCGCTACACGACGGCGCGCGCCCTTTCGGAGGCCTGGCAGCACGAGTTTGAGTCCTTCGACGATCTCATGAGACCTGTGCGGGACGCGTCGCGTTTCTCGGAGCGCGCAAAGCAGGACATGCACGAGTTCTCGCGCCAGATGATCCGCGCCTATGTGGAGATCCCGGCAAAGGCCTGCCGCGCGGTGGACCCGAACCACATGATCCTCGGCATGCGCTGGGCGTGGGTGAAGAACCCCGACCTTGTGACGGGCTGGGAGAATTTTGACGTGTTCTCGCTCAACTGCTATTCCGTTGACCCGACGGCCGCGATCGAGAACGTGGAGCGTCTCGGCGTGGATCTGCCCGTGATGATCGGCGAATTCCATTTCGGCGCGCTGGACCGCGGGCCCACGGCCACCGGCCTGGAGGGCGTGCAGACGCAGAGCGAGCGCGCCAAGGCCTTCCGCTATTACTGCGAGCGTGTGGCCGCGCATCCCTGCGGCGTGGGCTGCCACTTCTTCCAGTGCTACGACCAGTTTGTGCTCGGCCGCTTCGACGGCGAGAACTACAACATCGGCCTGTTCGACATCTGCTCGCGGCCTTATCCCGAAATGTTCGACGCCGCCCTCACCGCCATGGAGCGCACCCCCGCCCTGATGCGCGGCGAAACACTCCCCACCGAGGAACGCCCCCGCAGCATCCCCATGATCGCCTACTAACACACCTGCGCGCCTGCGGCGAGCAAGACGCGCACCGGGTTTGCATCTTTGCCCAGCCACGCACGCACGCGGTTCTTTCTGGGTGCAAGCCCACGCTGAGCTTCTGTTTTCCCGGGCAGGCAGGAATCCTACCTCCTGTTCCCTGCGGCCGGGAGGAAACCCGCCGGGCAAAAGCCCCGGCGCATCCCCAACGCACAGAAACGCCCGAAAAGCTGGAGCTCTGCTCCTTGGCTTTTCGGGCGTTTCCCTGTCAGCCGGCGGTTTGCGGCCGAATGGCCGCTTAAGCCGGCCAGCAGCGCGGGAAAAGGGGAGATCGGCCGCAGGGCACTGGAATGGGGTTCGAAGGGGCGAAGCCCTTTTGCGAATCTTTGTCTACTTTCTTTTCGGAAGAAAGTAGAGGCCCGTCGCGGCCTGAGCGACAAATGAAAAGAAAATTGAGAGGCAAAAGCCAAACAGAAAAAGGCGAAAGATAAGAGGAAAAAGTCCTGCGCAACCCCGCGCCTGCGGCGAGCAAGTCGCGCGGCTGCGCCGGGCAAGCCGCGCACCGTGTCTCTTTCCTCCCCGCGTCTCGCACGCACGCGCACCTGCGGTGGGCAAGACGCGCACCGTGTTTGTGTCTGCATTTGAGCCGCGCACGCACGCGGTTCTTTCCGGGTGCGTGCCCGCGCTGAGCTCCTGTTTTCCCGGGCAGGGAAAAGCTCCGGCGCGTCCCCAACGCACAGAAACGCCCGAAAAGCTGAGCTCTGCTCCTTGGCTTTTCGGGCGTTTCCCATGTCAGCCGGCGGTTTGCGGCCCGAAGGGCCGCTAAGCCGGCCAGCAGCGCACCTGCGGTGAGCAAGTCACGCACCGGGTTTGTTTCGTTCCCGTGTCTCGCACGCACGCGGTTGATTCCGGGTGCGCGCCTGCGGCGGGCGAGTCGCGCACCGTGTCTTTTTCTTTCCTGCGTCTCGCACGCCCGCGGTTCTTTCCGGGTGTGGGCCCACGCTGAGCTCCTGTTCTCCCAAGCAAACAGAAATCCCGCCTCCTGTTCCCTGCGCCCGGGAGGAAACCCGCCGGGCGAAAGCCCGCACCAAACTTCCATGAATATGTAAAACGTGGGGCCGAACGTTCCCCCACGCACAGAAACGCCCGAAAAGCTGAGCTCTGCTCCTTGGCTTTTCGGGCGTTTCCCATGTCAGCCGGCGGTTTGCGGCCCGAAGGGCCGCTAAGCCGGCCAGCACCGAGAGAAAGGGGGAGATCAGCCACAGGGCGCAGGCGTCCCCCTTCGCACAGAAACGCTTGAAAAGCTGAGCTTTGCTCCTTGGCTTTTCAAGCGTTTCCCCGTCAGCCGGCGGTTTGCGGCC
>CAKNKY010000048.1 GCA_930987725.1 uncultured Anaeromassilibacillus sp. | reverse complement strand
CGAAGCTATACCGTTTCTCTCTTGCCCCACGATGTTTTCTTATCGGGAAGCACCTCGCGGGGCTTTCCCTTTTTTGATTCTGTTTGAATTGGTTACGTCCGGGGTTCCCCGGAAGCTTCCGCGCCGGGATGTTCTTTTGTCTGCGCGGCTGTCTGAGCAGCCATGTCGGGCGTCTGAGCCGGGGCGGGTGTTTCCGCCTGCGCGGTTGCCTGAGCAGCCGTGTCGGGCGCCTGTGCCGTGTCGGGTGCTTCCGCCTGCGCGGCTGCCTGTGCAGATGCGCTCTGTGCCTGCGGCGCAGGGTCAACGCGGAACCGCACGTTGGGCAGCGAGCGGAGCAGCTCGCGCAGCGCGTCGGGCGAACCGATCAGGAAAGAAGTCTCCGGCACCGGCACCGGCGCCAACCCGGCAGGGTAGAGCCAGAACGCACCGTTCGCTTCCACAACGCCGGGCGTCTGCCCGTAGAAGAACGAGACGCTGCGGCGCCTGTCCGGGAAAAGGACGAAATATTCTGGATAAAAATCCACCAGGCCGGCGGGGGAGGCGGCGCGGCAGCGCAGCCCCGGCAGCATGGGCGGCTGGCCGCGCCCCGGCCGCGCCGCGCGGATGAGGGCGATGAGCGCCGCAATGAAGAGCGCCAAACCCGTGAAAAACAGCACGCTGGTCATGACGTCGATCCACGAGAGCAGGATCGGCGCGCCGGAACAGGGCCCGGCCGCCCACACGGCGCGCGTCACTGCAGGCGGGCTGCCAGCGCAATCCAGCCCTTCTCCTCTCTGCGCTCGAGTACGGTGAACCGCGGCGCGATGGCCGCGAGCACCTCGTCCTCCCTCGTGTCGATGATGCCGCTCATGATATAGATCCCACCCGGTTTGAGGAAGGTGGGAATATCCTTCGTGAGGCGGAGAATGACGTCCGCCACAATGTTGGCCGCCACAATGTCGAACCGCCCGGAGACGTGTTGCGTGAGATCGCCGCAGATGGCGGTGAAGCGATCCTCCACGTGGTTGAGCGCGGCGTTTTCGCGCGCCGTTTTCACGGCGAGCTCGTCGATGTCCACGCCCACGGCGGATCCGGCGCCCAGCAGCAGCGACGCCACGGAGAGGATGCCGCTGCCGCACCCCACGTCCAGAAGCGCTTGGCCGGGCTTCACGGCTTTTTCCAGCAGCTGCAGGCAGAGGCGCGTCGTCTCATGCGTGCCTGTGCCGAAGGCCAGGCCGGGGTCGAGGTCGAGCACAACGCGGTTTTCGCCCGCTTCCCCGCGGTACGTCTCCCACGTGGGGCGGATCACCAGCTTTTCCCCGACAGGGATGGGCTTGAAATACTGTTTCCAGTTGTTGATCCAGTCTTCCTCCACACAGGAGGCGGTGGAAATCTCGCAGGGGATCTCTTCCGCGCCGTAGCGCTCGCGCAGGAAGGAGATCGCCTCCGCCGGGTTGTCCTCCGGGCTGATGTAGACGTGTACGATGCCCTTTGTGCGGTCCTTCTTCAAAAGCTCCTCGTCGATGAGGTCGATGTGCGCAATCTCGCGCGCCTCCTCCTCAAGATGGGAGTAATCCTCCGTATAAATGCCGTAGGGGACAACCATCTGCGCAATGTCCCCCGCGCGGTCGACGTCCTTCGCATCCACAGTGATGCGGATCTCCGTCCAATCCATCGCCTTCACACTCCCTTGGGATAATCTTGCCCCCGCAGGGGCGCTTTCCCCTATTATACCGTATGGCGCAGAAAATTGACAGACTTATTTTCTTTCCTGCCGCATAGAAATAGCGCAGGGGGTGCGGGCATGGAGAGAAAGGCTTTTCTGCGCGGCGCGGCGCTGCTCACGGGCGGGTCGCTGCTGCTGCGCCTGGGCGGGATCCTGTTCCGCTCCTGCGTGGCTTCGCGCCTCGGGGATACGGGCATGGGACTGTATCAGCTCATTTTTTCGCTGTTTGCCCTCGCCGTCACGGCGTGCACCTCCGGCCTCGGCCTTGCCGTGACGCGCCTTTCGGCGGAGAACGGCGGGTCGCTCGGCACGCTGCGGCGCTGCCTGCGCCTGGCCGGTGCGGCAGGCCTGCTGGCGGCGGCCGCCACGGTTGTGCTCGCCCCCCTTCTGGCGGAGCGCGCGATCGGCAGCGGGCTGGCGGTGCGGCCGCTCCGCATCCTGGCGTGCGGCCTGCCCTTCATGGCGTGCTGCGCCTGCTTCAAGGGGTGGTTCATGGCGGAAGGCCGCGCCGGCGTGACGGTGGCGGCCGATCTGCTGGAACAGGCCATTTCCGTGGGCGCGGGGCTGGGGCTGTTCGCTGTGCTGCCGCCGGTGGAATCGCTCATGGCCGGTTCCACCCTGGGGGAGGTTTCCTCCTTTACCTTTGCGGGCCTGCTGCTCCTGCGCAGCGCGCGCGGCCGGAAAACGGGGCGGACGGCGGCGATGCGCGGCATCCTGCGCATCGCCGCGCCGGTGGTGAGCGGTTCGTTTTTGCGCAGCGGGCTGAACAGCGTGGAAAACCTGCTGGCTCCGCAGGGGCTCCGGCGCTACGGCGTGTCCTACGCGGAGTCCCTTTCGCAGTACGGCCGCGTGCAAGGCGCCGCCATGCCGGTGCTTCTGTTCCCGGCGGCGGTGGTGTCCTCCCTCGGCTCCATGCTGGTGCCGGAGCTCGCCGCGGCCGCCGCCCGGGGCGACAAGGCGGCCATCCGGCGGTCCGCAGGGCGGGCGATCCGCTTCACGCTGGCCTTTTCCTTCTTTATCACCGCGTTCCTCGTCGCCTTCGCCATGCCGCTGTGCCGCCTGCTGTTCCACAGCGAGGAGGCAGGCCGCCTGCTGCGCGTAATGGCCCCCGTTGTGCCGCTCATGTATGTGGACAGCGTGGTGGACAGCATGCTCAAGGGGTTGGATCAGCAGATGTTCGCATTCCGCTGCAATCTCGCGGATTCCCTCCTGCGCGTGGCCGCTGTGGCCGTGTGCGTGCCGCTCTGGGGCATGGCGGGATATGTGGGGGTTCTCTTCTTCAGCGAGCTGTTCAACGCCTCGCTCTCCGTCTACCGTCTCCTGCGCGTGACGGAGCTGGAGGTGGACGTCACGGGCTGGGTGGTGCTGCCCGCGCTGGCGGCCGGGCTGCTCTATGCGCTTCTGCGCCTTGCGGTGGGGGAATAGCGGCAGGGGGGCGTTCCGTCCCCGTCAAGTATCACAGGATTCTTCCGGCGGCGCGGTGCAAAGTCTGGCGATACGGGGGATTTTCAATCGGGCGCGAGTATGTTATACTATAGAATTGTGAAAAAGGACGGAACATCCGCAGCGAAAGAAGAGGGAGCTAAAAATATGGATGTAAGATCGGATATTCGGAACATTGCTATCATCGCGCACGTCGACCATGGCAAGACGACGCTGGTGGACCAGCTGCTGCGCCAGAGCGGCACGTTCCGCAGCAATGAAACGGTGGCCGAGCGCGTGATGGACTCCAATGATCTGGAGCGCGAGCGCGGCATCACCATCCTTTCCAAGAACACGGCCGTTCGCTACAACGGCGTGAAGATCAATATTGTGGATACGCCCGGCCACGCCGATTTCGGCGGCGAGGTGGAGCGCATCCTCATGATGGTGGACGGCGTGCTCCTGCTGGTGGACGCCTTCGAGGGCTGCATGCCGCAGACGCGCTTCGTGCTGAAAAAGGCGCTCGGCCTGGGCAAGAAGCCGGTGGTTGTGATCAACAAGATCGACCGCCCCGGCGCCCGCCCCGCGGAGGTTGTGGACGAGGTGCTCGACCTGTTCATCGAGCTCGGCGCGAACGACGATCAGCTCGAGTTCCCGGTTGTGTATGCCTCCGGCCGCGACGGCTATGCTTCCACCGACCCAAACGTGCCCGGCACGGACATGAAGCCGCTGTTTGACATGATCCTCAAGGAGGTTCCCGCCCCGCAGGGAGACCTGAACGGCCCGGCGCAGATCCTGTTCTCCAACATCGATCACGACGATTACGTCGGCCGCATCGGCATCGGCCGTGTGGAGCGCGGCCACATCAAGGACGGCCAGCAGATGGTCCTTTGCTGCCGCGACGGTTCCACAAAGAACGTGAAGATCGGCAAGCTGTATCAGTTCGAGGGCCTGCGCCGCGTGGAGGTGGAATCCGCGGACCTGGGCGATCTCGTGGCCGTGTCCGGCTTCACGGATCTGAACATCGGCGAGACGGCCTGCTCGCCCGATTGCGTGGAGCCCCTTCCGTTCGTGAAGATCGACGAGCCCACCGTCTCCATGCTTTTCATGGTGAACAACAGCCCCTTTGCGGGCCGCGAGGGCAAATATGTGACGAGCCGCAACCTGCGCGACCGCCTCTTCAAGGAGGTGGAGACGAACGTGGCCATGCGTGTGGAGGAGACGGATTCCCCCGACACGTTCAAGGTTTCCGGCCGCGGTGAGCTGCACCTTTCGATCCTCATCGAGGAGATGCGCCGCCAGAATTACGAGTTCCAGGTTTCCAGCCCGCGCGTCATCTACAAGGAGATCAACGGCAAGCGCTATGAGCCGATCGAGCTGCTCATGATCGAGGTGCCGGACGCCTACGTGGGCGCCGTCATGGAAAAGCTCGGCGGCAGAAAGGCCGAGATGATCAACATGGGCACGCGCGATACGGGCGTGACGCACCTGGAGTTCAAGATCCCGGCCCGCGGCCTTATGGGCTACCGCCAGGAATTCCTCACCGACACGAACGGCAACGGCATCATGAACAACGTGTTTGACGATTATGAGCCGTACAAGGGCGACATCCCGGAGCGCCCGCAGGGTTCGCTCATCGCGCATGAGACGGGCGAGTCCACCGGCTACGGCCTGTGGTATGCGCAGGACCGGGGCCGCCTCTTCATCGGCCCCGGCGTGGAGGTTTACGAGGGCATGATCGTCGGCGTCAGCCCGAAGTCGGACGATATCACCGTGAACGTGTGCAAGAAGAAGCACGTCACAAACACGCGCGCCGCCGGTTCCGACGAAGCGCTCAAGCTCACGCCGCCCACGATCCTCAGCCTCGAGCAGTGCCTGGAGTTCATCAAGGAGGACGAGCTCGTGGAGGTTACGCCGAAGAGCATCCGCATGCGCAAGATGATCCTGAGCAAGGAGCAGCGCATGAAGCTCGCCAGCAAAAAGAAATAAGAGCCCATACCAAACGGAAGGGAGGGATTGCGCATGGCAGACACGTTTGTGATTCTCGATCTGGAATGGAACGGCACCTACAGCCGCCGGATCAAGGGCTTCATCAATGAGATCATTGAATTCGGCGCGGTGAAGGTGAACGATTCGCTCGAAATCCTCGACACCTTCGAGGCGCTGGTGCGCCCGCAGGTGGGCAAGAAGATCAGCGGGAAAATCCGCACGCTCACGAGCATCACAAACGAGGAGCTCGAGGGCGGGCTGCAGTTCATGCAGGTGTCGAGCCGCTTCCGCAAGTGGATGGGCGGCGCCGTGCTGCTCACGTGGGGCACGTCCGACATTCTCACGCTCATCGAGAACTGCCGTTATTTCTGCGGTAACCAGCGCATCCCCTTCCTGGACACGTACGTGGATCTGCAGGCCTATTGCCAGCGCAGGCTGAACGCCGATCCCTCCCGCCAGATGGGCCTCACGACGGCGGCGGAGCTGCTCGGCGTGGACGAGGGCGGCGTGGACCACCACCGCGCCCTGGGAGACAGCCTGCTCTCGCTGCGCTGTCTGCAGAGGTCGTATGATCCGGAGCTGCTCGCCTCCATGCAGCAGAAGGCGGACGACGAATTTTACCGCCGCATGACGTTCAAGACGATGATCCTCTGTGATCTGAACAGCCCGCTCATCCGCCCCGGCGATATGGTGTTCCACTGCGAAACGTGCGGCCGCCCCGCGCAGCGCGTGGGCGATTGGCAGCTCAAGAACAAGAGCTACCGCGCCATCTTCACGTGCCGCTCGTGCCACAGCAGCTTCTTCGGCCGCGTGCAGTTCAAGCTCAAATACGAGGGCCTGCTCGTGAAGAAGAGTATCGTGCCGATCCGGCCGGAAAGCGCAGCCAAAACGCAGGATCCGCCCCCGCCGCGCCCGGAGCCGCAGCGCGTGTCGCCTGTGCCGGTCCGCTGGAATGCGGACGGCTCCGCCGAGCGCGAGGGCGATTGAGCCGCGCGGGATTTTATAAAAAGTTTACAAATGCTTGATTGACTGCTTTTCCGTTTTCGAGTATCATCAGGGTAGATGAACGCTTCAGCTTGGTGATGCGGTAACGCGCCGGAAGCGATCCGCGGGCCCGGCTGGGGACTCTTTCTCAGAATGGAGTGTGCCGTCATGCTGCCTTGTCAAGCTACCTGCCCGCGCTATGAGGAGAACTGCCACAAAACGTGCGCCGAATGGAAACAGGCCATGCACGAAAATCAGGTGGAACGCGAGAAGAAAAAGAAGTATCTTGCCTTTTACAGGGAACGCTGCGATACGGTGATTCGCCAGTGCATGCGCATGACGCCGCACTATGGCTACCGCTGAAGCTGCGTTCCTTTTTTACATCGTGCCAACCGGGCCCGCGCAGACGCGCGGGCCCGGTTTTTGCGTTCTTTATCCTTCAAAACTTTCTAAATTTATATTATGTATTTTTATCAAATAAGAAACGGAGAGTTAAAACCAGCAATTTTTTGGAAAACGATCTTGTTTTGCCCGAAAAATGGAACTTGTAATCGCAGATGGCCTGTGATAAAATGAGAGAGCTAGGGTGTATTTCTGCCCGAAAAATTACTAAATATATATTTTGTAATAAAAGAGGAAGGGCGTGGGAACAAGGTGCAGACACCGGCTCTTTCTGTTCTCATGGGAGTCTATCATCCGTCGCCGGATCTGCTCCTGCTGCGCCGCAGTGTGGTGTCCGTTCTGGCGCAGACCTTTGCCGGGTTCGAGTTCCTGATCTGCGACGACGGTTCCTCGGACCAGACGATCGCATATTTGAATCAGGTTGCCGCAAGCGATGCCCGGGTCCGCCTGATCCGCCCCGGTGATGCCTTTTTGCTTCCCCAAAAGCTGAACGCCTGCCTTGCCGCTTCGCGCGGCGATTGGATCGCCCGCATGGACGACGATGATTTCTCCCACCCGGAGCGGTTTGCCCGTCAGCTCCGGTTCCTCTCCGCACATCCGGAGATTGCGTTCGTGGGCAGCCAGGTCAATCTTGTGTGTGAGGGCCGGCCGGCCGGGGTGCGGCGCTTCCCGCTTTTTCCGCAGGTTCGTGACTTTTACATGACGCAGCCGTACATTCACCCTTCTCTCCTGTTCCGCCGCGCACCGCTGGAACAGGTGGGCGGTTACAGCGAAGATCGGTTTGCCGTTCTCTGTGAAGACTACGATCTGCTGCTGCGGCTTTACGCCAAAGGGTTCCGCGGGGCCAATCTGCCGGAATGTCTGCTGGATTACACCATTCCGCCTTCTGCCAAAGGAAACCGAACGATGCGTCACCGTTGGAATGAAACCGTGACGCGGTGGCGAAGGTTTCAGGAACTCAAGCTCCTACCCGGCGCTCTGCCGTATGTGGTGAAGCCGCTGGCGGTGGGCGTGCTGCCGGAAAAGATTCTGAAGAGCCTTAAGAGACGACGGGAGGGAGGAAATTGAATTCGTGTGTGCTAACCATAGCGGTTCCTACCTTCAATATGGACTGGTGCTTAAATAAGAATCTTGCTACCTATTGTGATCCTCGTCTTTCCGGAAAGGTGGAAGTCCTCTGTTTGAACAATGCGTCAGAGGATCGTTCTAAAGAAATCATCCTGTCTTTTGCAGAACGCGAGCCTGCCATTTTCCGTCTGGTAGATCGAGACAGCCGCGGGTATGGTTCCTCCATCAATGATGCAATCCGTTTGGCACGCGGAAGATATTTCAGAATTGTGGATGCGGATGATTGGGTAGACACGGAAGAATTGATTCGTCTCGTAGAAAAACTGGAGTCCTGCTCCTGTGATGTCGTTCTGACGGATTATACCATTGTTAATATGCAGGACGGAACTTGCACACCGGTTTGTGCGGGAACGTATGATGTTCCATATGATGAAGTTTTATCTTCCCTGTGCATGCCGACTAAAACATTGCCAAGCATTCACGCTACCACATATCGCACAGAGCTGCTGCGGGAGAATGGTTTCCGAATGCAGGATGGGATCTTTTTTGTAGATGAAGAATATGTGATATTGCCGTATCTTCATGTAAAAACCGTTTTGTATGAGCCGTTTAACGTCTATCGCTATCAGGTGGCTAACCCTGAACAAAGTACCTCTCCCAAAAACAGAGGAAAATATTACTGGCATCGCGAAAAAATTTTGAAACGGTTAATTCAAGAGTATAAAGAAGCACAGTTAAAGGGGTATTCAGAGGATCGGCTAAATTACAGTTTTGAACGGATCCGACGCGGGATAGGAGATCATTTCACTACACTTCTTATCTATATTGAAAACAAAAAGGATGGCAGAAATTTAGCAAAACAATGGAAAAAATATGTCCGAACCGAGGCATCGGTTTTTTGGCCATTTGTACATAGAAAGTCAAGAATTCTTATGCTGTTTAATCGATTTAAGATTTCACAAAGTCAATATATAAAAATAAAGAAAAGAATATATCACCACACCAACAGAAGATAGAGAGGAAAATATATAATGGGCGGTTCGTATGATTACTTGATAGTAGGTTCCGGACTGTTTGGCTCAGTATTTGCACATGAGGCTACCGCAAAAGGAAAGCGGTGTATCGTAATCGACAAGCGTAATCATATTGCGGGAAATATCTATACCGAGGAAATTGAAAAAATACAAGTTCATCAGTATGGAGCACATATTTTCCATACAAACAATCGCAAAATTTGGGAATACATCAATCAATTTGGAGACTTTAATCGATATACTAACAGTCCTATCGCTTGTTATCACGGCGAAATATATAATCTTCCGTTTAATATGAATACCTTTAATCGAATGTGGGGAGTCATTACACCAGAAGAAGCAAAACAAAAAATCGAAGAACAACGCCAACAAGCTAATATTACAGAACCCAAAAATTTGGAGGAACAAGCGATTAGCCTTGTCGGCTTGGACATTTATGAGAAATTAATAAAAGGTTACACAGAAAAACAGTGGGGACGTCCTTGTACGGAACTTCCTGCATTTATTATTAAACGTCTGCCGGTACGTTTGACGTATGATAACAACTATTTTAATGCGCTCTATCAAGGGATTCCAACGGATGGATATACCAATTTGGTAAAAAAAATGTTGAATGGAATTGAAGTCTGCTTAAATTCTGATTATCTCATGGATCGTAACAATTGGAATTGTATTGCCTCTAAAATTGTATATACAGGACCAATTGACGCTTATTTTAATTACAGTTTAGGAGCACTGCAATACAGAAGTGTGCGCTTTGAAACAGAAATCTTGGATATGCAAAACTATCAGGGAAATGCAGTTATAAACTATACGGACAAAGAAACACCCTATACTCGAATTATTGAGCATAAACACTTTGTATTCGGAACACAACCCAAAACGGTAATTAGCAGAGAATATAGTGCAGAATGGAAGCCGGGAGATGAACCTTACTATCCAATTAACAATATGCATAATAATAATCTTTATAAAGAATACCGAAAATTGGCTGATGCGGAGTCTCGGGTTATTTTTGGTGGGCGATTAGGAGAATACCGGTACTATGATATGGATGCAGTGGTTGCAGCAGCGTTAAACGCAGTGCAAAAAGAAAACTTATAAGCTTAAGCTTAAAATTTCTTAATAAAATTTTGAAAAGTAAAAACAGAAGGGGATAAATAAATGGAAATACCAAAGGTATCCATTGTAATTCCAGTATATAATGTGGAAAAGTATTTGCGAAAGTGTTTGAATAGTGTAGTTAACCAAACTCTGAAGGATATTGAAATTATCTGTGTAAATGATGGTTCCAAAGATTGTTCACTACAAATTTTAGAGGAATATGCAAAAAAAGATCCCCGGATAAAAATCATTACAAAAGAAAATAGTGGTTATGGGAACTCCATGAATCGAGGTTTTGATTTAGCTTCCGGAGAATATGTAGGAATTATTGAATCAGATGATTACGCTGAATTAGATATGTTTGAAAAATTATATAAAAAAGCAAAAACAAATAATTTGGATGTAGTAAAATCTGGTTTTTTCTATTATTATTCCAATCCTGTAGAAAAAAACATAGAGAACCCTATAGGTTCAAAAATTATGTGCAGTAGAGTTTTTTGCCCGGTAACTGATTTTAAAGCTGTTGCGGAGCAAGTCGAGTTCTTTAATATCAAACCTAGCATTTGGTCTGCTATCTATAAAAGAGATTTCATTAGAAAAAATAAAATTCGCTTCAATGAAACACCAGGAGCATCCTTTCAAGACACTAGTTTCAATTTTAAAGTATGGTGCTGCGCAAAGCGTGTAAGCTTAATGGAAGAATGTTTTCTTCACTATCGGCAGGACAATGAAGCGTCATCCATCAATTCCCCAGGTAAAGTATATTGCATTAGCGATGAGTATCAAGAAATGGAAGATTTTTTAAAAAAAAATCCTTTCCTTCAAGGGAAAATGGAAGGAATTCGCTGCAGACTTAAATATGACAGCTATATTTGGAATTATGAGCGGTTAAGTGAACCTTTACAAAAAGATTTTATTCAGTTCGCGGCACAAGATTTTTCAAAAGATATAGCCCTTGGATATTTAGAAAAGAAATATTTTCCTTGGTATAAATGGAATACTCTCATGCTTATTATTGAAAATCCACTAAAATACCATGAACAAAAAATTATGGAACAAACATATCAAGCAATTAAGAAAAATCCAGATAACTCTAAAAATTACTTACAAAAATCCAAAAGTATTTTTGTAAGAGGCATCTTGTGTTTAAAAGAACATGGTTTTCGCTACACTCTTGGAAGATTTTTTGAAAAGGTAGCATGGAGGTTAAAATAATGGCGGCCGCAGTGAAAATTTCCGTAATTATACCTGTATACAATGTAGAAAAATTCCTTCCAAAATGTTTAAATAGTTGTTTGGAGCAAACGTTATATGAATTGGAATTTATTTGTATAAATGATGGAAGTACTGATAATTCAAAAAAATTTTTGGAATATTACGCAAGTATAGATCCAAGATTTATTATTATTGATCAAGAAAATAAAGGGGTTTCGAGTGCTAGAAATGTGGGAATTGAACGGGCTTCTGGAGAATGGATCATGTTTTTGGATTCTGATGATTTTTTAGAATCTACAGCGTGTGAAAGAGTGTGGATCGAATCAAAGGAAGCTCCCACTGATATTATTATTTTTGGAGCGAACAGCTTCCCTTCTTATCCCCAAGCGGAACCTTGGTATCAACATGTACTGCGAGTTCCAACGTGTCGTTTTTATTCTTTTGATGCAAAAGTTTTATTTTCTACTCCAGGTGCGACTCCTTTTATTTGGCATCAGGCATTTTCTTCAAAATTAATAAAAAATACCGGGATACAGTTCCATACAGAATTCCGATTAGGCGAAGATCAAACATTTCAAATGGAACTTTTTCCAAAAGCTCAAAATTTTGCTTTTATTGAAGATCGTTTATACAACTATCGTTGGTATCGTGATAATTCCATTATGGATCAAGCAAAAAAAGATTTAGATAAAAGAATGAAGCAACATTTGCGTATGGTTTCAAGCATTTCGGAATATTGGGAAAAAAACTATTTGCTTGAAAAATATGGTCGGGATTTTCTTTGTTGGATTTTAGATTTTATGGTTAATGATTTACAAAATAAAGAATTAAGCCATAAATCAGAACATGCAAAGGAATTGCGAGAAACAATTGAAAAACATCAGTTGTGTAAATTTCATAAGAATTTAAGTTATCGTTATAAACAAAAATGGAATACTTTGCAAAAAATGTAAGTGCAATTTTAAGAAAAAATAGAAGTGCAAATATATGCCTTGGTATTTCGTAACAATAACTTTTTTGAAGTTGCATAGCATTAAACTTTTCAATGAACACAGACTAAAGCTATTTATAAAATTTTTCTGTCAGTGGATAAAAACTATTTTATTGATATACTAGCCCAATCAGTACCTTATTACTAACAATATTTAGAAAGTAGAGTATATACAAGAAACTGAAATTTTCCTTTAGATATTTAAGTAAAAGATTTTAAAAATAGAAATAGATTTTAAATTTGGAAAATCAGGTTTTGCCTAAAGATAGGGGATATTTTTAATGTTAGAAACGACTATAGAGAAGTTAAGCAATAAAAAGTGTACAGGATGTGGAGCTTGTTTCAATAAATGTCCGGTTAGTGCAATTAAAATGGAGTACGATACAGAGGGTTTCTTATTTCCAAAAGTTAATTCTGAAAAATGTATACAATGCGGTTTGTGTCAGAAAGTTTGCCCAGAGTTACAGATTGAAAAAACCGTTCAAATGATTCATCCGGAGGGGAAATGTTATGCTGTGATGGCTGATGACGAAATTCGTTTAGTCAGTTCGTCTGGCGGAATGTTTACCCTGCTTGCAGAATATGTGTTGGAACAAGGTGGAGTAGTCTGTGGTGCTACTTATAGTGATGATTATATGACAGTTAAACACATTTTGGTTTCCGATAAAAAAGAGCTTACAAGATTACGTGGCTCTAAATATGTGCAAAGTCAAATAGGAACAGTATATCAAGAAATTAAAAATGAACTTAATAAAAAAAGAATAGTCTTATTTGTAGGATGCCCTTGTCAAGTAGCCGGATTATACTCCTATTTGGGTAAGGACATCCCTGGTTTATTTACAGCAGATTTGGTTTGTCATGCTGCCAATTCTGTCACGGCCTATCAATCATTCATAAAAGAAATGGCTAAAGGCAGAGTAATAACTGAAGTGAATTTTCGGGATAAAAGTGTTTATGGTTGGTCTACACCCACTACTATTTCTTTTCAAGATGGTACTGTTTCTAATGAAGCATGGAATCAATCAAAATGGTACAGTGGATTTTTAGGGGGAATTATTAATAGAAAGTGCTGCAGCACTTGTCGCTATGCTCAAAGGATGCGGATAGGTGATTTAACTTTGGGTGATTTTTGGCAAGTCCATCGTTGGGATAAAACCTGTAACGATTGGAAGGGGACTTCATTAGTGTTGGTTAATAGTAAGAAAGGAAAAGAGTTATTTAGGGCTGTAAAAAACAGGATGAAATTATGCAAGGAAGCTCCTTTGGATTTTGCAGTGCAGTATAACGGTCAATTAGTGCGACCCAATAAAGCTCATCCAGGCAGAAGATTTTTCTTCCATCATTTACCGAAAGATGGATATCACAAGTCCCTTTGGTATGGACAGAAGTGGCGCTATGATGTGGGACTCGTTGGGTGGTGGTTTGCTGCCAATTATGGAAGTGTGATGACTTATTTTGCCTTGGGGAAAATTCTTGAGGACATGGATCTTCTCGCTATTATGATACCGATTCCCAAGGTAGACAGGCAAGGTTGGGAACCTATCACAGAAAAAAATATTGAGTTTATGAAAAAATATTTTCCCATCGCAAATAAAAGGCCCATTGAAAAAATTGATGAGTGTAACCGATTTTGTGATTCTTTCATGGTTGGATCAGATCAGCTTTGGGTGCAAAGCTACGTGCCATTAGTCGGATATACGTTTTTTTTGGATTTTGTTGATCCAAACAAAAAGAAAATTGCATATGCAACATCACTGGGTCGGGAAGAATATTCAGGAAGCATGGAAGATAAAACGTTGGCAAGAGCTTTTTTAAAACAGTTTGACTATATATCGGTACGAGAATCATCCGGTGTAGAGATCTGTAAAAAGAGTTTTGGACTTGATGCAGTTCGAATGCTTGATCCAGTATTTCTCTGTCAAACAAAATATTATGATGAATTAGCCGATCAAGCCAAAATTTCAATAAAAGGAAATTATCTTCTCTGTTACATCCTAGATCCTTCCTCTGAAAAGGAACGTGCAGTAGAATACTTAGAAAGCAAATTAAATTTGAAGGCATATGTTATTTTTGATATGAAAACTTTTGAAAAAAGTAAAAAAACATGGAGCATGGATAATGTTTTAGAAAATGTAAGAATTGAAGATTTTCTTGCTTTAATTAAAAATTGCAGCTACTTGTTATCAGATTCTCATCATGGGGTTTGTTTTGGACTTATTTATCATAAGGATTTTATTTGTATCGCAAATCGTGCAAGAGGTTACACTAGATTTGAGTCCTTATTTAATTTGTTGAATATTAGAGAGCATATGGTGGAAAATCCATTGGAAATTTTAGATCATCCATCTTTGTTGAAATCTATTGATTATGTTAAAGTGGATCACATTTTGAAGGGGGAAAAGAAGAGGTCTCTAAACTGGCTAAAAAATGCTTTAAATGCTCCCAAAAATGAAAAATACGACTGGGATACTCGGCTTCTTGTCAAGTATCATAATATGCTAAAAAAGCAAAATGAGGGAATTAAAAAAATGAAATTGATTTTAAAAGAATTAGATAATGAAGAAGGTTAAACATGTAGCTTCCTCTTGCTATTAAATACTCTGATATTTTAAAAGAGAAAACTAAACCATATATAAAATTTAAATAAACTTGTGTGTTAGGATTATCAGAAAATATTTCAAAACAAAGAAATATAAAGGCTAGGGATTTTTTTGTATCTGAAGTTAAAAAAATATTCTTTTTTGTTTGAAGAGCTTGTCAAACGAGACTTCAAGAAAAAATACAAGCGCACCGTGCTGGGCATGGCGTGGAGTATTCTGGCGCCGCTTCTCCAGCTGCTTGTCATGCGCGTGGTGTTTACCCAGTTCTTCGGGCGCAACATGGAGCACTACACCACCTATTTGTTCTGCGGCAACCTGGTCTTTTCGTATTTCAATGAATCTACCAGCCAGGGTATGACGTCGCTCATGGGGAATGCTTCCATTTTCACAAAAGTAAATATCCCGAAATATCTGTTCCTGTTTTCCAAAAACGTGCAGGCGCTCATCAATTTCGGGCTGGTGCTCGTCGTGTTCTTTGTGTTCTGTATCATCGACAATGTTGCGTTCACGTGGAAGTTTGTGCTGCTGCTGGTTCCCATTGTTATGACCATTCCTTTCCGCTGCGCTCCAAGGCACCAAAGGGAATGAAA
>CAKNKY010000047.1 GCA_930987725.1 uncultured Anaeromassilibacillus sp. | reverse complement strand
CTTCGGGCCGCAAACCGCCGGCAGATAAAGGAAACGCCCGAAAAGCCAAGGAGCAAAGTTCAGCTTTTCGGGCGTTTCTGTGCGTGGGGATGCGCCGGGGCTTTCGCCCGGCGGGTTTCCTCCCCGCCGCAGGGAACAGGAGGTGGGCTTTTTCCCTGCCCGGGAAAACAGAAGCCGTGCGTGAGCCCGCACCCGGAAACAACCGCGTGCGTGCGCGGCTGGGCGCAGACACAAACCCGGTGCGCGAATTGCCCGCCGCAGGCGCGGGCTTTTTCCCTGCCTGAGGAAACAGGAGCCGTGCGCGGGCACGCACCCGGAACCAGCCGCGGGCGTGCGAAACGCGGGGAAGAAAAAGACACGGTGCGCGACTTGCTCGGCGCAGCCGCGCGAATTGCCCACCGCAGGTGTGCCCGGCGCAGGCGCGGGCTTTTTCCCCGCCCGGGAAAACAGGAGCCATGCGTGGGCTTGCACACGGAACCAGCCGCGGGCGTGCGAGACGCGGGGAAGAAAAAGACACGGTGCGCGACTTGCTCGGCGCAGCCGCGCGAATTGCCCACCGCAGGTGTGCCCGGCGCAGGCGCGGGCGTTTTCCTTGCCTGAGGAAACAGGAGCCGTGCGCGGGCGCGCACCCGGAATCAACCGCGTGCGTGCGAGACGCGGGAAAGAAAAAAAACACGGTGCGCGACTTGCTCACCGCAGGTGTGCCCGCCGCAGGCGTGTTTTTTGGAAAAAAACGGTTGACAGAATTCTTTTTCGCGCGTATAATCTCTCTTGAAAGCCGAACGTATGTTCTAAAGTTCGGCGCTTTCTTTTCTTGTGATGTTCACTTTAGTAAACAAAAATGGCGAACAGAGAGGGGGAGTTTCCATGGCGGGAAAAAAGTCTTTTGAGGAGGCGCGGCGGTTTTTGCGCGCGCCGCAGGAAGCCGCGCGCGAGCTGGCGGTGCGCATGGAGCAGCTTCGCCGCTGGCGGGAGCTGGCGGAGCGCACCACCTCGTTTCTGGGAAAGGAGCGCGTGCAGCAGCAGGCGGGTAGCCGCGTGGAGAGCTGTGCCTGCGAGCTGGCGGGGCTTGAAGCGGAGATTGACGCGCTGCGGGAGCGCATGCACGAGCTGCGCGCCCGGCAGGAGGAGGTGCTCGGAAGGCTGGAGGACAGCCGGCTTTCCCAGCTGCTGCGTCTGTATTACCAGTGCAATTTCACCTTTGCGGAGGCAGCGGAACACATGGGCTATTCGGAGCGGCAGATCATGCGGCTGCACACGATGGCACTGCGTGAGGTGCAAAATCTTCTGCAAGAGGGCAGCCGATGTCACCTTGCGTCATAGCATGTCGCGCCTGCCGTGTGGTAAGGTTACAATTGGAAAGAAAGAACGGGGGCCGGAACGGTTCCCCTTTTCTTTTCCCGAAAACGGAAAAAGGAGGGAAGCGCCATGCTTTGCCGCAAAAATGGAAACTGCATGTATAACCCCAAGTGGTTGACTGGAATCAACTTTTGTGTGCGGCCCTGCTGCCCCTATGCGAGCGCCGGGAAGCAAAAGAAGGAGGGGAAGAAGGATAAGCAATGAGGAAGCGGGAGTTCTGGGAGAGCGAGGAGGGGCTGCAGCTCGCGGAGCTTTGGGCGCGCGACGGCGAGGACGACCGCGCCATTGCCAGGCGGATGCGCGTGCCGGAACGCACGCTGCTGCGCTGGAAACGCGCGGGCGGTCCGCTGGGGGAGGCGCTCCGCCGCGGCCGCAACGCCGCGTGGGAGGTGGAGAGCGCGCTGCTGCACAAGGCCACTGGCTATGACAAGCCGGTGAAGAAGGCCTTCAAGGTGAAAACCGTTTCCTATGACCCGGAAACGGGCAAAAAGGTGCAGGAAAAGGAAGAACTGCAGACGGCCGAGGAGGAGATGCACGTGCCCGGCAACACGACGGCGCAGGTGTTCTGGCTCAAGAACAGGCGGCCGGACCGCTGGCGCGACAGGCCCGCGCCGAGCGCGGAGCAGGAGGAGGACGACGGCCTGTTTGAGGCACTGGCGGAGGCGGTGGAGCGTGAGGTTTGAGCGGCTTTCTGAAAAGCAGCTCGAGATTTTCCGCTTTGCGCACGAGCCGTATGCGGCGCTGATCTGCGACGGGGCCGTGCGAACCGGCAAGACGATCCTCATGGGGGCGGCCTTCCTCGAATGGGCGATGCACCGCTTTGCGGGCATGTCGTTCGCACTGTGCGGCAAGACGGTGCGCTCGGCGGAGCGGAATCTGGTGGAGCCGCTGCTCGCGCTGCCCAGCCTGCGGAAAAAATACGCGCTGCGCTATTCGCGCTCGCTCTCCGTGCTGACGGCAGAATACCGCGGCCGCCGCAGCAGCTTTTATGTGTTCGGCGGGCGCGACGAATCGAGCTACATGCTCATTCAGGGCATGACGCTCGCCGGCGTGCTGCTGGACGAGGCGGCGCTCATGCCGCGCTCCTTCGTGGAGCAGGCCGTGACGCGAACGCTCAGCGTGGAGGGCGCGCGGCTTTGGTTTAACTGCAACCCCGCCGCGCCGACGCACTGGTTTTACCGCGAATGGATTCTGCGGGCGAAGGAGCGGAACGCCAAGCGGCTGCACTTCCTTCTGGAGGACAACCCCGGCCTTTCCCCGCGCGCGATCGAGCGCGCGAAGCAGAGCTTTTCCGGCGTGTTCTATGAGCGGTACATCATGGGGCGCTGGGTGGCGGCGGAGGGCCTTGTATATCCGCGCGCGGCGCAGGGCGAGGGCATTGTGAAGGACGGGGACCGGCCCTATACGCGCTTCTTTGTCTCCGTGGACTATGGCACGCTCAACCCGTGCTCGATGGGGCTTTGGGGCGAGTGCGGCGGCGTATGGTACCGCTTTGCCGAATATTACCACAGCGGGCGAGAGAGCCGCGAACAGCTCACGGACGAGGAATACTGCGATGCGCTCGAGCGGTTGGCAGGAGGCCGCAGGCTGGAGGCGGTGGTGGTGGACCCTTCGGCCTCCAGCTTTCTGGCGGCGCTGCGGCGGCGCGGCCTGCCGGTGCGCCGCGCCGACAACGCCGTGCTGGCCGGCATCCGGGACACGGCGGCCGCCCTGCACGAGGGGCGGATCGCCGTGTGCGAATCGTGCGCCGCAGCGATCCGGGAATTTTCGCTCTACCGCTGGGACACGGAGAGCGGCGAGGACCGGCCCGTGAAGGAGGACGACCACGCCATGGATGAGATCCGTTATTTTGTGCGCACCGTGCTGCGCGGCGAGACGTTCAGTTTCGCGTGAGGCGCGGGCGGGAAAGGAGAAGAAAGATGAAGCGATGGATCATGGCCCCGTGGAGGCGGGGCGCGCCGTGCGTCGGGGGCTGAGCTGGGGCGCCGCCCCAGCGGGCGCGTTTGCCCAGCCGCCTGCCCCGCCCGCCGCGCGCGCGGGGGAACAGGAGCTCGCGTTCCTGGAGCGGGAGCTGCGGGAGTGGGAGCACTCGCGCGCGCGCCGCAGCCAGCTTCTGGGGGAACTGTATTACCTGGGCGAGCAGCGCATCCTGCGCCGCGTGCGCACGGTGATCGGGCCGGAGGGCGTGCCGGTGGAGGTGCGCAACCTGCCGAACGCCCGCCTGCTCGATAACCAGTATGCCCGCCTGCTCGACCAGAAGGTGAACTACCTTTTGGGCAAGCCGCCCGTGTTTGCGGGCGAGGACTGCGCGGCCGCCGCGGCCGTGCAGGAGACGCTGGGGCCGCAGTTCTTCCGCGCGCTGCGCGGCGCGGCGCACGACGCGCTGGCCGGGGGCACGGGCTGGCTCTTTGTGAGCCCCGGCGAACAGGGCGGCCTGCGGCTGCGCCGCTTCCGGCCCTGGGAGGTGCTTCCCTTCTGGGCGGACGAGAGCCGCACGGAGCTGGAGGCGGCGCTGCGCGTGTGGGAGCGCGAGGAGGACCGCGGAGGCCGCCGCGTGCGCGCCGGGTATGCGGAACTTTACACGGAAGAGGGGGTATACCGCTTCCGGCGCGAGGGGCGTGCCCTGGTGCGGGAAAAGCCGTTCTTTTCGCCCTATGTGCGGGCAGACACGGGTGCGCGGCAGCTCGATCTGTGCTGGGGCAGGCTGCCGCTGCTGGCAGTGAAGAACGGCCCGGCGGGCATGCCGCTGCTGGCGCGCGTGAAATCGCTGCAGGACGCGGTGAACCTCATCCTCTCGAATTTCGTGAACGCGATGCAGGAGGATCCGCGCAATACCATCCTGGTGCTCGTGAACTACGACGGCCAGAACCTGGGCGAGTTCCGCCGGAACCTGGCGGCCTACGGCGCGGTGAAGGTGCGCAGCGACGCGGGCGCGCCTGGCGGCGACGTGCGCACGCTCACCATGGAGGTGAACGCCGATAACTACAAGGCCGTGCTGGAGCTGCTCAAGCGGGCCATGGTGGAAAACGCCCGCGGCTACGACGCGCGCGACCTGCGCGCCGCCGGCACGCCGAATGAGATGAACCTGCGCTCCGTGTTCAGCGACATCGACCTCGACGCCGACATGCTGGAAGCGGAATTTCAGTCCATGTTCCGCTCGCTGCTGCCCTTTGTGCGGGCCTGCCTGGCAAACGAGGGCAGGCCCGCGGGGGAGGCGCCCGTTTCGCTTGTGTTCCGCCGCAACACGATTGTGAACGAGGAACAGGTGATCGGGAGCGTGGCGCAGTCCGCCGGTTTCCTTTCGCAGGAGACGCTGCTGGCGCACCACCCCTGGGTGGAGGACGTGCAGCGTGAGCAGGAGAGACTGGCGCGGGAAAACAAGACGGGAAAGGAAGGGAAAACGGAATGAAGGCAGAATTTCTGCAGGAGCTTGGCCTTTCGCCGGAGACGGCGCAGCAGGTGTGCGAGGCCTCCGCCCGCGAGCTGGAGGAGGAGCGCGCCGGCTGGGAACAGGCGCTGCATCGCGAGCAGGCGGAGAGCCGCGTGATGCTGGCGCTGGCGAAGGCCGGCGCGCGCAGCCTGGAGGCGGCCCGCGCCCTCGTGAAAACAGGGGAGGACGGCGAAGCGCCGGAGCTGGACGAACAGATCGAAGCGCTGAAAACGGCGCCGGAGACGTCGTTCCTCTTTGAGGACGGCCGGCCGGCGCGGCTTTCCGGCTTCCGGCCGGCGCAGGGGCTTGCGCCGGGCGAGGGGGCGCAGGAGGCCCTCACGCTCGGGCAGGCGATTGCGCAGGCTATGCAGGCGCAGGACGAAGAAGACTGAACAGAACGACTGAATCAGAAAGGAAGATGACGCATGGCAGTGACATTGGCACAGGCAAAGGAAAGCGTGCAGGACAAGCTTTCGCCCCTCGTGATCGACGAGTTCCGCAAATCCGGATTCCTGCTCGACCACATCCCGTTTGACGACTGCGTGGCCTGCCCCGGCGGCGGCTCCACCATGACGTACAGCTACACGCGCGTGGTGACGCAGCCCACGGCCCAGTTCCGCGAGCTGAACAGCGAATACACGCCGCAGGAGGCCGCGAAAAAGCGGTATTCCGTCGACCTGAAAATCTTCGGCGGCTCCTTCCAGATTGACCGCGTGATTGCCGACATGGGCGGCGCGGCCAACGAGGTGGGCTTCCAGATGGCGCAGAAGGTGAAGGCGGCCGCGGCCCTCTTCACCGACACGGTGATCAACGGCGACAGCGAGCAGGACAGCAAATCGTTCGACGGGTTGGAGAAGGCGCTCACCGGCTCCTCCACGGAGCTGATCCCCGCCGCCGCGATCGATCTCTCCACCTCCGCCGCGGTGGACACCAACTACATGTATTTCCTCGACGCGCTCGACGAGTTCCTCATGGGCCTCGACGGCACGCCCGATTTCATCGGCGGCAACACGAAGCTCATCGCCAAGCTGCGCGCCTGCGCGCGCCGTGCCGGCATGTATCAGACGTCGCTCAACGAGTTCGGCCAGCAGGTGGAGCGCTACGGCTCCATCCCGCTCGTGGACCTGGGCGCGAAGCCGGGCACGAACGACCCCATCGTGCCGGTGGACAGCTCCGAAAACGCGGGCTGCACGTCCCTCTATGCCGTGCGCTTCGGCCTGGACGGCTTCCACGCCGTGAGCCCGGCCGGCATGCTGCCGGTGCGCCAGTGGCTGCCGGATTACCGCACCTCCGGCGCCGTGAAGACGGGCGAGGTCGAAATGGTGGCCGCCGTGGCGCTGAAATCCACGAAGGCCGCCGGCGTGATGCGCAAGATCAAGGTGTCGGCATGACGGAAAGCGAGGTGGCGGCGCGCGCCGCTTCCTACACGAAAGCCGCCGGGCTTGACGCGCCGGAGGAAACGCTGCTCACGTGCGCGCGCCGCGCGCTGGCGGAGGCGGCCTCCATCTGCGGCGCGCCGGCCGCCCCGGATTCCCTGCTCGAGGAGACGGCCGCGCTGGCCGCAGGCTACTGCCTGATGCTGCCGCAGGACGCGGCGCAGGGGGAAACGGGCGCGCAGGCTGTCTCCGTAAAGGAAGGCGACACGCAGGTGCAGTTTTCCGAAGCGGAGACGCCCGGCGCGCTGCGCCGGAGGCTGGCGGAGGAACTGACGGAAGGGGCGCGGCGCGACTGCGCCCGGTGGAGGAGGCTGATCTGGTGAGCCTTAGAAGTGCGGTGGAAAGCCTCTATGACTGCCTGGCCACGGTGACGGTGCGCGTCCCGGTGCGGGAGGGCGCTTTCACGCGCTCTGAGGAACGGCAGACGGTGACGGACGCGCCGTGCCGCGTCTCTTTTTCCGGCGCGGGGCGGCAGTCCTTTGCCGGCCTGCGTACGGCGGATGAGGCGAGCCCCTGGGCTGAGGCGGAGCAGAGCGTGAAGATCTTCCTCGCGCCGGAGTGGGAGATCCCGGCAGGTTCGCGCGTGCTGGTGAAGGGGCGCGGCGGCCAGCGCCTTTACGGCAGAAGCGGGCAGCCGGCCGTTTACGGCTCCCACCAGGAGATAGCGCTTTCCCTGGAAAACGAGGTTGTGTGAAGGAGGCTGAAACGATGGCGGTGCAGCAGGTGCTGGAGGGTGCCGCACAGGCGGTGCGGTCCGCCTTCGGCGAGGGCACGGAGGTGTATGCCGGGCGGGTGGAGCAGGGCGCGCGGCCGCCCTGCGTCTTTCTGGAGGCGCAGGAGGCGGCCCGTCGCCCGCTGCCCTGCGGCAGGGTGGAGCTGACGGTGCGCGTTTCGGCCGTTTATCTGGCCCAAAGCGCGGCGCAGGGGGAGGATGCGCCGCGCCTGGGGCTGGAAAAGCTGCTGGAAGCGCTGGCGGTGGTGCAGGCAGACGGCGGGCCCGCGCTGCGCGGCAGCGGGGTTACCGGCCGCGTGGAGGACGGAACGGCCCGCGCGGAGGCGTCCTACACCGCTGCGGCCGCGGAACAAACGGACGTGCAGACGATGGAGACGCTGCAGGTGGCGCTCGGCGCACCGGCGGCGGAGAGAGAAACGGAGGAATGAAAGATGGCATATGGAGGAGGAACCTTTACCGCGCAGAACAAGGTCCTGCCGGGAGCGTATCTGAATTTTGTCAGCGCGGCGCGCGCTTCGGCACAGCTCGGCGCACGCGGCACGGCCGCCCTGTTCCTGCCCCTTTCCTGGGGGCCGGAGGGCGTTGTGACGAGCCTGAAGGCCGAATACTTTGCACAGGAGGCCATGCGGCTGTTCGGCTGCAGCGCCGACGATGAATCGCTGCGCCCTGTGCGCGAGGCGTTCTGCAACGCGGAAACGCTGCTGTTTTACCGCCCTGCCGGCGGCGGGAAGGCGCAGAGCACGCACGCTTCGGCCAGATACGGCGGTTCCGGCGGCAACCGCATCCGCATTGTGATCCGCGAGAACGGCGGCAGCTACGAGGTGGCCACCGTGGTGGACGGCACGGAGCAGGAGGTGCAGACGGTGGCGAGCGCCGCCGAGCTTGTGCCGAACGACTTTGTGACGTTTACCGACGCGGCGCTGGCCGCCACGGCAGGGGAGCCGCTCACCGGCGGCACCGACAAGGAGCCGGAAACGGCGGACTACGAAGCCTTTTTGAAGGCGGTGGAGCCGTTCACGTTCCAGGCGCTGGGCTGCGCCAGCACGGACGAGGAGGTGAACGCGCTGTTCGTCTCCTTCACGCGGAGAATGCGCGAGGAAGCAGGCGTGAAGTTTCAGACGGTGCTCTACCGCACGGACGCCGACTATGAGGGCGTCATCAGCGTGCAGAACAGCGCGCAGGAGGAGGAGCCTGCCCTCGTCTACTGGGTGACGGGCGCGGCGGCCGGCTGCGCCGTGAACAAGAGCTGCTCGAACAAGATTTACGACGGCGCATACACGCCCGACCTGAGCTACACGCAGGCGGAGCTCGAGCAGGGCATGCAGGCCGGGCAGTTCCTGTTCCACCAGGCGGGCGGGCAGGCGCGCGTGCTCTCCGACGTGAACACGCTCGTGACGTTCACTGCGGACAGGGGGGAGGACTTCGCGCTCAACCAGACGGTGCGCGTGCTCGACCAGATCGCGAACGACGTGGCTTCACTCTTCTGCACGCGCTACCTCGGGCAGATCCCGAACGATGAGGCCGGGCGGATCAGCCTTTGGAACGACATTGTGAAACACCACCAGGAGCTGGAACGCCAGCGCGCGATTGAGAACTTCGACCCGGAGAACGTGCAGGTGGCGGCCGGGCAGACGAAGCGCAGCGTGATTGTGACGGACGCCGTGACGCCCGTGTGCGCCATGGAGCAGCTCTACATGACCGTGACCGTGGCAGGCGCGGCCTAAGGCAGAGGGGGGAACAGCCAGATGCTGACTATGAACGCGAAAGACACCGTTTCCGCCGCGCTGGCGGAGTGCTATGTGACAATTGACGGCAGACGGTACCTGTTTATGCAGGCAATCAACCTGGAGGCGCGCTTCGAGCGCGAGAAATCTACGGTGCCGATCCTGGGCAGAACGGGACGCGGCAACAAATCGACCGGCTGGAAGGGCACGGGAAAGGCGGAGTTTCACTACAACACCTCCCTGTTCCGCGAGCTGATGCTCCGCTACAAGAGCACGGGCGAGGACGTCTACTTCGACATCCAGGTGACGAACGACGATCCCACCTCCGCGGCGGGGCGGCAGACGGTGATCCTCAAGGACTGCAACATCGACGGCGGCGTGCTCGCCAAGTTTGACGCGGACGCCGATTACCTCGACGAGGAGATGAACTTTACGTTTGAGGACTTCGAGATCCCGGAGCGCTTCGTGCAGCTCGACGGCATGGAATGAGAAAGAGGGGGGACAGACGATGGGACTGAGCGCTTTTCTGGCCAAAAACGCGGAGCGGCCCCGGCCGGTGCGCTGGGCGGCATCGCCCCGATTCTGCGGGGAGGACGGCGCGCCCGAGCTCTGGGAGCTGCGCTGCCTCTCGGCGGAGGAGGATGAATCGCTGCGCCGATCCTGCGCGCACTGTGTGCCGCTGCCCGGCCGCCGCGGCCAGTTTATGACGGAAACGGACGCCGGCGAATACCTGGGGCGGCTTGCGGCCGCCTGCACAGTGTACCCGGATCTGAACGATCGCGCTTTGCAGGACAGCTACGGCGTAATGGGGGCGGAGCAGCTCCTGCGCGCCATGCTCACGGCGGGGGAATACGCCGCGTATCTCGAGAAGGTGCAGGAAGTGTGCGGCTTTTCGCGCACGATGGAGGATGAGGTCGAGGAGGCAAAAAACTGATCCGCGGCGGCGACGGGGAAGCCGCCGCCGCGTATGCCTGCCTCTTTTCGTTCCGGCTGATGCCGTCGCAGTATTTTTCGCTCAGCCGCAGGGAGCGGGCTTTCCTGCTGGCTGCGTTGGCGGTGCACGCGGAGCGCGCGACGTGAGAGAAGGGAGGTGCGCCCATGGCGCAGTGGGACTGGTTTGCCTTGTGGGAACGGCGTTTGCGGTCGGCGCGTATGGCTCGGGATGATGTGCAGCGCCGCCTTGCTGCAGTGGGTGAGGGCGCTCTGGCGCTCTCCCTGCCGGAAGAAACCGCGGCGGGGAACGGCGCGGCCCGGCCTGCGGCAGTTGCCTCCCGTGCGAGTGGGGCCGCTTTGCGGTTTGCCGGAGGCGCAGCGCTGCTTTCGGCCGGGGCAGATCAAGCTGCCGGCCTGTATGCTTCCCCTGTGGCAGACCGGGCCTTCGGCCTGCGTGCCCCGGTTCCCGCGCCGGCGGCGGAAGTGCAGACAACGGGGACTCCCGCGGCGCGGGCAGCGAACCTTGCCGCGGGAGCGGCGCAGGCAGCCGTCCCTGCGGCCCGCCGGGCCTTTGTGCTTCCCGGCACGGCCGCAGTGCCCATGGCCGCCGGGGTACTTTCCGGCCCGCCGGACTGGCTGGCGGAGGCGGAAGAATCTCCGCTTACAGGCCTGGTTGCCCTGAAGCGGCAGAAGAGCGTTTTCCGGGTTTTCTCCGAAATAGGGGGAACCGCCGCGCCGCTTGCGGCTGCCGTGCTGCGCCGCGCCGGGACGGAGGCGGCCGTTTCGGCGGTGCTGTCCGCGGCAGCCCAACCGGCGGCTTTGCAGCAGGCGGCAAGGCAGGAGCTGCCGGCGCGCGCGGACTCCGGTGCTTTCGTGCAGCGCGAGACGGGTGCGGGACGCATGGCATCTTTTTCGGGCAGTGTGTGGCCCGGTGGGGTATTTGATTCCGCTCAGGCCGGGGCAGCCGCCTCCGCTGCCTGGCAGACGGCGGCCGCGCAGCGCATCGCAGCCCTGTTCCCCGTGCCGGAGCCATCGGGCGAAGAAAGCCTGCGCCGGGTGCCGCGCCCCGCGGAGAGCGCGCCTTCGCAGGCGGAGCGGATCGTGGTGTCCGCCGGCCGGAAGACGGTGCGCGGGGAGGAACATCGGGAAACGGGGGATTTCTGGGAGTTGTGGACGCGCCGGTTTGCGGAAGGGCTTTACAGCTCCCCCGAGGGGGTGCATGGATAAATGTCGTATCTGTTTTATCTCGACGGCGTGCTTCTTCCCGTGACGCCGGGAAAGGTGCGCATGACGGTGAAGAGCCGGAACGGCACGGCGCAGCTCCTCGACGGCGGGGAACTGAACCTGCCGGAAAGCCCGGCGCTCACCGAGGTGGAGCTGGAGCTTCTGCTGCCATACCGGTACTATCCGTTTGTCAACAGCGGGTGGCAGCAGCCGCTCGCCTACCTGAACCTGTTTGAGCGGCTGAAAACAGAAAAGCGGCACACGCAGTTTATTGTGAACCGCACCGGACAAAACCACAGCCTGCGGTTCGGCACGAACCTGACGGTGGCGCTTGAGGATTACATCGTGGAGGAGGACGCACAGGAGCTCGGCGACGACATGCGCGTCACGCTGCGGCTGCGGCAGTGGAAGCCCTACGCGGTGAAAACGGTGACGGAGACGGCCGGAGGATCCAAGGCGCAGCCGCAGCGCGAAACCTCCGGCGCGCCCTCCGCCTCGACCTATACGGTGAAGAAAGGGGATTGCCTGTGGAATATTGCAAAGCTCTTTTTGGGAGACGGTTCGCGCTGGCGCGAAATTTACAACCTGAATACCGACAAGATTGTGAACCCGAACCTGATTTACCCCGGGCAGGTGCTGACGCTGCCGTGAACCATGGCCGTTGAGATGATGGCCGAGCAGGACGGCGCCGTGTTCCTGCCGGTTGTGGTGGGGAGCGTGCAGTGGGAGACGTCGATGAGCGGTTCGCCCGGCCGCCTCACGTTCACCGTGCTCGAGGAGGAGGGCTTTCCCGCCCTGCGGGAGGGCTGCCGTGTGAGCCTGCGGCTCGACGGAGCGCTGCTCTTCTGCGGCTACGTGTTCACGCGCGTGCAGGAAGGGCGGCGCCTCGTCTCCGTGACGGCGTATGACCAGCTGCGCTACCTTCTGAGCCGCGACACGCTGCTCTATGTGGGCATGACGGCTTCCGGCCTCCTGCGCATGATAGCGACCGATTACCGCCTCGCGCTCGGCGAGGTGGAGGAGACGGGCTATGTGATTGCGCAGGGTGCGGAGGAGAACGCCGCGCTGCGGGATATGCTCGAGAACGCGCTGGACGAGACGGCCCGCGCCACGGGGAGGCGGTATGTGCTGTTTGACGACGGCGGCCTGCTCTGCCTGAGGCATGTGGATTCCCTGCGCACGAACGTGCTGCTGGATGAGAGCTGCGCGCTCTCCTTTACATGCCGCGAGAGCATTGACACAGGGGCTTACAGCCGCGTGAAGCTGCTCTATGAGGACGGGCGGCGCGGCATCCGGCGCGTGTTCACGGCGTCGGACGAATCGCTCTCCGGCCGGTGGGGCGTGCTGCAGTATTTTGAAAAGCTGCAGGATCCGGCCGGCGCGCAGGAGAAAGCGGGCCGGCTTCTGCGCGCGTACGGCACGCCGCTCATGGAGGTCACGGTGAAGGGGGCGGCCGGCAGCCCGCAGGTGCGCGCCGGCTCCCAGGTGACGCTCGATCTGCCGCGCGCGGCCGGGCTGTTCCTGGTGGAAAGCGCGTGCCACACCTTTTTCGGCAGCGCGCACACCATGGATCTGACGATGACAGAAGGAGGATGAGGAAGAATGGCGGAATCCGCCGTGGGACTTGTGAAACGGGCGGCGCTGGAGGCGGTGCAGGCGGCGAGGCCGCTTGAACTGCGGTTCGGCACCGTCTCTGCCGCCTCCCCGCTTTCCGTCAAGGTGGAGGAGAAGCTCGTGCTGAGCGGCTCGTTCCTGCTTGTGCCGCAGCGGCTCGGCGATCTGCAGGCAGGGGACCGCGTGGCGCTCCTGCGCGTGCAGGGCGGCGGGCTGTATCTGCTGCTGGACCGGTTGGGAGGCGCCTCATGACGCCGCGCACAGCTTCTACACAGCCGCCGCAGCTTGCGGAGCGTCTGCCCTCGCGCACCTTCCGGCTGTGGGAGGAGGAGGGCCGCATGGCCGGCATGGCGGACGGGCTGGACGCCGTGCGCCAGGCGGTGCGGCTCATCCTCTCGGTGGAGCGGTATGCGTGGCTGATCCACAGCTGGAATTACGGCGTGGAGCTGGCCGATCTCTTCGGCAAGCCGCTCTCCTACGCGCTGCCGGAGGTGGAGCGGCGGATCACGGAAGCCCTTCTGCAGGATGACCGGATCACCGCCGTGCACGATTTCACGTTCACGAAGGGACGCGGCGGCCGCGTGACGGCGGCCTTCACCGTGGAATCCGTGTTCGGCAGCCTGCGCGAGGATCGGGAGGTGGAACTGTAAATGTATGAGGACATCACATATGAAAACCTGTTGGCTTCCATGATGCAGGCGGCAGTGGCAGAGCACCCGGGGCTGGACACGCGCGAGGGATCGGTGCTCTGGTATGCCCAGGCGCCCGCCGCGGCGGAGGCGCAGAACCTGTATCTCCAGCTTGACGCCGTGCTCGATGAGACGTTCGCCGACACGGCCTCCCGCCCGTATCTCCTGCGCCGCGCCGCGGAGCGCGGGCTGGAGCCAAAGCCGGCCTCGGCCGCGCTGATTCGCGGCTCGTTCCTGCCGCAGGATCTGGCGCTTGCGGTCGGCACGCGCTTCAACCTGGGGGAGGTCAACTACGCCGTGGAGGAGCTTCTTGGCCCCGGCTCCTGCACGCTGCGCTGTGAAACGGCCGGCACGGCGGGGAACGATGTGCCGGGTGAGCTTTCCCCGGTGGAATACGTGGCCGGGTTGGAGAGTATCCGGGCGGAGGAGCTGCTTGTGCCCGGCGAGGACGAGGAGGAGACGGAATCGTTCCGCAGCCGCTATCTGGCGAGCTTCCAGGCGCAGTCGTTCGGCGGCAACCGCGCCGATTACCTCGAAAAGACGGGGGCGCTGCCCGGCGTGGGCGGCGTGCGCGTCTTCCGCGCCTGGAACGGCGGCCTTGACCCCGCCGCCCTCGCGCTGCCGCAGGGGTGGGACAGTTGGTTTTCCGCCCTGCCGGAGGACACGCCCCCGGCGGTGGCCGCCTGGCTGCAGGCCGCTTCACAGGCGGCGGGGGAAGGGCTGCTCGTCACGGGCGGGGTGGTGCGGCTGCTCTTCCTCGACAGCGCCTTTTCCCCGCCCACGGCGGAGCTGTGCGAGCAGGTGCAGCAGGCGGTGGATCCGCGGGAAAACCAGGGAGAGGGGATGGGCTTTGCGCCCATCGGCCACATTGTGCAGGTGGAAGGCGTGCGCGGCGTGCCGGTGACGGCCGAGGTTTCGCTGCAATATGAGGAAAGCTGGGATTGGGAGGCCGCCAAACCCTATCTGGAGGAGGCCATGCAGGACTATCTTCTCTCGCTGCGCAAAAGCTGGGCGGAATCGCAGGGAGGGCTCACGGTGCGTGTCAGCGCGCTGGAAAGCGCCCTGCTTGCCTGCCCCGGCGTGGTGGATGTGACGGTGACCGCGCTCAACGGCGCGGGCGGAAACCTTTCCCTTTCGGAGGACGAGGTGCCGGTGGGAGGAATGCTGATTGGATCGTAAGCTGATGGAATACCTGCCGGACGCGCTGCGGCCCTATCGGGAGATGCAGGCGGCCATGGCGGGCCAGCAATCCCTGTTTGAGGAGCTGTGGCAGGCCGTGGATCGCGGCCTCGACGATCAGTTTCTCGGCTCAGCCGGCACATACGGCCTTTCCCGCTGGGAGACGATGCTTCGCCTTCCGGCGCGTGCCACCGATTTGCTCACCGCGCGCCGCTCGCGGATTCAGGCACGCCTGAACGAGCAGCCGCCCTTCACGCTGCGCGCCCTTCGCTTTCAGCTGGACACGCTGTGCGGGGAAGGAAACTGCACGGCGGAGCTGGCCGAGGGCGGCTGTGTGCTGCGCGTGCGGCTGAGCCTGGCCCTCAAGTCTCTCGAAGCGGAGGTGCGCGCGCTGCTCGAGCGGGTCACGCCGCTGGCCGTGCGCATCGATTTCAGCCTGGAAAAGAACACACATGCGCTGCTCGGGTCGTTCCGCCACCGCGAACTCGGCCTGCTGACGCACGACACGATGCGAAACGAGGTGATAGCCCATGCCGGGCAGAACGCAGAATTATCAGTTTCCCCTTCCGCTTGAGGAGGAATATTACAGCATTGACGTCGTGAACGAGACGACGGAGGCGATTGACAGCCAGCTCAAGCGAAACATGGATGCGCTCGGCGCGCTGCGCACAGAGCTGGAGGAGACGTTTGAGCGGGAGGTGCAGGACGGACTCGTGCCCCTTGCCGCGCGGGTGGCGCAGGCCGAGGCGGACATTGCACAGGTGAAGGATGCCCTCTTCACGAACATCACGGGCAACCCGTTCACGCTGGTGTTCAGCTCGCTGGAGGGGTTCAGCGTGACGGCAGGCGTATACAACGCGGCGCAGAGCCGCCTGGAATGCTAAGGAGGTGAGTGCATGGCAACATTGGGACAGCAGGCGGTCGGCACAACCGTGAAGATTCAATTGGGC
>CAKNKY010000046.1 GCA_930987725.1 uncultured Anaeromassilibacillus sp. | reverse complement strand
CCGGCGGCGGCACCGGCCGCACCCTGCACCCGGACAACATGGCCGCCGGCCCCGCTTCCTACGGCCTGACCGACTCCATGGGCCGCATGCACGGCGACGCCCAGTTCGCCGGCTCCTCCTCCGTGCCTGCGCACGTGGAGATGATGGGCCTTATCGGCATGGGCAACAACCCGATGGTCGGCGCCACCGTGGCTTGCGCCGTTGCGGTGTACGAGGCCAGCAAATAAGCGGTTTTCCCTTGTCTGCGGAAAAGGCTTCCGGCTCTAGCGGTCGGAAGCCTTTTTTAGGCGGCTTTTTGAGCGGATTTTTTTGCTTCGGCTGAAACTTTTCTGCGGGAAGGGACGTCTTTTCTTATGCACGGGTTCCTCCGTGTCCAAAAGGGAATATGATACCGCGGGGTGTTTGAATATGAAAGTTGAAAGAGGAAGAAATTACAGAAGACGCGGCCTTGTTCGCAGACGCGCGCTGCTGATCGCCGCCGCCGTGCTGATTGTTGCGGCGCTGGCAGCCCTGGTGTTCTTTGTTTCACGCGCGATTTCCTCCGCCACAAGGCCGGATGCCGCAACCGTTGGCCCGGCATCCTCCGTTTCCCAGGCGGAGGGCGTGTCCGAACCGGCCCTTTCCTCGCCGGAGAGCGGCACAGCCGGCGCGCAGGACGGGGCATCAAGCCAGGCCTCCGCACCGGCGGAGAGCAGCACGGAGGGCGGCGCGGAGAGTGCTGCCGAGAGCCCGATCCCGGTGGAACCGGGCGATTACAGCGACGCGGCCTTCATCGGCGACAGCCGCACCGAAGCACTCAAGACATACGGTCTGCTCAAGGGAGCGGACTATTACACGTACAAGGGCCTGAAGGTGGACACCGTGTTCACCGAGCCGTGCATCGATGTGGACGGCTCCAAGATGACGGTGATGGACGCCATCGGCCGCAAGCAGTACAAGCGCATCTACATCATGCTCGGCGTGAACGAGCTCGGCTGGGTGAGCACGGACATCTTCATCGACGACTACGGCAAGATCATTGACAAGCTCAAGGAAACGCAGCCGGGCGCGACGATCTACGTGCAGTCGATCCTGCCGGTCTCCGCCAAGAAATCGGAGATCGACGAGATCTACAACAACCCGCGCATCAACGAGTTCAACGGGCTGATCCAGGCGATGGCGGAGGAAAAGGGCGCGACATACCTGCCCGTGAACACGGCCGTGATGGACGAGACGGGCGCGCTGCCCGCCGGCGCCTCCACGGACGGCGTACACCCCAACATCGACTACTGCCGGAAATGGACGGCATACCTTGACGAAAATACTTGATCAGGAAAAGAGGGAATTCCCTATGAAATTCAGAAACTGGAAACGGCTTGCGGCTGCCGTACTGGCGGGCACGGTTCTGCTGGCTTGCGCATCGTGCGCAAGCCGGGACGAGGCGCAGTCCTCCGCCCCAATCGACGCCGTGGCCCTGGCGGACAGCCTGGCCGGAACTGTGCCCTTCGTGGACCAGATGACGCCGCTGGAGCTGGACGCGGCGGTGAATGTGTATGGCATTGACAGCGCCGCCGTTTCGGCCGGGAAGGCATATGTGAGCACAGGTGCGACGGCCGAAGAGATCGCCGTATTCACGGCGGCCGACGCAGGCCAAGTGGAGACGGTGCGCGCGGCACTGGAAAAGCGTGTGGAGGATCAGAAAGCCGCCTACACGAACTATCAGCCCCAGGAGATGACAAAGCTCAGCGACCCCGTGATTGAGACGCGGGGCGACACCGTTATCCTCTGCGTTTCCGACGACAACAGCGCGGCCCTTTCTGTCATAGACGAAGCCGCCGCCGGCTGACCGATGGCCGGCTGCTCGCCCAACCGGTTCCAAGAACTTGTGGAGGAGCACCAGGCGGATCTTTACCGGTTGGCATACAGCTACATGAAAAACCGCGACGACGCGCTGGACGTGGTGCAGGAATCGATCCTCAAGGGCCTTTCGAAGCTCCCCACCCTGCGCAACGAGCAAAGCATGCGCGTGTGGATGACGCGCATTGTGGTGAACGAATCGATCTCGCGGCTGCGGCGCCGCAGGCCGGACTTTTCTTACCAGGAATGGGATGGGCCGGCCGAACCGGAACAGAACCGCGATGAACTTGTGGATCTGCGCCGCTCGCTCGACCTGCTCGACCCAAAGCTGCGCACCGTTGTGGTGCTGCGCTTTTTCGAGGATATGAAACTGGAGGACATCGCCCACGTGGTGCGCGCGCCGCTGAGCACCGTAAAATCGCGGCTTTACCGCGCTTTGGCACAGCTGCGCGTGGATCTGGAACAAAAGGAGGACCTCTGATGACGCAAAGCGGAAAACAACAGCTCGATCAGCTTCGGCAGGAATACCGCAAAACGGAGCTCCCGCCCGAACTGCCCTATGCCGTGCGCGCCGCATTTTTGAAGGCACGGCGTCCGCGCCGCATGGTGCGCCGCCTTGTAACGGCGGCCGCCTGCCTCTTTCTGGCTTTTCTGGCAGCGCTCAACCTCAGCCCCTCCTTCGCGCAGGCAGCGGCGCAGACGCCGCTGATTGGCCCGCTGGCGGAGGTGCTCACGTTCACCGAATACCACGTGGCCACGGACCGCGAGTTCATCGATGTGCGCGTGCCGGAGATCACAGGCACTTCCTTCCCGGAGCTGGAAGACCGGATCAACAAGGAAATCCAGGAAAAGATCGACGAGGATCTGACCGCGGCACGGACGCGCGCCAAGGAGGAATACGAAGCCTACATTGCCACAGGCGGCAATCCAGAGGACTACATCCCGCTCACCATCTCCTTTGACTATGAGGTGAAATCGTGCACGGAAAAGATCCTCTCGTTTGAGCTGGAGCGGTTCGAGGTGCGCGCTTCCGGGTTTACGGATCTCACATATTACAACATTGATCTCACCACCGGCAAAACGCTCACGCTGGCCGACGTGCTCGGCCCCGACTGGAAGAAAAAGGCCGACGCTGTGGTCCAGGCAGCCATCGACGCGCATCCAGAGAATTTCTTCACCGCAGAGATGGGCGGGTTCACCGGCGTTTCCGAGGATCAGCGCTTTTACATGAACAGCGACGGAAACCCGGTGCTCGTGTTCGAAAAGTATGAGATTGCCCCCGGCTCCTCCGGGGAACTGGAATTCGAGGTGCCGATCGGCGAATAACCCCACGGCACAGACAACGCCCCCGGCGGGAAAGCAGCTGCTTTTCCCTGCCGGGGGCGTCTTCTTTTCTGCGGCGGGGTGGGCAATCCTCACTTGCAGAAGCGGTCGATATAGCTGTCGATGGCCTGCTGCACGACCTCAATGGCGCGATCGCGGCCGCTCTCCTCGTTCACCACCGTCTCCTTGCCCTCGAGCGCCTTGTAAACGCTGAAGAAATGCTTCATCTCATCGAAAATATGGGACGGAAGCTCGCTGATGTCGTGATAGACGTTGTAGGTGGGATCGTCAAAGGGAATGGAGATGATTTTCTCATCGCGGCGGCCGTTATCCAGCATGGAGATCATGCCGATCGGATAGGCGTGGACGAGCGTCATCGGCGCCACCGGCTCCGAACAGAGGAGCAGGACGTCGAGCGGGTCCTGATCGTCGCCGAAGGTGCGCGGGATGAAACCGTAATTGGCCGGGTAATGGGTGGAAGTGTAGAGGATGCGGTCCAGCTTGAGCAGGCCTGTCTCCTTGTCGAGCTCATACTTGTTCTTGCTGCCCTTGGAAATTTCAATCACGCACATGTAATCCTCCGGCGTGATGCGCTTGGGGTTGATGTCATGCCAGATATTTGTCATGGGATGGTTCTCCTTCCGGCGCTGAGCGCCTCTAAATTTAGGCCGCACGGGGCCGTTACGACTGTGCCGGGGCCGCTTTCCCCTGCGGCGGGCGGCCGATCGAGTCCCCCTTCCGCCTGAGGATCACGATGTAGCAGATGAGGTGCGCCAGCGCCGTGATCACCCACGAGACGGGGTAAGAGAGATAGAGCACCGTGAGCGAGCGGTTTGCGGCAAAGATGGTGAAGATCCAGAGCACGCGCAGGCCACACGCACCCGTGAGCGAGACGATCGTGGGCAGGACAGAATAGCCGAGGCCGCGGATGCTGCCGCAGCAGGTGTCCATGATGCCGCACGTGAAATACGTGGCGCAGAAGATCGTGAGGCGCAGCGTGCCGAACTGCACAACCTCCGCATCCTCCGAATAGATGCCGAGCAGCGGGAAGCGCAGCAGGTAAAAGACGAGCCCCATGCCGGCGCCCACGGCCGTCACGATGCCGAGGCAGCGCAGCAGGATGGGCGTGAGCCGCTCCCGCTTCCCCGCGCCGAGGTTCTGGCTTGTGAAATTCAGCGAGGTCTGGTACACGGCGTTCATCGACGTGTAGATAAAGCCCTCCAGATTGTTGGACGCGGAATTGCCCGCCATGGCCACGGAGCCGAACGAGTTCACGGAGGACTGAATGAGCACATTGGAGATGGAAAAAATTGCGCCCTGGATACCGGCAGGCAACCCCACGCGCACAATCTGCAGCGCACGGCGGCCGTGGATGCGCAGCTTCCTCAGATCCACGCGGTAAGGGCCCTCCGCCCGCACCAGGCACAGCAGCACAAGCACGGCGGAAATGCACTGCGAAATGACGGTGGCAATCGCCACACCCGCCACGTCCAGGTGGCAGACAATCACGAAAAACAGGTTCAGCACCGCGTTGATCACACCGGCAACGAGAAGGAAATAGAGCGGGTGCTTTGTATCCCCCACGGCGCGCAGAATGGCGGAACCGAAATTGTAGAGCATCGTGGCGGGCATGCCCACGAAATAGATCTGCATATAGAGCGTGGCCTGATCGATCACGTCCTCCGGCGTGCCCATAAGCTCAAGCAGCGGCCTCGCCAGCAGCACACCGATGAAAATGAGCGCCACGCCGCTGATCAGGCTCAGCGTGATGGAGGTGTGCACCGTGTCGTGCAGTTCCCGCTCGTCGCGCGCGCCCATGTAACGCGCCGTGAGCACGTTCGCGCCGATGGAAAGGCCCATGAACACGTTCACGAGCAGGTTGATCAGCGACGAGGTGGACCCCACGGCCGCAAGTGCCTGGCTGCCGGAAAAGCGGCCCACCACAATGATATCGGCCGCGTTGAACAAAAGCTGCAGGATGCCGGAGAGCATCAGCGGCACCGCAAACAGGATCATCCGGCTCAGCAGCGGGCCGTGTATCATGTCGATCTCATAGGATTTCTTCATTCCGCACCCTCTCCCCACAAAACGCCTGAAACACATGTTCAAGGTAAAGATATTTTATCATAAACCACCGAAGGCTTCAAGGCAGAGCGCAATTTTTTGGGTGAAATCGCCTCCCGGCTTGACAAAAAGGGCCGCCGCGGATGTTTCCGCAGCGGCCCTGAAGGTTTCCGCGGCAACGGAAGCACCGGCCAAACCGGAAGAAGACAGCCGGCGAACCTTTGAACACCGCCCAAGCGGCGCAGCTTTTGAAGAGAGAGGGCGCCCCTGCCTGGTAAGCGCGCCGGTTCACAGCCTCTGCACGGCGTCGACCCATTCCGCGTGGCGGCCATCCCGCAGGAAGACGGGAATCTCCGTGTGCGGCGCGGGGAAGGCGCGGCAGCAGCCGCCCTCAACCGTTTCGCCGGTGAAGAGGTGCGTCCAGCTTCCCTCCGGCAGATAAACGCGCCGCTCGCCTTCGCCCGGCTCGAGCACGGGAGCCACGAGCAAATCCGGGCCGAAGAGGAACTCATCCTTACAGGTCCAGGCCTGCGCATCCTCCGGGAACTCATAGAAAAGCGGCCGCAGCAGCGGGGCACCCGTCTCGTGTGCGGTGCGCATGAGCGCGCGCACATAGGGACGGATCAGTTCGCGGATGCGGATGAACTTCGTGAGCAGCGCTTCCATCTCCAGGCCGTAGCTCCAGATCTCGTTCGGCGCGCCCTCATCCAGGATCGGCTGGCCGGCTTTGTTGACGTGGTCCGTCTTGGGCAGACGCGCGCCGTGCAATCGCATCACCGGGCAGAAGGTGCCCCACTGGAACCAGCGCAGCAGCAGCTCGTGGAACGCAGGGTCGCGGATATCGCCGCTGTGGAAGCCGCCGATGTCCGTCGTCCACCAGGGGATGCCCGCCATGCCCATGTTCATGCCAGCGCAGATCTGGCGGCGGAACGATTCCCACGTGCTCGCAATATCGCCGGACCAGACAAGCGCGCCGTACCGCTGGCTGCCCGCCCAGGCGCAGCGCACCAGGCTCACGGGGTTTTCCTCGCCCTCGGCGCGCATGCCGTCAGCGATCATGCGCGCATAGAGCTGCGGATAGAGATTGCCCACGCGCAGGGCCGGGCCGAGGTGATAGCGGTAGTTGCCGTAATCGTACACCATGTAGCCGGGCTCAGCCTCGTCGAGCCAGAACAGATGAATCCCGTTTTGCACGTAGTTTTGCCTGAGTTTTTCCCACACGTAAGCGCGCGTGTCCGGGTTGGTCATGTCGGCATAGATCGTCTCGCCGTCAAAAAAACGCAGCGTGATCTGCATGCCCTGCTCCACGTGCACGAGGAGGTTGCGGTCCCGCATCTCCTCAAAGTTTTCGCTGCGCGTGTCGATCGGCGTCCACACAGACACCATCGGCTCAATGCCCATGGCTCGCAGCTCCTGCGCCATGCCCTGCGGGTCCGGGAAGAACTCGGGGTCAAAGCGGAAATCGCCCATGCGCGGCCAGTGGAAGAAATCGATGACGAGCACGTCGAGCGGCACGCCGCGCTCCCGGTAGCCTCTCGCCACCTCGAGCACCTGCTCCTGAGTCCAGTAGCGCGCCTTGCACTGCCAGAACCCGAGGCCGTATTCCGGCATCATGGGCGGCAGGCCGGTCGCCCGCACGTATGATTGCTGGATTTCGGCCGGCGTATCGCCCGCCACCACCCAGAAGTCACACTGGCGCGCGCTTTCCGCCGTCCAGACCGTCCTGTTTTCCCCGAACACGACGCGGCCCACAGCCGGGTTGTGCCAGAAAAAGCCGTATCCGCGTGACGAGACGGCAAAGGGAACGGAAGCCTGTGTGTTCTGCTGGGCCAGCTCCAGCACGCAGCCCTTCAGATCCAGCTTTTCGAGCTGGTACTGCCCCATGCCGTAGAACCGCTCGCCCTCATAGGCGCGGAAGCTGCACGTGAGACGCGTCTCCCCGCCGGCCACGGGCTGGAAGTGCCGCGGCCGCGGGCTGGGCATATCCCGCTGATCGATATCCTCAAACAGGATCTCGCCCTTCTGGTTGTAAAACGTGAGCTTTCCGTGGTCACGGAACCAGCCGCTGGAGGCGAGCTCCACCACAGCCGTCAGCTTCCCGTTTGTGATGCTGGCGCGGTCACGTCCCGTTTCGATGGTGCACGCCGTCTTTTCCGGCGGCAGCAAGGCGTAGTCCGTGTCCTCGATCTCCCCCATCATCACACTGCGCACGCGCAGCGCGTTCGGCCCCCACGGCTCCACCACCATGGTCTCGCCGCTTGTGCGCCAAATCAGCTTGTTTTGTTCCTGTGTCACCATTTGCATACTCCTCCTCCCGGGCGGGCCCTCAGCCCTGCAGCCCCTGCTCCTGACGTTCCATGTTCTCCACGACGACGTCGAAGAGCTCGCCCTTCCCGGCGCAGTATTCCAGAACCTTCCACGGCGTGTTCGTGTGGAAATGGATCTTGATCAGCTCATCGTCTCCGGCGGCAATCAGGCAGTCTCCCGGAATGTTGGCCATGATGTAGTCATGGATCTCGTCCTCATCCAGTCCCTGCCCCTCAATGAGAAGCTGTGTGTCAAATTTGTACTCCAGCATGTTTGCATATCCTCCTTCAATTTTGGGGAACCCAAAAGAATATGAGAAAAAAGGAAGGCCCGCACCGCTCCCCCGTGGGGGAAGCGCGGGCCCGCCTCAGTTCTGCGTCTCGCCGTTGTCGGCCAGCAGGGTGATGGTGACCTGGCGTTCCCCGCCCTGCTCGGAAGCCGTGCCGGGGCTATAGAGCGTCACGGTGATCTGATCGCCGCCGCTGTGCCGGCGCAGCACGCCGTAGAGATCCTCCAGGGAGGTGATCTCCTGGCCGTCCGCCTCGGTGATGATGTCGCCCACATTGGCCACACCCGAGAGCGGGCTGTCGTCCTCAATGGAGACGAGCAGCACGCCCACCGGAACACCGGAGAGCTCCGCCTGCATCTGCGTCACCGTCTGCGCCGTGACGCCCAGGCGGCTGCGGCCCGTGACATAGCCATAGTGCAGCAGATCGTTGAGCATGCTGGCCGCGTCGCTGATCGGGATGGCAAAGCCGAGCGCCTCATAGGAGGCGGACACCACCTTGTTGGAGTTGATGCCCACCACCTGGCCCCAGGCGTTCACGAGCGCACCGCCGGAATTGCCGGGGTTCACGGCCGCGTCCGTCTGGATATAGGTCAGGCCGTTCGCCACCGTCTTGTCCAGCTCGCGGTTCAGGCCGGACACATAGCCGCCCGTGAGCGTGTTGCTGTACCGCTCGCCGCCGGGGCTGCCAATAGCGAACACCTGCTCGCCCACGCGCAGCACGGAGGAATCTCCGAACTCGGCAGCCTGCAGGTTCTCCGCGTCGATGCGCAGCACGGCCAGGTCGGCGTTGCGTTCATAGCCGATCACGACGGCGCCGTACTGCTCGCCATTGTGGAGCTTCACCGAGACGACGCTGTCCCGGGAATCGAAAATGACATGGGAATTTGTGATGATAAAGCCATCCTCGCTCACGATGATGCCGGAGCCGTAGCCGGTGGAGCCGTCATAGCTGGCGTTCACGCTCACAACGGAATCCGCCACGCGCTCATAGATCTCCACGCCGGTGAGCGGGTCCCCGGAGGGAACAGGCCGGATCTCGATGGAGGAGGTACTGAACTCGGCGTCCGGGATCTCGAGATCCTGCATGCCGTCCTGCTGCTCGGGCAGTTCTTCCTCAGGCTGCTGATCGTCCGGCAAATCAAAGGGGAACAGATCCTCCCCGCCGCCGGCCCATGGATCGGCCGCATAGTCATCCATCCCGGTGAGGGAGCGATCGAATGCGGAGGCGCAGATACCGCCGAGCGAGAAGATCGCGATCACCGCGAGGACGGACAGAAACACGCGCACGCCGGGCGTCAGGCGCCGTCTCTGGCGCTTGGGGCGCGGCGGCAGCGCGCCGTAGCCGAAGACGCCCGGCCCGAAACCGGGCTGCTGCCACGGGTGCGGCCGGCCCGCCTGGAACGGATACGGTCCGGGCGGCGGGGGCGGCGTGCCGCAGGATGCGGCAGGACCGTTTGCAGGCGGCGGCGTCTGCGGCATACCGCCCGCCGCGGGCGCTTCCGCCTGCGCTTCACTTGCCGCGGGATTCACTTCCGGCGCGCCGTCCGCTGCGGGCGCCTCCGGCCGATCCATGTCGGCGGGAAACGATATCTTCTGCGCACCGTCCGCCGCAGGCGCTTCCGCCTGCGCTTCACTTGCCGCGGGATTCACTTCCGGCGCGCCGTCCGCTGCGGGCGCCTCCGGCCGATCCGTGTCGGCGGGAAGCGATATCTTCTGCGCGCCGTCCGCCGCAGGTGCTTCCGCCTGCGCTTCACTTGCCGTGGGATTCACTTCCGGCGCACTGCCTGCTGCGGGCGCTTCACTTGCCGCGGGCTTTGTTTCCGGCGCGGGGGATGCGTCTTTCTCTTCCGGCGAGCCCAGCTTTCTCTCTTCCTCCATGCTTACCCCTCCATTTTCTTCTGTTCCTTGCCCTCGTGCTGGCCGGGAAGATTTTCCTTGAGCTTCGGCAGCCAGAATTCAAACTGGCAATACTCGTTTTCCACGCTGCTCGCCGTGATCTCGCCGCCGTGCAGGCGGATGATGGTCCGCACGATATAGAGTCCCAGGCCCATGCCCGTCTTATCCTTGCTGCGGGACTTGTCTGTCTTATAAAAGCGCTCAAAGATGAGCGGCACCTCGTCTGCCGGGATGCCGGCGCCGCTGTTCCGGATGGAGACAACGGTGCGGTCGTCGAGCTCCCGCAGGCCGACGGCGATATAACCGCCCTCGTTCGTGAACTTGACGGCGTTCTCAATCAGATTGTACATAACCTGATAGATCATGTCGGGGTCGCCGTCCACAAAGAGGCTGTCCGCATCCTCAAGGCCGCGGATCTCGAGCCGCTTTTCCTCGATCGGCTTCTCGAACGAGAGCAGCGCCGAGAGGATGGTGTGCATCAAATCGAAGCGGGCCGGGCGCAGATGCAGCTCGCCGCTGTCGATGCGGGAGAGATCCAGCATTGTGCGCACCAGGCGCGAAAGGCGCTTAACCTCGGCAGAGACGATCTCGAGATAATGATGCTGCTTTTCCGGCGGGATGGTGCCGTCAAGAATACCGTCGATAAAGCCGGCAATGGTCGTCATGGGCGTCTTCAGCTCATGCGACACATTGGCAATGAAGTTGCGGCGCACGCTCTCACTGCTCGCCAGAGAGCTGGCCATGTTATTAAACGCGACGGCAAGCTGACCGATCTCGTCGTCCCCCGAAACGGGCACGCGCATGGAGAAGTTGCCCTCGCCGAAGCTGCGCGCCGCGGAGGCCATGTCCCGCAGGGGGCGCACCATGCTGTAGGAATACAACCACACGATGCAGAACGACACCATGAACGCGGCCACGGCGGCCAGCAGGAACATCTGCAGCAGGTTGGTGCGGTACTCCCCGAACATGCGGAAGCTGCACGCGGCAAACACGGCGCCCACGCACGTGGAGCCGCCGTCCTCCTCCGGCTCGTAATAGATCGGCACGCCCACCACATAGGAAGGCGTGGCATACATGCCGTCAATCGTGCTCTGGCCGATGTACTGGCTGTTGACGGCGCGCTGGATGAGATCCTCCGGGATTTTCGTGAGCTGCGGCGGGGAATCGCTGGCATAGGCGGAGGCCAGCACCTCGCCTGAGAGATCGGTGATGAAAATATCGGAGTCAATGTTCTCTGCAAAGGCGTCCATGAACGTCTGCAGGCGGCCGCCCTGTGCGCTTGGGATCACATACTGGCCGTCTGAAACCTTGATCATGCTCTCCGCCGCGATGAGGGAAACGCTGCCCGCATTCTGCGCGAGCAGGGACTGCTTCTCATCCTGCCAGTTGCTGCTGCTGAATGTGAGCATGACGAGGCCGAGCAGGAAAAAACTCACGAGCACGGTAAAGGACGTGATTTTCAGGTATTTGCGAAACAGTGATTTGCGCATCTTGATTCCTTCACTTTATTCCTTTACTTCGAACTTGTAGCCCACGCCCCACACCGTTTTGAGCGACCACTTATCGGAAACGCCCTCGAGCTTTTCGCGCAGGCGCTTGACGTGCACGTCCACGGTGCGGCTGTCGCCGTAATAGTCGAAGCCCCACACCTCGTCGAGGAGCTGGTCGCGCGTGAAGACGCGGTTCGGGTTGCTGGCCAGGTGATAGATGAGCTCCATCTCCTTGGGCGGCGTGTCCACCACCTTGCCGTCCACCTTCAGCTCATAATTCGTGAGGTTGATGGAGAGCTTGTCATAATGGACTTCCTTCACAACGTCGTCCCCGTTCTTGCCGGAACGCCGCAGCACCGCCTTGATGCGGGCCACAACCTCCTTCGCCTCGAACGGCTTCACGACGTAATCGTCTGCGCCGAGCTCCAGGCCCAGCACCTTGTCGAACACCTCGCCCTTGGCCGTGAGCATGATGATAGGGCATTGCGATTTTTTGCGGATCTCGCGGCAGACCTGCCAGCCGTCCAGCTCCGGCAGCATGATGTCGAGCATGATGAGATCGGGTTTTTCGGATTCAAACATCTCCAGCGCCTTGCGGCCATCGTTGGCGATGGCCACCTCAAAGCCTTCCTTTTCGATGTACAGGCGAAGCAATTCGCAGATATTCCGGTCGTCATCGACAACCAGTATTTTCCCAGACGCCATACTGGCATTCTCCTCTCTTCTCTCCGGACATCCCCGCCGCCCAGGGCAGGGGCCTGTCTCTTGTTCATTATACGGGACAATGCGGCACAAGTGGTGAATTTTTCATGAAACTTCAAAGATAAACCACCCCACCGCTGGACAAACCAACGGCCCAATGCTATAATAACGGCAACATATCGTTTGCAAAACGAGATTGCCCGGCGCGCACGACGCCATGGCAGCAGGGAGGAGCCATCATGGTTAAGATCATCGTAGACAGCACGTCCGACATTCCGCAGGAAGAAGCCGCACGGCTCGGCATCACGGTTGTTCCGCTCACTGTGCGGTTCGGCACCGAAGAATACCGCGACGGCGTTGACCTGATGCCGGCCGAATTTTTCAAGAAATTTGCAGCCAGCAAGGAGCTTCCCACCACCAGCCAGGTGAGCTCCGGCGTGTTTATGGACGTGTTTCGGGAACAGCTCGCCGGCAAGGACGACGAAATTGTGGCCCTGCTCTTCACACATCGCCTGAGCGGCACCTATCAATCAGCCTGCATCGCCCGCAACACCTTCCCGCGGCGGAAGATCTTCGTGGTGGAATCCGGCACGGGATCCTTCGGCATCTGGCTGCTCGTGAAAGAAGCCGTGAAGATGCGCGACGCCGGGTGCTCCGCCGGGGAGATCGCCGCGCGCATTGACGAACTCAAGCGGCGCGTGATCATCCACATCGCGCTGGAAACGCTGAAATTCGCGCAGAAGGGCGGCCGCATCCCCATGACGGTGGCCATGGTGGGTTCGCTGCTGCACGTGAAGCCGATCCTGCGCATTCAGGATGGGAAGATCGAGATTGAAAAGAAGGTGCGCGGAAACCAGGCTGCCTACGATTACATGGCGAAGGTGATGGACGAGGAGTGGGACCGCTCCTGCCCGCCGAGCCTGACCTCCGCCCAGTGCCCGGATTTGCTGGCCGCCTTTGTGAGCCGCCTGCGCACCGAAACGGGAATGAAGGAATACGACCACCATGAGCTTGGCACGGTGATCGGCACCTACTCCGGCCCGGGCGCGGTGGGCATGGCATATTTTCTGCGCAAGCCGGGGTTCTGAGCCTGGCTCCCGGTTCTCAGAAGAACGAGAGCTGGCGCTCCTCCTCGCCCTGCGGGCGCAGCAGCCAGTTGACCCAGCTCACAGCCGTGGAAGCGCGCCGCTTGAGCGTCTCCTCGCTCCACACCTCCGGCGGGCGGAAGCGGCGCAGCGCCTCGCGTCCCTCCTCGGCGGTGACGGGCTCGGCCTGCCGCGCGCCCAGCGCGAGCAGTTCGCGGAACACCTGCCCGCGCGCCATCAGCCCGCAGAGCGCCGCCTGGCGCTGGCGGTATCCCAGTTTCAAGATCCGGCGGCCCTCCTCCGTGATGCGGAAGGCGGGGCCGTCTTTTTTGATCAGATTCAGGTAACGGCCTGCCGCCGTGTAATACCCCGTCTGCCGCTCGTTGAAATCGTAGATCGCCGTGATCTCCCCCGGCGTGAGCGGCTGCTGCTCGAGCAGCTCGCACAGGTTGACGACGCGCGCCAGGCTGTTCGCCTGCGGGAAGGCAATGTGCGGTTCCTCGCGGTCCGGCAAAGCGCGCAGCACCTCGAGCAGGTCGCGGCGCGTGAAATCTGTGTCCTCCAGGCTGTAGCAGCGCTGCTGCACAAGGCGCAGCGAGTTATAGTTTTCCGGGTCCTCGAATTCGTATTCAAAGAGCCGGAACAGGCCGTTGGAGCAGACAAGGAACACGGGGCGCACGCGCTTGTGCACGCGGGCGCTCCACACACGGAACGGATAATAGAGCTGGCGGATGAGGAAATCCTCGGACAGGTCGCGCTTAGCCTCGATGAGGGCCAGGCAGTCGGCGCCCTCAAAAGCGGCGTCGATCTCGATCTGCGCATGGTCCACATCGACGCGCGTCTCCCCGGCGCTTCCCTCGATGGTAAACGAGAAGCGATCGGAATTCATGCGGCCGGACACGGTGGGGTACAGCGTTTTTTCGCCGAGAAAATCGCACAGGATGCCGGAAGCCGCGGCGCAGTTCACGGCGATGGCTTCGCTTGTCATACCTGCCGGCGAAAGGCTTTCCAGCGAAGCGGGCAGCGAAAAGCGGCGCACCGGCGGCTCGTCCTCCTCAAAGCGGCAATACGCCTCAAACGGGCCGATCACGTAATCCCCGCGGGAGACAGGCAGGATGGCGAGGCCGTTTTCCGCAAAGATCTGCGGGAGATTGACGCGGTGGTCAAACTTGGCCATCAGGCGCGGCTCCCGGTATTCGCGGATCTGATCCGCGGAGATCAGAAAACGCCCCTCCGCCTCCACACGGGCGGGAATCTCCCACTTGGCAAACAGAGCCTCCCACGCTTCCTCGTTTCGGTTCTTACTCATAGTTTCGAATCACCGCCTCCTGCACGGGACCCCGTTTGCCGGGGTCCGAGTTCACAGCGCGCCGCGCGCTGACAAGCGTTACATGATAGTTTCGGTACTGTTCCAAAATGAACGGTGTGGCCGAATTCGAGAGCATGAAGCGGATTTTCCGCCGGTTGAGCGCATCGCAGCATTCGCGCAGCCGGATCTGCTCCTCCCGGCCGAAGCCCGCCTTGGCGTAGCCGGTGAAATTTGCCGTATCGGATACAGGGTCGTAGGGCGGATCCAAATACACGAACGAGTGCGGCGGCAGCGATTCGAGCACCTCGGCGTAATCGGTGCAGGAAAAGCGGATATCCGCGGAGGTGAAATAGCGGTGCACCGCCCGGAGCGCGCTCTCGTTCACGATGCTCGGGTTCTTGTAGCGCCCGAAGGGGGTGTTGAACTCCCCGGCGCTGTTCACACGGAACAGGCCGTTGTAGCACGTCTTGTTCAGGTAAATGACGCGCGCCGCGCGCTTGACGCGGCTGAGCGCCGCATACGCCTGCGGGTCGCGGTCCCAGTCGCGCACGGCATAAAAGAAATCCGGCTCATTGCGGAACGTTTCCAGCTCAGCGAGAAGGGAATCGACATCGTCGCGAATCACCTCATAGAGGTTGATCAGCTCGGGGTTCACGTCGTTCACATAGGCGGAATCCGGCTGCAGGTGAAACAGCATGGCGCCGCCGCCCACAAACGGCTCGCAGTAGGTGCGAATCCGCTTGGGCAGAAGCGGGTCCAGCGCGCTCAGAAGCTGGCGCTTGCCGCCCACCCATTTCACAATGGGGACCGCCTTCCGATCCCGTTTCGTTCGCTTCGCTGCCATGTGATGCCTCCTCGATCGCATCGGGCGTCCCTTCCGGAAAAGAGGACGCCCGGTTTCCTGTTCTTTAGTATAAAACACCTTGCGCTTTCGTTCAATACCTTCGCGCAACTTTGCCGGCCCTGCGCCCTCTTTTTCGCAGAAAACACTTGACATTTTCCCTTCTGGAACGTATGATAAATAATACCGTGCCGGTTTCTTGGAAACCGCATGGCAGGGGGTACGCCCCGCATCAGGCGCACGCCGGTTTTTTCGCCGCCGGATGCCTGCAAATGAGAATATGGAAGCGTATCAAAGTGGTCATAACGGGCCTGACTCGAAATCATGTTATCTGTGCCAAAAACTGAATATTTTCTAAATGGAGACG
>CAKNKY010000045.1 GCA_930987725.1 uncultured Anaeromassilibacillus sp. | reverse complement strand
CATGATCGGGTTCCGGTTCAAGCGCCACGAAAGCCTGGGCCTGCCGGAAGAACATCTGCAGGCCATTGAGAAGCATTTGGAGGGCCGGGTGCGCAAGCTGCTGGCAATCCCCACCCGTCATCTGAAACAGGAGAAGGCGCGGTAAAAACGAATATCTTTTTTGGAGAGCGTTCTGAAAATGGACGCTCTTTTTTGCTGCCCATTTTTAGAGAGGAGCGTGAGCGATGAACCATTATGATGTTACCATCCGGGAAACGCTGGAGGTGAAAATGAAGGTGGCGGCAAACAGCCGGGAGGAGGCCGAGCAGTTTGCCAGGGACCAATGGAAACGCGGCGAGGTCGTTCTGGACGCCAGCCATTTTACAGGCGTGGAGTTCCATGCCAAGCGGTATTCCCGTGACCGGGGCGAGCGATGAGTTCTTTTTTCGCCTGTCCCGGATTCCCCGCAGGGGAATGGAATGTAGCTGTACCAGCAAGCATCGCCTTTGTGATACCACAAAGGCCCAGCCTGTCGAGAAAGCCTGTTCTGGCATGACGCCAGAACAGGCTTTCTCGACAGGCTGAGGGCGAGGAGTTTTCCTCGCCCTTTGCGTTTCCTCTGATCGCACCTTTGAGGGTGGTGCTGATTTCTGATAAAAGTAGAGATGAGGCAGAACTACATATTATATTTAGAAAGGAAATGATGATATGGCTAAGAAAAAAGAGAGTATTCCAAAATATGGAACTGTTGTACGGCGAGGGATTCAATATTACAGAACACGAATCACAGACGCCGATGGAAAAAGAGTAGATTTGTATGCTGAAACCTGTGAGGAATTATACCAGAAGGAACAGGAAGCGCGTCGGCAAGTGGAAGAAGCCATATTCCGCAAAGAACACCCTACGGTTGCGGAATACTGCGAAAAGTGGTTGCTGATGCAGTCTGCAAAGATTTCACCAGCTACCTTGAGAGGGTACACCTTTCACATGAACAACTACATATCAAGGAAAATCAGGCGAAAGAAAGGTTTAACCAGGCCCAGGATTTCCGAGTCCCACTTCTGTTCCCGGAACGCGGAGTAATTGAATGCCCGCATACCCTTATTTCCCTTTTATTCCCTTAAATTTTGCTATAGAATAAGGGAAAGTTCAACTCCAGGAGAAAACTTTCCCTTATCAGTATATCAATTTTAAGGGATATGGTACACCTGTGCAGGAAACTCCCCCTTTTCAAGGAAAGTAGTGATTTTAAGAAAAATTGAAAATCCCTGTCATCTTAACAAAATATCTACTTGTTGATGCATGAAAAGGGGCAGTCCTTTTCTTACATGAAAGCGATTGCCCTGATTGATGGTATTCAATTGTTTCATTTGGTGGTCAATCCCCCGATAAATGAGCAGTTGTCGTTAGTCGTTAGAACATCCCGACGCTAAACTCTTCGGGATATTGTCCCATTACCTGCTCGAAAAATTCTATATCCGTATCGGCTATGATATCTATTACCATCTCTGTCCCGTAATGCTCACTCCAGATATCGCATAAAGTATTTGCCACATGAATTGTAAAATATTTTGTCATTTTGTTATACATGCTTTTATCGGTAGGTTCTTCTGTCAGCAATTTTTCAAGCATCTCTTTTGTTATCATTCCTTTGATGGATACTTCGCATTTATCATCAATGGCGGTACCATATAAAGAAGCTTCCCGAATCTCTGCAGTTTCTTCTCTCCAACAGCGAATTTCAAATGTATCTCCAACTCTTATAAAATGTTCCATTATCTTTTTCCACCATTGTGATGAAATAGAATGATCTATCATTTGAACGCCAAATCGCTTCATAAAATCCCCCTCCATTTCCAATGTCGCTCTGGCAATGTAATTTTGAGAAGATTATACCATGGCTCTACAGGCAATGCCATGTCATTTCGGCCTGTCAGTGTGGCCATTTCTTTGATAGATCGTAATATATGTTCCCGCCATAAAACTTTTTCAATTTAACTTCTCATATCTACATGCTAACTGCAAAGCCAGCGCCTTAGTCAGCTGTGTTTCGTGAAACCGACGGAGTTTGGTTCATCACTGCTTATCTTGAAAAGGGACGGGAAACTCTATCCCATTTCCCTATAGAAAAAAGAGAGTGCCGCAGCACTCTCTTTTTTTACCGGATTCATCTCCGTATCAATACAGCTTCGCACCCGCCGGGATGCGGTCGTCCACCATCAGCAGGTTGAGGCGTTCCTTCTCCTCTTCGTGATGCACGGCGCTGATGATCATGCCGCAGGAGTCGATGCCCATCATCCTGCGCGGCGGCAGATTGGTGATGGCGATAAGGGTTTTGCCCACCAGCGTCTCCGGCTCATAGTAGTCGTGGATGCCGCTGAGGATCACCCGGTCGACGCCGGTGCCGTCGTCCAGCACAAACTTGAGCAGTTTTTTGGACTTGGGTACCGCCGTACATTCCTTGACCTTGACAGCACGGAAATCTGACTTGCTGAAGGTATCGAAGTCCACAAAATCCGCAAACAGCGGTTCGATCTCCACCTTGGAAAAGTCGATGGGCGCTGTCACTGCCGCGGGAACCGGGGCGGAGTTCGCCGGGGTCTCTTCCTTCCTGTTGCAGTCCAAAGGCTTCATTGTCGGGAAGAGGATCACGTCGCGGATGGAGTCGGAGTTCGTGAGCAGCATGACGCAGCGGTCGATGCCGATGCCCAGGCCGCCGGTGGGCGGCATGCCGTACTCGAGGGCGGTGAGGAAGTCCTCGTCCATCATGCCCGCCTCGTCGTCGCCCTTTGCGCGCAGCTCCACCTGCTTCTGGAAGCGGGCGCGCTGGTCGATGGGGTCGTTCAGCTCGCTGAAGGCGTTGCCCATCTCACTGCGGCAGATGAAGAGCTCGAACCGCTCCGTGAGGCGCGGATCCTTCGGGGAGCGCTTGGCCAGCGGGGAGACGTCCACCGGGTGCATCGTGATAAACGTGGGCTGCACGAGCTTTTCCTCCACCTTCTGGTCAAAGACCTCATAGAGGGCGTTGCCCCACGTTTTGTCGGCGGTGGGAGGAAGCTCGACGCCCACGGACTTCGCCGCGGCCACGGCCTCCCCGTCGCCGGAGATGGCCATGAAATCGAGCCCGGTGTACTGCTTCACGGCCTCGGCCATCGTCATGCGCGGCCAGCCGGGCGTGAGATCGATCTGCTCGCCCTGCCACTCGAGCTGATAGGTGCCGAGCAGCTTCTGCGCGGCGGAGGAAAGCAGCTCCTCAAAGAGAACCATCATGTCGTTGAAGTCGGCGAACGCCTCATACAGCTCCACGGTGGTGAATTCCGGGTTGTGCTTCGGATCCATGCCCTCGTTGCGGAAGATGCGGCCGAGCTCATAGACGCGGTCGAGGCCGCCGACAATGAGACGCTTGAGCGGCAGTTCCGTCGCGATGCGCATATACATGTCGATGTCGAGCGTGTTGTGGTGCGTGATGAAGGGCCTGGCCGTGGCGCCGCCGGAGATCGTGTTGAGCACCGGCGTCTCCACCTCCATGTAGCCGCGCGCGTCAAGGAAATTGCGCACATGGCTGATGAACTGAGAGCGGAGCTGGAACGTGCGCTTGACCTCCGGGTTCATGATGAGATCGACGTAGCGCTGGCGGTAGCGCAGCTCGGTGTCGCGAAGGCCGTGGAACTTTTCGGGCAGCGGCAGCAGCGACTTGCTGAGCAGCGTCATCTCCTGCGCGTGCACGGAGATCTCGCCGCGGCGCGTGCGGAATACGAAGCCCTTCACGGAGACGATATCGCCCACATCCCAGCATTCCTTCATCTCGCGGTATTTCTCCTCGCCCACGTCGTTCACACGGACGTAGACCTGCATGCGGCCCGTCTTATCGTGCACGTCGAGGAAGCTGGCCTTGCCCATGTCGCGGCGGCTCATGACGCGCCCGGCAATGCACACGGTGCGTTCCACGTTCTCGTCAAAGTTCTCGCGGATCTCCTCCGCGAAGGCGTCGCGCTCGCATTTCGTGATGACGAACGGGTCCTTGCCCTCCTCGCGCAGGCGGGCGAGCTTGTCCCGCCGGATCTGCAAAAGCTCCCCCAGCTCCTGCTCGGGGGCCTGTTCCTTCCTGGTGTCTTCGCTCATGTTGATTCTCCCTTTTTCACGTTCTTCCGGCGGCAGGGCCCCCGGTGAAAAGGCAGGGGCGGGGCCGGGGCATGTTCCCCCGGCTCCGCCGCCTGCCGCAGAATGATGGTTTTTCACCCCGGCTTACTTGGAAATGGCGAGCACCTCGTACTCCATGACGCCGGCCGGCACTTCGAGCTCGAAGCGGTCGCCGATCTCATGGCCGAGCAGCGCGCGGCCCACGGCGGATTCGTCGGAGATCAGGCCCTCGAGCGGATCGGCCTCATTGGAGCCCACGATCTGATACATGAACATGTCGCTCTTGCCCGTTGTCTTGTTCGTGACGCGGATCTCGGCCTTCGAGCCGATGTGGATGTGCTCGTTGCTCAGCTCGCTCTCGTCAATGACCTTCACACGCTTGAGCATGACCTCGATGTCGGCGATGCGGGCCTCCATCATGGCCTGTTCGTTCTTTGCTTCATCGTATTCGCTGTTTTCCGAAAGGTCGCCGAACGAGAGGGCCACCTTGATTTTTTCTGCAATTTCCTTGCGCTTTACGCCTTTGAGTTCCTCGAGCTCCTTCTCCAGCTTTTCCAGGCCGGATTGGGTGAGGATGATCTGTTTTTCCGCCATATGCAAACGCCACCTTTTCGCACAGTGATATCTGATATATTATACCGGCCGGCGGCCCCGTTTGTCAACGCTTTCCGGGCCGCGGCGGGGGATTGCGGGGATAGAAAAATCCTCCGCCCCGCGGGCGGAGGATGCCGAAAGCCGTAAATCAGGTGTGATCCTCGATATACTGGACCAGATCGCCGACCGTTTTGATGTTGTCCGTCTCCTCATCGGGAATTTCGAGTTCGAACTCATCCTCAATCGACATGAGGAGATCAACCACGTCGAGAGAATCCGCGCCAAGATCGGTTTCGATCGACGTTTCAGGGGTGATGGAGTCTTCGTCCACATCAAATTGATCGCTCAGAATTTTCTTCACTTTCTCCAGAACCATGCATTTCCCTCCTTGCTTTCTCCGAATATCGCGCCCGCCCGCCGGACGTGCGGCGCGGGCAACGCCGGTAGACAAGAGACGGGCCGTATGCTACAATAGAAGCCGCACCCGGCGGCCTGCCGCGCCCTGCCTAACCACATATTATTAGCAAACCGCCGCTTTGTCAATATCTTTTTTGGAAAATCAGAAAGGACCTGCCGCCATGACGCAAAAGAGCTTCGGCCTCATCGGCTGCCCGTTGGGGCATTCCATGTCCCCCTTTTTGCAGGGGAGGCTGTTTTCCGCCGCCGGCGTGCAAGCGGAGTACCGGCTGTTTGAGCTGGCTCCCGGCACGCTGGCCTCCGCCCTGCCCGCCCTGCGCGAGCTGGACGGCTTCAACATTACCATTCCCTATAAGAGCGAAATCATTCCCTTCCTCGACGAGGTAGACGGCACGGCCGCGTTCTTCGGCTCCGTAAACACCGTGAAGAACGAGAACGGCCGCCTCATCGGCTGCTCCACGGACGGCGAGGGCTTCCTCTTCGCGCTCGGCGCCTGCGGCGTGCGGGTGGACGGAGCGCGCGTGCTGCTGCTGGGCTACGGCGGCGCGTCCCGCGCCATGGGCGGCACGGCGCTGCTCAGCGGGGCAAAGTCGATCCTCATCGCCGGGCGCTCGCCGGATCGCGCCGCCCCGCTCCTGCGCGATCTGCACGCGCTGGCCAACGCCCGCGGCCTCCCGTGCGATCTTGCCGCCGTGCCCCTCTCCGCGCTGGAAACGTCGCTTGCCGGCGAGAGCTGGGATCTGCTCGTGAACGGCACGCCCGTGGGCATGCACCCCAGCCCGGACCGGAGCCCCGTGCCGGAGGACGTCGTGCGCCGCTGCGGCGCCGTGTTCGACGCCGTCTACAACCCGGATGAGACGGAGCTGCTGCGCGCGGCGGAGCGGGCCGGTGTGCCGGCCGTGCACGGCATACTCATGCTTTGCGGCCAGGCGGCGGCCTCGCAGTCGTTCTGGGGCATGGAGCGCTGCGGCCGCGACGCGCTGCTGCAGCTTTCGCGCGACGCCGTGGCGGAGATGAACCGCCGCTTCGGGAGGGATGCGTGATGGAGGGCAAGCGCACGATTGTGCTGTGCGGCTTCATGGGCTGCGGCAAATCGACCGTGGGCCCGATTGTGGCCCGGCTTTCCGGCCGCCGCTTCCTCGACATGGATGCCTTCATCGAGCAGCGGGCCGGCAAGAGCATTTCCGAGATCTTCGCCTCGGAGGGCGAGGCGCGCTTCCGTGAGCTGGAGCGCGAGGCCGCCGCGGAGTTTGCGCGCGAGCGGGACCTCGTGGTGGCGGCCGGCGGCGGCGCGCTCGTGCAGACGGCCGTGGCCGAGACGCTGCGCGCCGCCTGCGCCGTGGTGCTGCTCGACGCGCCGCTCGATGAGATCCGCGAGCGGCTGCGCGGCGACACGACGCGCCCCCTGCTGCAGCGCCCGGACCGCGACGAGGCGATGAGCGCGCTTTACGCGGCGCGGCTGCCCGTTTACCGCCAGGCGGCGCACGTGGCCGTGCACGCCGCCGGGACGCCGGAGGAGACGGCCGTGGCCGTGCTCAGGGCGATCGGCGAGACGCCCGAACGGCCCGCGGACGAAATTTGCCATTGACAAACGGCAAAAAGAAAGCTATGATATTTTTTGTTGGAACATTCAGGCGGGCCTGCGGGCCGCGCGGAAAAGGAGATCCATTCATGGCCGTTCTGTTCAGTGCACGATTTAGCCGCTTTACGCCCTGCTATTCTTTTAGCAGAGCTTTTTGCGCATGCGCTGATGGCTGTGGAAACTCCATGCCGCGCGGCAGAAAATCGGGCCTGTAACAGGATCGAACCTTCCCGCGCCGGGAAACCGGCCGGTTGGAATCTGCCGCTTCCTGTACGGCGGAGCTGGAAACAGCTCCGCCGTTTTTTGTTGCCCGCCGGAAGAAAAGCGTACCCAATACGAAGGAGGATTTCCCCATGATTATCGTACTCAAGCCGGATTGCACCGTGGAGCAGCTCAACCATTTCACCGAGACGCTCAAGCACGACTACAACGTGAAGGTGAACACCTGGGTCGGCACGCAGAGCACCGTGCTCGGCCTGATCGGCGATACGTCCCACATTGACATCGACTACATTGCCGCGCAGGATTTCGTGGAGAGCGTAAAGCGTGTGCAGGAGCCATATAAAAAGGCCAACCGCAAGTTCCACCCGGACGACACCGTGATCACGCTGCCTGGCGGGCAGCAGATCGGCGGCGGGGAGCTCGCGCTCATCGCCGGGCCGTGCTCCGTGGAATCGGAGGAGCAGATCTGCGAGGTGGCCGGGCGCGTGAAGGCTTCCGGCGCGCAGTTCCTGCGCGGCGGCGCGTTCAAGCCGCGCACCTCGCCCTATGCGTTCCAGGGCCTGAAGGCGGACGGCCTCGAGCTGCTGCGCCACGCCCGCAACAAGACGGGCCTGCCCATCGTGACGGAGATCATGAGCGCCTCGCACCTGCCGCTGTTCGAGGACGTGGACATCATCCAGGTGGGCGCGCGCAACATGCAGAACTTTGAGCTGCTCAAGGAGCTGGGCCGCATCCGCAAGCCGATCCTGCTCAAGCGCGGCCTCGCGAACACGATCGAGGAGCTGCTCATGAGCGCCGAGTACATCATGGCCGGCGGCAACGACCAGGTCATCCTGTGCGAGCGCGGCATCCGCACGTATGAGACGTACACGCGCAACACGCTCGACGTGTCCGCCGTGCCGATCCTCAAGCGCCTCTCGCACCTGCCCGTCGTCGTCGATCCGAGCCATGCCTCCGGCATTGCCTGGCTCGTGGAGCCGCTCGCCATGGCGGCCGTGGCGGCCGGTGCGGACGGCCTCATCATTGAGGTGCACAACAATCCCTCGAAAGCGCTCTCCGACGGCGCGCAGTCGCTCACGCCCGATCAGTTCGACCACGTGGCGAAGCGCGTGCGCGGCCTCTCCGCTTTCCTGAAGGACCAGGAGGGCTGAGCCGTGGCCGAGGATCTTTCGCTGCGCGTGGGCATTGTGGGGCTGGGCCTCATCGGCGGTTCGCTCGCCAAGGCGTTCCGCGAATACACCGACTGCACGGTGTGCGGGTTTGACCGCGATCCGGCCGTTGTGCAGGCTGCGCTCGACTGCAGCGCGATCGACAGGGCCGGCGGGGAGGAGGACTTCCCGCGGCTGGATCTTCTCTTCCTGGCGGTCTATCCGCAGGCGGCCGTGGATTTTGCCCGGGCGCACGGCGCGCAGATCGGCCGCTCCTGCCTGGTGACGGACACGTGCGGCGTGAAGACGGCCGTCTGTGCGCAGATGACGGAGCTTTCCCGCTCGCTGGGCTTCCGCTTTGCCGGCAGCCATCCCATGGCGGGGCGCGAGAGATCCGGCTTTGGAGCCAGCGAGGCCTCGCTGTTCCGCGGGGCAAGCTACATCATCACGCCGTGCGGCGCTTCCCCGGAGGATGTCACGCTGCTGCAGCGCACGGCGGCGGCGCTCGGCTTCCGCCAGAGCGTCGTCACGACGCCGGAGGAGCACGACCGCATCATCGCCTTCACAAGCCAGGTGCCGCACGCGCTCGCCTGCGCCTACGTGATGAGCCCGCAGTGCCTGAAGCACAACGGCTTTTCCGCCGGCAGCTACCGCGACGTCTCGCGCGTGGCGAACATCAACGAGACGCTGTGGACGGAGCTGTTCCTGAGCAACGCGGGCCCGCTCGCGGACGAGCTCGACACGCTGATCGGCAACCTTTCCGCCGTGCGCGACGCCGTGCGCGCGGGGGACGGCGAGCGGCTGGCCGCGCTGCTGCGCCGCGGCCGTCTTGTGAAGGAATCGCTCGGCGAATGAGACGCGCACTATCAATGGAAAGAGAGGAATCCGCACATGGAGCTAACCGTCCGCACTTCCAAACCGTATGACATCCTGATCGAGCGCGGCAGCCTGCGCACGATCGGCGCGCGGTGCGCCGCCCTGTTCCCCGCAGGAGCGAAGGCCGCCGTGGTGAGCGACAGCAGCGTGTTCCCGCTTTACGGGGAGACGGTGACGGGCTCGCTGCGCGCCGCGGGGTTCGCGCCCGCCTCCTTCGTCTTCCCGGCGGGGGAATCGAGCAAGACGCTCGCCACCGTTTCGGGGCTGCTCGGCTTTCTGGCGGAGCAGGGCCTGACGCGCAGCGATTTCGTTGTGGCATTGGGCGGCGGCGTCACGGGCGATATGGCCGGCTTCGCGGCCGCGTGCTATCTGCGCGGCATCCGCTTCGTGCAGGTGCCCACCTCGCTGCTCGCGCAGGTGGATTCCTCCGTGGGAGGGAAGACGGCCGTGGACCTGCCGCAGGGCAAGAACCTGGCCGGGGCGTTCCACCAGCCCGCTTTCGTGCTCATCGACCCGGACACGCTCGCCACGCTGCCGCCGCTCTTCTTCGCGGACGGCATGGGCGAGGTGATCAAATACGGCTGCATCCGCCGCGCCGATCTCTTCCGCACGCTCGAGACGGCCGGGGACGCCGCCCCGCTCATGGAGGAGATCCTCTTTTCCTGCGTGGACTGCAAGCGCGAGGTGGTGGAGCACGATGAGTTCGACACGGGCGAGCGCCTGATCCTGAACTTCGGCCATACGCTCGGCCACGCGCTCGAGAAGGCGCACGGCTACACCGGCCTCACGCACGGGGCGGCCGTGGGGATCGGCATGGTGCTCATCTCCCGGCTGGGCGAGCACATGGGCCTCACGGAGCCGGGCACGGCCGGCCGCATCGCGGCGGTGCTGCGCCGCTGGAACCTGCCCGTGGAGGACCCGATGGCGCAGGGCGAGTCGCTCGACCGCGTGATCGGCGCCACGGCCCTCGACAAGAAGGGGTTGGGCGGCGACCTGCGCATCGTGCTCGTGCATCGCATCGGCGAGAGCTTTGTGCACCGGCTGCCGCGCGCGCAGTTTGCCGCCCTGTGCCGCGAGACGTTCCTGCCCGCCGGGGAGGCGGGCGTCCGGTGAGCGCCGTCACGCTGCGGCCCGGCAGGCTGTGCGGCGCGGTGGAGGCCCCGCCCTCGAAGAGCGCGGCACACCGGGCCATCCTCTGCGCTGCGCTGGCCGCCCTGTGCGGCCCCGGCGGGGCGGAGAGCGTGCTCTCGCCCGTCTCCCTTTCGCAGGATATCGAGGCCACGATCGGGGCGGCGCGCGCGCTCGGCGTGCGGATCGCGGTGGAGGGGGACCGCTGCACCGTGTCCGGCGGCGCGCTGCCGCAGGGCGAGGCGCGGATCGACTGCGGGGAGAGCGGCTCCACGCTGCGCTTCCTCATCCCGGTGGCGGCGGCGCTCGGCGTGCCGGCCGCGTTCACCGGCCGCGGCCGCCTGCCGGAGCGGCCGATCGGGATTTACACAGACCTGCTCCCGCGCCACGGCGTGTCGTGCCGCACGGCGGGCGGGCTGCCGTTCTCGATCTCGGGCAGGCTGCAGCCCGGCGTATTCGAGCTGCCGGGCAACGTGAGCTCGCAGTTCATCACCGGCCTGCTGCTGGCCCTGCCGCTTCTGCCGCGGGCGAGCGAGATTGTGCTCACGACGCCGCTCGAGAGCGCCGCCTATGTGGAGATGACGGTGCAGGCGCTGGCGGCGTTCGGCGTGCATGTGGAGCGGACGGCGCGCGGCTGGCATGTGCCGGGCGGGCAGCGCTTTTGCCCCGGCGCGCACCGCGTGGAGGGCGACTGGTCGCAGGCGTCGTTCTTCCTGGCGGCCGGGGCGCTCGGCGGCGACGTGCGCGTGCACGGCCTGCGCCGCGATTCCCTGCAGGGGGACAAGGCGATCGAGTCCCTGCTCGCGCAGGGCGGCGCTTCCCTTTCCTGGGAAGCGGACGGCGCGCTGCGCTGCCGCGCCGGGGAATGGCGCGGGATTCAGATCGACGCGTCGCAGATTCCCGATCTCGTGCCCGTGCTGGCCGCGGCCTTCGCGCTGGCGGAGGGCGAGACGCGGATTGCGCACGCGGAGCGGCTGCGCCTCAAGGAGAGCGACCGGCTGGCCGCGATGGCCGCCGGGCTGCAGGCGCTCGGCGCGCGCGTGCGGGAGACGGCGGACGGCCTCGTCCTTTCGGGCGTGCCGCAGCTTGCGGGCGGCAAGGCGGACGGCGCGAACGACCACCGCGTGGTGATGGCGCTGGCCGTGGCCGCCCTGCGCGCGGCCGGGCCGTGCACCGTGACGGGAGCGGAGAGCATCCGCAAGAGCTACCCGGACTTTTTCCGGGATTACAAGATGTTGGGAGGGATCGCCGATGCCGGCGTCATCCGTTTGGGGGAATAACCTCCGCATATCCATTTTCGGCGAAAGCCACGGCCCGGCCATCGGCGTTGTGATCGACGGCCTGCCGGCGGGCGAGCCGATCGACGAGGGAGAGCTGCTCGCGCAGATGGCGCGCCGTGCCCCCGGCCGTGACAAGAGCGCCACGCCGCGCCGCGAGGCCGACACGCCGGAGATTGTGAGCGGCATGCTGGACGGCCGCACCACGGGCGCGCCGCTGTGCGCGCTCATCCGCAACACGAACACGCGCTCCGGGGACTACGCGAACCTGCAGCAGGTGCCGCGGCCCGGCCACTCCGATTACACGGCCTGGGTGCATTACCGCGGGTGGAACGACGTGCGCGGCGGCGGCCATTTTTCCGGCCGCCTCACGGCCTGCCTGTGCATGGCGGGGGCGATCTGCCGCCAGATCCTCGCGCGGCGGGGCATCCTCATCGGCAGCCATGTGGCGGCCGTTGGGCCGGAGCGCGACGCGCCCCTGCCGGGGCCTGAGATCCCCGATTCGCTGCTGCGCCGCCTTTCCGCCGCCTATTTCCCCGTGATTGAAGCCGAGGCGGAGGACAGGATGCGCGCTGAGATTGAGCGCGCGCGGATGGACTGCGACAGCGTGGGCGGCGTGGTGGAATGCGCCGTGACCGGCCTGCCGGCCGGGCTGGGCGGCCCGCTCTTCGGCGGCGTGGAATCGCTCTTTTCCTCGATCCTGTTCGGCATTCCGGCCGTGAAGGGTGTGGAATTCGGCGCCGGCTTCGGCGCGGCGCTGCTGCGCGGCAGCGAGGACAACGACCCCTTCCGCGTCACGGGGAACGGGGAGATCCGCACCGGGCGGAACTGCGCCGGCGGGATCCTCGGCGGCATGACCACGGGCATGCCGCTCGTGTTCCGGCTGGGCATCAAGCCCACGTCGTCGATCGCGAAGCCGCAGCGCAGCGTGAACCTCGAGACGTTCCGCGAGGAGGAGCTGCGCGTGCACGGGCGGCATGACCCCTGTGTGGTGCCGCGCGCCGCGCCGGTGGCGGAGAGCTGCGCGGCGGTGGCCGCGCTGGAGCTGCTGCTCACAAACGGCGCGCTGGTCCCGGCCGCGCGCAGGGGGGAGGAACACGCATGACGCTGGAGGAAATCCGCAGACGGATCGATGAGATTGACGGGAAGCTGCTGCCGCTCTTCCTTGCGCGCATGGACTGCGCGCGGGAGGTGGCCGCCGTGAAGAAGGAGGCGGGCCTGCCGGTGCTGAACGCCGGCCGCGAGCAGGAGATCCTGGACCGCGTCGCCTCCTGCGCGGGCGAATACGGCGGCGCGGCGCGCGTGCTCTATGCCACGCTCATGGAGGTGAGCCGCGGCCTGCAGCACCAGATCCTGCACAGCGGCGCTGCCCTGCGCGCGCAGATCGAGGCGGCGCAGCTTCCCCCGGCGGAGCCGGGCCGCGTGGCCACCTTCGGCCGGCCGGGCAGCTTTTCGCACAAGGCGGCGGACGTGCTGTTCCCGGGCTGCACGCCCGTTTCGTTCAACAGCTTCGCGGAGATCTTCCGCGCGGTGGACGAGGGCTCGGCGTCGTTCGGCGTGCTGCCGGTGGAAAATTCCTCCGCCGGTTCCGTGGGCGAGGTGTATGACCTGATCCTGCGCTACCGCTTCTACATTGTGGGTGCGGAGACGCTGGGCGTGCGCCACTGCCTGGCGGCGCGCACGGGCGCGCAGCCCCGCCGTGTGATCTCGCACCCGCAGGCGCTGGCGCAGTGCTCGCGCCGGATTGCGGAGCTGGGGCTCACGGCTGAGCCGTGCGAGACAACGGCCGAGGCAGCCGTGAAGGCGGCCTCCCTGCCGGACGCGGCGGCCATCTGCTCCGAGGACGCCGCCCGCGCGGCGGGGCTCGAGGTGCTCGAGCGCGGGATTCAGAACACGGAGAACAACTGCACGCGGTTCATCACGATCAGCCGCGCGCTCTACATTCCCGAGGGGGCGGACAAGATCAGCCTCTGCTTCTCGCTGCCGCACGTCACGGGCTCGCTGCACGGCGTGCTCTCGCGCTTTGCGCAGGCGGGGCTGAACCTCACGAAGATCGAGAGCCGGCCCATTCCCGGCCGCCGGTTTGAATACGACTTTTATCTGGATTTCACGGGCAGTGTGCGCGACGAGCAGACGCTGGCGCTGCTGGCCTCCCTTTCGGAGGAGCTGCCGCGCTTTTCTTTCCTGGGGAACTATACAGAGCGGGAATAATGTGCTAAAATGACGGGGGAAGCGGGAGCGCTTCTCCCGTTTGGTTTTTCCGGCGCAGAGCGCGCCGGTTCGGGGGCCGTGCGCGGCCTGTGTCGGAAGGAGAGTTTGTTCACATGAAAATTGACGTGAGTGAGTTTGCAAAGCCCTGCGATTGCGGCAGACCGCACGAGATCTCCGTGCGCGGGATCTGGATCGAGCAGGGGGCCATTCAGCGCCTGCCCGGGCTCATGAAGGACTCCGGCTGGAGCTGGGGCGTGATCCTCTGCGATGAGAATACATACCGCGCGGCGGGCGCGGCCGTGCAGGCGCTGCTGCCCTCGTTCGGCCTCGTCACGCTGAACCCGGAAAACCTGCACGCCAACGAGCACGGCGTCGCCATGGCCGAGCAGCAGCTCGACGCCATGGAACAGGCGCCGCAGGTGCTGCTGGCGGTGGGCTCCGGCACGGTGCACGACATCACGCGGTTCATCGCGCACAAGCGCGGCCTGCCGTTCGTCTCCGTGCCGACGGCGGCGAGCGTGGACGGCTTTGTCTCCACGGTGGCGGCCATGACGTGGAACGGCTGCAAGAAGACGTTCCCGGCGGTGGCGCCGGTGCTCGTTGTGGCGGACAGCGACATTTTCTCCCGCGCGCCGCATCGCCTGAACGCTTCCGGTTTTTCCGACCTGCTGGGCAAATACACGGCCCTGGCGGACTGGAAGATCGCCCATGCGGTGACGGGGGAATACCTGTGCGATCGCGTGTGCCGCATGGAATACGACGCGCTGCGCGTGATCTGCGAAAAGCCGGAGGAGATCCGCGCGGGCGGCGTGGAATCATGCGAGCAGCTCATGTACGCGCTGCTGCTTTCGGGCCTCGCGATGCAGATGGTGGGGAACTCGCGGCCTGCTTCCGGCGCGGAGCACCACATGTCGCATTTGTGGGAGATGGAGGCCATCAACCCGCACATTGACGCGCTGCACGGTGAGAAGGTTTCCGTGGGCCTTGTGCTGGCCTCCGGCGTGTATCACCGGGCGGCGGAGGAGATCCGCCGCGGCGCATACCGGCTGCGTGGCCCCGTGGAGGTGGAGATGGATCTGCTGCACCGCAGCTTCCGCGATAAGGAGATGCTGGAGGGCATTCTGGAGGAGAACACGCCCAACCCGCTTGAGAACGTGCTGCCGGATGCAATTGAAAAGGCGATCCCGGAGATTCTGCGGATCATTGATGAGATTCCTGCGCCGGATGCGCTCATTTCGCTGCTGGACCGCGCAGGCGCGGTGAAATCGCTGGCGGAGATTCATCTGCCGGATTCCATTGCGGAGCAGACGGAGCATCTGTCGCCGTATGTGCGCGCCCGTCTCACGTTCATGCGCATGCTGAAGTGCTTTGTGTTTGAGAAAGATGTGTTTCAGGGCTGAGGGCTGCACAAAGCCCAAGCGCTGAAGTTTTTGGTCAAGCTTTTTTCAAAAAGCTTGCAGGGGATAAAAGGGGGCGGCGCCCCCTTTTGTGCAGCGCCGCGTGCGGCGCAATGCGCAGCAAATAAAAGCGCGCAGCAAAAAAAGACCGTGCCAGCCAAAAACAGCGAAGCGATTTTTTGGCGGCCCCGGTTCACATGGCCCCTCCGGGCAGGCAAAAGAGCGAACGCGCGTTTTGCCTGTTCGGAGGGGTTTTTCTGCGCCCAATGTGCCGCGCCATGTGGCGGGCTGGTCGTTCTTGCGCGGCCTGCCGCTGTTGTGGCGGCTTTTGTGTACGGTGCCCCGGCTTTTTTCTGCCGGTATGCCGCTGCCTTGTTCCCGGCTTGTGGGTTGTCTGATACTTCTGCGCTTGGTCTGGTCTGCGCTGCCGCTGCCTGCCATGCGCTTGTGCGCGCGTTTTTTCTTCTGTCTTTTGCCTTTTTCCGCCTGACTTTTGCCTCTCAAATCTCTTTTCACTTGTCGCTCAGGCCGCGACGGGCCTCTACTTTCTTCCGAAAAGAAA
>CAKNKY010000044.1 GCA_930987725.1 uncultured Anaeromassilibacillus sp. | reverse complement strand
ACCGAAAAACGAAAATGGGAGCGCTGCAGGTTTTCATTCTGCAACGCTCCCTTTTGGTTTGCTATTGCTCTTTGCTTGGACAGGAAAAGAGAATGGTATCAACCGGCATAGCAGCGGGGGTTGGAGCCGTTGAACACAATCCCGCGGGTGGCGTCCACCGTGACGGTGGTCCCGCTCTTGAGCAAACGAGTTGCGGATTCCGCGTTCACAATCACCGGCTTGTCAAGTGCAAGGCCCACAACGGCGGCATGCGAATTTTCTCCACCGCTCTCCGTCACGATGGCTGAACAGGATTTGATGAGGGGAAGCATACTGTTGTCTGTCTGCGGCACAACAAGAATATCACCGGGCTTGTAAAGCTGGGCAGCTTCCTCTGCAGTTGAGCACACACAGAGATTGGCAGAAGCACAGCCGCTTCCAACGCCGATGCCGGAGACGAGAACGTCGCCCACCAGCTGGACCTTCAAAAGATTTGTGGTGCCGGAAATACCGAGCGGAACACCGGCAGTGATGACGCAGAGATCGCCGTCTTGCACAAGATTCTGGCTTCTGGCAATGTTGACGACATGATCAAAGAGATCATCGGTGTTTTTCTTTTCCTCCACCATGATCGGGATAACACCCCAGGAAAGATTCATCTGGCGCTGTACCTTCGGATCGGTAGTGCCGCTGATGATCGGGCAAAACGGACGGTATTTCGAAATCATGCGGGCCGTTTTGCCGGATTTCGTAACTGTCATGATGGCAGCTGCCCCAAGATCATGTGCAGTTGTGCATGTAGCGTGAGAGATAGCGGATGTCACATTCGGCGTTTCATCAATCTCGCGGCGTCTGAAGCGGGCAACATAATCAATGTCTCCCTCCGTGCGCTCGGCAATGCGGGACATGGTCTTTAAAGCCTGCACCGGATAATCGCCTGCGGCTGTCTCACCGCTGAGCATGATTGCGCTTGTTCCGTCGTAGATAGCGTTGGCCACGTCGGTTGCTTCCGCACGGGTCGGACGCGGATTCTTAATCATGGAATCCAGCATCTGTGTTGCGGTAATCACCTGCAGGCCCGCATTGTAAGCTTTCTTGATCAACTTTTTCTGAATGATCGGAATTTCTTCCATCGGAATTTCTACGCCGAGATCGCCGCGAGCGACCATGATGCCGTCAGAAACACGAATGATATCGTCAATGTTTTCCACACCGTCAGAATTTTCAATTTTGGCTATGATACGAATGTTGTGGCAGTTGTGGCGCTCCAGCTCCGCTCTCATGTCGAGAATATCCTGGGCAGAACGGGTAAAGGAAGCTGCAATAAAATCAAAATCCTGCTCCACTGCAAATGCAATATCTGCCTTGTCCTGCTCACTGATGAAGGGGAGGGAAAGCTTGATATTGGGTACATTGATACTTTTATGTGCGGAGACAGGGCCGCCGTTTACAACGGTGCACAAAATATCTGTTTCGGTGGCAGAATCCACGCGGAGCTCGATTAACCCATCGTCAATCAGAATTCTGGTGCCGTGATAAACTTCCTTGGGCAGATTGGCAAAGGTAACAGAAGCGATCGTCTGATCGCCCACAATGTCGCGAGAGGTAAGGGTGAAGTGATCCCCTGCTTTCAAAAAGATTTTCGGCTCGGAGAATTCCTTCAGTCGAATTTCCGGGCCTTTGGTGTCAAGCAGCAGGGCAACAGGAAGACGAAGCTCCTCCCGGAGTTTTTTGACCAGATCCGCGCGCACTTTTTGCTCTTTGTGCGTCTGATGGGAGAAATTCAGACGTGCCACGTCCATACCGGCAATCATTAGCTGCCGCAGAACGTCCCCCTTGTCTGTTGCAGGACCGAGCGTGCAGATAATTTTTGTTCTTCTCATGATTATCCATCCCTTTCCAGTGTTTGCTTCCCATATGGGGTAAAGGGTTATAGCTCCAAGGTGGCTGTTTCATGGGACGGTTTGGGGATTCTGAATCTCCAAACCATTCCATTTTATATGATATCATTCTGTTTGTCAAAAAGCAAGACAAGAGATCAAATGATTTTCATTTTATTCATTGCAATGCGTCTGGCAAAACGTTAAAATAAAGATATGTCGCTGCGCTTCTGCCTTTTTCCTGCGCAGGGCAAATTTTAACTGCAAATTTCGTGCGGGAGGTGGCCGCATGGCACGCAATAAGAGGGAGCGCATTATAAAAAGCAAGGTGGCCTGGAAAAAACGCAGCCAGGTAAACCGCCTGCACATTATTATGACCTTTTTGTTGACAGCGATTGCTATTTCAGTGGCAGCCGGCATACTGCTCGCCGTGATTGAAATTTTCGATCCTTTTTCCGAGCGGGCAGCAAGTTCTTCTGCTGCTCCTGCATCATCGCCTGAATCAGAGGATCCTTCCCTTCCTGTCTACGATAATTCCCTTACACTGGTGATAGCCAATTCCACTCAACCTTTGCCGGATGACTATGCGCCTCAGCTTATCGAATATGAAGGTGTTCAAATAGATGAAAGAATTTTGCCTGCACTTGAGCAAATGCTTGATGCCGCGGAAGCAGACGGCATATCTCTCACCGTCACGGGCGGATACAGGAGCCCGGAAGATCAGGATGCTCTGTTTGAACAGCAAATTTCTGATTTGATGGCAAATGGATATACGCGTGTTCGTGCCGAAGCGGAAGTGCAGAGCAGCATGGGGGAAGGTGGGTGCAATGAGGCGCAGACCGGCCTTTCCGTTTCTCTTCTTTCCGCGGGGGAGGAGGCTCTCAATGCTGAGGCAGCGCGATGGCTGAACAATCATTCCATTCATTACGGATTTGTTCTCCGCTTTCCAAAAGGCAGTGAAGACGAGACAGGGCGCAAATATGATCCCACCTGTTTCCGGTATGTTGGCGTGCAGAACGCAGAAAAAATGCGCCAGCTCTCCATGTGTCTGGAGGAATATGCCGCCTACATTGCGGAGCAGCAGACATAAGAGGCGATTCGGATTTTTGTTGCCACTCTTTTTGAAATAAATAGTTGAGGTGATATTGTGTATCAATTGTTGAGCCAGCATGGCGCGGCGCGGCGTGGGGTGTTTCACACGCCGCACGGCGACATACAAATGCCTGCGTTTATGAATGTAGCAACAGCGGGCGCCATCAAAGGAGCTGTTTCGGCGCTTGACTTAAAGCGCCTGAAATGCCAGGTGCAGCTGTGCAATACGTATCATCTTCATTTACGCCCCGGCGACGATGTGGTGAGAAAGTTGGGAGGGCTTCATCGCTTCACAAGATGGGAAGGTCCTATTCTGACGGACAGCGGTGGCTTTCAGGTCTTTTCGCTGGCTAAGCTGAGGAACATTAAAGAAGAAGGTGTTACCTTTGCTTCCCATGTGGACGGACACAGGATCTTTATGGGACCGGAGCAAAGTATGCGCATCCAATCAAACCTCGGTTCCACCATTGCTATGGCATTTGATGAGTGCATTGAGAATCCGGCAGAATACCGGTATGTCAAGCAGTCCTGTGAGCGCACCGTCAGGTGGCTTTACCGCTGTAAAGAAGAGATGAATCGTCTGAATGCGCTTCCTGATACCATCAATCCCAGGCAGATGCTTTTTGGCATCAACCAGGGAAGCACCTATGAAGATCTCCGCATTCACCAGATGCGCCAGATTCGGGAACTCGACCTGGACGGCTACGCGATTGGCGGCCTCGCGGTGGGGGAGAGTACGGAGGAAATGTACCGCATCATTGAAGCGGTAACACCTGAGATGCCAAAAGACAGGCCTCGCTATCTGATGGGTGTCGGCACGCCGGTTAACATTCTGGAAGCGGTCAGGAGAGGGGTTGATCTATTTGATTGTGTGATGCCGGCGCGAAACGCCAGACATGGGCATGCTTTTACCTGGCAGGGAATTCGAAACATGATGAATGCAAAGTATACCCTGGATGAATCTCCGCTTGATCCGGAGTGCGATTGCCCGGTCTGCCAAAACTTTACGCGGGCCTATATTCATCATCTCTTTAAGAGCGGAGAAATGCTTGCCATGCGTCTGTGTGTAATACATAACCTGTATTTCTACAATACTTTGCTTGAAAAGGTTCGCAATTCCATGGATTCCGGAGAGTTTGACGCTTTTGCGAGCCGCTATATCCCTGTCCTGGGAAACAGGATTTGAGGGAACAGGAAAATATCTCTTGCGTGCGCAGAGAAATCTTGTTATACTATAAGCACGAAACACGATGAATTTGATGAAGAAAGGTATGTTAGAAAATGAATCAATTGATCCTGCTGGACGCTGCTTCTACTCAGTCTACCGGCGGTGTGGGAAGCATCCTGCTGATGCTTGTGCCGTATGCGTTGATTATTGTGGCTTTGTATTTTATTATGATTCGGCCGCAGTCGAAAAAGCGCAAGAAAGAGGATGCGATGCGGAAAGGTGCTCAGATCGGCGATGAAATCACAACGATCGGCGGCATTGTTGGCCGGATTGTCAGCGTAAAGGATGAGAATGAAACGCTTGTCATTGAAACCGGTACCGATCGCAGCAAAATCCGTATCAAGAGATGGGCTATCGGCAGCGTTGACACCATTCACGACGACGCAGAAGCATAACTTTTCATAATTTGAATCCTCCCCGAATATCATGGGTTACAAATGATATTCGGGGAGGATTTTTTATGAGAAAACGGAGAAAAGCCGAAAGAGGGGAGTGGAGCGCTGCCGTCAGAGCAATAGCAATCGGTTTATTATTTGGTGTGCTGTTTACCGCATTTCTCATGGCTGCAGCTGCCTATGGATTCAACGCCATGCGTAAAATACCGCATGCAGCCGTTGCTGTCACGGTTGTTCTGCTCTCAGCTATCGGATCGTTTGCCAGCGGGTTTTCCTCAGCAAGACTGCTCAAACAGAGAGGGCTGCCTGTGGGAATGGCAGCAGGTCTTTTGCTTTTTCTCCTGTTTACCGGTTCCGGAATAGCAATGCATTCGTTGTTCTCCTGGGGCAGCTTTTTCACCAGATTTGCCGTGATGCTGTTGGGTGGCGCCTTGGGCGGCTATGCAGGGGTTAACACTATCAGAAAGAAAAGATGAATAAAAATTCACACCATCCAATTGTTTACATAAAACAAAATAATAGTTTACATAATTACATATATAAAAATAGAACTTGCATAAAAGTATATTCTTACAGATTTCGTATTGCTTTTAGAGAACATTTGTATTATAGTTAATAAGAAAGCAAATTTTGTTTTCCTCATGTTTTCTTGAAATTCCGCATAAATATCACTGCAGAACGATTTCTGCAGGAGGGATTTCAAAATGAGATGGGTTAGAGGAAGACATATCGGCCGGGATCGAAAGATGCGAACAAGCCGTTCTCTTTTGCCGTTGCTTCAAACGCACCTGGTGTATTATCTGTTATGTTTTTTCTTTCTGTTTGGGCTCGTTTTGGGAACGATCTTTTCTGTTCACGCAGATAATCAAGTCTTGGAACGCTTTCGGCTTTTGTTTTTTTCGAGTATTACCCAACGGATTTCCGGTCCGTTTTACATGATTTTAGCGGCTTCTTTTGCGTCGTCTTTTTGCTTTTTGCTCTTTTGCTTTCTTTGCGGTCTCTCACTGTGGGGATTTCTCGCTGTTCCATTTTTTCTCCTTTTTCGGGGATACGGGTTAGGGTTGACCGCTGGTTTTTTGTGCTGTGCTTATCAGTGGCAAGGCGCGCTGTTTCATCTTCTGGTAATCCTGCCTGGTGCTTTCTGCAGTAGCCTTGCGCTGATTCTAGCAAGCCGTGAAGCCCTTCGCGCGTCCCGTCGGCTCCTAATTCTCGGGGAATTCCATGCAAAACCGTATTTTATGCGTTTTTGCTTTTCCCTTTTGCTTGCTCTTGCGGCTGCCGTGGCAGATGCAGCTGCGTCTGCTTGTTTTGCTTTCTTGTTTCCCTTCTCCTGAAAGGCACCTTTTTTGGAAGCCAGTCAAATAAATGTGATAGTGAAATGCAGAGGAACAAAAAATGGATCATTGCAAAGAGTTTGCTCGTTATCTTGTAGAGGAAAAGCATGTGTCAGACAATACGCTGGATTCTTACAGAAGAGATACGGAGCATTTTCTGTCATTTCTTTCGAGTGTCAGAAATGTGGATCCACTTTCTGTGAAGGTGGAGGACATTAAGGCATACGTAGAGTATCTTCATGATTCCCACAAGAGCGTTTCCACGGTTACCAGAAGTGTTGCGTCTATTCGCAGCTTTTTCCAATATCTGATTGCTACGGGCCAGACCGATGAAAATCCAGCGAGATCGGTAAAGCTTGAACGGCCCCCAAAAAAGTTGCCGCAGAGTTTGACAAGCCGGGAAATTGATCTGCTGCTCAATCAACCCGATCCGAGGGAGCCCAAAGGCTGTCGGGATAAAGCTATGCTGGAGCTGCTTTATGCAACCGGGATTCGTTCCTCCGAACTTGTGGAACTGAATGTGAACGATATTGATCTGCGAGCCGGTATGTTAACCTGCAGCCGCGGGAAGTCGGGAGAGCGTCGGATTCCGGTCCATGCAACGGCAATAGCTGCTGTTTCCGATTATATTAGCCGTGTCCGTTCTTTGATTGTGGCGGAAGATGGGGGACAAGCCCTTTTTACAAATCTAAATGGTCGGCGCCTGACGAGACAAGGTTTTTGGAAGATTGTGAAGGGGTATGCAGAGCAGGCTGGTATTGTGAAGGAAATTACTCCGCACACCCTTCGCCATTCTTTTGCCCTCCATTTGCTGGAAAACGGTGCGGATTTAAAGGACATTCAGGTGATGCTCGGCCATTCTGACATTTCTTCCACACAAATTTACGTTCAGCTCTTGAACGATCACTTCAAAGAGGTATATAATAATTGTCATCCCCGTGCGAAAAATGGGGAAAAAGTTTCTCGCCCACTTTCTGCAGGAGAAAAGGGGAAGAGAGGATTCTATTAAGGAGTGAATCATTTTGGGTTTTTTCTTCGCAAACTATAACAAACCAGGTCCTGGTGTGGCAAAAGATGCACCGGTCAAAAAACCATTTTTCAGGTTTTGGGAAGTGTATTTCCGCAAATTTTTTGACCTAATCAAAGTCAATCTGTTGTTTGCAATTCCCACCGCCGTTGCGCTGGTATTGGTGTATTTTGTGGGTGCTTTTGTCATGTCATCCATGCCGGCGCTTTCTTTTTTAAGCTGGCTGCCAGTAATCCTTTTGTTTCCCTTTGTTGGTGGCCTCACTTTTGTGTGCCGTAATTATGCGCGGGAAGAGCACGCTTTTATCCTGTCGGACTTCCTGGAGACAGTGAAAAAGAACTGGAAGGCTTTTTTCCTGAACGGAATCATCTGTTATGTATTCTTGGTGCTGATGGTTGTGTCTATCAATTTCTATTTTTCACAGGTTAGTTCGAATTCCTTCATGTACGTGCCGCTCATCATTTGTTTTCTGTTGTCTTTTTTGTTTATCTGTGCGCAGTTCTATATTCCGACCATGATCATCACATTTGATTTGGGTCTGCGTCAGATATACAAAAATGCGTTCATTTTCGCTATTCTGGGCCTTTGGCGCAATCTGATGCTTTTGGCCATTTTTATTGTCTTTACTGTGGCTGCTCTTATTTTCTTTCTCTATCAGCCTCTCCTGGCTATTCTGGTGCTGTTCCTGCTGGCTGTATTCTGGATGTTCGGCTTCTTCGGATTTCTCGTAAACTTTGCCGTTTATCCTATGCTGGTCAAATACATGATTACGCCGTATGAACGGGAGCAGGAGGAAAAAAGGAAAGCCGAGCGAGGAGAAAACGAGGAAGAAGAGCAGGATGAGCCTGATTTTCAGGATACGCTTTATTGATTTCTCTTACTTATAAGTAATAAAAAACACTGCACAGAATTTGCATACGCTATTTCTGTGCAGTGTTTTTGTTGTGGTTAACTTTTCAGCAGAACGACATCATCGGTTCTGCTGAAGGAGAGTAAAAAAGCTTTTAGCCTTTCAGCATCAAGCAATAAAAAACGAACATCTCAGAGTGCTTATGATTCCGGAGAAGAATTTGACTTTTTGGCTTGACGGCGCTGTCTCACACGGGAAAGTGGATTTGACTCCACCGCATTCTCCATTTGCTGATTGGATAAATGCGTGTATATTTCCGTTGTTCCCAGGTTTTCATGGCCGAGAATATCTTTCAAGACGCGGATATCGACGTTTCCATGCTGATACATCAATGTGGCGGCTGTGTGGCGAAGTTTGTGCACGGAATATCCTGTTCCATCCAATCCCATCTGCTTTAAATATTTCTTTACAATGAATTGAACCGTTTTGGGGCTGATGCGTTGATGTTCCCGGCTGATAAACAATGCATTGCGTGAATCGGCTTTCAGCCCATCATGAGGTCGGACAGCCAGATAGCGTTTGATGGCATCCCGGCAGGCTTCATTTAGGTAAACAATTCGTTCTTTATTGCCCTTGCCTAAAATACGAAGCGTTTGTTCCTGATGGTTCACATCCGAGAGATTGATGCCAACCAGTTCGGAAAGGCGCATCCCGCAATTTAGGAAAAGCGTTAGTATGCAGTAGTCGCGCTCTGCATTTTCGCCCTCGACCCGGGAGAGCAGATCGAGCGATTGTTCCAGGGACAGATATTTTGGCAGAGCTTTTTTTTGCTTCGGCGTTTCAAGTTCTTCGATTGGATTTTTTTCCAGCAAATTGATCTTGTTCGTCAGGTACTTAAAAAAAGTACGTAGACTGGAAACTTTGCGGGATCGTGTCGCTGCGTTGTTTTGCCGTTCCACACCAAGATAGTTCATATATTCATAGACCTGTGTGAGTGTGATAGTCTGAATCAGATCCAAATCCACGTCGTCAATGGGAATTTCCTCAAACGAAATATCCGGTGGAACCAAGTGATTTACTCGTTTAATGTAGCGGAAAAAAGTTCTCAGGTCCGTGTAATATTCCAACACGGTGAGGACGGATTTTCCTTTGATGGTTTGCAGGTAGCCTAAGTACTGGCGAATGATTTCAGGTGCGCCTGCTAATTCACGCTGTAATTTTTGTTGTGGCTTCATGTGAAAAACCTTCCTGTGAAAAATGTGATAAAATGGTTTAGGGAAAAAGCAAAAGCCATGTGTGGGCAGATTGGCGTCATGGCGATCCAATGGAGCCGAAGGCCTGCATGGCCATGAAACAACAGGAAAGAAAAACTTCTTCCCTGAATTATACAAAATATTCATTTTGTATAATTCATTATATCAGAAAAGGGAGCCTCTTGCAAGCCCCCTTTTTCGTTTATGCCTCTTCCCTGAGCGGAAGAATTCCGCCCAAATCCAACAAGGGTCCTTCCTGCAGGGAGAGTACGGAAACATGATGGTTGAGAAGAAAGGCGCGAATCTCTTTTGCGTCTGGGTGTGTGTCCAGGTTGCCTGCAAAGGCCAACACATCCGAAGAAAGTTTTCCACTGGCGCCGCCCAGAAACCCATAAGGATAACCGGGCAATTCCACAAAACCGGGCCGGATTTGGAGCACGTCCAAGCCGCATTGTTTCACGGCTGCCGCAATCGAAACATCTGCTGTGATACAGGCCTGTTCATTCACCAGGACCGTTGAGCATTTTGCATACCCTTGCTTGACTGAATGAAACATCAGATTGTTTTCCTCGCAAAAGGATCGGATTTCTGCTGCGCAGGTCGCCAGCCCAAAGCAATGCTGTCCCAATCGAAAAACGTTCAGCAGAACATCGTGTGGGTAAAATGGCGCCAATTTACGGGAAAGCAATCGAACTACTCCTTTTTCTCGTTCCATTCTTTTGAGGAGACGCCGGTTCTCCTGTGCCATCAAAAAGCGCTCGTTTTCCAGATGATGCAGCAGCATATCAGCATGGGAAGCGACCGGGCCCGCAAGATCGCGGCAGCACGGCACCGGCATACAGCGGATATCAAACGCTACAAGCGCCCGCCGAACCGAATGGGCTTTTTCCGATATGGCAGCCAACGTAATTTTCTTTTTCGGCAAATTCGGTGTTTGCAGCCAGCGTTCCGACATAGCCTGTCCCCTTCCCTTTTTTCTTTTATTAAGTCAATCGGTTCTGCGGAGAGCGTCAACCGGGTGAAGCTTAGCGGCCTGATAAGCCGGGTAGACGCCAAAAATCACGCCGGAAAAAACAGAAAACAGCAAGCTCAGCGCGAGAATGTCCCCCCGCATTTGAAAAGAAGCATTCAGCAAAACGGATCCTCCAAGTGAGAGCAGGCAGCCTGCTGCAAGGCCAAGAAGACAGCCGGTGAGAGAAAGAAGCAGAGCTTCGAACAGAAATTCCAGAAGAATGTTTCTCCGCGTTGCGCCGAGTGATTTCTTGACGCCAATCTCTCTTGTGCGTTCACTCACAGACACGAGCATCACTGTCATAATACTTAAACTTGCCACCAACAGGGAAACAGCGCCCACAGCTGAAAGAATCAGTGTGATCATATCCAGCATGCCGTTCAGAGATTCACGCTGTTTGGCTATATCATTTGCAGTGTATGCTTCCGGCTGGTCGCTTTCCTGCTCCAAACGAGCCAAAATCGTCTGTTCCATGGATTCCAGACCACCGGAGTCACTTGCTTTCACAGCGATTTGATCAAAGCCACTTCTTCCGGTACATTTTTGAAAAGTGGTGTAAGGCAGATAAACAAAGGTGGGAATGTAACTTCCCATCATATTCTGCAGCAGACCGCTTCCTGTTTTTGCAATTCCGACTACCTCAAACTGTTGTTCAACTCCATTGCAGAGAAGCGTAATGCTTTTTCCAATAATATTGGAGCGAGCATACGCATTTTGGGCAAAGGTTTCGTCTACCAGGCATACGTTTTTCTGGTTGCGCAAGTCTGTCCGATCGAACATCCGTCCGTAGCAGATTTCCAGGGAAATAATATCATCTGCATTCGTATCGATTCCCCATGCAAGAGCGTTTGTATGGTATCGCTTTGAGGAAACCTCTGTGGTGGTCACAAGAACAGGGGTTGCAGCCTGCACGCCGGGACAATCCTGAATCACAGCCAGCTCTTCTTCCGACAATAAAGCGTCGTTTGATTCCGCAGCTGAAATGGTCATTCCGCTCAATCCAAGGCTTTCCAGTTCGTCACTGAGCGCAGCAGATCCATATTGGCCAATACTGCTGACCAGTGTGACAGAAGCAACACCAATGGCAACGCCGAGAATGGTGAGCGCAGCCCGGCTTTTCTTTCGTGTGAGACTTCGCACGGCAGACGAAAGCAGGAAGAGTATCATACGGCATCCTCCCTTTCACCCAGGCGAACACGTTCGCCATCCTCCCACTGTTCAGGGTGGGAAAGCAAAATATCACCTTCGGAGGCGCCTGCCAAAATTTCAAAACCGGAATCATATTCTACTCCTGTTTTGATATCGGAACGAACAGCTTTGCCATCCCGATATAAAAAAACATATTCGGTTCCGTCTTCGTCCGCTCCAACTGATTCATACGGGGCTACCAGCGCATGATCCGCTTGTTCTGTGATGATGCGTGCCTGCGCAGAAAAACCGGGCTTCAGATTGTCTCCCGGGTCTTCCACGGAGACAAGAACTTCCACAACCGTTGCCTGCGATGTACCTACCACGGAAACGGTCGCTTCCTCTGCTATTTCTATTACACTGCCATGGTAAACGGAGGGGGAAAACCCAACCCCTGTGATTTCCACAGCCTGTCCGACTCGAATATCAGAAATTTGGGATTCGCTCACAGAGAGGCGTAACTGGATTCCGTTCCCGTCTGAAATCACAACTGCAGGAGAACCGGACTGCACAATTTGATCGGGGCTAAGTGTGACACTGGATACCGTTCCGCTGACGGGAGCAATCAACTGTTTGTTTTCCAACCGTCCGGCGCTGCTTTCTTCGTTCAGCAGTGCAGCATAAACCGCTACTGCCTCTGATTTTTCTATGTCATCCGGCAGTGTCTGAACCTCTGCAAGAACCTGCCCTTTTTCTACCTTGTCTCCGGGAGAGACCATCACATCTGCCGTGATCCCCGTTTGATTGGTATAGACTGTGCTGGAACCGGTTCTTTCCACACGTCCGGTGCACGAAATATCATTTTCAGCCTGAGAGGTTGTTAGTTGGTAGTAGGAAACACAGGGTAATGTGGAAGGGATCCATTTCCCAATAACAAAGAGCAGACCGGATGCTGCAAACAAAAATATTGGCAAAAGAAAACGTTTTTTCAAGCTCATTCCCCCATTCCGTATCTTCCCTATTCTTTGAACGGATCGCACAAATTATAAGTACAGAAGGAGGAAAAAACGTGGGATGACAATGTATAAACTGCTGAGGGAAAGGAACAAACTAATTCCGGGAGGTGAAAGGCCATGAGCCTCATTCAATGCGATGTGGACTGCGTTTACCAGAAAGACGGCTATTGTTCCCTGGAAATGCCTTCGGCTATTACAAATTACACAGGTGAAGGCTGTGTGCACTGCATTCGGGTTTTGCCGCGAAAAGCATATGAATCAGGTGAAATCCCGTTTACTCCATCAGAGCATCAAACGCCTCGCGTACCGTTCTAACGCCAATCAGTTCAATATCCGGTTGATTGGAAAGCTGGCGCAGGCAATGAAACGGCAAAACACAGCGGTGAAATCCCAGCCTTGCCGCTTCTGCGACCCGGGATTCCGCATGTGTGACGGCGCGGATTTCCCCTGCCAGACCGATCTCGCCGAACACGATGGCGTCATCACGAACGGGCGTATCTTTCAGGCTGGAAACAAGGGCCAAGGCAACTGCAAGGTCAACGGCAGGCTCATCCAGACGAAGGCCACCGACAACATTCAGATAAGCGTCCAGATTGGCGAAATAATATCCGGCGCGTTTTTCCAGAACAGCGAGCAGCAGCGACATTCTATTGTAATCAAATCCGGTTGCCATACGGCGCGGGTTTCCAAAACCGCTTGAAGTGGCAAGGCCTTGAATCTCAGCCAGAATTGGGCGTGAACCCTCCATCACACAGGTCACACACGTGCCGGACACATGCTTGGGCCTGCCCTCCAGCATCGCTTGAGAGGGATTTTCCACCTGACGAAGACCTTTGTCCCCCATATCAAACACGCCAATCTCGTTTGTGGAGCCATACCTGTTTTTGACAGCGCGAAGAATCCGGTAAGACATCTGCCTGTCGCCTTCAAAATACAAGACGGCGTCCACAATATGCTCCAGTACTTTCGGTCCCGCGATGGCACCGTCTTTGTTGACATGTCCTACAATGATAGCGGGGATTTCCAGCGCTTTGGCCGCACGCATCACAGCGTTCGTGCATTCCCGCACTTGCGTAATGCTTCCTGGAGAGGAGTTCAAATCGGAAAAGTTCATGGTCTGGATCGAGTCAATCATCACCAGATCCGGTCGCGTTTGCCGCATCTGTTCAATGACGCTTTGAATATCCGTTTCGGTTAAGATAAACAGATTTTCGCTTTCCACACCGAGACGTGAGGCGCGCAGCTTGATCTGTCTCGCCGACTCTTCTCCCGATACATAGAGAATTTTCAGACTTTGGCCAAGGTAATCACAAATTTGAAGCAAAATGGTGGATTTACCAATGCCCGGTTCACCGCTTACCAGGATCAGAGAGCCTTTTACTATCCCGCCACCCAACACACGATCCAGCTCGCTGAGCCCCGTGTGATAGCGAAATTCCTCTGCCGTATCAATTTCACGGATCGGCAAAGGATGAGTCAACATATGTCCGGGGCCCGGCACAGTCTTGGTGGAAACGGAAACAGGCTCCTTGATTTCTTCCTGCATGGTGTTCCATTCACCGCATCCAGGACATTTTCCGACCCATTTCGCAGATTCAAATCCACATTGTGAACAGACAAAGACACTTTTGTTTTTTGCAGCCATTTTTTCACCCGATCTTTTTATCTATTGTACCTGCAAAGAGGCATCGGCCAAAAACCGAACAATTCCCTGATAAATGCAAAATGCCATCTGTTCCTGGTAGGTTTCATTTTCGAGACGCATTGCTTCCTCAGGGTTTGAAAGAAAACCGCATTCCACAAGTACAGCGGGAACCTGAGCCCGATCCAGCAAATAAATGGATTCTGTGGCAGGCTTATTTTCACGCTTGTTTTCCGGCTGCAGCATAGATGTGACGCTTACACGGATCGCTTCTGCCAGGGCGGAGCTTTCTTCTCTGTTTACCGAATAAAACACCTGCGTGCCATAATATTTGCTTTCTGCAAAGTAATTCTGATGGATACTCACCAGGATTGTATTCGGAGTTTCAGAAACGATGGAAAGTCTGCGCTGCAAATCGCTGACCTTTCTTTCTTTCACTGTGGAAAGGGAAGCGTCCCCGATCGAGCAATCCGTTTCGCGAGTCATCTTTACCTGATAACCGGAAAGGACCAGCAGCTCCTGCAGTTTCTTGGAGATGGAGAGGTTGATGTCCTTTTCCAGCAGACCGGAAGAGGACTGTGTCCCTCCGTCTTCTCCGCCGTGGCCGGGGTCTATCAGGAGAACGGGCTTACCTGTTTCCAGTGAATCGGAAGATGCGGTCAAGCTCAGAGTGCGATAAGACAGACAAGTCAGCAGCAAAAAAAGAAAACACGCAATAGCTAAAGCGATGCCTGGCAACATGTTTTGTCTGTTCAAAGTCCCATCACCCCGTGGCTTATCTATATGAAGGGAAAGGGTTCTCCAGAACAGCACCGATCTGTTGGTGCAGCAGCTGCTTTTCCATGTGAAGCTAAATAACTTTACAAAAGAAAACAGGAAACAAGCTCACGATTTATCTGTAATGTTAATTAACTTTACAGACAGACTGCGGAAAAATTATTCTTTTCCTTTCTTAAATTGACGCAGCATGGCCTCATGCTCTTTCGTCAATTCATGCAGCAAGTCAGAGACGGACCACTTGGCATTGTACTCCGTCAAAACGGCTTTCAAACTTACCTGAAGATTTTGTGCCTGGAATGCCGCCAGAAGGACGTCCAGACGCTTTCGATCCAATCCGCAAAGAATCATAGCCTCCTGTGCTGCAGGAGCCTCTGGCGGCTCTGCAGCCTCCTTTTCAGCCATAGGGTATCCAGGCAGCTCTGCACACCAGCCTACCGTTTGCCTGAGCATGTCTTCTGAAATGGTTTTGGCCTCCATTCCAAATGCTGAGATTGTTTTCCGAATAGCCTGGCCGCGTTCGGTTTCTTCACTGATTCCATACAGCAGGACGCGTTCCTTTGGCGCCGGAACTCTTGCCTTCATATCGTCTACTCCTTCGAAAAAAGCCCACAATGGATGTGGGCTTTTTGGTTTTATTTTCCCTGATACATGGTGCTCGAGGGCTTGTTGGCTTCAAAGGTGTTGGTGCCCATAATGCAGTCGAACAGTTTATCGGCAAAAAGACGGTGCATTTCCGGAGAGGGATGGTTGAGACGGTTGATGAGAAGCTTCGTTGTGTCTACACCCTCTGCATAAAGTTTTTTCCATTCTTTATAGCAGTCACAAACGGTTACGTGCATCTGCTGTGCAATCTCAATGCCTGCTGCAACAAAGGCGTCCATTTTACCGCTGTTCTGATATTCCTCTGTTAATTTGGCATATTCCCGGAACTCATCCGGCACATCGTCTGCCAGATAGGTATTCATCATGTTCGGCGTCAGAAAAATCACGTCTGCACCACGGTCCAGGCATGCATGGAAGATTTCCGTCATAGCTTCCTTATATTCTTCCAGCGTGCCGTTTACATCGTTTAGAGCAAAGCAGACGATAACCAAGTCCGGGTGATGGGAGAGAACGTCACGCTCCATTCTGGCCAAAGAGGCCTTGGCGGTGATGCCCCCGATTCCTGCATTGATTACATTCACCGGAATGAAATCGCGAACGGCATTCAGCTTCTGTTTCAGCACATTCCAATAAACGGTCTCATAGTTGTTGTTTGCACGAAGAGCACCGTGTGTCACGCTGTCGCCAAATGCCACGATGGTGATGGGGCCATTTTGAATCAGGCCTTCCATATCCATGTTCAATTTGTCTCGCACATGCATTTTGAATTCCTCCCCAAATGAATTTTCAATACACTAAGTCATGACCCCCGGCAAAGCCGGGGGCTTGAGGAAGCCCTAGAAGGGCATCGT
>CAKNKY010000043.1 GCA_930987725.1 uncultured Anaeromassilibacillus sp. | reverse complement strand
GGAAATCATAGAAGCCCAAGCGTGCCCGGATCATATCCACATGCTCATCAGTATCCCACCAAAGTATAGTGTATCACAAATAATGGGATATCTCGATAGGGAAAAGCAGTTTCATGATCTTCGACAGGCATGCAAATCTAAAGTATAAGTATGGAGATAGGCATTTCTGGGCAAGAGGATATTTCGTGGATACAGTAGACCGAAATAAAAAGCAAATACAGGAATATATCAAACAACAATTGGAGACAGATCAGATAGCGGATCAAATGAGCATAAAGGAGTTCATAGACCCGTTTACGGGTAGCAAGAATACCAAGGCATAAAAGAACGCCCCTTCAGGGGCCCGCCATGAGTCAGCAATGCAGTTGGCCGACCCATTCGAGGCCCCTTTAGGGGCGTTGTCCGTATCATGCCCTTCTAGGGCTTCCTCAAGCCCCCGGCTTTGCCGGGGGTCATGACTTGCTTTTCTTCAATGCATTCATCCGCATGGTTACCCATGGCAAACGCCTATATGGAGAAAGCACTGCATTTACTTTGCCTCGAAGAAAGCGAGAAATGCCTTATAGGCCATGTAGAGATCCAGCTTGGAAATGACTTCAAACGGCGCATGCATGGAAAGAACGGGAACACCGACATCCACCACGTCAATATTCAGGTTGGCAATGTACATGGCAACTGTTCCGCCGCCACCGCCGTCCACTTTGCCAAGTTCACCGGTCTGCCAAAGGACATCATTTTTCTCCAAAATAGCGCGAACTTTTCCCATAAATTCAGCGGGGGCTTCATTGGTTCCACTCTTGCCGCGGGCCCCGGTATACTTCGTAACGCAGACACCGCAGTTCAAGAAGCAGGAATTCGCCGCCTCATATGCGGAAGCGTAAGTCGGATCATAAGCGGCATTCACATCAGCGGAAAGGCACTTGGAACGACTGAGCACATGACGGGGCTCCAACCCTTCCGCCTGAGCCAGGTCCGCAATGAAATAGCGGAGAAATTCAGAATTCAGACCGGTATTGCCGTCGCTTCCCACTTCCTCGCGATCTGCCAGAACGGTAAGGCACGTCTCCTCCGGTACCTTCACATCAAGAGCTGCCATTACAGCAGGATAGGCACACACACGGTCATCATGGCCATACGCACCAATCATGCTGCGATCAAACCCAACATCCACCGCATGGAAAGCCGGCACAAACTCGATATCGGCAGAGACAAAGTCTTCTTCCGTGATGCCGTACTTTTCATTCAACAGCCGCATTACATTCAGTTTGACAAGGTTGTCGCCCTCGTCGCAATCAAGAGGCTGGCTACCAATGAGGATATTTAAGTTTTCACCCTCAATTGCCTTGGCCAGCGTTTTCTGCATCTGATCCGCGCTCAGATGCGGCAGCAGATCCGTGACGCAGAACTGCGGATCACCAAGCTCCTCGCCCACACGGATTTCCACCACGGAGCCATCTTTCTTCACCACAATACCGTGCATGGAAAGAGGGAGCGCCGTCCACTGATACTTCTTGATCCCGCCGTAATAATGGGACTTGAACAGAGCCAGATCATTCTGCTCATAGAGCGGATGGGGCTTCAAATCAAGGCGGGGAGAATCGATATGAGCGGCAGAGATGCGCACACCGTTCTTGCAGCCCTTTTTGCCAATAACAGCAAGAATCAGCGCCTTTCCACGGTTGTTGACATACACGCGATCCCCGGCCTGATACGTGCGGCTCGGATCAAATGCCGTAAAGCCTTCTTTTTCAGCCAGGGCAACAACCGTTCGAACCGCTTCGCGCTCCGTCTTGGAACTGTCAAGGAAAATTTTATAGGCATCGGCAAATTTCTCCGACTTGCCCAAATCTTTTTCCGAAACCTTCTGGAAGCCGTTTTTCCGCGAAAGAAGGAGCGATTCCGCCAGTTCTTTTGGATCCAGCTTTTTTTCATTTTTTTTCGACATTCATGACGCCTCCGTTGAGTTCAAATTGATATAGATCGTGGTAAACGCGATAATTTTCCATCACGTTTTCCACGTATCTTTCTGTTTCCGGGAAAGGAATGGTGTGGAGGGTCTCTCCATCGGAAGAATAGGCTGGATCAGACAGCCATTCCCCCACGCGACCCATTCCTGCGTTATATGCGCAGAGAGCCGTTTCCGTACTGCTGTATTGGCCGAACAGAATGGAAAGAAGCTTGCAGCCATAGCGAATATTGATCTCAGGCCGGTCCAAATCCTCCACCGTCAGGCTTTCTGCATTCTCCATTTTTGTCTGCAGCCAGTCAAAAGTTGGCTCGGTGATCTGCATCAGCCCGTGCGCTCCCTTTGAAGATACGGCTGAAGGACGAAAACTGCTCTCTGCCCGGATCACAGCGTACACCATAGCGGGGTCCAGATTATACTCACTCGCTTCTTTCCCCACGATATCCTCATATTTGACGGGGTATATCATCTCCTGAAAGAAGCGATAGCCAACTTTGAGCAGCTTTACGCCTCCCCAAAGGATCAAACAAACCATCGCCAACAGAAAAGCTGTTTTGATAAACCTGCGCATTTACCCCTCCATCAGCAGGCAGAACAGTTTTTCAGCCTGCTGAAACAGGCCCTCAGACTCTCCTCCCCCGTCCAAACAAAAATCAGAACGCTCTTTGTAAAACTCTGCCGGCTTCTGCGCACGCATGCGCGCTTCTGCCTGCTCTTTTGTGATGCCGTCCCGCTGCATAACGCGATGCAGTCGGATGTCTTCATCTGCCGTAACGGCAATCGTTTTATCGCAAAGAGAGGATGCTCCGCTTTCAAAAAGGAGCGCAGCATCCACAATCACAGCTTTCACACCGGCTTCTTCATAGGCTTTCGCCTGTTGAAGAACCTCCTCAATGATCAGGGGATGCGTGATCTGATTCAGGCGCTCTGAACCGCCTGCACGTGCAAATGCCTGCTCCGCCAGCTTTGGACGGGAAATTCGTCCCGTTTCATCCAGGATAACAGTTCCGTATGCTTCACAGAGAGCTTTCCTGCACGGCTCTGTGTCAAGCAGTTCCCGGCCAAGCCGATCACAGTCAATCACACCGGCGCCAAGCGCCTCGAAAGCTTTGGCAGCCGTGGACTTGCCCGCTCCCGTCGGCCCGGTTAAGCCAATCATCATAGGTCGATTCATACTTTTCGCACCTCAAACCCGGCAGCCCGAATCAAACGATTGTATACGGCAAGGCCAACTCCGCTTTGATCGGGGCAGCGTGCATAGATGGTGGAAACACCCAAATCATCCAGTTCCCGCAGCGCCTCAAACAATTCATGCGCCTGTTTGGCAGACTCTGTCTCTGTTCCGTAAGCTACACAAGGAACGGTGAGTTCTGCCAAATCTTCAGTAAAGCAAAGTGCACCGGCATCTTCCTGATGTGTATTCACATAATTCAGATACCAATCGCGCGGCCCATCCAAAAGAATTACATTTGCCTTCGGCGCGTAATGCTTGTATTTCATTCCCGGGGAGGAAGCCTTAGCCCCTGACGCCAACGGATGAAGGACTGCGGGATCCAAAACTATCTCTCCCAACACGGATCTGAGCTGTTCCAACGTAATGCCGCCTGGTCTCAGCAGACGGGGCGGATTTGTGGCAAGGGTAATTACCGTAGATTCCACCCCCACGGCGCAGGGACCTCCGTCGAGAACGGCGTCAATTCTCCCACCCAAATCGTGCATGACATGCTCTGCAGTGGTTGGACTGGGGCGGCCAGACAGATTAGCCGAAGGCGCAGCGAGCGGAAATCCGCATGCCGCAATCACAGCCTGTGCTGCAGGATGCGATGGATATCGGATGGCAACCGTTTCAAGCCCCGCGCTCACAGAATCGGGGATACAGTCCGCTTTCGGAAGAATCATGGTTAACGGACCAGGCCAAAAATGCTCGGCCAATTTCATGGCCGATTCCGGCACCTCCTGAACAAGCGGGGCAAGCTGATCTACATCGCAGATGTGGACAATCAGCGGGTTATCTGCCGGACGTCCCTTCGCTGCAAAAATATGGGCGCTTGCTTCGCCATCGAGCGCATTTGCGGCCAAGCCGTATACCGTTTCCGTAGGAATGCCGACTAAACCGCCTTCTTTTAATATTTTCGCAGCAATTTCAATATCTTCAGGGTTAGATGCCCGCAGATACATGGTTTCCTTCAATGCAAAATCCCTCTTTTCAGATGGAAGGCTCTGAAGCCTTCTGCAGCTGCCTCATGCGATCCGCTGCCGTCAAAGCATCAATGATCTCATCCAGGTTCCCATTCAGGAAATCTTCCAGGCGATAAATCGTCAACCCGATGCGGTGGTCGGTTACACGCCCCTGTGGATAATTGTAGGTTCTGATTCGTTCGGAGCGGTCACCAGTGCCAACCTGAGCACGCCGCTGGCTCGCAACAGCCTGATCCTGAGCAGCCTGTTTTTTTTCATATAGTCTAGCGCGAAGCACACGCATGGCCTTGTCTTTGTTTTTGTACTGGCTTCGCTCATCCTGACATTCCACCACCATACCGGTCGGCAGATGGGTAATGCGAATAGCAGAGGACGTCTTATTGATATGCTGCCCGCCAGCCCCGCTGGAGCGGAACGTATCAATCCGCAAATCTTTCGAATCAATGGCAACCTCCACATCATCCACTTCGGGGAGGACAGCAACCGTTGCAGTGGACGTATGGATGCGCCCCTGTGTCTCCGTTTCCGGAACACGCTGCACCCGATGCACGCCGCTCTCATATTTCAGGCGTGAATAAGCCCCTGTGCCAGACACAGAAAAGGAGATTTCTTTGTAGCCCCCCAGTTCCGTCTCGTTCCAGTTTAGGAGTTCCACCGTCCAGCCCTTTCGCTGTGCATACATGGAATACATGCGAAACAGGACAGAAGCAAACAAAGCGGCTTCTTCCCCACCTGCACCGGCCCGAATCTCCACAATCACATTTTTTTCATCGTTGGGATCTTTCGGCAGGAGCATCCATTTCAATTCTTCCTCACAACTCTGTTTTTCTTCATCTGCTGCCTGCATCTCTTCTGAAGCCAACTCGCGCATATCCCTATCGCCGGAAGAGCTTTCAAAGAGTTCCTTTGCTTCCTCATATGCCCGTTCCAAACGGCAGTACTGCTCATATTTATCTACAATGGGAGAAAGTTCCCGATATTCCTTCATCAAAGAGGCGTACTGGTCCGGATCGGAAAGCACGCTTGGGTCAGCCATTTTCTGCATTAATTCAGCCTGACGCTTTGAAAATGCTTCCAAATTTTCAAACATTCCTGAATCTCCTTTTCTGGACAGAATCGTCTGAACAGAAAAAGCTAGGATCCTCTTTCTTCCCGGAGGATCTTCTTAATGTTCTTCTCACATTTCAGTCGCGGCAGCATGATTTCATGGCCGCATGACGTGCAGCGGATTTTAAAATCCATCCCGGAGCGAAGAACAAGGAACGTCTTGGACCCGCAGGGATGCGATTTTTTCATCAAAAGAATATCTCCCGGACGTACATCCATCTCTCTTTCCTCCTTCGCCTGAAACGTCTTTTGGGGAATGGGGTTCCACTTCTCAACGACTTATTATATCACGAAAAAACGCCTGCAACAATCCCTTTCTTTTCTTGCGGGTTCTTTCAAAAATGCGTATAATATAAGCGAAGAAAAGGGAAACAAATGCACCCGGTTAGGAGGAAAAAACTTGCTGCAAACAGAGGAATTGCTTCAGTTACTGCGGGCTTCCGAGCAATTTTTGTCCGGGGAAGAGTTGAGCCGAAAGCTTGGTGTGACACGCACCGCAATTTGGAAAAAAATAGAGCAGCTGCGCACAGAAGGCTATGAAATTGAATCGATCACGCGAAAGGGATATCGTTTGCGGAAAGCGCCGGACATATTAACCGAAACAGAAATTCGGATCCACCTTACTCCCGGAACGTTTGGCGCTTCCCTCACAGCGCTGCAAACCGTGGATTCCACAAACAATGAGGCAAGGCGGCTGGCTGAAAAAGGTGCGCCGCATGGCAGTGTCGTAGTATCAGAAGAACAGACCGGCGGGAAAGGACGGCTAGGCCGGCAATGGGTTTCTCCCCCCGGGAGCGGAATTTGGTTTTCTGTTCTGCTCCGCCCCCAAGCATTGCCGGAAGAGATCACGGGAATCACCTTGCTTTCTGCAGTTGCCGTCTGCCGGGCGATCCGCAAGAAAACAGGGCTGGATGCGAAAATCAAGTGGCCGAATGATGTTGTGATTGGCACAAAAAAAGTCTGCGGCATTTTGACAGAGCTTTCAGCCGAATGGGAGCGTGTGCATTATCTCATTGTCGGCATCGGCGTGAATGTAAACCAATCTGCATTCCCCCCTGAGCTTTCGGAACGAGCCACCTCTCTTTCCCTGGAAACCGATCGTCCCGTTGTGGAACGAGCCGTCCTTCTTTGCACCATCCTGGAGGAATTTGAGCGCCTATATAAGCAATATGGTGTCTCCTCCTTTCCAGAGGAATACCGCGCAAATTGCATCACGGTGGGCAGGGCAGTCAGCCTAACCCGCGCAGGGAAAAACATCAAAGGATTTGCTTCCGGCGTGCGCGACGATGGAGCCCTACTCATTCAAACGGAAAACGAGGGAACCATTGCAGCAACTTCCGGTGAGGTTGTCGTGCAGGGCATTTACGGGCAAGCCATCTGACCTTTCCGCTTTATTCACTGCGCGGCAAATAAAAAGATCGGATCGACTGGAAATCGATCCGATCTTTTTATTTGCACATCGTGTGCTTATTTCTTTTTCTTGAACCCATCCTTCAGAGAGACAGAACGGTTAAACACCAGATGTTCCTGCGTACTCTCCATATCAGCGCAGAAATAGCCCTGACGCATAAACTGATAGGAATCCCCCGGCTTTGCCTGACCAAGCATCGGCTCCAACTTGCAGTCTGTAAGAATCTTTAGAGAATCCTTGTTCAGGACTTCCAGATAGTCATGGGAATCCGGATCCGGAACCGTAAACAGGCTGTCATACAGCCGGACTTCCGCATTCACAGCCGTGGATTCCTCGACCCAGTGAATGGTCCCCTTGACTTTATGCCCATCCGCGGTGTTGCCGCCCTTTGTGGTGGGATCGTATTCGGCAAAGACTTCCACTACTTCGCCGTTTTCGTCTTTCCTGCAGCCTGTGCAGCGCACAATATAAGCGGTTTTTAAGCGCACTTCATTGCCGGGAAACAATCTGAAATATCCCTTGAAGGGCTCCTCCAGAAAATCGGTCTTTTCGATCCACAAATGGCGGGAAAAAGTGATGGAATGGGTACCGTCTTCCGGTCGGTTGGGATTGTTTTCCGTTTCAAACGTTTCCGTTTTCCCCTCCGGATAATTGGTGACGGTAAGGCGAAGCGGCTCCAAAACCGCCATCGCGCGCACTGCATTCTCATTGAGATCCTCGCGCAGGCAATGTTCCAAAAAGCTGTATTCAATGGTGCTGTTCACCTTGGCCACACCTACACGTTCGCAAAAATTACGGATGGAGGCAGGTGTATAACCGCGGCGGCGCAGGCCGCACAGCGTGGGCATTCGCGGATCGTCCCAGCCGGAGACATAATGTTCCTCCACAAGCGCACGGAGCTTTCTCTTGCTCATGACCGTGTTGTTGATGCCTAAACGTGCAAACTCAATCTGCCTCGGCTTTGACGGCAAATCAATGTGCTGGATCACCCAATCATACAGCGGACGGTGATCCTCAAACTCAAGCGAACACAGAGAATGTGTAATACCCTCAATGGCATCCTCAATCGGATGGGCAAAATCATACATCGGATAAATGCACCATTTTGTGCCTGTGCGGTGATGCGGTGCATGATTGATGCGATAAATAACAGGATCACGCATATTAAAGTTGCCGGAGGCAAGATCAATCTTTGCGCGAAGTGTCATGGCGCCGTCCTCAAATTCTCCCGCTTTCATGCGGGCAAAGAGATCGAGGCTTTCCTCAATCGGACGATCACGGTACGGACTGACAGCGGGCGTCGTCAAATCGCCGCGGTTGTCCCGCATCTGCTCCGGCGTAAGCTCACAGACATAGGCATCCCCGTTTTGAATCAGCTTAACTGCGAGTTCGTACATCTGCGGGAAATAGTCGGAGGCGTAGTAAAAACGGTCCCCCCAGTCGAATCCCAGCCACTGAATGTCACTTCGGATATTGTCCACATATTCAACATCCTCCTTGCTCGGGTTCGTGTCGTCCATGCGCAGATTGCAAAGGCCGTGAAATTTTTCAGCCGTGCCGAAATCAATGCAAATTGCTTTGGCATGGCCGATGTGGAGATATCCGTTCGGCTCCGGCGGAAAACGCGTGTGAACCGTCATGCCGGCAAACCGGCCATTTTCGGCAATATCTTCTTTGATAAACTCGTGGATAAAGTTGCTGTTTTCAGCTTCTTCCCGATTCTTGATTTCCTCACTCATGCGGGTTCCTCCTCAATTCAGCTTCGCAAGCCCAAGGCGCAGACGCCGCAGCGCCTCATCTCTTCCCAGAATGGCGAGAATTTCCATCGCGCCGCCGGGCGTAACCTGCACGCCGGCTGCCGCAATGCGCACAGGCCAAAGAAGAGTGCCATTTTTCACACCCATACGCTGTGCAAGCGAGAGCAGCGTCTCATGAAGGCTGTCCATCGTCCACTCAGGCAGTGATTCCAGCGTCTCGATCGCCGCTTTGAGCATTTCAGCCGAGTTTTCCAGATTTGTCTTGCTCTTTTTATTGATGAAAAATTCAGCCGGATAATCTGGCAGCTCCCGGAAAAAGTCAAGCATTTCGGGAATTTGCGTCAGCTGCACCACGCGCGGCTGCAGAATGGAGGCCAGCACGGCTCCGTCATACGGCCTGTCTCCAAACACTTTCTGCAGATAAGGGGCCGCAATTTGCAGAAAGGCTTCCGGCGCCATAGCGCGAATGTATTCCGCGTTGAACCATCTCAGTTTTTCGTAATCAAACACAGCGGGAGATTTGCTGATCCCGTCAATGGAGAAGTTTTCAGCCAATTCCTGCAGCGTGAACAGTTCCCTGTTCTCTTTCGGACACCAACCGAGCAAAGCAATGTAATTGACAATCGCTTCCGTGAGATAGCCTTCCGCCAAAAGGTCTGCAAAGCCGGTGGCGCCGTGGCGTTTGGAAAGCTTCGACACGCTCCCGTCCTCATTTTTTCCCATGATAAGAGGAAGGTGTACATAAGTCGGAACTTCCCAGCCAAAAGCTTCGTAAAGGAGGTTATATTTGGGGGTGGAGGTCAAATACTCGCAGCCGCGCACCACGTGCGTAATGTGCATGAGATGATCATCCACCACATTTGCAAAATTGTAGGTCGGATACCCATCGGACTTCAGCAGGATCTGATCCTCCAATTCCTTGTTTTCAATGGTAATATCCCCGTATACCACATCGTGGAACGTAGTGGAGCCTTCCAGCGGCATTTTCTGGCGGATCACATAAGGCGTACCCTTTTCGAGCAGCGCCTTCACCTCTTCTTCCGGCAGATTCCGGCAATGGCGATCGTAGCCGCCGCCCTCTTTTTCATTGTGGAGGGATTCCAAACGTTCTTTTGTGCAGAAGCAGTAATACGCCTTTCCCTCACGCACCAGCTGTTCCGCGTAGGGACGATACAGGTTTTTCCGCTCGCTCTGGATATAAGGGCCAAACGCGCCGCCGACATCAGGGCCCTCGTCATGTTTGAGCCCCACCTGAGCCAGCGTGTTGTAAATCACCTGCACGGCGCCTTCCACCAAACGTTCCTGATCGGTATCCTCAATGCGCAGAACAAATTGGCCGCCCTGAGATTTCGCAATCAGGTATTCATATAAAGCCGTGCGCAGATTCCCCACATGCATGAAGCCGGTCGGGCTTGGCGCAAACCTTGTCCGCACTACCCGTTTGTCCATACTATCCCTCGTTTTCATAGAGAATTTGCCTTCCTGTTTCTCTGTCGAAAAAGGAAAGCAGGTAATTTTTATTATACCAAAAAATCAGACAAATTCAAGGCAATCGGCCACAATTATGCGCGGGATACAGCAGAAATGCTTCACAAAAGGATTGAGACGGAAAAAGGCATTCCGCCCTGTTCCCTCCCGATACCTATGATTCCAGCGGGCTGACATGCTGTTTTTGAAGGCTGCAGTAAGAAATATATTCTTCCAAACAAAGATTCAGCAGCCGCATTTTCCTCGCGTGCTCTTTCCCTACATACCGGAAATGCCAGGGTTCAAAGCGGATGCCTGTGATTTCTTCTTTCCCCTCCGGGTATCGCAGCACAAAACCGTATTCATACGCATGGCGCTGCAGCCATCTGTATGCCTCTGTGTCCGCAAAGGTTTCCAGCACGCCGTTCAGATCAATGGCAAGTCCCGTTTCATGTTCACTATGGCCGGCACGGGCAACAGACTGCTCGGCCACCTCCTCTGCCATCACGGGATTCATGCCCAGCGATCTGTTTTCCTGTGCTGCATTTTCAAACAGCATAGCCTGCCGTTCCTTACTCCTGTAACCGGAAGAGAGTGTGAGAGTAAGTCCCTTTGCTTCGGCAGCCTCTATCATAGCCTGTAAATCCGAAAGGATGCGTGCATCCACCTGCACCCCCTGGATGGTTTCCAGCTCCACAGAAAAAGAATCTGAAATCTTGGTCTGCCCATTTACCAGGACAAGCTGCCAATCTTCAGAATCATCAGATGCCGAAGAAGAATGCATGGAAGACGGACTGCTTTGCACAGGCGCCTGCACTGTCGTCTCTCTTTCCGTGTTTTGTTTCACTTCCTGCTGGATACCAAGTGCCCAGCTCAATGCCGCAATGGAGGAGAAAAGCAGACAGGCAATCCCGATTGTTGTTAAAGAAAGGAACAGTATTCTTTTTGCGATTTTCAGGCTGCTCGGCTTCATGTCCTTTGTTCCTCCATTTAAAAACCAAAATAAATCAAAAAAATAGAGTTTAGGGCTTGCATTTTTTTCGGGAATATGGTAATATAATTGACGTTGTCAACCGGGTGTGGCGCAGTTGGTAGCGCGCTTGACTGGGGGTCAAGAGGCCGTGAGTTCAAGTCTCGCCACTCGGACCAATCCGATCGTTCTTAAACGATCGGATTTTTTTATTATATCCGTTCTTTCAAAAAATTTTCCTTTGTGTGCAAAATAAGCATACCATACAAAACTGGAGAAAAAGAGAAAAGGAGCGCCTCGTGGACAAACTATGGTTTGTTCACGAGGCGCTCCGATCCTTGCGCAATACAGAACGGCCTTTTCACTTTCTCTGCCCCAGATAAAGGGCAAATATGAATTACATTGCTACGTCACTGAAGAACTTGTTGTGGATCGCAGTGACGGCACGATCGGCATCGGCCTGATCGATCAGCACGGAAATCTTGATTTCGCTCGTGGAAATCATACGGATATTGATGTTTGACTCAAACAGAGCTTCAAACATATCCGCTGCAACACCGGGATGGCTTTCCATGCCGGCACCGACAATAGAAACCTTCGCAACCGTTTCGTCATGGACAATTCCGCTTGCGCCCAGCACTTCCACATAGGGCGTCAGAATATCAAGCGCATCCTGCAGGTTGGAACGGCCAACCGTGAAGCTGATATCCTTCGTGCCATTGCGGCCGACGGACTGCAGAATAATATCCACGTTGATGTTTTTTCCGCTCAGCTTGGAAAAAATCTTGAACGCAAGGCCCGGGCGATCCGGAACACCGATAATAGAAATACGGGCAACATCCTCGTCCTTTGCCACGCCGCTGATCAACATTTTCTCCATTTTGTTAGCCTCCTTCACAATTGTGCCGCGCTTGCGGGTCAAGCTGGAGAGAACCTCCAACTCGATGTTGTACTTCTTCGCCATTTCGACGGAACGGTTGTTCAAGACCTGCGCGCCCAATGTGGCGAGCTCCAGCATCTCATTATAAGAAATCACATCAAGCTTTTTGGCATTCGGAACTTTGCGCGGATCCGCCGTGTACACGCCGTCCACATCCGTGTAAATCTGGCACAGATCCGCCTTCATAACGGCTGCAATGGCAACGGCGCTTGTATCGGAACCGCCGCGGCCCAGTGTGGTCATATCATTGTATCGGTTGACACCCTGGAAGCCAGTTACAATGACGATATTCTTCTTATCCAGTTCCTTCTGGATGCGGTCCGGCACAACACGCTTGATGCGGGCGGAACCGTAAGCGGAGGAGGTGAGGAAACCTGCCTGCCAGCCGAGAAGAGAAACCACGGGAAAGCCCAGCTTTTCAATGGCCATTGCCAGGAGGGAAGCCGACATTTGCTCACCGGCCGTCAACAGCATATCCATTTCCCGCTTTGAGGGATTTTCGTTGATCTCCTGCGCTTTCGCAATCAGATCATCTGTTGTATCGCCCTGAGCAGATACGACAACCACAACGTCATTGCCTTGCTTATAGGTACCGGTAATGATGTCTGCCACGTTAAAGATGCGTTCAGCGTTCGCTACGGAACTGCCGCCAAACTTCTGAACAATCAAACTCATAGAACCTATCCTCCATTACATATCTGACGCTGCCGCCATGTTAATCGAGTGAGACCTGTGCTCCTTCAGAATCTACGCCGAGGAAACGCACCTGCCACCCTGAAATACCCTTTTCCTTCATATGTGTTTCCGCGTGAGCAATGAAGTCTTTCATGCTCTCCGTGGGAACCATCGCAATAATAGTGGGACCGGAACCGCTGATATAAGTACCAAGACTGCCCAGCTCGTAGCTCATGCGAAAAACTGTATCACAGTGATCGATCAGCCCGGAGCGATACGGCTGATGAATGCGATCGCCAACCGCAACGCGCAAATTCTCCAATTTTCCAGAAAAAAGCGAAGCCGTCATCAACGCGGAACGGGAAAGATTGTAAACGGCATCCGTTCGGGAATACGTTTCCGGAAGAACAGAACGCGCCATCTCCGTTTTTAACTCAAACGGGGGGATGAAGACAGCAAACTGCAGTTTATCGGAAACAGGAACGCTCACGCTGTAAATTCTCTCACCTTCCATCGCGGATACAACCAGTCCGCCTTCAATGGCCGGAGATGTATTATCGGGATGGCCTTCAATTTTAGCGGCAAGATTTACCAGATCAGAACGGGAAAACGGATTACCGAGCAATCGGTTTGCTCCCAGAATACCTGCTACAATGCAAGCGGAGCTGCTTCCCAAGCCACGCGCCAAAGGAATATTGTTTTCCTGAATCAGTTTCAATCCAGGCAGCTTCCTGCCGCATTCCTGATAAAGCTGCTTGACCGCCCAATAAATCAGATTGCTCTCGTCGGTGGGAACGACAACGGAATCCTTGCAGGAAATGTCCAGCCGATCGTCCTCCTCCATCCAAATCTGATTATACAGCGTCAATGCGATTCCAAGGGAGTCAAACCCGGACCCAAGATTGGCGCTGGTTGCGGGAACTTGAATTCTTATCATGTTCTGCACCTGCCATTTTCTATTTCAAGTAAAACCGTTTGGAAAAAATCAAAAGTCGCTCACACGAATGGTATTGAGCACCTTTGTTCCGTTTTCTTCCAGATGGCTAAGCTTTTCACGGATGTCGCGTTCCTTCAAGACAGGCGTTACAAAAGCAGTTTCATCCGCCCCGATTCCTTTCCGAGTCAAACGCGTTACGGAACCAAACAATTGCTCTGCCTGTCTGCACACAGCATCAGGATCAGCTGCCTGGACACGCACATACATAGCAACCTCATTGTCGAGATAATCGGCCACGTAATCAGAAGACCCGTCCTCCCAGAAGAGATATTTCCGTGCCTTCAAATGTTTCACACAGTCAATCACATCTGCAACCACTGCGCTGGCTGTGGGAAGCTTGCCGGCACCTTTTCCATAAAACACCACATCGCCTGTCGCATCGCCGCGCACCATGATACCGTTAAACACATCGTCCACATTGGCGAGCTGGCTATCCCTCGGAATAAACATGGGGCAAACAATGCTGTGCAGCTTGCCCGAGGGAAGCAAATTGGCCTCGCCAATCAGCTTCACCACTCCGCCCCACGCGTCAGCATACTGCACATCCGCCAGTGAGATGTTTGTGATGCCTTCCGTGTGAATCTGATCCGGATACACATGTTTGCCGTACGCAAGAGAAGCAAGAATGCAGATCTTGCGGCACGCATCCTGGCCCTCTATATCAGCCGCCGGATTTCTTTCTGCATACCCCAGCTTTTGTGCAAGGGCGAGCGCGTCTTCAAACGGCATTTGCTCATTGATCATTTTCGTCAAAATGAAATTCGTAGTACCGTTCAGAATGCCTGCCACCTCAACCACATCATTGGCCGCCAGGCACTGGCTCATGGGGCGAATGATCGGAATACCGCCGCCCACACTGGCCTCAAACAGGAAGTTTACATTCTGATCGCGGGCTATGCGCAGAAGTTCTGCCCCTTTTGCCGCCACAAGCTCCTTATTGGAGGTGACAACGCTCTTCCCTGCCTCCAGGCAACATTTAACATAATCATAGGCCGGATGCAGGCCGCCCATGACTTCCACCACGATTTGAATTGAGGAATCCCCAATGATGTCATCAAACGATTTTGTAAATCGATCTGCAAGCGGACTGTCCGGAAACTCGCGCAGGTCCAGAATGTATTTAATTCGAATTTCTTCCTTCGCTCGTTTCGTGATGGTGGTCTCATGGCGGGTCAACACTTCCACCACACCGGAGCCGACAGTCCCATGTCCCATGATTGCGATCTCTACCATAATATGAATCCCTCGTTTCTCGTGTACTTCTCAAACACACCTGTTAGATTAGGATGAACTATGCAGCGACTCCATTCGATTCCAACGTGTTTCCTTCTGTCGGCTGTGGCTCCTCCGAGGAAGGCAAAGACGAAGCCGGCAAAGAAGATTCAGATACAGCTGAAGAGGAAGGCGGTGCAACCGACTGAACCGGTTCCGAAGAACTGGCAGGCGGCGGCACTAGTTCGGATTCAGGTGCATCGGATGTCTGCCGACTGCTTTCTGTCTCAGAAGATGCCTCTGTGCTGGATTCACTTGTGGAGGAAGTCTCAGAAGAGGCAGACTCCGCCGCGGAGGAAGAAGAGGAAACATGACTGCCGTCGCAATAGTTCGGCATATTGTCACGCGTATACCAACCGGTGCGCGTTTCGGTACACACGCCGGGTAAGGCAAGCAAACCCGTTTCTTCACAATAGGTTGCGGAAATGACATTGGAATCATCTTCAAAACTCTTTGTTTCCTTAGTGGACAGGTACTCCGTCATGATCTGACTCCACAAGATCTTATGCTTATTGTCCGAATCATTCATGGCATGATCATAGTTGGGATAACCCGTCCAGATGCCTGCTACCGCATAAGGGGAACCGCCGACAAACCAAAGATCCATCATAGAATTGGTGGTACCCGTTTTGCCGTAAATTTGCCAGCCGGAAACGTCAGCTGCAAGACCGGTTGCCGGATAAGGACCAATGACTTCCTCAAGAAGCTTTCGCATAATGGTTGCATTTTCAGAAGAGATGGCCTCCCGGCCAATCTTATCACGATTATCAAGAATCACATTGCCATCGCTGTCTTCTACATAATAATAGGTATAGGGTTCATAGTATCTTCCGCCGTTTCCAAAAACCTGGAAACCAGCCGTCATTTCACGCACCGTCACGCCCATACTGCCGCCAATGCCCATGGAAAGGACCTGATCGCTCGGGGCGATGGGATTAAACCCCAGTCTGTCTACAAGAAAAGTTGCGGCCGCCTGCGGTGTAATCGCCTGCAGCAAACGAACGGCAGGTGGATTCAGAGACTTGATCAAAGCATAGCGTGTGGTCACTTCCCCTTCAAATCCCGGGGTATAGTTGTTCGGACCCGCCCGGCCATCGTCAAAATATCCCTCAATAGGCTCGTCAAGCAAAAGAGTAGAATAGTTGATCAATCCCGCTTCGAGGGCGGGCGTGTAATCCACCAACGGTTTGATGGAGGAACCAGGCTGGCGCACAGCCATAGTGGCATTGTTCCCCACTCGATTGCCTTTCTTTTCTCCAATATTACCCACAACAGCAAGCACACGGCCGGAATAGTCCATGGCAAAATAGCCAAGCTCCGCACCGGAATTCAACGGATCCAAAACAGTGGGATCCGAAAGGATGCGTTCCGCAATCTCCTGATATTCCGTATCCTGCGCAGAATAAATTTTCAGCCCATCGTGATAAATCATATCAACGGCCTGATCGGAGGAAATGTTGTAAAGCTCCATCAGGTCGTTTTTCACGTCTTCAAACAGTGTATCCGTGTACCAGTTCCAAATCGGAACAGTCGTATCGTTATCATCGGAAGAATCTGTGTACCCGACAAATGTCATATGCTCCGATTCTTCCATGGCCTCTTGATATTCCCGATCTGTGATAACACCCTGATCGTGCATTTCGGTCAGAACTGTTTGCTGACGTGTTTTGTTGGCTTCCGGATGCAAAAGCGGATTATATTTATAGGGATTCTGCGTAATACCGGCTATAGCGGCACACTCAGCCAAATCACAATCCTGAATGTCTTTCCCAAAATAGAGATTTGCCGCAGACTGCACCCCGTTGCAGCCGCTGCCAAAGTTCACCACGTTCAGATAAGCTGCCAGAATTACATCTTTGGAATATTTTTTTTCCAGGTTCAGAGCACGGAAAATTTCCGTCACCTTTCGCGTGAGACTCACATCATTATCACCCGTGAGATTCTTGATGAGCTGCTGTGTAATGGTAGAGCCACCGTACATATTGCTGTCTCCGGTGAACAGATTCAAAACAGCACCTGCCGTGCGAATCCAATCAACGCCGTGATGTTCCCGGAAACGTTTATCTTCAATGCAGATAATCGCATTTTTCATGTCTTCCGGTATCTCTGCAAAATCAACCCACACACGGTTTTCGCCGCTGTAAAGAGCCTGGTATTCTACCGGATTGTTGGGATCATCGCCCTCTCCATTCACATAAATAAACGAGGTATAATTCAGCTTCAACTTATTTAGGTCGTAATCGATCGACTCATCTTTCATGCTATAGATAAAAGATGCGACAGAAATCGACACAATAATCCCCGTTATCATGCAAACAAAAAAAAGTGTGAGGAATATTCTTTTCAAAACACCGCCGGCGGCGCACATAATCCCCGCAAACGTATTTCCTGCCGTGTTCTTCTCTGCTTTAGCGTACCGATTGATATCTGTCTTTCTCACTGCATTGCGTCTCCTTTCCTTCGCGTCGGCCTGCTGAAAAAAGCCGAGCAAAATTGTGAAGCGTAGCTGCATAAATTTCCATTTTTTTCAGAGACTACACACGAGGTGATTGCTTTGAAAAAAACAGGAATAATTTTGGGCGGAATAGCCGTTCTACTTGCAATTATAATTGCGGCACTGCCCACACGGTCAGAGCCGCAACAGGATCGACAAGAGTCTTCTAGTTTGAATATTCTTCCTTATTCTACTGCAAATAGAAACTCAAGTCAAGAAAACATTCTCAATTCTGCTGCTCCCACTGCAGCGAATAGGCAAACTGTCTATATCGTGAAAGAATATCAGAATGTTATTGGAGTTTTTTTTGCGGAAGAAGAGATTCCTTTTCGCGTGATTGACGTTCCGGTTTCTACGCTTCCTGAAGCGGATCAAAAAATGTTTGAGGAAGGCATTCGCATTTCAGATGAAAAGAACTTGCAAAAATTCTTAGAAAATTATGAAAGCTGAGAAGAAAAGGCGCCACCGGAAATCCGGTGGCGCCTCAGCCTGTCGAAAAAGGTCACCTTTTGGTGGCCTTTTTCTCGTATTGAGAGAG
>CAKNKY010000042.1 GCA_930987725.1 uncultured Anaeromassilibacillus sp. | reverse complement strand
AAATATTCAATTTTCGGGTCCAGCCGGATTCGAACGAACTGCCGCTTAGGAGGCGAACGCTCTATCCAGCTGAGCTACAGAGACTTATATGGAAATGGAATTGGCGGCTATCACTTTTGGCTCCAAGCCGGTTGATGGCATACAATCGCCGGATAGGAGCTTGTTATATCCATTTCAATTTTTTATTATATCTGTTCCTTCTGATAAAGTCAAGCAATGGAAAACAGGAAACGGGAAAAAGAACCGCCGCCCTCATTGTGAGACGGCGGCGTCCATTCCAGCATATCAGGAACCACGTTCCTTTTCTTTTCGTCGGCTGCGCTTTCGAAATTCACCGGGAGACATCCCGGCGGATTTCTGGAACACCTGCGCAAAATAAGATTGAGAAGAAAAGCCTATCATCTTTGCCACGTGGGCAATGGAGTAGTCTGTTTCCTCCAGAAGCTTCATGGCTTCCTCTACACGTCTGGAATTGAGGTAGTTGATGGGGGAAAGACCGATATATTCGCGAAACGCGTGAGCCAGATAATACTTGTTCAGGCTGCTGATTTGTGCAAGGTGGTCCAGTGTGATGGTGTTTCGGTATTGTTCGTCGATATACTGTTTGATGGCAAGGCATTCCCGTGCCGTCCGTTTGGGAGAGGAAAAAGAAAATTCCTCCTGTGCTTCCCGGTTCAGATAAATCAGGAACGACTGCAGCATCCAACCGCAGACCTTCTGATATTCCGATCGCTGCTTTTCCAGTTCAGCAAGAATCTGCTGCATGCAGAAAAGGATTTCCCGCCGGAATTCCCGGCATTGAAACAAGCCGCAGTTTACCCACTTTTCATTGCCCGAGGGTGTCAGGCTGAGACCTTCCACACCGATAACAATAAGGTCTGCCTTTTTGCCTTCGGCAAGGGTTTCACTGTGAAGGACGCCCGCATTGATGACGATCATCTCGCCCTCTGAAACGGGAAAAGTTTTTCCTTCAACGTTCAATTCCAGTTCTCCGGCAGCGAGATAGCAAAACTCGGTATAGGGATGCGTGTGCACGTGCACAATGGCATCTCCCTCCGTGCTGAAGGCAGCGGCACAGTGCAGCCGGATGGGAATGTTGTTCTCCCCTCCCACGCGGAGGGCCAGTTGAGGTTGATACTTGATATTGCTCATGGGGATCCTCCTTCGCGGCAGCCGATCTCTCTTCCTGGGCTATAAAGCCGGCGGTCCAGAAGATGGTATGATGCAATTCCTTATCATAAGTATACTATGAGTTTTTTCTAAGTTCAATTGGTTTTTATAAAAAACAAATAAATATCACTCCACAAAATCGTCATTTATTATAAAATTGCCTTATCTTTTTTCCTTTTCAGCAACGGATGAAAAATGTGAATAAATCATGGCAGCCATTGCAGAAAATATTTTATGAAAGAATGCAACAATCCTACAGGCCCGTGCGTCTTTATAATAGAAGAAATTGCCTTCTGCGTTTTGCCCGCGCGGCCGCAGGCGCAAAAGGAGAGATGACGATGATTCAGGTGGAAGGTATTAAGAAGATCTACTGCGTGGATAAGGAGCGCATCGTCGCGCTGGGAGGTGTGTCGCTTCAGGTGCGGGAAGGGGAAATCTGCTGCATCTTAGGTTCCTCAGGCTCCGGAAAGTCAACGCTGCTGAATATCATGGCAGGGCTGGAAAAGCCGAGCCGGGGCAAAATCCTTCTTGCAGGAGAAGACGTGACCCGCTTTTCAGAGCGGAGATGGGCGCAGTTCCGGCAGAAAAACATCGGTTTTGTGTTCCAATCCTATAATTTGCTGCCCACGCTCTCTGCGCTGGAAAATGTAGCCCTTCCGCTTGTGTTCCGCGGCATTGAAAAGGACTTGCGCATCCGCGAAGCTGCCAAAATGCTTCTGGCAGTGGGACTTGGCAGCCGTATGGCGCACCGCCCGTCCCAAATGTCCGGCGGCCAGCAGCAGCGCGTCGGCATTGCCCGCGCGTTTGTTTCACACCCGAAGATTGTTTTCGCAGATGAGCCAACCGGCAATCTTGACAGTAAAACAAGCGATGAAGTGATGCGCATCATGGTCGGCCTTGCCAGGCGTTACCATGAAACACTTGTCCTTGTCACACACGACAGGGAGATTGCCGCTTACGGCGATCGGCTGCTCGAAATTCACGACGGCTTTGTGCGCTATGACAGCCGCCAGGCTTCCGCACAGAAGGCCGGACCGTTGCTCCCACAGGAAAGGAAGGCGGCGACATGAAACGTATTGTGCAGAAATCCATTTCCCTCACGCTGATTCTTCTGGTTTTGGCCGGCTGCTTCCTGCCCGGCATCTCCCATGCGGTGGAAAATGTCCCCATGCGCATCAGCTATAAGCTCGATGGCGTGACCTCCGTTTCGAAAGGCATGCCGTTCGGCGCCACGTTTTATTTCAATTTTGAAGAGAAAAGCATCTCTTCGCCAAAAGAGGCGCCGAAAGTCAGCGTCACGGCGTCAGGTGTGGTGCTCTCCAAAAAGAGCTTTGAGCTCACGCCATTTACCTCATGGGTCAGCGATGCGGGCAGTTCTGAGGAACCGTTCCAAAGCGGTACAACATATGAGCTCTATATTCCCGAACAGTATATGACGTACACCGGCAAATCGCCGGCCACGTTCAAATTTACCATCACCTGGAAATCCGGCAGCGAGTCCTATCGGGCTTACGGCCAGAAAACTGTGACGGAATGCGTGGTTTCCGATGCAGAGCCGGAGCCGGAGCAGCCGCAGGCCAAGCCGGGCTTGCTGCTGGAAGGGTATTCTGTGAGCGATAAAGACATCCGTGAAGGCAAACAGTTTGAGCTCACGCTCAATGTGCGCAACAACAGCCAGGTGGAATGCCGGAATGTGAATGTGGTGCTGCCCAGCCTGGAATCCATCACGGTAAACGGCGGCCTGAATGCGCAGACAATTGCCTCCCTGCCGGCCGGCGGCGCCGCTTCCGTGAAATTTTCCATGCTGTGCGCTCCTTCCATGGCAACGGGTAATGTGCCGATCGCTGTTTCCCTGTTTGGCGAGGACGTGGAGGAACGCACCTATCAGGCCTATGTGTTTGTGACGGGAACGGCCGATCAAAAGGAAGAAGAGCCGCCTGTCTCCGAGACTCCGCAGGAGCTCAAGCCGATCATCATTCTGGAAAGCTACGACTACGGCGGTGAAGCGGTGCGCGGCGGCAAGGAATTCGATCTCACGATGAACTTCCGCAACACGAGCCGTACGCTGAGCATCGACAACGCGCTCATCAAGGTTTCCGCCGTCACAAATGACGCCGGGGCGGGCGCGGCATTCACGCCGGCCAATTCCTCCAGCACCTTCTATATTGAAAGCATCGCGCCCGGGCAGTCCGCACAGGAAACCATCACCCTGCTGCCGAAGGCGGACGCGGAACCAAATTCCTACAGTATGCAGGTCACATTTGATTACGTGTACGGCAAGGACCACACGTCTGCAACGGACAGCGTCACCTTTTCCATTCCCCTCACACAGGAGGATCGCTTCACCGTCACATTGGGCGAGATCTACGGCCCTGTGATGGTGGGGGACAGCGTTTCCCTTTCCGCCAACTATGTGAATCAGGGCAAGAGCACCATCTATAATCTTTCCGTGGCCGTGGAGGGGAATTTTACCGCCCTGGACGGCTCTACCAGTTACATAGGAAATGTGCAGTCTGGAACGGGCGACTATGTGGATCTTAGTGTTTCCCCGAATGAACCGGGCCTTATGGAGGGAAAGATGATCTTTACCTATGAGGATTCTACCGGGGCGCAGAAGACGGCGGAACAGAGTTTTACCTGCGATGTGGTGGAAAGCTTTTCTGATCCTGTCATAGATCCAGGGATAGAAGACCCGATGATGGATCCCTCTGCGGAAGAGGATCAGGGGCTGCCCGTGTGGGCCATTGCCCTGATTGCTGTCGGCGGTGCTGCCGTTCTGGTTGTCCTGATTGTCCTGATCCGCAAGCACCGCAAGGCAAAGAGGGAACGGTTCCTGGAGGAACTGGAGAGCGGGGAAGGGGAACCCGCACCCTTTGAGCCGGAGCAGCCTGCCGCAGAACAGCCGCAGGAGGAGGGGGAGCAGCCATGAAGCTGCGCGATATGCTCGGTATGAGTGTGAAAAACCTGCTCAAGCGCAAAGTGCGCACCAGCCTCACGGCGGCCGGCGTGCTCATCGGCACAGGTGCCATCGTCGTCATGCTTTCCATCGGTATCGGCCTCACAGAGGGCATGAACGAATCCATCGGGCAAATGGGCGATATCACGGTGATCCAGATCTATAACTACAATCAGAGCGCCGATCGTGCCAAGCTTAACGATGAGGCGATTGCATCCATTGCTTCCATGGATCAGGTGGTGGCTGTGACGCCGGTTTATAATGTGCCCTGGGGATCCTGCGTGATAGAGAGCGGGAAATACCGCTATGACGGATCGCTGTACGGCGTGGATATGAGCGCGATGGAATCTTTCGGCTACCAGCTGGAAAACGGCTCTTTCCCGGATGATGCGGAACGCGGCAATGCGGTTCTCTTTTCCAGCGATGCGCTTTATTCCTTTTTCAACACGAAAAAGAAATCCCATAACCGCGTGGATCCTTATCCCGACCAGAATGGAAACATCCCGAAGCCGTATGTGGATCCGCTGAAGGATCGCCTGGAGCTGCAGATGATGGATGAGGAGGGAAAGACCACCGGCCGTCCCACCAAGCTGGTCGGCACCGGTGTCCTCACCACGGATTATTCCAAAACGCCGAGCGCCAGTTATGCCGCCTTCGTCGATCTCTCCCTGGCAAGGGAATTGGCGAAAAAAATAAAGACGAACGGCAGCTCCGGCGGCCGTGGCGCGCAGGAGCTGAATTACGATCAGGCCGTCGTCAAGACGGCAAGCGTTTCGGACGTGCAGGCCGTCGAGCAGGCCATTCATGATCTGGGTTTTCCCGATACGTACAGCATGGAAACGGTTCGCGCCCCGATTCAGCAGATGATGAACACGATTCAGCTTGTGCTCGGCGGCATCGGCGCCGTGTCGCTTGTGGTGGCGGCGCTTGGCATTCTGAACACGATGATTATGTCAATCTATGAGCGCACGCGCGAGATTGGCGTCATGAAGGTGCTTGGCTGCGAGGTCCGTCATATCCGCGCCATGTTCCTGATGGAGGCCGGCATCATCGGGCTGCTCGGCGGCATCCTGGGCCTTGGCGTGAGTTACGGCGCATCCGCTTTGATCAATTTCTTTGCCTCCTCCGGCGGAAGCGGCGCATTGGGCGGTATCCTTGGCATGGCGGGCTCTGTCTCCACCATCTCCGTGATCCCGCCGTGGCTGGCAGCCGGTTCTGTCGTATTTGCCGTCTGTGTAGGCGTGGTGAGCGGAATTCTGCCGGCAAACCGGGCCGTCAAGATCAGCGCGCTCACAGCCATCCGTCAGGATACCTGAAGATAATGCATTTTGGTTTGCCCTGTGTGGGAGCCGCTCCGAAAGGAAGCGGCTCTTTTTTTGCTGTCCGTGTGTTTTCGAACGTGTTTTTTAGAAAAAAAGAGTGCAAAATGGATAAAAATATACTATACTAGTTCTGTATCATAAGATCATTTTCTGAAAGACGGAAGGCACACAGAGGAGGAATTACCATGCAACGATATTTGCAGCACCTGTGCGAAGGGGCGGATCGCCGCACAAAATCTTTTCTGCAGGCGCAGGTTTTGGACCCGAATTCCCTCCAGTATGGCGGAATACGCGGGGACATCTGGGAGGCAAAACCTACCGTTTATGCGCTTGCCACTGCGCTGGCAGCCTATCTGAACCCCGGCTGCTCCCATTTTGAATCGGGAGAGCTGCTGCGCGCCATGAAACTGGCGGCCGCCTTTGTGGAGCGCACCCAGCGGGACGACGGGAGCTTTGACTATCCCTCCTGCAATTTTCATTCCGCGCCGGACACCTCCTTCTGCTTCAAGCGCCTGATCGCCGGTTACCGGCTGATGACCGGCGCGGGGGCCGCGCGGCCGGAACTGGAGGAACTGCGGGATTGCTTTCGCCGGATCCTGCGGCGGGCCCTGCCTGCCATCCGGGACGGCGGCTTCCACACGCCGAACCACCGCTGGGCCATTGCCGCCGCCCTTCTGCAGGGGGCGAACCTGTTTGCACAGGAGGAAGCGTTTGCGGAAAGCCTGCGTGCCCGGGCCGGGCAGTATCTTGCGGAGGGGATCGACTGCGATGAGGACGGCGAATATGCCGAGCGCTCCGCCGGCAATTACAACGCCGTTGTCAATAACGCTATGCTTGCGCTGTGGCAGGAGACGGGAAATGATTTTTACCTTGACTGTGTGCGCCGGAATCTCACCATGATGCTCGATTACATCGATCCGGACGGGTATGTCTTTACGCAGAACTCCACCCGGCAGGATCTGGGCCGGAAAGACAGGCCGGATCTCTATTTTTATCAATATCTGGCCGTGTGCAGCCATGAGCCGAACGAAGCCTTTGACGCTGCCGCCCATGAGATCATCCGCAGCAACCAGGCGCGCGGCGATCTTGCTCCGGATTGCCTGCACATCCTCATGAACCACCCGGAAATGGCAGCGCACGTGTTTTCCGGCTGCGGGTTCCCGGCGGAATACCGCCGCTTTTTCCCGCGTTCCGGCGTGCTGCGCGTGGCGCGCCCGGCTTATTCCTACACCGTGCTGCGCGGCAAGAGCGGTTTTCTCTATGTGAAGCGCGGCGCGCTCACGCTCTGCGTGCGGCTGGGGGAAAGCCTGTGCGAAACGCGGAATTTCGTGCCTGCGCAGATGGACGTGCAGGGAAACGCCTGCACGCTTTCCGGGGAGGCGCAGGGCTGGTATTATCAGCCGTTTGACGAACCGCCCGCCACTGCCGACTGGTGGGAGATGGATCAGTCCGCCAGAAAGAAGAAAATTGCCTGCACGCTGCACACGCGGGTGCGCATCGTGGAACGCGAGGACGGCCTGGACCTTGCACTGGAAGCAAAAGGGCTTGACCGGCTTCCCCTCCGCCTGGAGCTCTGGCTGCCGCAGGGAGTGAAGCTTTCCCACGAAGCGTTTGCCGTTACACCGCCGGCCGGTGCGGAGCTGCTTCTGCGCTCCGGGAAGCTTGAAATCCGCCAGGGGGCGGATGTGCTGCGTGTGGGCCCCGGCTTCGGCGAGCATGCGTTCGGCGGCCATTATTCCGGGGAAGAGCGCAACCTGCAGGGCGTGACGGTCTATTGCAATGCCTACACGCCGGCGGAGCGCTCCTTCTCCATCCGCGTGGGAACGTAAACATGGAGCAAACGAAGCGGAAACCCCGCGGCAAACTGCTCAGCGATTACATCCTGATTCTTCTGGCAGTCGGCGTGTGCATGCTGATCTCCTTCTTTGCCACCAACACATTTGTCATGGATACGGCGCGGAATCAGTCCCGCCAGGCGGCAGACGTCATCTTTGAGCAGGCAAACGATCAGGTGGGCATTTTTGAGGAGGATATCTCCAACCTTTATCTGAATGTCATCCAGAACGTTTCCGTCAGCAATTTCTTCACCGCAGAGGATTTTGCGGGACGATGGAACAACCTCGATGGCTTTTTGCAGATGGTGGGCAACAATATGCGCATCAACACCAGCCTGGAGAACATCATGTTCACCGATGCAAACGGCAATCTCATTGCTTCCAAGGGGGATATCTTTGTCTCTGCCCAGTGGAAGCCGGAGGATCTCAAGGGTGTCACCTATTCCGATCGGCTGTATGACGCGCAGCACAACGAGTTTTTCTTTCAGGTCGGCGCCCCCATGTATATCGATCAGGTTGGCAGTTCCCAGGTGGGCGTGGGGTCCGTCTATCTGCTGTTCAACACAGGGTATCTGCAAGCGATTGTGGACGGCGCGCTGCCCAACGACGATGCGGCCGTCGGGATTCTTGACGCAGAGAACGCGCTGATCGTCAGTTCCGGAAAATGGGAACAAGAATATGGGGCAGAGAGGGAAACGAGGGAAGACGGCAATTTGCTCGTCTACGTCTCCGCTGTGGGATATACCGGCTGGCGCATGGTCAGCGTTGTGCCGAAAAGCAGCCTTCTTTCCGGCGTCACGCAGATGCAGCAGATCAGCTTTGTCACACTCGGCGTGGCCCTGCTTGCACTGATTTTCGTGTGCAGCCTCATCTATCTGCGCATCATCAAGCCGATTGCCCGGCAGACGGCTTTCATGGCGTCCTTTACGCAGGATACGCGCCAGCGCATCGAGGTGACGGAAAACAACGAGATCGGTGAGATGGCCCAGAAAATGAACGAAATGCTCGACAGCATTGAGACGCTCAACCGGGAAAAGCTGGAGGTGCAGAAGCGGAACATGCAGCTGGAAGTGGAGAAAAAGCAGACGGAGCTGATTGCATACCGCAGCCAGATCAATCCGCATTTTCTTTCGAATGCGTTTAACTGCATCCGCGGCATCGCGCTTTACCACGGGGAGAAGGAGATCGCGGAGCTTTCCATGGCGCTCACGCGCTTTTTCCGGTACAGCGTGCAGAAAGAGGAGATTGTCACTGTGGGAGAAGCGCTCGAAAGCCTCGGCTATTATGCGCAGATCATCCAGTATCGGTTTAACGGCCGCCATCAGGTGGAGCTTTGCGCAGCAGATGACGTGAGGGAAGAGCGCATCCCGAAAATGCTGATCCAGCCCATTGTGGAAAACGCCGTGTTCCACGGGCTGGAAACGCTCACAGGCAGCGGCGTGGTCACCGTCACGGTCCGCCGGGATGAAAAGAACCTTCTTCTCACTGTGGCGGACACAGGTGGCGGCATGGATGTGAAGACGGAGCAGTCGCTGCGCCAGGCCATGCAGGCATATGACAGAAAGCAGAAGATCCCGGAAGGTTCCCCCGGCATCGGTTTCATGAATGTGTACCGAAGGCTGCGCCTCTTTTATGGGAACAGTGCCGTGTTCCGCATGAAAAACGAACAGGGCAAGGGCTTGGAGATCCGCATGGAATTGCCGCTTTCCGCTTTTCCCCGGAAAAAGAAGAGCGGGCAGGAGAAAAAGGAGTGATAGAATATGTACCGTGTGCTGTTGGTTGATGATGAACACTGGGCGCTGCTGGCGCTCAGAAGCCTGATCGATTGGGAGAGCTGCGGTTTCACTATCATTGGGGAGGAGGAGAACGGGGAACGCGCCCTCCTGACGCTGGAACAGGAGCAGCCGGAACTGGTGATTTCCGACATCCGCATGCCGGGGATGGACGGCCTCGCTCTTCTGCGGCTTCTGCGCGAGAAAAAGGCGGAAACGGAAGTGCTGTTCGTGAGCGGCTACACCGATTTTGAGTACGCACGCGAGGCGCTCCGCTATGGCTGCTGCGGGTATCTCGTAAAGCCTGTGGAGGAAAAAGAGCTCACCGAATATCTCTCTAAAATCCGTACCGTCCTCAATAGGAAACGGGAACAGCGCGAAAAGGAAGGGGAGAAGGAGGGCTTCCAGTCCGAGAATGTGCTGGTGCGGCGCATGATGCAGTATCTGCGCGATCATTATGCCGAGGGCATCACGCTGCAGGTGCTCGCAGGGGAATTCGGTATGAGTGAAAACTATATCAGCAGCCTGATCAAAAAGGAGACGGGCCGCCGCTTTTCCGAGCATCTCACTGAGATACGCATTCGCCGCGCACAGGAACTGCTGCGCTCGTCCAACGACAGCATTGAACAGATTGCCGGCAAAGTCGGCTACCCGGATTATTTTTACTTCACGAAGGTGTATAAGAAAGTCACGGGCTTGAGTCCGGCGGCTTTACGCAAACAGCTGTAACCGGTTTCCTGAAACAAAGCGCCTGATTCCATTCTGGAAATCAGGCGCCTTTTTGCTGCCCATTTGACGAAAGAAACACCAGATTTGCGCAACAAGGGGAAGTATTTTTGGAATCGGTATCTTTTTACACAAAATACATGGGAATTTGACAAAGAATAAAGGGAAATTTCCATGTAATTGTGAACGAATGAAGACTAAAATAAAAACAGTTTCGGAACGGTGCCCGCTGTACCGTTCCTGCTGAACGAAATAATTTATAGAAAGAAGGATAAAGCAATGAAACACAACGTTGCACATCGGCTGATCGCGATCGCGCTGGCAGCCCTGATGACGGCGAGCCTTGCTTCCTGCTCGGACAACGGCGGCACGGCGTCCACCGGCGGCTCCGAGTCCACGGGCGGCGACGCTGCTTCCACGGCGGATGACGGCGGAGCATCCACAGGCGAGACCACGGAGCTGTACTGGTTTTCCGATGTAACGGGCTGGGGCCCGGCCACGGCGAACTGGACCACCGACACTTCCCCCGCTATCGATTATATCAAGGAAAACTTCGGCTTCACGCTCAATATTGAGCAGCCCCCGACGGACGCCGCCACGAAGCTCGGCCTCATGATTGCGAACAACTCCCTGCCGGATCTGATGTCCATCACGAATCAGGACGTGTACACTCCTTGTTTTACCGCAGAGAGAGGAGTACGGTTCTATGCAAAACAAGAAAAAGAAATCCTCCATCAACGGCGGGAAGGTCATGCAGTTCCAGCTTCACACGCTTATGCTGCCCGGCACCATTCTGATGCTGGTGTTCTCCATTCTCCCGTTGTACGGCCTTCTTCTGGCGTTCAAGAATTACAAGGTGACGGAGGGTATCCTGGGCGTCTTTACCAGCCCGTGGTATGGATTCCAGAACTTCAAAGTGATTTTCGGCAACTCCGATTTCACCAACATGCTTATCAACACGCTCGGCATCAATCTCATCGGCAATGTCGTGAACATTCTGGCAGCCATCACATTTTCCCTTCTCATCAATGAGATTGCGCGCCCGCGCTTCAAGAGCTTTGTGCAGACCGTGACCTACATGCCCCACTTCATTTCGTGGGTTGTGTTCGGCAGCATCGTGATGACCATGCTCAATGCGGACGGCGGTTTCTTCAACCTTGTGCTGCAGAAGCTTGGCCTGATTGATGAGCCCATTGTGTTCATGGCCGACCCGAACTATTTCTGGGGCATCGCCATCCTTTCAAACCTCGTGAAGGAACTCGGGTGGAGCACCATCCTTTACACGGCGGCCATCTCCGGCGTGGATCAGGAACTGTATGAGGCGGCTGAGCTTGACGGCGCCTCCCGTTTCCAGAAGATGACCCGCATCACGCTGCCCTGCATCAAGGGCACGATCATGATCATGATCATCTTTGCCGTGGCCGGCATCATGAATAACAACTTTGACCAGATCTATGTGCTGCAGAATTCCTTCAACCTCTCCCGCAGCCAGGTTATCGATACTTACATTTATAAAGTAGGCCTGCAGGAACTGCAGTTCGGTATGGCGGCTGCCGTCAACATCTTCAAGTCCATTCTGGCTCTCATTCTGCTGACTGCCGCAAACTTCATTTCCAACAAGCTGACCGACAGCGGCCTGTTTTAAGCGGGAGGTGCCTTATGACTCAACTCAAATCAAGAAAAAATCAGCGTTTCGACATCATTCTCGGTGTAATCATGGTGATCATCATGCTGATCACCATTTACCCGGTGTGGTACTGCGTGATCAACTCCCTCAACAATGCAGAGGCCATTGCCAAATATGGCTTTGCCACACTGCTGCCGCAGCAGCTCTCCTTTGAGAGCTGGGGTTCCGTTCTGAAGAATCCCGATATTTTCCGCGCCTTCGGCATCACGCTTTCGAGAACCGTCATTGTCACCGTGCTGCAGACGCTCATCACCGCCATGTTTGCCTACGGCTTCTCCAAGCGGAATCTTTCCGGCAAAAAGTTCTACACGGTCATCGGCTTCATCAGCATGTATCTGAACGGCGGCGTCATCGCCTATTTCATCCTGTTCTCCACGATGCACATCTACAACACCTATTGGGTGTATATCCTGCCCTGCCTCTTCGGCGGCTTCTACAACGTCATCATCTTCAACACCAACTTCAAGGCCATTCCCGAGTCTCTGTTTGAGTCCGCGCGCATCGACGGCGCCAGCGAATACACGGTCTTCTTCAAGATTGTGTTCCCGCTTTCCAAGCCTGTTATCAGTGCGCTGGGCATCTTCACGGCTGTGGGCACCTGGAACGATTACACCCAGACGCTGTACTACACCCAGTCTGCCGAAATCCAGACCCTTTCCTATTACATGCTTTCCATTACGAAGGCAAGCGCTTCGGCCGCCGCCCTCGGCGAGACGATGAGCGCCGGCGCTTCGTCCATTCTCACCACCGTCGCCAGCTCCGCCTCGAACTACAAGACGATCGAGCTGGCCTGCATGGTGCTCTCCGCTCTGCCGCTCATCATCATCTATCCCTTCGCACAGAAATTCTTTGAGAAGGGCGTCATGGTCGGCTCCGTCAAAGGCTGAAAGGAGGAACCCCCTCATGTGTGAAATTCAGCTCCCGGCCCCTCTGTTCCGGGATCCCATTTACGATTGCCCCACCGATCCCACAGTGATCTGGAACAGGGAAGAGAAGAAGTGGATGCTTTTTTACACCCAGCGCCGCGCTACCGATCCGGCCGTCGGCGTTTCGTGGGTGCACGGCACGAAGATCGGCGTGGCCGAGAGCCGCGACGGCGCCAAGTGGCTCTACAGAGGCGCGCTTGATCTCGAGTTTGAGCGCGGCCACAACACCTTCTGGGCGCCGGAAATCCTCTGGGCGCAGGGGGCTTACCACATGTATGTGTCCTATATCACAGGCATTCCCACCGACTGGGAATACCCGCGCCGGATGCTGCACTACGTGTCCGACAATCTGTGGGACTGGCGCTTTGAGGGCGCGCTTGATCTCGATTCCGACCGCGTGATTGACGCCTGCGTCTATGAGATTGAGCCGGGCCTGTTCAAAATGTGGTACAAGGATGAGGATAAGCAGAGCCACACCTATGCCGCCGTGAGCCGCGATCTGTCCAACTGGCAGGTTGTGGGAGAGGAAGTGTCCGACTGCGGCCAGGAAGGCCCGAATGTGTTCCGCCTGGGTGGAAAAATCTGGATGATCTCCGATTTCTGGCGCGGCCTGGCCTCCTATACCTCCGAGGATTTCATCCGCTGGACACGCTGTGAGAATCTTCTGGCGCAGTCCGGCACGCGCCCCATGGACGTGGGCCTGGGGCACCACGCCGACGTCGTTGTCCGCGGGGATCGCGCTTTTCTCTTTTACTTCTGCCATCCCTTCGCCAATGAACTGGCGGGGAGCGAGGCGCAGCTCCGCACCGAACAGGACCGCAACAAGGCCGTGGTGCAGGTGTGCGAACTCAAGGTGGAAAACGGCATGCTGGCCTGCGACAGGAACGCGCCTGTTTCCTGGCCTGCACCGGAGTGCTGATCCCTCTTTTCGTTTGCGCCCGGAACCTCAGCGGGGGTTCCTCTCTTGAAAAAGGGGACGGAAGCCACATGGCTTCCGGCCCCTTTTTTGCTGTGTGTGCGCAGGGGATTGTGTCCCGCTGCGGAAAGAGCATACGTTGCCTCATGAACGGAATACGAGATTCAGGGCGAGCAGGAGCGTCACGCCCGGCAGGCCGGCTGCCCCGGCCACGCCGAGCGCGAGCGGGCTCAGGGGAAGGGAAACGCCCGTTACCACGCCGGTGGCGTTCACAGCCAAAAGGGCGCACAACCCAACCAGCACACCGCCGGCCGCGCGCTGCACCGGTTTTTCCGCACGAACCGCCACCTGCACCACCACAAGAAGGATGAAAATCCCCGCGGCGATCAGCCACGGCCACACATTTTCCACGCCGACTCCTCCTTTTCCGCTTCAGCCCGCTGCCGTGAGCCGCCGGCGCTTTGCCTCCTCCAGCAGCGCGCGGCTGCGGGCCAGGAGTGACCGGCGTTCAAACACGCACGCCTCCACCATGGCGAGATCGGTTTCCAGCTGGAACCACGCTTCGTTGCATGCCAGCAATCGGCGCACCTCTCGCAGCTCCTCCAGAAGGCGGATGCGATTTTGTTCCTCTTCCCGGGCCGAAGCCTTGCGCGCCGCAGCCTGCCGCACTCCCGTTGTCAGTCTCATGGCCAGTTCCATATGTTTCCCCGCCTTTCTGTTCATCCATATGTGCATAGGATGGACAAATATGCCAGCTTTCATACCGTTTTTTGTTGTTTGCGGGCAAAAAACTTCCCGCTCCGGGGGAACCGGAACGGGAAGGCAGAGTCAGTCAAAACAGAGGGGAGAGAGACACGGCCAGCGGCTTCAGGGCAGCGTGCCGTTCTGCTGCGCGGGCTGCAAAGCAAGGACCGGCGCGCCGGGCGGGGGCGGGTGATGGGTCACGAGCATGGCCGGCCGCTCCCGCGTTTCCTCCCGCAGCAGTTCCTCCATGCGGCGGCGCGTCTCGTCGTCCAGGGCGTGGAACGGCTCGTCCAGCAGCAAAAGGGGAGCCTGAAACGCCAGCGCCCGGGCAAACGAGACGCGCGAGCGCATGCCGCCGGACAGCTCATGCGGTTATTTTTCCTCCGCACCCTCGAGGCCGACACGCGCGAGCCATTGCAGGGCTTCTGCATGCCTTGCTTTGCCCAGCACGGCCTCCAGGTTTCCCAGGGCCGTGCGCCACGGCAGCAGGCGGTCCTCCTGGAAACAGTAGGCAATGCGGTCCGGCACGCCGGTGATCGTCCCGCCTTCCGGCCGCTCCAGTCCTGCAATGCAGCGCAGCAGCGTGGTCTTGCCGCAGCCGGAAGGCCCGGTGACATACAGAACCCCCGCCTCCGGGCAGGAGAACGAGAGATCCCGCAGCACCGGCGCGCCGCCGAATGATTTAGTCAGATGTTGCACGATCAGCATGGGAAGCCTCCGGTTGACAGGATGACAGGACGCGCCGCAGCGCCAGGGAGACGAGCTTTTCCAGCGCCACGCTCATGGCGATGACGACGGCCGTCCAGGCAAAAAGATCAGGCGTCTCCAGGTAAATCTTCGCCGCATAGATTTTCCCGCCCAACGAAAGCCGTGTGTTGGCCAGCACCTCGGCGGCCACGCCGGCCTTCCAGGCCAGGCCCAGGCCGGTGGCGCAGGCGGCGGAAAGATACGGCGCGAGGGAGGGCGCATAGATCTGGCGGAACAGGGCCGCGCGGGAGAGGCGGAACATCCGTCCCATCTCGAGCAGTTGGCGGTCTGTGTGATGCATGCCGCTCAGAACGTTCTCGAATACGATGGGGAACACCATGAGGAACGAGGTGAACACCGGCACGCCGGGCGAGGGAATCCACACCAGCGCCAGGATGATGAACGACGCGACAGGCGTCGCCTTCACAATGCGCAGCACCGGCCGCAGCAGGGCTTCCGCCGCCGTGAGGCGGAAGGAAAGCGCCGCTCCGGCCGTCCCCAGCAGGAGGGCGGCTGTAAAGCCCAGGAAGATGCGCGCCATGGAACCGCCTGCCGACGTCCAGAAATCCGCCTGGCCTGCCAGCGATGCCAGGCGTTCCGCAACCCGGATGGGGGAGGGCAGCAAAAGCTCCAGATCAACGGCAAGGCTGGCCGCCTCCCAGACGGCCAGCCAAAAGCCGGCGGCCAACAGCAGGGAAAGCCCTCTGTGCCGTGCCCATGTTTTATTTTTCATAATAGAAGTCGTCGCCCGGCATCGCTCCGCCGACCGACTGCGGGTTTGCGTCATAGAGGATCTGCAAGAAGCCCGGCAACTTCTCCTTCATTTCTGCGCCGTCCACATAGACGATGTTGCATTCGGGGATAGCCTTCTCCGCCACGGCGGCCGGAATCAGATCCACTTCGCCGGAAATCACGGCGGCATCCGCCGGGTTCGCGTTGACGTATTCCGCGGAAGCCTTGTAGTCGTCCAGGAAAGCGTCAAACGCTTCCTTGTGTTCTTCCGCGAAGTCGCGGCGCACCACCAGGCAGCCCATGGTGAGGATGCTCGCGCCGTCCGTCGCCTTGTCCCACTCCTCCGTCAGGTCCAGAGCGACCTTCAGGTCCGGGTTCTGGGACGTGGCCTGCGTGACGAAGGGCTGCGGCAGGACGGCAATGTCGGCCTCACCGGCAGCCATCAGGGCGGCAATCTCGGAATGCTCCGATTTGTATTCCACGGTCACATCCTTGCCGGCTTCCAGGCCGTTGGCGCTCAGAATGTAGTTGAATGCGTATTCCGCCACCGTGCCCTGGCCGGAGGAGACAACCGTTTTGCCGGCCAGATCGGACACGCTGGTGATCTCGGTGTCGCCGCTCGTCACGAGGTAAAGCACGCCGAGCGTATTCACCATGGCGATCTGCAGCGCGCCTTCCGTCTTGTTGTAGAGCGTCGCGGCCGTGTTCGTCGGCAGGGCCACGGCGTCCAGCTCGCCGGTCGTGATCTTGCCGGTCAGCTCGTCTGCCGCGCCGGCCAGCGTGAACTCATACGGCTTCTTGCCGTCGTTCGCCTCCTGCATCAGCTGCAGCATGCCAAGGCCGGTGGGGCCCTTCAGCGCGCCGATGCGGATGGTGGTGTCATCCGTTGTTTCCGTTTCCGCGGCGGAGGAGACCTCTTCCGGCTCGGAGGCCTCCTGCGAGGAGGGGGCTTCCGACGGGGCGGCGGACGAGGCTGCGGTGCCGCCTGTGCAGCCGGTCAGCATGGCGGCCGCAAGGGCAGCCGCACAGAACAGGGATGCGATTCTTTTCCGGATTTTCATGGGACTTTTCTTCTTCCTTTCCTTTGCAAATCGCGCAGGGATCGCCGGAGCCGGAAACCCCTGTTTTATGTATCATATGGAACAGAAACCGTGGGTTATCATACCATAGAATGGCGCGCAATGCAAGAGAGGAACGGAAAAAGGATGGCCGGTGCGCGTCACTTTCCTTGGGGACGGCGCGAGGCGCCCTGCATGCGTTTCTTCTGCCGGATGTCCTCTCCGGTGAACAGGCAGCGCACATAGTCGGCAATGATGCGCGAGGTAAAGCGGCTCGAGTAGGCTGATTCCAGCTCCCGCATGGTCAGGTTTGTACTGATGATGGTGGGGCGGTGGGCCATCTGGCGCGTGTTCACCAGGTTGTAAAGCTCTGCGGAGGAGAAAGCCGTGCGGAATTCCGTGCCGAGATCGTCGAGGATCAGCAGATCGCACTCCATCAGGCTCTGGCGGGTGGAGCTTTCCTCCTCACGGCCGAAGTGCTCCCGCTCGAGTTTGTCGATCAGATTGTTGACGGAGCCGTACACCACACCGAAGCCTTTTTCGATCACTGCCCGCGCGATGGCCAGGGAAAGGTGCGTCTTGCCCAACCCCGTACTGCCCATCATGATCAGGTTCGGCGAGGCGGCGGAAAAATGCTTTGCGTAATCCATGCAGTTGAACAGGATGCGCTCCATGGCGGAACGGGATTGGGGCGGGTAATAGTCGAGCGAAAAGCTTTCAAATGTGGAGAGCGAAAGGGGAGAGAGCTCGTTGAGCTCGCGGCAGGCCTCGTCGCGCAGCGCTTGGCGCAGGCAGTCGCAGCGCCGGCCGTCGATGTAGCCGGTGTCGCCGCAGGCGGCACAATGATAGCGCGGCTGCAGCGCGTCGGCAGGAAGGCCGGCCCCGCGCAGCAGCTCCGCCTGTTCCGCCTGCAGCGCTTGGTTCTGCTCTTTCAGTTTTATCAGCGTCTCGCGCACGTTCCCGCCTGCAAGCACCGTGCGGGCCGCCGCCACGGATGTGCGCGCCAGAAGGCGCTCAATCTCCTCCGCCCGGGGGCAGGCGGCGAAAAAGGCTGCGCGCCTTTCCTGCGCCTGCGCTTCCGCATCTGCCCTGCGCTTTGCCAGGACCGCTTCCGCCCGGCGGTACACTTCTCTGCTGTAACCCAAAGGGAACGCCTCCTTTTAGGAATGAAATTCGTCGAATGCGCCGGATTTCTCAAAGGAATCGATGTCATAAGACACGCGCCGTTCCTCCTGCTCGCGCCGTGCGGCGTGCTTCTGCTCCTGTTCCTGCTTCGCCTGCTCCAGCGTCAGGATGCCCTCGCGCTGCCAGCGCTCCAAAATCTTGTTCATGTAGCGCAGGTTCATTTTGCCCGTCTGATCCACGCACCGCTCATAGGCTTCCCGGATGAGATCGGGGGAAAAGTGCCACTCCTGCACCCAGCGTGTAGCCAGCTCCGTCTCGTTCCGCGTGGGGGAGCGGTGCGCGATGCCCAGCGTCTGTTCCACCACGCCCCAGGCGCGGGCGCGCTCGTTCAGGCGGCGGATCTTCTCCTCTGCTTTTTCGTGCGTGTTGATCTCCTCATCCGCCCAGCCGATGGCCGTCTTTTCAATGTAGCGCATGTTGGATTTCCCGATGCTCACCGTGTACTGCAGCAGCATGAGGATCACGTCCGTGGGCAGGCCCAGGTAATCGTGCATCATGAGCAGCGTGGCGGAGTCCCCGTTGTTGATGAGCCTGCCCAGAATCAGCTGGGCTTCCTGCATCAGCGAAGCGATCTCCGCGCTCTCCTGCATGCGCTTTGCCACAAAGGCATTGTCGGGCTTCTGCGGCCTCGAGGGCAGGGAGGCGGCTGCGGGGCGGAACGGTTCCGCCTGCACGGCGGGCTGCGCAGCAGGCGTTTCTGCCTCCTCCGGCTCCGCGGCGCGGGGAGCCGGCCGGTAGCCGCCCTCCTCCTTCACAATCAGGCCGCATGATTCCCAATAGAGCATGGCGTCCGCCACATCACCGCGGGAGACGCCGAGCGCGGCGGAGAGCGTGTCCTCATCCGCAGGCTCGCCCCCGTGGCGCAGCAGCCAGAGCAAAGCCTTGAGCTGCACGGCGCCGGCCAGCTTCAAATGGAGGTCCACCAGCACGGTGGGAACGGCAAACACGGAATTCCATGCGCCGAGATCAATGCGGTAACGCACAAGTATCCTCCCCTTTCCTGCCGTCGTGCATCAGGCGGCGGATTCCCTCTTTTTTGACGCTTCCTATTGTATCACATCGGGCCGGGAACCACAATGCCCGCAATTTTTTGGAAAAAATGAAAAAAGGGTGTTGACAACGGAGAAATGATGTACTATAATAACACTCGTCCCAAGCGGAATGGGAAAGAAAAGTAAAAAATGCGAACGTAGCTCATCTGGTAGAGCGCCACCTTGCCAAGGTGGAGGTAGCGAG
>CAKNKY010000041.1 GCA_930987725.1 uncultured Anaeromassilibacillus sp. | reverse complement strand
GCCGCTGCAACATCCACAACTGCGAGCAGGGCGGCATCATCGGCCGCATGGGCGCGGTGTTCTCCGTCATTGAGGACAACCACATCCACCACATCAACAACATGATGGAGCTCGGCGGCGCCGAGATCGCCGGCATCAAGCTGCACGCCGCGATCGACGTCATCTTCCGCCGCAACCACATCCACAACTGCACCATGGGCATCTGGTGCGACTGGGAGGCCCAGGGCACGCGCATCACGCAGAACCTGCTGCACGACAACCAGCGCCCCTCCTTCGCCAAGCAGCTGCCCGGCGGCATGATGAGCATGGACATCTTCGTGGAGGTCGGCCACGGCCCCACCCTCATCGACAACAACATCCTGCTCTCCGACGCCTCGCTGCGCATCGCGACGCAGGGCATCGCCATGGTGCACAACCTCATCTGCGGCGCGTTCACCTGCGTGGGCGGCGGCACCGGCACGCGCTACACGCCGTACCACATCCCGCACCGCACGGAGGTCATGGGCTTCATGACGATCCTGCACGGCGACGACCGCTACTACAACAACATCTTCGTGCAGAAATGGCCCGCCGACCCGCTGGTGGTCCGCCATGACAGCGACGACCGCACCGACGAGGAGAACCGTGAGGTTGGCACGCATGTGTGGGACGAGTACCCGACGTACGACGAGTGGATCGCCCGCTTCGACATGGACACCGACACGCCCGACATGGCCAAACTGGCCCCGGCGCACGAGGATCATCTGCCCGTGTGGTGCAAGGGCAACGTCTACTTCAACGGCGCGAAGGCGTGGAAGAAGGAGGAAAACCCGCTGGTGGACAACGAGCACCAGGTCGAGGTGGAGCTTGTGGAGCAGGACGGCAAGCCCGTGCTGAAAACGAATGTGTACGAGTTCCTGAAGGCGCACACCGTTTCCATGGTGAACAGCGACACGCTCGGCTGCGCGTTTGAGCCCGAGGAGCGCTATGAAAACCCGGACGGGACGGCCATCACCTTCGACCGCGACTACCTGGGCGAACACCGCGGCGCCGACGTGCTGCCCGGCCCGTTTGCCTGCGGCTGCGAGACCGGCCGCCCGCTGTGGACGCTGGATTTCTAAGCCTGCCCTGAAATATAACCAAAGAAAAGCCCTGCGGCCCGGCTGTGTCAAAACAGTCCGGGCCGCAGGGCTTTGTTCATATAAATGTGCCGGAAGAGCGGCTTGCCGCCCTTTTGGGGAGGGAGCTTCAGGTAATATTGCCATGGCCGTCGCAGTACAGGCGCACTGTGATGGAACGGCTGCCGTCCGAAGGGCTCTCAAAGGTGGCGTCGGCAATGGCATATGCGCCCTGGCAATGGGGATCGGACTCCGTCAGGCTCCATTCACGGTTATAAATAGCAGCTCTGGCTTCCGCACTAATCGCATCCGCGCTGATACCGTCATAGGTAAAAACGGCACGCAGCGTATAGTCCCACTGCCGTTCGTCCTCGCTGTTATAATACGTATATGTTTTAGTCGCCACCGGAGTCGTCGCTCTGGCAAGGCTGTCTACCTCCAGCGTGACAACCAGATAGGAACCATCCTCAAATGGGAGGACTGTTTTTTCTGTTTGTGCCTGTTCCGCTGCAAACGCAGGAAACGCCATGCAGGAAAGGATAAAAAGGGCCGTCAAGAGTGAAATTACCTTTTTCATTTGTCAGCACACCTCTCTGTTTATTCTACGGGCTCGGAAAAATTTTCCACAATATAGCGATCCATATCCGTATCGTCCGGATACACCACCACTGTTTCCCCATTCTCAACCTCGTCCCAGTAGTCCGGTTCCTCTTCGGAGGAATAGATGGTAAGAGTCGGAAGGATATAGAATGTCTCCTTCGATTCCCACAGGAACCAGAAGATAACAACCAGCGCCGCAAAAACCGCACAAACCGCCGCTGCAGCGGCAACCCGGACGCGCTTCCGGTGGCGGCATGCCTTTTGCCTGTCCGTTTCCGGCAAAGCGGCCTCATAAGCGTTCACAGCCTCTTCCGGGCTTCCCAAAGCGGAACAGATCGCTTTGTAATCCGCTTCCGGATCGTCCTCCTCAAAAGCCTCCAGCTGACGGGTTAACCGCCGCAAAAGAATTTTTCGAGCTTCCGGGCTGCAGGTGGAGACACGCGCTGCCCGGCGCAGATATTTCCTGCCGTCCCTCTTCATGCCTCTTCCCCCTCTAAAGCGAAAGCTATTTGCTGCACACGATGCGACACATGTTCCACAGTATGCAGCATCTCTTCCAGCACATCTTTTCCCGTTTCCGTGATCCGGTAAAACTGACGCCTGCGGCCATCGAGATCCACCCGCGCACCCACATTCTGCACACAGCTCTTTTCCTCCAGATCCACTATGGTCTTATACGGATTAAAGGCAGGCAAAAAACAGTGCTCCTCCATCCACCTTGCAACGGTAGGCGCACTGGCATCGCTTTGGCTCATCCGCAGGAGCACCATCGTCTCCGACAGCGCTCTCCACAGCGCGGTTTCCAAGGCGGACGAGCTGTTATTCTGCTGCGGGGTTTCACATGCTTTCCCTTTCACTGGACCGAACCTGCCTTTCCTGTTTACTATAGCAGGGAAAAATTAAAAATTCAATATAAAAAATTTTTTATTTTTAGAAAAATTTATTGAAAAATATTTTCTCTTATGTTATAGTTATTATAAACAGAAACAGCATCTGATTATAAGAATTTATGTGCTGTAATGTTTGAATGGAGGGGATCCCGCGGTGTTAGCAGCTTTTTCACAGCCATATGCAAAGGAAGGGATTTTCACGTGCAAAATAAGGAAAAGGATCCTCTGCGCCTGCCTTGCCCTGGCCTTGATGCTGACCGGCCCATTCTGCCGCGGGATTCCCGCGCAGGCAGACAGCATAGAGCCCAGACTTGCAAACGGATATTATTGGCCAAACACGCCCCGAACAGTTTATCTGAATGTTTCAGCTCTCCCCGCCAGTTATCAAACTGCAGCAGAAGCCGCCATGGACACATGGAATGAAGTAAAGTCTCTAAGTAATCAGTCAATGGTCATATTTCGTCCAAATACTGCGCCTACTGGGGCAGCAGGAAGTATCATTCATATGGGAACATTAGGATTTGATTTTATTGGCTATATCGTTTTTTCTCCACCGGGCGGTCCTGAATTGACAGCCGTTGAAATTTTGTTGTGCTCAGACAAATCTTTTACTGTCGGAGCCAATCCAGGTGCTTATGATGTAGAATCCATTGTATTGCATGAGCTTGGTCATGCGCTCGGTATCAAACATTGTCACGAGGAGGGGGAAACCTGTTTCAGCCCCACGTGCGCCATCAACGTAATGAACTATTACTTTGAGCAAAATGAAACGCGCCGGAACCTGACGGCATATGACCGCTCTTCTTATCAAACGATCTACTCCTAAACAGCAACAGCGAGGTGAACGAAAATGAAGCGAAAGAAGCACACCGGAAAACGCCTGACTGCCATGTTCGTGTCCTGCGCGCTCTGCCTGGCTTGCGCCGCGTGCCAAGCGGAGGACTCCGCGTCCTCTGCCCAACCGATTGTGATAGGCGCGGGACTTAGGGCCTATTTAACACTACCGGAGATGGTTGAAGGCTTTTCCATCATGGCATACGGAAAAATAATGGAAAAGGGAGATGTGGGCCTGCCTGATCCGGAGCTTGACCCGGCTACAAACAGCCGTTTATATGGCAAACCCGTCACCTTTCAGGTGATAGACGCTATCAAAGGCTGTGAGGATGGGGAAACGATCACCTACTGGGAACTGGGCGGTGAAGCGCCGGACGGCAACCTGTATGTTCACCCGGAATTGTGTACCGGCGAGGTCGGGGGGCTGTTCCTGCTCATTTTAAACGGGCCGGATTACTATTATATTCCCAGCGCGTCTACTCCTTTGCCTGCGAATGAGGACGGAACCCTTTCCTTGCCGGATGGGTTCCTGGATTTGGGCGACGGAACGGAGGCGTTTTCCACAGACGAATCCATCACTATGGAAGCGTACATTGAACTGCTGCAAGAGCAGGTGCTGGAGCTTACGCCGGAGGACGCCCCCAGCGACGTATTGGCTGAGGCAGAGGAGTCCGGCTAAGAGGCCGCGTAAAAAAGCGGTGGCAAAAATGAAACAAAATAGGAAACAGCTTATCAGCCTGCTGCTCGCCTTACTGCTTCTTGTTGCGTTTGCCTCCTGCGCGGCGGAAGAGCAGCCCTCCTCAGAGCCGGCAGAAGGCAGACAAACAGTTCGCTTTGAAGCATCTTTCACAGGCGGCTCTCTTGGAGATGCAGTCAGAGATTTTCCGATTATTGCTTACGGTGAAATTCTGGGAAAAGGGGAGGTCGATTTGCCGGACGATTCCCTCGTACCCGCCGACGACCGTTATTACTACGGCCGCCCCGTCGGGTTCCGCGTGATAGAGGGCCTGAAGGGCTGCCAGGACGGCGACCTTCTCTCCTATTGGGAACTGGGCGGAGAAGCGTCGGACGGAACAATTTATGTACATCCGGGACGGGAGATCGGAGAAACAGGAGAACAGGCTGTCGTCATGTTAGAGGCGGACTTTTACAACATCCCGCATTATCGCTGTCCCCTTGTTGAGGACGCGGAGGGAAATGTAACCGTGCCGCCGGAATTCATGATCGAGCAGGAAAACATGTGGGCGCGCCAGACGGAGCAACATGAAACCATCCCCATGGAAGAATTTCTGGAAAAGATCCGTCGCGTTGTCGCCGCTCAGGCGGGCTCCTCCACCGCAGCGCAGCCCGCTTCCACCGATGCGGAGAACCTGTTCGAAAGCCTGATGGACATTGGGGAGGACGGCGCCGCCCTGAAAAACAGCCTCTTCCTTGCGCGGGAAAGCGCCGTAATGCAGGCGGAGGGGCTGACGGAAAACAATCTGCTGGAAGAACGGGATACCAGCCGCACGTTCCAGAAGCCCGTTTCGGTGGAAGCCCTGTCCGCGGAGGGAACCGCCGTTTACACCTTCAGCCACAGTATGCTGACGCACGTTTCCTGGATGTTCTTTTTCGATTCGGCGGAATATGACGCGGTCTGCCAGTCTGTGCAGGAACAGGCGGAGGCCGCCCTGCCGGAGGAATGGCGCTCCAATTCCGGCAGTCTTTCCGACCATCATGTGATGCGGTGGGCAGGCGGAAACGGAAACGAATTGAAGGTCTCGGCCGGGGAAGCGAACGACGGACAGTTTGTCCTGCTTGTGGAGCTGACCCCCACGATTGACCCCGAGCAGTTCGCCCAGCTGGCGGAACTCTACACGCCGTAACCCGCACGGCAACGCGCTGCAAGACGGCGTTCCCACCTGGGAGAAACTATGCGCCGGGTAAATTTTTTCTCTTGGCGAAAAGGGAAAGGCCCGCCGCCCGGCTGTGTCAAAACATCCTGGGCCACGGGCCTTGTTTGTCCACTCTGTCACTCATTCTTGCAGTGGCAGGCGCGCACTGGCATCGCTTTGGCTCATCCGCAGGAGCACCATTGTTTCCGGCAGTGCTCTCCACAGCGCGGTTTCCAAGGCGGACGAGCTGTTATCCTGCTGCGGGGTTTCACATGCTTTCCCTTTCACTAAACCAAACTTGCCTTTCCTGTTCCTTAGAGCAAGAAACTTAATTAAATACAAAAAATTTCTTATTTTTATAAAAATTTATTGAAAAATATTTTTTCTTATGTTATAGTCATTATAAACAGAAACAACATCTGATTATCAGAATTTATGTGCTGTAATGTTTGAATGGAGGGGAGACCCATGTTCTAAAAAGGCAAGATTACCTGTTATATGCTATCATTTCAGTGTACTTTCCTGCGTTTTAAAGGAGGTAAACCAAATGAAAAAAATCTGCGCAACATTTTTGGCATTTCTTTTACTTTTCTCCGTAAATTTCCCTTCCTTTGCTGCCACTTCACAGCTTTGTGAAGCAACAACATGTTTTGATGACGCAACTGGGAAGAACTGCGGAACTGCTTTTCAGGCAGAAAAAGTTTATAGGGAGCCCATGAACGCCGCAATATATTCGAATGCAGATGCATTCTTATTGAGCATTGGCACACCCAAAAACGTCGTTGATTCGCTGGACAACGAACTGAAGCAAACCATTTGGGATACGTCTCTCGCAAATGGAACGACAAAAACATATGCGGGCATGGAAACGAAATCTTTTTCCGTATCGCCAAGTGGTGAAACGGAAATGATTCCAAACTATATTTCGCCGGCAGATATGACGATGCAGGTTGTCGCTTTTCAGGAATCGGATTACAACGGATACACTCAGTACTCCATCTACTCTTCGTTTGAATGGAAAAAAGAGGTGCACATCAAAGACGATGCGTTCGCCTTTTCTTTACCGGAAGGATGGGAAGTAACGCCGGGAAAAAAGAACCTGAGAATACATGTTTATGATGATTTGCTCCACCAGTGGACTGTCGCGATGGATATATCTGCCCCCTGTGAAGCAGAGTTCACCGGATATGGGTTTAACGGTTTTGGAGATGAGTGCGTCGTTTCCGCTCTTTATAAAGGAACCGCCTATACGTATGCGTATAAGAAAAACCCCTCTGTAACCAACATGATAAAAGTCGGTTACGCGCATGAAAACAGCATGGGAGGCATCCATTTTCCCGGCGGGATCTCCATAGCCATTGGGCCTCTTTCCATTTCCTTCAGTTCCTCCGGCGGCGCAAATATAACCACCAGTGAAGATATTTTCTCCTTTTGAGCAGGGCGTTTTACGTTATCTTGACGGAAGGCAGGGTCGAGATGGAAGGAAAAAGCTTAAAATTTCAAATCTTGGGTTTGGCGTTGATGCTGCTGGGATTCACGATGCGGCTGGCTCCGCTTTCTCAATTTCCGGGACTTGTAATCGGCGTGATTGGCACCTGGCTTGGCCTGATTTTTGTTATCGTGGGTTTCATCTCGGACGAATGACAGGAATAGTGAATGAAAATAGAGCAGCAGAGACCTGCCGGAAAAAGGAAGCGGCGGTTTCAATAGACTGCTTACGGCTTCCACTTCACCTGAAGCGCTGCGTCCATCCCGGCCCAACCGGGCAAAGCCATAGACCCGCAAAACAGAGGAACGCCCCTGAGGATCTGGATTTCTACCGATCCTCAGGGGCGTTTGCAATGTCACGGAAAAACCAGGATTACTGCGGGCGGGCGGCCTTCGCCGCGCCGGAAACCTCGAGCAGCTTCTGCTTGAGCTCCGTCTCGATGCGGCCGAGCTCCACCTCTGCCTCGCGGCGCTTCTGGCGGCCTTCGTCCTGGATGCGGACCACCTCGTCCAGCGTGGAAATGAGCGATTCGTTGGCGGCCTTAAGCGTCTCCATGTCCACCACGCCGCGCTCCGATTCCTTGGCCGTCTCCACGGTGGCCATCTTGAGCGTGGCGGCGTTGCGGCGCAGCAGCTCGTTCGTCATGTCCGTCACCTCGCGCTGGGCCTGGGCGGCCTGCTGCGAGTGCGTGATGCCCATGGCGAGCACCATCTGGCTCTTCCACAGGGGGATGGTGTTCACGAGCGTGGACTGGATCTTCTCGCTCATGAGCGTGTCGTTGTTCTGCACAAGGCGGATCTGCGGGGCCATCTGGATGGAGACCATGCGGGTCAGCTCCAGGTCATGCAGCTTCTTTTCAAAGCGGTTGCACATGGAGGAAAGGTCGTTCGCGGCCTGAGCGTCCTCCGGCAGGCCGGAGGCCTGCGCCTTGGCCTGCAGGGCAGGCAGATCCTCCGCCTGCACCTTCTGCAGCTTCTTCTTGCCGGCCAGAATATACATGGTGAGCTCCTTGAAATAGACCTTGTTGAGCTCATACATTTTATCGAGCAGGGCCACATCCTTCATGAGCTGCACCTGGTGGTTTTCCAGGCTTTCGCACACCTTGTTGATGTTGGCCTCGGCTTTGTCATACTTCGTGCGCAGGTTGTTCAGCTTGTTCGCACTGCGCTTGAAGAAGCCGAAAAAGCCTTTATCATCCTCGTCCACATCGAAGTTGCGCAGCTCGCCGACGACGCCGCTGAGCAGCTCGCCAACCTCGCCGAGATCCTTGGTGCGCACATTGTTGAGCGCCGTTTCCGAGAAATCGGCCATCTTCTTCTGCGCGCCCGCGCCGTATTGCAGGACGAGGGCCGTGTTCGTGAGATCGATCTTCCCGGCGAAATCATCCACCATGCGCTTTTCTTCCGGAGAAAGGCTGACTTCCTCAGCCACGGGGGGCTTCGCCTGCTCCGGGGCGGGCTGCAGCTGTTTTTCCTTTTCCGGTTCCAGCGTGAGCGTGGGGGTGTCGAATTCCAATGTCACCTGCGGCATCTTTTCATCCATGATACAATCCTCCTCCCGCGGCAGAACCGCGTTTCGTTTCGTTTTCTCAGAGCTTCAGCTCCGGCTGCTCCGCCTTCTGTTCCTCCTGCGCACCCTTTTCCGGTTTGAAATCGGAACCCGTGAGCCCTTCGCGGGCAAACATGGTGCGGAGAACGGAAATATCGGCGGAAATATCCATCGCGTCCTTCTCGTACAGACTATCAAGCAGGCTGCGGAACGCGGCAACGATCGTATCGAGCGTCTCCTCAATCTCCCGCTTGGCGCTGCGCACCGTTTCGCCCTGCACAGGCTGCTCGTCAAACTCGCGATACGCGTCGAGCAGCTTAAGCGTGGTGGGCAGGTAATAGTTCAGAAAGCGGCGGATTTCCGGCAGCTTTTCCGGGTTGTGTTCCACCACGGCGAAAATGTGGACGCAAACGTCCTCGATCTCGTCGAGCTTGCGCGAAACATCGAGGCCGGGAATGGCGTCGTTCGCATCGCTGATGCGCTGGATATAGGCCTTCCCTTCGCGGATGACCTCGTCGAGCTCCTCGTTGCCGGTGTGCACGGGGGCGGCCCGCTCGGCGCGTTCCTTCTCGCGCTCAGCGCGCGACTGCTCCGCGAGCAGATACTGGCGGTACGTTTCCTCGTCCGCCATGAACGTGGTGGCGCCGCTGTCGAGGTGGCCGTGCGGGAACCAGCCGCGGCGGATCATCTCCGCCAAATCCTTCGCCGCTTTTTTCACACTCACTCCTGCGCCGGAAGACATAGCCTGCACGGTGCAGAAATCGGCCTGGCCGAGCGCACGGCAATAGGCCGAAAAGCGGCGGACAAGGCCAAGCTCGCGTCCGCCGTAGAGCGATGCGCCGAGGAAACCGACGGCCAGCACGCCGAAAAACACGGCCAGCGGCACGAGCTCCGTGAGCAGCAGCGCGGCAGCCAGCGCGGTGCCGACGGCGCCGAGGCCGAACGCGACGGCCCCAAGGATGCCGAAGACCAGAAACAGCACTCCCTTCACGCGCGAGGGGAGCGGAAAGCGCGGCGGCTCCTTCTTCTGGCGGAACACCGAGTTGAAAAAGCTGCCCGCGCCCTGACTGCCGGATGGCTGCCAGGAAGAGCCGTTCTGCTGAGGCGGCACGGCATGGGGGCCGGTCTGCGGGCCCTCCTGCGGACGGGGCGGTTCCTGACGGGGCCGCTCCCGCGGTTCGGAAAAATCGCGCATGGCGTCGTTGACGCCGCGGCGGATCTCATCCACGCTGCGCTTGATCTCATCATAGCTTCTCACGCGCGTAAATTCACGCACCACACGGCGCACCATGCGCTCCGGATCGATCTGATTTCTGCGATTCATGGCAAACTATCCCTCGCTGCTTTACATTACTTTCCAAAAAACCACACCTGCGGCACCTGCGGTGAGCAGGCCGCGCACCGTGTTTGTGTCTTCACCCGACCTTACACGCCCGCGGCTGCTTCTTTGCTGTGGCCCGGGCTGGGCTCCTGTGAACCGGGGCCGGGCAAAAAGCTTTTCCCGCCCGCGCGCCTGCGGCGGGCAAGTCGCGCACACCTGCGGTGAGCAAGCCGCGCACCGTGTTTGTGTCTTCACCCGACCTCGCACGCCCGCGGCTGCTTCTTTGCCGTGGCCCGGGCCGGGCTCCTGTGAACCGGGGCCGGGCAAAAAGCTTTTCCCGCCCGCGCGCCTGCGGCGGGCAAGTCGCGCACACCTGCGGTGAGCAAGCCGCGCACCGTGTTTGTGTCTTCACCCGACCTCGCACGCCCGCAGCTGCTTCTTTGCCGTGGCCCGGGCTGGGCTCCTGTGAACCGGGGCCGGGAGGCCCGAAACCTTAGGCCAAAAACGTTCATCGTTTTTGGCGTGTGTTTCAATGTTCTCTCAGGGCTCGGAAATCTTTGATTTCCGCTTAGCCCGTGAGGTTATTATAACACAGCTATCACACCCTTCACAAGGGATTCCTGTCTTTTTTGACGAAGAGGCAAACGCATGCAAAAACGCCGCCCCCGAAGGGGCGGCGCAAGCATCAGCCGTTTTTGCTGTAATAGAGATACGCCCCGCCCTTGCACAGCAGGCCCGCGCACAGAATCCCGAAAGCCGTGTAAAAGGCTGCCATGTTGAACAGGCCCGTACCGAATACCACCGCCGCCGTGGCCAGCAGCAGGATGTCCATCGGCAGGCCGCCGCTCTTGTCATGCAGCCAGCGGGAACGCTCGTCGCGCTCGGCTTCCTGCTTCTCCCGCAGAAGCAGCAGGTTTTGCAGGAGCTTTTTGTTGTGATAGATCCGAACGATCAGAAAAATCAGGCCGCCAAAGTACAGCAGGCGCGTCACCAGTTCCGCCGTGCGCGTCATGATCCGCGAGTCTCCCCCGCCGATCTCCACCAGAACCAGCATATAGACCGTCATCACAACAATGGCCGCCCAGCAGCCCCAAATCCGAAGCCGGATTTTGCGCGCGAAGGGCATGGAATCAGTTCTTTTCATAGCGCTCCTCCTCCCTTTTCAGGTTTTCCCTGAGACAATACAGATCCTCAATCGTAGTGCCAAACTCGAGGGCCAACCGGTAGGCCAACAGCAGCGAGGGGTTGTACCGGCCCTGCTCCAGCGAGATGATTGTGCGCGAGGACACATGCACGCGCTCCGCGAGCTGCTGCTGCGTCAGGCCCTTCCCCTGGCGAAGCTCCCGAATTTTGTTTTCCACCGGCTCCTTCCCCCCTTTTTTATATGAAGTTTCCTTCATGTGAAGCCACCTTCAGTTTACAGGGAAATCCCGCCCTTGTCAAGGGAAAACATGCAGAAAAAAGGCGGCCCTTTTTGTGCGGGCCGTCGAAACAAAAAATACAGGAAAAAAACCGGGCGCACCGCTGTCTTCGTTTGCGGTGCGCCCGGCTTCCCAAGCGAAAAGAGACGATCACAGGCCGATCCGGGCCAACTCCTGCGCCACAGTGCGCAACTCTGCCCGGCGTGCCTTCCACTCCGGGCAGACGGCGGCCACAAGCGCCCAGAAACGGGGCGAATGGTTATGTTCGGCAATGTGGCACAGCTCGTGGATGACCACATAATCGATGCAGGCGGGCGAAGCAGCCATCAGCCGCCAGGAAAAGCGCAGCACATTTCTGCCGGAGCATGAGCCCCAGCTGGTGCGCGCGGAGCCAATGCCAACGGAGACTGGCACAAGGCCCAGCCGCTGCGACCAGAGCGCCGTGCGGGCCGGGATCTCCCGGCGGGCCAGCGCGTTATAGAGGGATGCAGCCTGCGCCCTGGCCTCCTCCGGCTGCGGGCCGGGCAGACGGAAGCCCTCCGCCGTGAGCGCCGCGGGAAAGCCGGGAAACACCGGGCTGGCAGCTCCCAACAGCGGCAGGCTGTGCGGGAACTGCGCGGCGGCCTGCCGGCGCTCCTGCGCACGCGCCTTGAGAACGGCTTCCTTCTCCGCAATCCACCGCGCTTTCGAGCGGACGAACGCATCGACGGCCGCCTTCGGCATGCACAGCGGGGCGCGCACTTCAAAGCCGCCGTCCGGCTTCATGTAAATGCCCACCGTTTTGCGGCGGGAACGGAGCAGAGGGTATTCCCAACGCCGGGAGGAGGGCTGTGTCACGGCTCCTGCTCCCCCGTTTCCAGGCCAAACGTCTCATCTACCGGCAGGGCGAGGATCACGCCGTGCGCTTTGGTGGAGAGGCCGCAGGTCTCGCGGATTTTCTCCATGATCTCCGTCTTTTTCTCTTTGGGCGCTACAATCATGACAAAGTCACGTTCCTCCTTAGAAGAGACGCCAAACAGATCGCTCACACGCGCCGAATTACGTTGCAGGCCGTGCACCACTGTGCCGCCGTTGGCCCCTGCGCTGCGGGCCGCATCCGCCACCTCGTCGCTGTAGCCGCTCTCTACGGAAACCCAGATCACCACATGTGTCATATGCTGTTTTCCTTCCTCCCTCTTCTGTTCCATCCCTTCCGCCGGCTTCTGTTCCGGCATGCCCGTTTCCTCGCTCAGCACCTGAAACACCGGGTGCTGCATACCGATCACCGGCACTGTGAATGCGATGCCTGCGCCTTTCCGCGAAAGGCCGAGCCGCTCCTCCGCCTCCTCAAACAACCCCTGCACCCCGTGTTTCGGCAGGATGCCGAAGGTGATCAGCCTCACACTGCCGCTCAGGCCAAAAATATCCAGCATTTCCGAAGTTGCCGTACCCCTGCCGCGGCATTGGTAACAAATGGGCACACGCTGCGCTTCGAGCAGCTCTTCCAGCCTTCTTCGCTCTTCCTCACGCGTGACAAGAACCGCCAGACGCGGGGAAAACTGCCGCGCGTCCTGTGGAGCAGTCATTCCGAATCCTCCTCAAACTCAACAAAATCCTCCTCCGGCACAGGCTGTGCAGCGGGAGCATTCTGTGTTTTTTTCTCATACACAAGGCCCATAATCTGAATGGCAATGAGCGGGGCCAGTGCCACAAGGGCCACCACACCAAAGGCGTCCGTCACCACATTGCCGCCCACGGCCGTGCAAGCGCCCATGGCGAGCGGCAGCAGGAAGGTGGACGTCATGGGACCGCTGGCCACGCCGCCGGAGTCAAACGCGATGCCGACAAACACCTGCGGCACTTTGCGGCCAAGCAGAAGGGCAGCCGCATAGCCGGGCAGGATCACCCAATACAGGTTCAGGCCGGTGAGCACGCGCACCATCGAAAGCGCCACGGCGCACGCCACACCGATGGAAAGCGCCAGGTTCATCATGCTGCGTGTCACGGTGCCGCCCGTCACATCCTCCACCTGCTGGTTGAGCACCTGCACGGCCGGCTCCGCCTTCACCAGATAATAGCCAATGGCAACACCGATAGGAATGAGCGTCCATTTCAGCACACCGCTGCTGCCGAACCCTTCGCCCAGCATGGTGCCCACCGGGGCAAACCCGACATTCACGCCGGTGAGGAACAGGATGAGGCCGAAGATAGTGTAAGCCAGGCCGACGGCCATGCGCAGCAGTTGACGCTTGCGATAGGCCCGGGTGAAAATCTGGAACACGAGCAGCACGCCCACGATCGGCAGCATGCAGATGAGCACCTCCTGCGCATAACGGGGCAATGCATCCACAAACTGGCGCACGACATCTTGCGTGGTATGTACTTCCGGCGCGGCGGTGAAGGAGTACACAGCCTCCTCCGGGTGGTAGAAAATACCGAGCAGCAGTACCATGAGGATGGGTCCCACGCTGCACAGCGCCACCAGGCCGAAGCTGTCCTCCGCGCCGTCCGGCCCGGTGCGCGAAGCGGAAAGGCCCACGCCCAGCGCCATGATGAACGGCACCGTCATGGGGCCTGTGGTGACGCCGCCGGAGTCAAACGCCACGGAGGTGAAGCTGTCCGGCGAAAAGAACGAGAGCAGGAACAGCAGCACATAGAGAACGGTGAGCATCTTGCGCAGGCTGACGCCCATGCGGATGCGCAGCACCGCCGCGGCCAGGAAAATCCCCACGCCGACGGCCACCGTCCAGATGAGGACGGCGTTGGGGATGGAGGCCACCTGGTTGGCGAGCACCTGCAGATCCGGCTCCGCAATGGTGACCAGCGCGCCCAGCACAAAGCAGATCAGCACCACGGGCAGCAGCAGCCTGCCCCGGCTCAGCCGCGCGCCCACGCCCTGGCCGAGCGGCGTCATAGCCATTTCAGCGCCCAGCTGGAAGAAGCCCATGCCCACAATCAGCAGCAGCGCTCCCATGAGGAACAGCGTGAGCGCGCCGATTTCCAGCGGCATCAGCGTGACGCTGAGCACCAGCACGATCACCGTGATAGGCAGCACGCTGGAAAGCGACTCTTTGATTTTTTCTTTCAGTTTCTCATTCATCCTGTCCGATCGATCCCTCCTTTGCGCGAAGCGGCATCTTCCCGCCTGTCTCTTTGCCTTTAATCTGTTTCAGTATCGCTTTATCTTATAATTATGCCATAAAACGCCTGGTTCATCAAGCAAATTTTCTTCCGGTTTGCCGAAAGAGCCTTTCATTTTTTTGCTTAAGACCAAACGCAAATCCGGGCTGGCAATTCCGCTTTGGAAATGGTATAATGAAGTTTACAGAATCTTAAATGGTATGTGGCTGGGGAACCGAGCCGAATGGCAGCCAGCCGGGGAGGAATTGCAGTGTTTTTCCGCAAAAAGAAACAGGATTTTTTTGATGAAAACAGGGAGGCCGATTGTGCCTGCTGCCGCCACGGAAACGGAAAGGAAGAATCCCCGGCCTGCCTGCTGGGCCTTTCCCATGAGCCGGGAGAAAACTGCCGGAAATTTGAATACGACCCGCTCAAACGCCAGCCGTATGCCCCGCCGCCGCTGCGGGAATATGACCCGGATGAATTCAAGCTGTAACGAACTGTAACATTTCAGGAACCGCCGCGGTATTACAGGCAGAACAGAAAACGCGCGGCGGGTATAAGGAGGCGACCGGCCCAGATGGATCACACCGAACCGTACCGCGCCCCCACGGCGGAGGAAGCCGTTTCCCTTTACGGCGATACCGTGTACCGCCTGGCCTACGCCAAGACCGGCAGCCGGGCTGACGCCGACGACATTTACCAGGAAGTGTTTCTGCGCTATCTGCGCGCAAAACCGGCGCTTGAGAGCGCCGACCACGCGAAAGCCTGGTTCCTGCGCGTCACGCTGAACTGCATGAAAAGCTTCTGGAGTTTGCAGTCCCGGAGGCGCAGCGTCCCTCTTGACGAAACGATGCCGGGGGAAGGGATTCCCGAAGGCAGCGGCGTGGAAGCATATGTGAAGCGATTGCCGGAAGTGTACCGTGCCGTCATTCACCTGTTCTATTACGAGGATTTGCCGACGGCACAGATCGCCGGCCTGCTGCACCGGCGGGAATCGACGGTGCGTGTGCAGCTGATGCGCGCCCGGCAGATGCTCAAGGACATGATGGAAAAGGAGGAGGACCAATGACCGAACGCGAATGGGAGGAACGCTTTCGGCGCGCCTATTGCGCCGACGCGGCCTCCTGGCAGCCGGACCGCAGCGTGCGGGAAAAGCTGCTGCGCAGGCTGGAACGGCGCACACCGCGCCGCTCCTTCCCGCTGAAACAGGTCGTGGCCGCCTGCTGCTGTTTGGCGATTGTTGCCGCGGCCGCCTTCGGGCTGCGCCTTCTTCCCCCTGTGGAGGAACAGACGTCCGGCGTCGCGGGCGCGGCCAACGGCGTTGTTCTGCCGGATCAGGCGCTTGACGGCGAACCGCAGGCCGCCGCCTATTCCGCGGAAACCGCGATGGATGGCGCCGCCCCGGCTGCCCGCATGGAGACGCAGGGAAACGGCGCCGCGCAGAGCCTCACGCTCGAGGAATCCCTGGCCGTGCCGGCGCTGGGCAGCCTCGTGCCGGCGCAGGCGGCGGAAGACTGCCCGCTGGAAACGGCCGCGCTGGTGCAGAGCGAAGCGGGCGACTCACTCACCCTGCGCTTTGCCGGTGACACACGCGCGCTGGAGGTGACGATCGCCGCCGCCCTGCCGGACGGATGGCAGGGCAGCGTGTTTGCCCCGGAGGACCTTTCCGCCGAAGCGCTGGAATCGGCCGCGGAAACTGAAAGTACACTCTCTTTTGCCGTGCAGACAAACGAGGCTGCCGCTGTGTTCACCTTCGAAGGCTTTTCGCCTGCTGATGCGCTGGCTGCCGTTGAGACTGCGCGTGCCTTCGATGGCGGCACACCGTAAACAGACAGCCGGAAGGCGGCCCGCCCTGTGCGGCGGGCCGCCTTTTTTTGTTCTGCCCCTTGCGCGGGGGCACAGGACTTGCTATAGTACGTATCAGAAAGAGGCGGTGTGCCCAGCACGCCACAACACAAGGAGGAGTTTTGCAACATGGGTTCATTTTCCGCACTGCTGCAGGGCGGCCGTACGCCCACACGGAGGGAAGAGATTTCCACCGTGATGAGCCTTTCCTGGCCGGCCATTGTCCAGCAGTTCATGCTTACGCTTGTGCAGTACATCGACACCGCCATGGTGGGCTCCCTGGGGCCGAACGCCACGGCGGCCATCGGTGTCGTGTCCAGCTCCGTGTGGCTGTTCAACGGCCTGATGGGTGCCGTGGCCACGGGCTTTGCCGTGCAGGTGGCCCAGTTTGTGGGCGCGGAGGATCTGGAGAGCGCACGCGGCGTGGTGCGCCAGTCGCTGCTGTTCTGCCTGCTGTTCAGCCTGTTCATGGGCGGGCTTGCGGTGGGTCTTTCGTTCCCGCTGCCGGGCTGGCTCGGCGCGGAGGAGGCCATCCGGCCGGATGCTTCGCAGTATTTCCGCATTATCGGCATCGCCATGCCGTGCACGATGATCACGAGCCTGACGTCCTCCGTGCTGCGCTGCATGGGCGACACGCGCACCCCCATGATCTACAACGTCCTGCTCAACGTGATGAACACCTGTTTTAATTTCCTGCTCATCTATCCCGCGCGGGAGATCGACCTCTTCGGCCTGCGGTTTTGGGTGCCTGGGGCGGGCCTCGGCGTGCCGGGCGCAGCCTGGGGCTCGGCGCTGGCCGGGCTTCTGGTGGCGCTGCTGTTCCTGCGCCGCTTCTTCCGCCGCGATTTCACGCTGCATGTCAGCCTGCGGGAAAGCTTTCGCTTCACACGGCCCTGTCTTTCGGCCATGGTGCGCATCGGCGTGCCGCAGGCCATGGCGCAGACGGCCTCCTGCGGCGCGCAGATCGCCGTCACCGTGATTGTGGCCGGCCTCGGCACGCAGGCGGTGGCCGCCAACTCGCTGGCCGTCACGGCGGAGGCGCTGTGCTACCAGCCGGGCTACGGCGTGTCCACGGCTGCCACCACGCTGGTGGGGCAGTCCCTGGGGGCGGGCAGGCGCGACATGGCGGTGCGGTTTGCGCGCGTGAGCACGCTGCTTGGCATGGCGATCATGACGGGCATGGGCTTGCTCATGTTCCTGTTTGCCCAGCCACTGATCGGTATGTTCACGCCGGACCGCGGCGTGATGGAGCTCGGCGCTTCCGTGCTGCGCATCGAAGCGTTTGCCGAACCGTTTTTCGCCGCCTCCATTGTGGCGACAGGCGCGTTCTCCGGCGCGGGAGACACGAAATGGTCTTTCCTGGCCAACCTGCTCAGCATGTGGGGCGTGCGCCTGCCGATCGCGCTGCTGCTCATCGGCTCGCTCGGCCTCACCGGCATGTGGATCGCCATGTGCAGCGAGCTGATTCTCAAGGGCCTCTTCTTCCTGTGGCGGCTTCGCTCGAACCGCTGGCTTGACAGCGGCATGCTCGTCTCGGGCGCGTCGGATGGGCAAAAGGAAAGGCCGGGCGCAAAACATGAAGTAGATCGATGAACTACCTTGAGTCTACACCTAAATAACCGCCTGTCCCGTATATCCAAGAGGCAGGAAACCGGCTTAAAAAGCAGGCTATTTCCACGCTTTCGGAATGATGTAAAATATAGATAATAGCGCGCAGAGAAATGAGAAGATAAAATGGACAAGATATTGACATTCGATTGTTATGGGACGCTATTAAATACGTCCCCTCTATATGATTTTGTGGGCAAACTTGCTGAAAACAATAAACTGTCTGCTCAGAAAGCAATAAATATCTTTTCAAACGAAAAGAATATTTTGAACATTACCTGAAAGAAGTGCCTTGCACATATAGCATTACAACAAAATCAGATATTACCGCCATCAAAAAACAACGACTGGTTTGCGATACTGGCACTTTCGCCTTGCAGGTCATCGTCCTTTGACAGCCTGCAATAGACCGCTGCACGATAGCCCCCGGCAAGTACCGAACCGATTGTTCTGTATTCCATTTCGTTCATCATAGCCATTTAAGCTGCCGGATGGACTTCATCAGGCGGTTGGCGGCTCTGATTTCCCGGTTCAGGTTGCCGATATTCGTCTGGATACCTCGCTTTTCCATCTGCCGGACAGCAGCACCCTCATGGACAGTAGGGATAATATCAAGCCCCTGTCTGGCATAGGAACGCAAGTCCACACGCTCCGGGCGGTCATTGGCTTCCAGATAGCGGTTCTGGATGACCTCCCATTCATGCCGCCAGATTTCACAATACTTCTGGTCGTTCCAGTCCACCGTATCCTCCTTGTGGCTTTTCCACCTGCCGGATGGCAGCTTTATCCGTTCCCCGTTCTCGTCAAGGTCATAAACCTTGCGGCTCTTGGGAAGCCATTTCCCATGTTCGTCCATTGCCCTCATAGTGAGCAGGACATGGGCGTGGGGATTGTGTCCCGGCGGATGGGGGTCATGGATGGCAAAATCAGCAATCATGCCTTTGGAAACAAACTGCTGTTCACAAAACTCCCGTACAAGGACAGCGTACTGGTCGGGCGGTATCTCTCTGGGAATGGTAAGCACCCACCGCCTTGCAAGCTGGGAGTTCCATTGCTTTTCCATCGCTTCGGCGGCGTTCCATAAAGTATTGCGGTCTGCATATTCCTGTGGGGCATTTGCCGGGAGCAGGATTTCATTGTGGACGATACCACGCTTTTCCGGGTAGTGCTTTACTTGCTGGTCGTATTCACAGAACAGCTTTTCGCCGCTTTGGTAAGCAGCGGCGGCAACCGCAGACTGCCGCTGGCTGCGCTGAACAATCATGATTTCGTTGTGTGGACAGGGCATTTCGTGTCCCTCCTTTCGCTAATTGGTGAACAGGTCCAGTAAAAACGGACAATAGACAAAGTACCCCCTGATGTAGGAAAATAGAAGTACTACATCAGGGGGTATTACTATGGGAAAA
>CAKNKY010000040.1 GCA_930987725.1 uncultured Anaeromassilibacillus sp. | reverse complement strand
ATTTGGAACCCAAAAATGAGACATCCAAATTCCAGCCTCTTTTTCTACGATGAAACCCCGAGATTCAAGCTGACTTTTCCGTGTTGCCCGCTCTTGCAGAAATAGGACATCCGAAAAGCAAAAATTAGAAAATCACGCTATATATAGAAACGAATCTTTTCCGGATCAGAAGTTCTCATTTTCATTGGGTATCTTTTTTGTAGCGCAAACCCACCAGGCTGAGCCTGGACGCACTTCGCGTCCTGTGCCCGGCCTTTTCTTTTGCCCCGCCGCTCGCGATTGGGGCTGACATCTATTCTATTGCCGCCGCCCAAAAAAGAAAGCAGCCTTCGTGGCTGCTTTCTTTTTTGAAATTGGAGGGGAATCGAACCCTGAGAGGATCCGAGCGTAAAGAAAACGTGCCGGCGGCACGTTTTTAGCGAGGAGGCGCGCGGCGGGGCCCCACTCTGTGGGGAGTCCGTGCGCTGCGGCGCTGCCGACTTGTTTTTCCGGGCACAGCCTGATTTATTTCTGAGAGCTGTCCGCCATGCGCAGGACATCGAGAAGCCCGAGAGGCGTGTGAACGGTAAAATCGGGCGTTTCGTCCGGCGTTTCAGGGACGGTCGGATAGCGGTGTGACCAGTCAATGAGGACGCTCGTGATGCCGAAGCGGTTTGCTCCAATGATGTCCTTCTTCACATGGTTTCCCATCATCACAATGCGCCCCTTGTCCGCATCCGTGAGGCCCATCGCGCGCAGAGCCGTTTCAAACATGAGGGGCGAGGGCTTCTCCGCGCCGACGTCGGAAGAGTAAATTCTCTGGGCAAAATATGATTCGAGGCCGAGGCCGCGGTACACGTTGCGGAAGCTCTCCGCCTGCCCGTCCGCCACCATCGCGACGGGAATCCCCTCGCGGCGCAGCGTCTCAAGCAGCTCCCGCGCGCCGGGAATCAGCTGCGCCCGCAGCACAATGCCGCGCTCATCAAACTCCTGCGTCGTTTCGTCGACGAGTGTGTCGCCGCTGTCAAGAAACACAATCCACTCTTTCATCGGTCTTTTCCTTCCTTTTGCGGCGCTCTCCTTAAGAAAATCCGGGCTGCCGCCTTGTTTTTTGATATCTCCATTGTAGCAGGGCGAAAAGGGAAAAAGCAACGCTCTTTTTGCATGATATTAAGGATGAGACTGCATGTTCGCGCTGTTGTTGGACCTACCGGCCCGATCCGCCTTTCCGGCGTGAGCAAAGGCGCAGCATTATGGCGCGTCATCTGTCCGGTATTGGGGCAGCGCTCATTTGTTGCTATGAAAAAAGCCCTCTTTGCTGTGAAGCAAAGAAGGCTTTTTCAGTGAAATCCGTCTATGGAGGGAAGAAATCGCGCTGCGCGAGAGAAAGCATGGAGCAATGCAATCCGCTGCGGCGGGTTGGGGGGATGGCGTTTCCTTCCTCCATAAGCAGAGCGAACGATTTCATCCGCTGTGCATCGTTCATTCCTGCGGCAGCAGGGAGATCTTTTTCCTTCAGGAAAGCTCGATCTCAACCGACAAATGACAGGCTCCGCCCTTGGCGGCGAGCGCTTCCGGCATTTTGATGCTCCATGCCATCTCTCTGCCGATGGGAACGTGCGCCGCGTCGAGACGCAGCACCGTCTCCAGACGCATGAGAAGCTCATGGCCGTGCTTCGCCTGCCGGCACTCCTTCACGCCGTAGGGATGCGCGTCAAAATGGAACGGTGCGGCGGAGCAGATCCGAAGAGCATGTCCGTCCTCTCCGATTTGTTTTTTCTGAGTTTTCTCCTGCATCTTGCCTTGCCCCCGGCGTTCTCCTATAATAAAAATCAGAAGAAAACAGGCTACTCCCGGGAACGGGAGCCAGGCAGGGCTTCCCAGCCATGCAAAAGGCAGGAAAGCAGCCCGGCCGCCGGGAAATGCCCGAACCATCTGCCGCGTGCCCGTCCAAGAAGCGAGCCGCCATCCCGATTTTGAAAAGAGGAGAACAAACGATGCGAGAGATACAGGAGGTTTACAGGACAAACCGGCTGCCCGTGCGGGTGGCGCAGTTCGGCGAGGGGCGGCTGCTGCGCGCCCTGATCGAGCCCATCTTCCAGAAGGCAGTGGACGAGGGGCGTTTTGCGGGCAGCGTCGCCATCGTGAAGCCCACGGGGCGCGGGAATCTGGATGTGTTTGAGCGCCAGTCCTGCCTTTACACCGTGATTCTGCGCGGCAAACAGGCAGGAGAGGTTTCCGACGAATCGTACCCTGTCACCTGCGTGGATCGGGCGGTGAACCCTTACCGGGACTTCGAATCGTTTCTGGCGCTGGCACGCCTGCCGGAGCTTTCCTTCGTGATCTCCAACACGACGGAGGCCGGCATTGTGCTCGACCGGGAAGACCGCTTCGACGCCGCACCCCCGGCCTCCTTCCCCGGCAAGCTGACGCGTTTTCTCTATGAGCGGTACCGCTGCTGCGGCGGGGCGAAAGATGCCGGCCTTGTGATGCTGCCCACGGAGCTGATTGAGCACAACGGCGACCGGCTGCGCGAGTGCGTGCTCAGCCTGGCGTCGATCTGGGGGCTCGAGGAGGGCTTTGCCGCGTGGGTGCGGGAGGCCTGCGCGTTCTGCTCCACGCTCGTGGACCGGATCGTGAGCGGCTGCCTGCCGGAGGAGCTGCCGTCGCTCTGGGAACGGCTCGGCTACCGGGACGAGCTGCTCACGGTGGGCGAACCGTTCGGCATGTGGGCGATCGAGGCGCCGGAAGACATTGCGGCGCGCCTGCCGATCGACGGGCCGGGGAGCCCCGCGTTTTTCGTGCGGGATCTCGCCCCCTGGAAGCAGCGGAAGGTGCGCATTTTGAACGGCGGCCACACCTCCATGGCGCCCGCCGCCTTCCTCGCGGGGAAGGATCTCGTGCGCGAGTGCATGGACGACGCGGTGATCCACCGCTTCCTGACGGAGACTGAGACAGAGGAGATCGTACCCCATGTCCCGCTGCCCCGTGCGGACGCCCTTGCGTTTGCCGCGGAGGTGGAGCAGCGGTTTGAAAACCCGTTCCTCGACCACCGGCTGCTGGATATCTGCGCAAACTCCTTTGCCAAATGGCAGGAACGGGTGCTGCCCTCCGTGCGGGACTGCTATGCGGCCGGGAAACTGCCGCGGCGCCTTGTTTTCTCCTTTGCTGCGCTGCTCGCCTTCTACACGGCTGCGGAGAAAAAGGACGGCGAGCTGTTCGGCCTGCGGGACGGCCGGCCCTACCGGCTGCAGGAATCCCCGCAGGTGCTTGCGCTCGCGGAGCGGTTCGGCTCCGGATCGCCCGAAGCCTATGTGGAAGCCGCGATGCGGGAGACCGGCCTGTGGGAGGAGCGGGAAGCGCTCCCGCGCTTTGCGGAGCTGGCGGCCGCCGACCTGCGCGCCATCCGGGAAACCGGCGCGCTGCGCGCCCTCGCGGCCGTGACGGAAGGCGGGGACACGCGATGAACGATCTGTTTCGGATTCACCCGGAAGACACCGTCGCCGTGGCGCTGCGTCCGCTCCCGGCAGGGGAAACGGCGCAGGGGAACGGCTTTTCCGTGCGCGCGGAGGAATCGATCCTGCAGGGCCACAAGATCGCGCTTTGCCGCATGGAAAAGGGCGGCGAGGTGATCAAATACGGCTGGCCGATCGGCCGCGCAAAGGAAACGATCGCGCCGGGGCACTGGGTGCACACACACAACATGGAATCCCAGCTCGAAGGGCTGGAGGACTACCGCTATGAGCCGCGGTGGAAGGACCTGAAACAGGAGGAACCCGCCTTTTTCAGCGGCTACCGCCGCCCGGACGGAAAGACGGGCGTGCGCAACGAGCTCTGGATTGTGCCGATGGTGGGCTGTGTGAACGGCCTGGCCAGGCAGCTCGAGCGCCGGGCGGCCGCCCGCCTGCCGGAGGGCGTAGACGGCGTGGTGGCGTTCCAGCACTCCTGCGGCTGCTCCCAGCTCGGAGACGACCTCGCCTGCACCCAGAAGTTCCTGCGGGGGCTGCTGCTGCACCCGAATGCGGGCGGCGTGCTGGCCCTGTGCCTCGGCTGCGAGAACAACCGCCCCGAGGACATGCAGGCGCTGCTGGGCGGCTATGACCGGGAACGGATCGCGTTCCTCGTGTGCCAGGACTGTGAGGATGAGCTGGAGGAAGGGCTGCGGATCCTCGATCGGCTCGGCCAATATGCCGCCTCCTTCCGGCGGGAGCCCTGCCCGGTGAGCAGCCTGACCGTGGGGCTCAAGTGCGGCGGCTCCGACGGTCTTTCCGGCATCACGGCCAACCCGCTGGCGGGCAGCTTTTCCGACTGGCTGCTGGCGCGCGGCGGCTCCGCGGTGCTCACGGAGGTGCCGGAAATGTTCGGGGCGGAGCGGCTGCTCATGAACCGCTGCCGCACAGAGCAAACCTTTGCCTCCACGGTGAAGCTGATCAACGGCTTCCGATCCTATTTCCTGCGGTACGGCCAGCCAATCGACGAGAACCCCTCGCCGGGGAACCGGGAGGGAGGCATCACCACGCTGGCCGAAAAGTCGCTGGGCTGCGTGCAGAAATCGGGGACGGCGCCCGTGGAGGACGTGCTGCTCTACGGCGAACAGGTGCGGACCCACGGCCTGAGCCTGCTGCAGGGGCCGGGCAACGACCTCACGGCCGCCTGTGCCCTCGCATCGGCCGGCGCGCAGATTCTCCTCTTCACCACCGGCAGGGGAACGCCGCTGGGCTGCCCTGTGCCGACGCTCAAGCTCTCCTCCAACTCCCCGCTCGCCTCCAGAAAGAAAAACTGGATCGACTTTGACGCGGGCCGGCTGCTCACCGGCGCATCCCGCGAAGCGCTCACGCAGGAGCTGGCGCAGCTCGTGCTCGCCGTGGCTTCCGGCACGCGGCGGGCGAAGGCGGAAGCGCTGGACAGGAGCGAGCTGACCATTTTCCGGGACGGCGTCACGCTGTGACACCGTTTTCCGCAGACAGAAAAGCGGCCGCCGGCCGCCGGGCTTTTATGGTGCACTTCAAAATGTGCATCCGGGATTTTTTCCGTGCAGCGTGCGGCAGAGCGATCAATACCAGTGCAGCGTGCCGACATTCGTCAGGGCGGAGGAGCGGGAAATCTCTGCATGGAAGATGGTGATCTCCTGCCCGTCGTCGTTGTGGTAGACGGCCTGGCTGCCGTAGATGCCAACGCGCTGCCAGCGGTTGTTCCCGTCGTCAAAGACGATTGAAGGCAGACGGGAAAGATCGCGCGTCTTTTTGTATTCGTCGCAGGGGCCTTCCTCGCTCTGCCGGGATTTGAAGGCTTCCTCTTCTTCCTCTTCCTCCTCGGGCAGATCGATTGTCACGCGCGGCGGCTTCGGCAGCTCCACGCCGGTGACGCCCTGCATCACGGCGAGATGCGCCCTGAGCGCATCCCGGATGGACCGCACGGCTCCCTGCCACTTTGCCTGCTCCTCATTTTCCTCCGAGGCCAGCCATTCGGCAGCAAAGAGCTCCCCGGCCTCCGCGGCGGCGCGCATCAGCTGCCTGCCGGCGGCCTCATCCCTCGCCGTGCCGGCGCCCGTGAGATAGCACAGCGCGAGGCGGTAGCAGGCATAGGGGCTGCCATCCTCCTTCGCGGCCTTGTAATAGAGCGCAAAATCCTGCTTCGGGTCGAGGCCGAGCTTTTCCTCGCCGATCGGCTTGACGCCGTTGAGGTAATCCTCGACGAGCGCCGCGCCCTCGACGTTTCCGCGCTTGACCATCTCGGTGGCAAACCGCATGGCAAGCGGCGCATAGATCGCGGTGGGACGCGGATACCCGGCAAGAAGGTTTCCGATGATCCGCGTCTGCTTCGGGACGTCGTTCTCGGCATCGTCGCTTCCCTCGCCCATCGCGGCGGCGACGGCGTATTTATAATACTCCTTTGCCTTCTCGTGGTTCGGCGTGCAGCCCCTGCCGGTCGAGTAGGCGTCAGCAAGCTTTTCCCAGCACAAAAAGATGTAATGATCGTCCTCCGATTTGAAGCGCTTGCGGTTCAGGACGCTCATGCAGACCTCGAGAAGAATCTCATAATACGCTGACTGGAATTCTATTTTTCTTCCCCCTCCCTCCGCTTTTCCTCCAGAAGGCGCTGCAGCTTTTTCAGCGCACGCTGGCCGCGCTTTTTCACGCACTCATAATTCAGCCCCAGGGCATCGGAAATCTCGCGGACGGAACGCCCTTCAATATACCGAAGCAAGAGGATCTTTCGATCCGATTCCCGCAAAGCCCCGAGCGAATCGTAAAGCTCGTCGCGCGTTTCCCATGCGGTGAGGGGGGGAGATTCGGGCACGGAGAGCTGTTCTGCCATCTGCCTGCGGCGGTTTTCCCGCCAGCGCCGGATCGCCTTGCGCTCTGCAATCGCCGTCAGGTAGGCGCGCAGGCTTCCTTTTTCGGGATCAAACCGCTCGCGGTGCAGGTAAAAGTCGGCGAAGGTGTCGTGCACGCAGAACCGCACATCCTCTGTGCAGTCGAGGCGCTGCGCCGCCGCATAGCGCACCGGCTCGCCGTACTGCGACTGCAGCAGGGCCATGCCGCCTTCCGGATCGGTTTCCAAAAGCTCCAGCAGCTGCCGCTCATCCAACCTCCTCACCCCCTCTACAAACCATTTGCCGTTTTCAGGGGAAAAGGGGACAGGGAGAGGAATTTTTTCCGCTTTTTGAAAAACGGACGGGGCCGCAGACGGCGCAGAAAATGACGGCAAAATGCCGGTTTGGAAGCTTTTCGACACGTAAAAAAGCCGCGCTCCCGGGAAAAAGGCACTTGACACACCTGCCGCCGTACCGTACGATCGTTTTAGAGGAAGGGGCCGGGATGAGCATCCGGTTTGCGTGCGGAAAGCGCACGGCCCGCCCCGAAGCCATGCGAATGATGGCCGGATGCGGCCCGCCCGCCGGGAACCGCGCGGCTCCCTGCGGGCCGAAACGCAAAGGAGAGGAGCGCCATCATGAAAGAGCTTTGGTACACGCGGGAGGCAGCCTGCTTTGAGGAAGCGCTGCCCATAGGAAACGGAAACCTGGGGGCCATGGTCTACGGCGGGGTGAAGCGGGAAAAGATTTCGCTCAACGAGGACACGCTGTGGTCCGGCTTCCCGGGGGCGAAGGGGCCGCTCGGCACGCACGAGGGCGTTGCCGAGGGAGAACAATTGCTGCGCGCCGGGAACGTGAAGCAGGCGGAGAAGGTTGTGTGGGAAAAATGCTTCTCCGAATGGTCGGCGGCCTACCAGCCGGCCGGCACGCTGTGGATCTCCTTCCCCGACGCGGGGGAGGCGGAGGATTACCGCAGAAGCCTGGACCTGGAGCACGCCGCGGCACACACGGCTTACCGCAGCGGCGGCTTCACGTTCCGGCGGGAGGCGTTCGTCTCCTTCCCGGACAAGGTCATCGCGCTGCGCTTCACCACGGACGGCCCGCAGGCAAAGGCCGTCGTCGCGCTGGAGTCGCCGCACCCCTCCCGCCCGGCAACGGAGGACGGCGTGCTGGCCCTGCGCTCGATCGCGCCGGTGTACTCGGCGCCCTCCTACTTTGCGTGCGGCGACCCGATCCGCTACGATCCGTTTGACGAAAACAGGGCGCTCTCCTACGCCGCCGCCGTCCTGCCGGTGGTGGCGAGCGGCACCTGCCGGGTGGAGGAGGAGCGGATCGAGATCGAATCGAACGATTTCATACTGCTCGTCTCGCTCGCGACGAACTTTGAAGGCTTCGACCGCCCGCCGCGCGAGAGCCGGATCCAGCCGCTGGCCGTGTGCCTGGAGCGGCTGCGGGCTGCCGCCGCGCTCGGCTATGACGCGCTGCGGCAGCGCCATGAGGAGGATTACCGCCCGCTGTTCGACCGTGTGTCGCTGGAGCTCGGCGGCGAGAACCGCAGCTCCCTGCCCACGGATGAGCGGCTGCGGGAGAACGAAAAAGACCACGCGGACAACGGCCTGGCGGCGCTGCTCTTCGACTACGGCCGCTACCTGATGATCGCAAGCTCCCGCCCCGGCACGCAGCCTTCGAACCTGCAGGGAATCTGGAACGAGGAGCTGCGCGCCCCGTGGAGTTCAAACTACACGATCAACATCAACACGGAGATGAACTACTGGCCCGCCGAGCCGTGCGCCCTGCCGGAATGCCACGAGCCGCTGTTCGACTTCATCGAGGGGCTCGCGCAGAACGGCGAAAAGACGGCCTCGCGGCTCTATCACTGCCGCGGCTGGTGCTCCCACCACAACAGCGATCTCTGGCGGCTGAGCGAGCCGGTGGGAGGTCCGAACCCCTCGCCGGAATCCGTGGGCTGGGCCTATTGGAGTTCAAGCGCCGGGTGGCTCGCCCGCGACCTGTGGCAGCACTACGAATACACCGGCGATCTCGAATTTCTGCGGGCGCACTGGGGCACGCTGCGCGGCGCGGGGCTGTTCCTGCTCGACCGGCTGCAGGACTCGGACGGCGGGCTGATCACCCCGATGTCCACGTCCCCGGAAAACCGCTACCGCCTCAACGGCGAACTGTGCTGCCTCTCCGAAAACTGCGCCGTGGACGTGGCCATCACGATGGACGTGCTCTCCGCCTGTGTGCAGGCCGCCCGCGTGCTCGGAACGGACCGCGCGCTCGCCGGACAGATGGAGACGGCGCTCGAGACGCTCAAGGGCTACACCGTCGGCTCGAAGGGGCAGCTTCTGGAATGGAGCCGCGAGTTTGAGGAGCCGGAGCCGCACCACCGCCACCTCTCGCCGCTCTACGGCGTCTACCCCGGCCGCTCCGTCACGGAGCAGACGCCGGAATGGTTCGCCGGGGCGGAAACCCTCATGCGGCTGCGCGGCAACGACGCCACGGGCTGGGGCATCGCGTGGAAGATCAATGTGTGGGCGCGGCTGAAAAACGGCGAGGAGGCCAAGGAATGCCTCGACAACGCCATGCGGTTCGTGCCGGCGGAGGCCGGCTGCTCCTACGGCGGCAGCGGCGGCCTTTACCCGAACCTGTTCGACGCGCACCCGCCCTTCCAGATCGACGGAAACTTCGGCATCACGGCGGGAATCGCCGAGCTGCTCGTGCAGAACGGGCCGGACGGCCCGGTGCTTTTGCCCGCCCTGCCGCAGGCATGGCGCAGCGGAAAGGTGCGCGGCCTGCGCGTGAAGGGCGGCAAGTCCGTCTCCTTCTCATGGAAGGACGGCAGGGTGGAGCGCACGGACGCGTGACAGCGGAGGGCGGGCGTTCCGCCGCAGGGAAAACGGCTTTGGGAGGATCGTATGAACATTGTGCTTTGCGACGACAATCCGGTGGAACTGGAGGAAATTCAAAAGAAGGTGGAGCTTTACGCGGCGCAGACAAGGCAGAACATCCGCGTATTCCCCTGCCGCAAAAGCACCGTGCTGAGCGATGAGCTGGATCAGAACCATCTGGCAGATCTCTATCTTCTCGACATTGACATGCCGAAGATCAACGGCCTGCAGCTCGCGCAGAAGATCCATTCCATTGACCGGAACCTGCCCGTCATCTTCCTGACGGCTTACGCGGACTATGCGCCGGCCGCCATCAAGGTGCAGGCCTTCCGCTACGTCTCCAAGGCGGATCCGGGCAGCGGTCTCACGGAAGCGCTGGACAGCGCCATCCGGACCCGCGAGCGGCTCTGCCGATACAGAAGCCTTGTCCTGAAAACGGAGGGCGCGTGCTACTGTATCCCCTATGACGAGATCTGCTATGCGGAAAAGAAGGGCAAACACGTGGAGGTGCACGGGATATACCGCGATTTTGTGTGCCGGGAGGAAATCAAAAAACTGCTGCAGAGGCTGAACGACAGCCGGTTCGCGCAGATCGACCGCGGCTGCATCGTGAACCTCGACTTCATCGTGCAATACACAAACACCGCCGTGCAGATGACGGACGGGGCGGAGCTGCCCATCAGCCGAAGACGTCTCGCAGCATTCAAGCGCGCCTTTGCGGAGCGATGGATGATGCAGGAGGAGGGGGGCAACGGGAAAGAGGAGGACGAGCATGAATCCGCTGATTGAGATTGCCGCCACGGAGGTGGAAAGCCTGCTGAGCCTGGGCGCGACTGCGGAGATGGCGGGAAGACGGTATGAGGGAAAAACCTATCTGGCGCGGCTGCTGGGCTTCAGCGCCTTTATGACGCTGCTTGTCTCCCTTTTGAACCGCGTCTCCCCCTTTTCCTTTCTCACCATCCTGGCCGGCATGGCATACGTGGTGGGCGCCACAAGGTTCCTTTCTGAGGGCGGATTCCTGACCCGCGCCACAGCCTGTGTGATGACGCTCTTTTTCCTGCACAGCCTGGACTACATCATCGGCTTTACGCTGGCGATGCTGATCGGCAACTCCCCCTCCGTCTATCAGAGCTTCGACACGCTGCTGCACACCGGCGAGACGCGGACCATATTCACGCTGATCAACAAATCCGTGCAGACCGGCCTGTTCTGTTTCCTCCGGCCTTATCTTCACTACATCGGCCGGCTGCCGAACCGCCTCATGGCCGTGCTCTTCTTCGTGGGCACGGCGGCCTATGTGATTATGTCCTCTCTCCTGCAGATGATCATCACCGATTCCCTGTTCGTGATGCAGGCGGCCGTGATCCTTTCGTGGGTCTTCATCACGGTGGGCATCCTCGCCTGCATCCTGGCCACGATTCTCTCAAACAAATACCAGCAGGAGCGCAACAGAAATAATCTTTCCCTGCTGGCCAACCGGCTCATGGAAAAGAATTACCGCGATCTCTCCGCCCACCAGCGCACACTGGCCAAAAGGCTGCACGACTTCACAAACCACATGAAAACGCTGGAGGCCCTTTCCAAAGAAAGCCCCGCCGCACAGGCCTACATTGCGGAGCTGCTCTCCACCACATACCGGAATGTGAAGAGATGCCGCAGCGGGAACGACGTGATCGACGCCATCATCAATTGCAAGGCGGAGGAAGCCGAGGCACAGGGCATCCCCTTCACCTACTCCGTCCGTCTCACGGAACCGCTGCGGATCTCCTCGGTGGATCTCTGCGCCGTGCTCGCCAACCAGCTCGACAACGCCCTGGAGGCCAGCCTGAAACTGCCGCAGGAGAGCGGCCGGTTTGTGAAGGTCATTGTGGAACAGCGGAACAACTTTCTCTCGTTCCGGGTGGAAAACAGGGTGGCGCAGAATCCGTTTGACGCGCACGGCCATCTCGTCAGCACCAAAAAGGGCGATCCCTCGCTGCACGGGCTGGGCCTGAAAAACATTCAGGACGCTGTGGAAAAACACATGGGCACGCTGCAAAATCTTTGCCGGGAGAACGTTTTTGTCTCCTTTGCCGTGATGCAAAACACCGTTTAGGACAATTTTAGTACCGTTTTTCCCATTTATGTCCTTTTCTCGACAAAATGTGCTATAATCAAACAGATTTTCAGAAAGGGCGGATGAGGACGTGCTTCTGAACAAATGCGCAAACGTGTGCGCGGACAAGCTTCTGGAACACTGTTCCATCCCCGCTTCCCGCAAGCCTGTTTTCGTCTACGGCTTTGAACTCACGTTTTCCACCCTTTCCTCCTTCTGCTCCGTTTTGATTCTCTCCGCCGTGTTTCAGTCCCTGGCGCAGGGGGCGCTGTTCCTTGCCACATACTTCTGCCTGCGGCTGTTCTGCGGCGGTTATCACGCCAAAACGTATGCGCAATGCTTTCTCAGCACAAACGCCACCTTTCTGGCGGTGCTGCTTCCGGCCAGGCTGTTCCCCCTTCTCCACATGCCGTGGCTGCTGTTCTTTCTCATTGTGCCCGCAAACGTGCTGATTTTCGCATGGGCGCCCGTGAAGAACGCGCACCATCCGCTTTCGGAAGGGCGTCGGCGGCGGAACAGGAACATCGCCCGGGCGCTCGTGATCCTCTTCGATCTGCTGTGCGCCGCGCTGTATGTCTTGTCTCCTGATTTCCTGCTCCCCATGTTTTCACTGTCAGGGGCGGCGGTTGCCGCCCTCATGATACAACCCAAAATACAGGAAGGGAGGAATGCACATGCGTAAAGTCTGGTCTGCGATCGCTTCTCTGATTGAGAACGTTGCCAACATGGGCGCCGGAGCGGCTTCGATGGGCATCAACTATGAGCCCGAAGTGCCTGAAGAACTCAGAAAATAAGCCACGTTTTTATAAAGGACGATTCCATTGCCCCGGGGGCCTGCGGTAAGTCGACTGCAGGCCCCCGGGGCGCCTTTTTTGAATCCGGTTCCCCCTCAGATTTGATCGAAAGGGGACGCGATGATATAATGTAAAATGCCGTAAGCGTGAGGGTGTGCGGGTCATGGTGCATGCGCAAGCTGCGGCCCGCTCACCGCAGGCGCGGCATCATCAACCGGAACGCAATGACTCGCGCGGGCAGATCCGCGGCAAAAAGGGGAACTGACATGACAATTGTGGTAATTGACGCACAGGGCGGAGGCATCGGGAAGCAGCTGGTGGCCGCCATCAAAAAGGAAATTCAAAGCCCGGGCGTGGAGGTGCTGGCGGTGGGCACAAACAGCCTGGCGACGTCCGCCATGCTGAAAGCTGGGGCGGACCACGGCGCCACCGGCGAGAACGCCGTGCTGGCCTGCTGCCGCCGCGCGGACGTGATTGTGGGGCCGATCGGCATCGCGATCGCCGACGCGCTCTGGGGGGAGATCTCCCCCGCCATGGCCGCCGCCGTGGGAAGCAGCCCCGCCAAACGCATCCTGCTGCCGATGAACCACTGCGACAACATCGTGGTGGGCGTTTCCAACCTGAACACGGGCGTGCTGATCCGCGAGGCCGTGGAGCAGATTGCCGCCCTGATCGCGCGTGACAGGTAAGAGGGCGCAAGCAGAAGCGCCACCCCCTCTTTTTCCGTGCGCAGCGGCCTCGTTTGCGGCCCGCCGGTCCGTATCACGCCATCGTTTCCAGGCGCTTGAGCGTGACCTCCCAGCTGCACGGGCGGCCCTCGGAGAACGCCTCATATTCCCGCTGCATGTACGCGCCCATGCGGGCGATCTCGTTGTTCATGCTGCCCGCGATGTGCGGGGAGAGGATGACGTTCGGCATGGTCCACAGGGGGCTGTCCGCCTCCGGCGGTTCCGGCCATGTGACGTCCAGCAGCGCCGTGCGGTCCGGCTCCTCGCGCAGGGCGCGCACGAGATCCTCCTCCACCACCTGCGCGCCGCGGCCCGTGTTGATGAACACGCCGTTCGGCTTCATGCGCGAAAAATGCTCATAGCGCAGCATGCGCTGCGTGGCTGGCAGGTTGGCAATGTGGTTCGAGATCACCTGGCACTGCGAGAAAATCTCTTCGAGCGAGGCGCGGCGCGCCCCAAGCGCAGCGATCTTCTCCTCGCCGGCAAAGGGATCGTACACGAGCGTTTCCACGTCATAGCGGCGGAGCATCTCCAGCACGAGCGAGCCGATCATGCCGGCTCCCAGGATGCCGATCCGCACGCCGTAATTGCACGGGAAGGTGTCGCTGAACGCGCGGAAGCGCTTCATGCTGCCCGGCTCGAGGCGGCGCATGCCCTGGAAATAGCCCTTCCCGGCCAGCACGATCTGCGCCACGGTGAACTCCGCCACCGGCACGGCGTTGGCCGCCCAGGCGCTGAACACCTTCACCCCACGGTGCAGGAAGGGGCGCGCAAAGCCCTGCACCGAACCGGCTGCATAGAACACGGCCTTGAGGTTCGGCAGATAATCCGCGATCTGCTCCTCCGTGAGGGCGGGCATGCCCCAGGTGGAGAACACGTAGGACGTGCGGGCCAGCAGCTCCCTGTTTTCCTCCATCGTTTCGGGCAGGATCACCTGCTCCGGCAGGTCCAGCGAACGGCGCAGCGATTCGCGCGTTTTGCTGCCGTAAGCGCGGGCCAGCTCGTTCTGCTCCCGCTCATTCAAAAAGACGGCCGTCTCTTTCATGGTCTGCTCTCCCCTTTTTGATTTTCTTCCTCCGCCCAGCGGCGCAGGACGGCGGCGTCCGCGAGGAAGTCCGCCTCGCTGTCGTCGCGCACAAACTCCATCAGCAAAAAGCGGCTCCCGCCCGCGCGGCGAATGGCGCTCAGGTACTCGCGCCAGCGCGCTTCGCCCTCCGCCAGCGGGTGGCGGATGTTGGCCCCCGTCCACGTGAACACATGGATGTGGCTCAGATATGGCAGCAGGCAGTCAATCTCCGCGAGCTGTTCCCCCTGCGTGATATCCGGGTTCGGCTGCCAGTAGGTGCGGACGTTCGGCTCGCCCACCGCTTCCAGCAGCGCCAGCGCCCCCGCGCGCGTCTGGGTGGCGGTGCCGCGGTGATACTCAAACGAGAGGGCGATCCCCCCGCGCGCGGCGTCCCGCGCATCAGCGCGGACAGACGCGGCGAGCGTTTCCCGCTCTGCTTCGCTCAGCTGTTCCCACGGCCTGTCGCCCGCCCAGATGCGGACGACGGGCGCGCCCAGCGCCGCGGCGCTCCGCAGCACGGGGGCAAAATCCTCCTGCGGGAGCGCGTGGTAATAGGACCCATAGGACGTGACGCACAGGCCGGCTTCCCGCGTGAGCCTTGCCGCTGATGCGGCGGCTGCCGTGTCCCCCGGCGGCACATGGACGTCGCCGCCCCATTCAATGCCCTCCAGCCCTGCTTCGGCGGCGAGCGCCGCAATCTGCGCCGCGCTCTTCTGCCGGAATGTGACGGACGTGAGGCCGGTGTGAAAGGCTGCCATCTCTGTTCTCTCCCTCCTGATTCAAAAAAGGGGGCGCGCTGCCCGGCCTTCCGGCCCAGCAGCGCGCCCCGCCGGTTTTCTGCAGCCCCGCTTACAGATCGGGGTGATATTCCTTACAGGTGCATTTCTTGAATTTTTTGCCGCTGCCGCAGGGGCAGGGATCGTTCGGCCCAATCTTCCTGCCCTTGCGGATAGGCCGCTTTTCATCGGTATCGTCCGGGGCATTCGTGGTGGTGGGCTTCGCCACCTCCTCGCGCTTCGGCTGCTCCTTCGCCTGCAGGCGGATTGTCAGCATCATGCGCGCCGTGTTGTCGCGGATGGTGCGGATCATGGCCTCAAACATGTCGTAGCCTTCCACGCGGTATTCGACCACGGGGTCACGCTGCGCGTAGGCGCGCAGGCGGATGCCGCGCTTGAGCTCCTCCATGGCGTCGATGTGGTCCATCCACTCGCGGTCCACGTTCTTGAGCAGGACCACGCGCTCGAGCTCGCGGGTGATCGTCTCGCCGAACTGGCGCTCGCGGTTTTCGTAAATCAGGTGGGCGCGGTCGGTGATCGTCTTGACGACGAACTCGGGATCGAGATCCTCGATCTCATCCTTTGTGAACGTGAGATCCTCCGGCACAAGCAGCCAGCCCAGGTAGTAATCCTTGAGCCCCTGCAGGTTCCAGTCGTCGTGCACCGCCTCCGCCGGCAGGAAGTGACGGACCTGCTCCTCGATGGACTGGTCGATCATCTTGAGGATCTCGTCGTGAATGTCCTCGCCGTCGAGCACCTGGTTGCGCTGGCGGTAAATCACCTCGCGCTGGCTGCTGAGCACGTCGTCATACTGCAGCACATTCTTGCGGATGGCAAAGTTGCGGCTCTCGATCTTGCGCTGGGCGCTCTCGATCTGGTTTGTGAGCATTTTCGTCTCGATCGGCGTGTTCTCGTCTACGTTCAGGCGGTCCATCATGGCGGTGATGCGCTCGCCGCCGAACAGGCGCATGAGATCGTCCTCGAGCGAGATATAGAAGCGGCTCATGCCGGGATCGCCCTGGCGGCCGGAACGGCCGCGCAGCTGGTTGTCGATGCGGCGGGACTCGTGGCGCTCCGTGCCGATGATGTACAGGCCGCCCGCGGCGCGGACCTCCTCTGCCTGCTCGCGGATCTGCTCCTCATACTTCTTGTTCAGCTCGGCAAACGTGCGGCGCGCAGAGAGAATCTCCTCGTTGTCCGTCTCGGAAAAGCTGTCCGCCTCGTTGATGAGCTCCTCGGGGATCTGCATGCGGCGCATCTCGGCCTTGGCCATGAACTCCGCGTTGCCGCCGAGCTTGATGTCGGTGCCGCGGCCGGCCATGTTGGTGGCGATCGTCACGGCACCCTTCTGGCCGGCCTGCGCGACGATCTGCGCCTCCTTTTCATGGTACTTCGCGTTGAGGACCTCGTGCTTCACGCCGCGCTTTTTCAGCAGGGCGGAGAGCTCCTCCGACTTTTCAATGGAAATGGTGCCCACGAGGATCGGCTGGCCGGTGGCGTGGTGGGCGACGATATCGTCGATAACGGCGTTGAACTTGCCGCGCTCCGTCTTGTAGACGACGTCGGGCAGATCCTTGCGGATCATCGGCTTGTTCGTGGGGATCTCCACCACGTCGAGCTTGTAGATCTCGCGGAACTCCTCCTCCTCCGTCATGGCCGTGCCGGTCATGCCGGAAAGCTTTTCATAGAGGCGGAAGAAATTCTGGAACGTGATGGTTGCGAGCGTCTTGCTCTCGCGCGCCACCTTCACGCCCTCCTTCGCCTCGATGGCCTGGTGCAGGCCCTCATTATAGCGGCGGCCGTACATGAGGCGGCCGGTGAACTCATCGACAATAATGACCTCGCCGTCCTTCACCACATAGTCGATGTCGCGCGTCATGACGCCGCGCGCCTTGATGGCCTGGTTGATGTGATGCTGGATGGTGATGTTTTCCGGGTCGGTGAGGTTTTCCAGATGGAAGAACGCTTCCACCTTGTGCACGCCGTTCGGGGTGAGCGTGGCCGTCTTGGCCTTCTCGTCCACGATGTAGTCGGCGTCGGAATAGATCTCGTCGTTGTCCTGCTTTTCGTCGAGCTCGGCTACCTTCACCATGCGCAGGCCCTTGGCGCAGCGATCCGCGAGCTGGTAGAGCTCCGTGGACTGATCGCCCTGGCCGGAAATGATGAGCGGCGTGCGCGCCTCGTCGATGAGGATGGAGTCCACCTCGTCCACGATGGCGAAGTGGTGGCCGCGCTGCACGCGGTTTTCCTTATAGATCACCATGTTGTCGCGCAGGTAATCAAAGCCCAGCTCGTTGTTCGTACCGTAGGTGATATCCGCCTGGTAGGCGGCCTTGCGGGCGTTGTTGTCCATGTCGTGCACAATCAGGCCCACGGAAAGGCCGAGATAGCGATAGACCTTGCCCATCCACTCGGAGTCGCGGCGGGCCAGGTAATCGTTCACGGTCACGACATGCACGCCCTGGCCGGCCAGCGCGTTCAGGTAGGCCGGCAGGATCACCGTCTGCGTTTTGCCTTCACCGGTCTTCATCTCGGCGATGCGGCCCTGGTGCAGCACGATGCCGCCCAGGATCTGCACCGGGAAGTGGGGCGTGCCCAGCACGCGGCGCGTCGCCTCGCGGCAGACGGCAAACGCATCCGGCAGAATGTCGTCGAGCGTTTCGCCGTTTGCAAGGCGGCCCTTGAGCTCCGCCGTCTGGGAGCGCAGCTCGTGTTCGGAGAGCGCCTGGTATTTGGATTCGAGCGCAAGCACCTGATCGCACAGCGGCTGAATCCGCTTGAGCTCTCGCTTGCTGTAGTTGCCGAAAAATTTGGCAAGGATGTTGGCCATTCTTCCTATCACCTCAACTGTTTGCGGCCGCAGGGAACTGGCGGCCGCGAATCGGGATTGCACTTTCACGCTGCATTTTCTGCACACAGGTTTCAGTATACCACAGGGCGCCTGAAAAAGAAAGAAAATTATATGAATTCCGGGCGCGAAAGGGAACGGCGCCCAAATTTCTGCACACGGCGTCAATTTCGAACTTGATCCCCGGCGGGAAATATCCTATAATGATTGTTGGAATCCTGTAAACTGGCAATGGGCGGCCTGCCGGGGCGCTTCCCCGCGGGCGGTTTTCAGCGGCCGGTCCGCCGGCCGGGAGTTCAAAACCGAAAGGAGTACCAAGTATGAATTATTCCAATGAAGTGGAAAGAATGTGTCCTGTGACGAAGGGTCCGCATCACGGTCCTGCCCCGATCCCGGAAGAGGGTAAGTGGGTCAAATCGTATCAGATCTCGGATATCTCCGGTCTGTCTCACGGCGTGGGCTGGTGCGCGCCGCAGCAGGGCGCCTGCAAGCTGACGCTGAACGTGAAGGACGGCATTGTGCAGGAAGCCCTCGTGGAAACGCTGGGCTGCTCCGGCATGACGCACTCCGCCGCCATGGCCGCGGAGATCCTGCCCGGCAAGACGCTGCTCGAGTGCCTGAACACCGACCTTGTGTGTGACGCCATCAACGTGGCCATGCGCGAGATCTTCAAGCAGCTCGCCTACGGCCGCAGCCAGACGGCCTTCTCCGAGGGCGGCCTGCCGATCGGCGCTTCCCTGGAGGATCTGGGCAAGGGCCTGCGTTCCCAGGTCGGCACCATGTTCAGCACCGGCGCGAAGGGCGTGCGTTACATGGAGATGGCGGAAGGCTATGTCCTGAAAATGGCGCTCGACGAGAACAACGAAGTGATTGGCTACAAGTTCGTCAAGCTCGGCAAGATGCTTGAGGACATCCGCCATGGCGTGGACCCGAAGGAAGCCTTCGAAAAGAACGTCGGCCAGTACGGCCGTTACGACAACGCCGCCAAATACATTGACCCCCGCGAGGAATAATGCGGAACAGGCAGAAAAAGGAGGACGAAACAGTAATGGCTAACGATGTAATGTTTGAAGGCAAAGAGAGAAGAATGGCCAAAATCGAGAAGTGCCTTGCCGAGTACGGCATTGCCAGCCTCGAGGAAGCGCGCGACCTTTGCCTCTCCAAGGGAATCGACGTTGACAAGATTGTAAAGGGCGTGCAGCCCATCGCTTTTGAAAATGCCTCCTGGGCCTACACCCTGGGCAGCGCCATCGCGCTGAAGAAGGGCGTTTCCTCCGCCGCCGAGGCCGCCGAGGCCATCGGCATCGGCCTGCAGGCCTTCTGCGTGCCCGGCTCCGTTGCCGAAAACCGCAAGGTCGGCCTGGGCCACGGCAACCTGGGCGGCATGCTCCTGCGCGATGAGACGAAGTGCTTTGCCTTCCTGGCCGGCCACGAGTCCTTCGCCGCCGCCGAAGGCGCCATCGGCATTGCCCGCACCGCCAACCGCGCCCGCAAGGAACCCCTGCGCATCATCCTGAACGGCTTGGGCAAGGACGCCGCCTACATCATTTCCAGAATCAACGGCTTCACCTATGTGAAGACCGACTACGATTTCTACAACGATGAGCTGAAGATCGTGGAAGAGCGCGCCTTCTCCGAGGGCGAGCGCGCCGCCGTCAAGTGCTACGGCGCGAACGACGTGCTCGAGGGCGTTGCCATCATGAAGCACGAGGGCGTGGACGTTTCCATCACCGGCAACTCCACCAACCCGGTCCGCTTCCAGCACCTTGTCGCCGGCACCTACAAGAAGTGGGCGCTTGAGAACGGCAAGAAGTACTTCTCCGTTGCTTCCGGCGGCGGCACCGGCCGCACCCTGCACCCGGACAACATGGCCGCCGGCCCCGC
>CAKNKY010000039.1 GCA_930987725.1 uncultured Anaeromassilibacillus sp. | reverse complement strand
TGCGAGACGCGGGGAAGAAAAAGACACGGTGCGCGACTTGCTCGGCGCAGCCGCGGGCTTTCTCCCCGCCCGGGAAAACAGGAGCCCAGCGCGGGCCCACACCCGGAAAAAACCGCGGGCGTGCGAGACGCGGGGAAGAAAAAGACACGGTGCGCGACTTGCTCGGCGCAGCCGCGGGCTTTCTCCCCGCCCGGGAAAACAGGAGCCCAGCGTGGGCCTGCACCCGGAATCAACCGCGGGCGTGCGAGACGCGGGGAAAAAAAAGACACGGTGCGCGACTTGCCCGGCGCAGCCGCGCGACTTGCTCACCGCAGGTGCGGGCTTTCCTCCCCGCCTCAGGGAACAGAAGCTAGGCTTTTTCCCTGCCTGGGAAAACAGAAGCCCAGCGCGGGCCCACACTCGGAAAGAACCGCGTGCGTGCGAGACACGGGAACGAAACAAACACGGTGCGCGTCTTGCTCGGCGCAGCCGCGCGTCTTGCCCACCGCAGGTGTGCTCGGCGCAGCCGCGGGTTCACCTTGCATTCGCGTGGCGGAATATGGTATGCTAAGGGCAAGACAAAACCGTCAGTCATCACGGAACAGCCTGCGCGGCCGCGCGGATGCCCCCGTCCCATGGAAAGGGCCGGGGGATATCTGCGCGCGCCCGTGCGTCTGCCGATAGATCCCAGAGGAGGAATCACCGCCATGTTGTTTGCTTCCCGCAAGCCGGCCCCGTCCGGCCCTGTCTCCTTTCTCATCGCCGGGCTGGGGAACCCCGGCTCCCGCTATGAAAACACGCGCCACAACGCCGGGTTCCTGGCGATCGACCGCATCGCCGCGAAGGCGGGCGTCTCAATTGACCGGCTGAAATTCAAGGGCCTCACCGCCCAGGCGGAGGTGGGCGGCCAGCGCGTGCTGCTGCTCAAGCCCTCCACATTCATGAACCTTTCGGGCCAGAGCGTGCGCGAGGCCATGACGTTCTACAAGCTCCCGCCGGAGCGCTGCCTCATCCTGTTTGACGACATCTCGCTCGAGCCGGGACGTCTGCGCATCCGCGCCAAGGGCAGCGACGGCGGCCACAACGGCATGAAGAACATCATCTATCTTTCCGGCCACGACACGTTCCCGCGCGTGCGGCTGGGCGTGGGCAAGAAGCCGAACCCACAGTGGGACTTGGCGGACTGGGTGCTCTCCCGCTTCACCCCGGCGGAGCTCAAGGAGCTGGACACGGCGATCGAGCATGCCGCCGAGGCCGCCGCGCTCATCGTGAACGGAAAACTACAGGAAGCGCAGAACCGCTTCAATTCCTGAGCGGCCTGCGCAGTGATTCGGAAGGGAGGCTGCTCTATGAAATTCCTGCTCAACGCCGCATCCAGGCTGCCGGAGTTCCGGCAGCTCGACGAGGCTGTGGCCGGCGGCGCGCTGCCGGCCGCCGTCACCGGCCTGGCCACCGTCCACAAGGCGCACTTCATCGCCGCGCTGTGCAGAAACCGGCAGCGCCGGGCGCTCGTGCTCGCGGGCGACGAATCGGAAGCCCAGCGCCTGTGCGGCGATCTCGAGGCCATGGGCCTGCGCCCGCTCTTCTACCCCTACCGCGACTTTGCCCTGCGCGACGCGGAGGGCGCCTCGCACGAATACGAGCGCCAGCGGCTGCAGGTGCTCGCGCTCATGGCGGCGGACGCCTATGACGTGGCCGTCGCCTGCCCGGACGCCGCGCTGCAGTACACCATCCCGCTGCAGGAGCTGCGCCGCCGCACCGTCACACTGCGGCCCGGCCAGCAGATCACCATGGAGGAGGCGGAGGCCGCGCTGCTGGCTTGCGGCTATGAGCGCGCCGTGCAGGTGGACGGCAGCGGCCAGTTCTCGCGCCGCGGCGGCATCCTGGACGTCTTCCCGCCTGACAACGCCCAACCAGCCCGCCTGGAATTCTGGGGCGACGAGATTGACACCATCTCCACGTTCGACGTGGAGACACAGCGCCGCGCCGACCCGCTGGAGGAGCTGCTGATCGCCCCCGCCGTGGAAGCGTTGGCAGACGACCCCGCCGGGCTGGCCGCGAAGATCCGCAAGCTGGCCGGCTCTCTGCGCGGGAAATCGGCCGCGCAGGCGAAGGAAACGCTGCTCGGCCAGGCGGACCGCCTCGAGCAGGGGCTGCGCCTCGGCTGCCTGGATAAGTTCATCACCCTGCTGTACGGTGAAACAGCCACGCTCTTCGACTATGCAAAGGACGACCTCGTCTTTCTGAGCGAGTCGGCCCGCTGCCGGGAGCGCGTGCGCAGCACGCTGTGGCAGTGGGGCGAGGACGTGAAGGGCTACCTCGAGGACGGCGTCCTCTGCCGCAGCCTGGCCCAGTTCAGCGAGGACTGGCCCTATCTGCTCAGCCGCTTCGAGCCGGCCGGCATCTATCTGGACGTCTTTGCCCGCGGCGGCTACGATACGCCGGTGCGCACGCAGCTGGCCGTCACGGCGCGCCAGCTCGCCGTGTGGGGCGGCAGCACGCAGCTGCTCACGGAGGATCTGCAGGCCATGCTGCACAACAAATGGTCGTGCGTCGTGCTCGCGGGCAACGAGCGCAGCGCGCGCACCGTGGCCGCCGATCTCCAGGCTGCCGGCCTGCCCGCCGCCTATCTGGAGGACCCGGAGACGGTGCAGCGCGGCACGGTGGCCGTCACGCCGGGGGGGCTCTCCTCCGGCATGGAATACCCCTCTGCTTTCCTGGGCGTCATCACGCACGGGCGCATGGCGGCGCAGCAGCAGAAAAAGCGCAGCCGCCCGAAGAACAGCCAGGAGATCTACTCGCTCGCGGATCTCACGCCCGGCGATTACGTGGTGCACGTGTCCCACGGCGTCGGCGTGTTCGAGGGCATCCACAAGCTCGACATGCACGGCGTCGTGAAGGACTATATCAAAGTGCGCTATGCGAAGGGCGATACGCTCTACGTCCCCGTGACGCAGCTCGACCTCGTGAGCAAATACATCGGCCCGCGCGAGGACGCAAGCGTGAAGCTGAACCGGCTCGGCGGCGCGGAGTGGCAGAAGGCAAAATCCCGCGTGCGCAGCGCCGTGAAGGACATCGCCAAGGAGCTCATCCAGCTCTATGCCAAGCGGATGCAGATCAAGGGCCACGCCTTCTCGCCGGACACCGAATGGCAGCACGACTTCGAATCGCACTTCGAGTTTGAGGAGACGGAGGACCAGCTGCGCTGCATCGCGGAGATCAAGAACGACATGGAGCGCGAAACGCCCATGGACCGCCTGCTGTGCGGCGACGTGGGCTTCGGCAAGACGGAGGTGGCGCTGCGGGCTGCCTTCAAATGCGTGTCGGACAGCAAGCAGTGCGCCATCCTCGTTCCCACGACCATCCTCGCGTGGCAGCATTACCAGACCATCCTGCGCCGCATGGAGGGATTCCCCGTGAAGGTGGAGATCCTCTCGCGCTTCCGCACGCCGAAGCAGCAGGAGGACATCCTGCGGCGGCTGCGCCGCGGCGAGATCGACATCGTCGTCGGCACGCACCGGCTCGTGAGCAAGGACGTCGCGTTCCGCGACCTCGGCCTCGTCATCATCGACGAGGAACAGCGGTTCGGCGTGGCACAGAAGGAGCGGCTCAAGAGCGTGTATGCGAACGTGGACCAGCTCACGCTCTCCGCCACCCCGATCCCGCGCACGCTGAACATGGCGCTCTCCGGCATCCGTGACATGAGCGTCATCGAGGAAGCCCCGCGCGACCGCCACCCCGTGCAGACGTATGTGCTCGAGCACGACGACGGCATCCTCTTCGACGCCATCCGCCGGGAGATCCGCCGCGGCGGGCAGGTGTACGTGCTGCACAACGACGTGGCCAGCATTGAGCGCGTGGCCTCGCGCATCCAGGCCGCCATTCCGGAATCCCGCGTCGGCTTCGGACACGGCAAGATGAGCGAGCAGGAGCTCTCGGAGATCTGGCGCAGGATGCTCGAGCACGAGATCGACGTGCTCGTGTGCACCACCATCATCGAGACGGGCGTGGACGTGCCGAACGCGAACACGCTCATCATCGACAACGCGGATCGCCTCGGCCTCTCGCAGCTGCACCAGATCCGCGGCCGCGTCGGGCGCTCGAGCCGCCGCGCCTACGCCTACCTCACGTTTACGCGCAACAAGGTGCTCACCGACGTGGCCCAGAAGCGGCTCTCGGCCATCCGCGAGTTCACGGAGTTCGGCTCCGGCTTCAAGATCGCCATGCGCGACCTTGAAATCCGCGGCGCGGGCAACATTCTGGGCGGCGAGCAGCACGGCCACATGGAGGCCGTGGGCTACGATCTCTATCTCAAGCTGCTCGGCGAGGCGATCCGCCGCGAGAAGGGCGAGGACGTGCAGCCGCTCGACGAGGGCTGCCTCATCGACGTGCAGATCCAGGCGCACATCCCGGAATCGTATATCTCCGATCTGAACCAGCGGCTCGAGATCTACCGCCGCATTGCGGACGTGCGCACGCGCGACGACGCGCTCGACGTGACCGACGAGCTCATCGACCGATTCGGCGAGCCGCCGCAGAGCGTGAACGGCCTCATCGAGATCGCCCTGCTGCGCAGCCGCGCCGAATCGCTCGGCGTCACGGAGGTGAAGCAGCAGGGGGACGCGCTGCTCTTCTACCGCCGCTCCATCGACATGAAGCAGGTTTCGGCGCTCGTGTCCTCGCTGAAAAAGCGCGTGATGGTGAACGCCGGGGCCAACCCGTATGTGAGTGTAAAGCTGCAGGGCACGCCGCTTGAGACGCTCTCCGAGGTGCTCGAGCTGCTCAGCGGAGACAAAAAGGACGAAGCCGCAGCCGGAAAGGGGAACAGAACATGACTTTGCCTTACCGCACCGTCCTCTTCGACATGGACGGCACGATCGTCGAATCGGGGGAAGGGATCATCCGCACCGTGGAGGAAACGCTGCGCACGTTCGGCTGGCGCACGCTCTCGCCGGAGGAGCTGCGGCGCTTCGTGGGCCCGCCCTCGCACGACAGCTACCGCAATATTGCCGGCATGGACGAAGCGCTCGCCCGCCGCGCCGCCGACTGGCACCGCGCGCGCTACCGGGACGAAAACTGGCGGCTGGCCCGTCTCTTCCCGGGCATGCGGGAGCTGCTCGCCGACCTGCGCCGGGCCGGGGCGCACACGGCGCTGGCCACCACCAAGCCGCGCCCGGCGCTGGAATCGATGCTCGACGCCTTCGCCCTGCGGGACCTGCTCGACTTCACCGCCAGCTCCCGCGCGGACGGCACCGGCGGGGAAAAGCCGGCGCTCATCGCGCGCTGCCTCACCGCGCTTGGGGAGACGGACAAATCCCGCACCGTCATGATCGGCGACACGCGGTTTGACGCCGCCGGCGCGCGCGATGCGGGCGTGCCCTTCCTCGGCGTGCTCTACGGCTACGGCACGCGTGCGGAGATGGAGCGCGAGGGGGCCTCCCGCTTCGTGTCGTCCGTGGAGGAACTGCGCGCCGCGCTGCTCTGAGCGAACGCCCCCTGCTTTTGCCCCTCTTGCTTAAATTTTCGAAAGAATTACAATTTTTTTATTGTACTTTCCCCTGTTGTGAGGGTATAATAGAAAAAAGAAGGAAGGAGGGCGTAAAACCATGAACGTACGTCGGATTCTGTGCATCGCCTCGGCCCTGTGCATTGTCTGCGGGCTTGCGGGCTGCGGGCGGAAGGGTGAGGAGACGGTGTCCTCCGCCGCGCCGGAAAGCGCGTCCTCCGCCGCCGCGGCCACCGATGCCGTGGAGATCCCCTTCGTCGTCGTGCCGGAGCTCACGGTGCGCTACGTCGACATGGTGCAGGTGGTGAACGTGCAGGAGGGCAGCACGCTGAACGTGCGCGAAGGCCCCGGCACGGACTATGCCTCCATCGGCAAGGCAAACCCCGGGGAAAGCTTCGAATACCTGGGCGACGAGGGCGGTTGGCGCAAGATCCGCTTCGGCGAAGCGACAGGCTACGTTTCGCCCGATTACAGCGCCGTCGTCTCCGTGCCTGCCTCGTAAACGCCAGACCAAGAGGCCAACCGGCCCCGAAACGGGCCGGTTGGCCTCTTTTGCTATTTTCACGCCTTCCGCAGAGCGGAGGGCAAAAGGGAAAGGATGAAATCTGAAATGGACTCCCGTTTTTATGCCGGAAACCGCCAGACGCTTTATGACACGCTGCCGGACGGCACCGTGCTGCTGCTCTTTTCCGGCAAAGCCGTGCGCAAGACGGCAGACGAGTTTTACCCCTTCTACGCCAGCCGCAACTTCGTCTATCTCACCGGCATCGATCGCGAGGACATCGCCCTTCTGGCGGTGAAGGAAGGCGGCGCCGTGCAGGAAACGCTCTTCCTCCTGCCGCCGGACCTGCTCGCCGAGCGCTGGACGGGCACGCGCCTGAAGGCCGACGAGGCCCGCCGGATCAGCGGCGTGGAATCGTTTGCCTCCCGCGGCGATCTGCCCGCGCGCCTCACCGCCCTGCTGCGCACCGGCCGCTTCGCGCACGCCGCGCTTGACCTTTACCGCTATGACCCCTCGGACCGCGAGACGGACGGCATCCTCGCCGCCCGCCGCCTGCGGACGGAGTGGCCCGCGCTGCACCTCATCGACGTCTCCCGCCAGCTCCACCGCCAGCGCACGATCAAGCAGCCGTGCGAGATCGACGCCATCCGCAAGGCCGCGGAGATCACGCGCGACGGCATCCTGGCCATGATGCGCGCCTCAAAGCCCGGCCTCTATGAATACCAGTACAAGGCGGAGTTCGACTACGCGCTCGCGCAGCACGGCTGCCTCGCCCCCGCTTTCCCCAGCATCATCTCCGCCGGGCAGAACAACTTCTGCATCCATTATTACAGCTACACCGGCCGCGCCGAGGACGGCGACATGATCCTGAACGACGTGGGCGCGCAGTATGACCACCTGTTCAACGACGTCTCCCGCGGCTTCCCCTGCAACGGCACGTTCTCCGAACGCCAGCGCCGGCTCTACACCTGCGCCTACAACACCTCCCAGCACATGTTCTCCACCATCCGCCCCGGCATGAAGATGGCGGACGTGGATCGGCTGGCCCGCGAGTTCAACTTCGGCCAGCTCAAGGCCCTGGGCCTGTGCGACCGCTATGAGGACGTGGGCCGCTACATCTGGCACGGCGGCGCGCACCACGTGGGCTGGGACACCCACGACGAGGTGGAGGCCGAGATCGTGCAGCCGAACATGGTGTTCTGCGTGGACATCGGCATCTACTGCGAGGAGTGGGGCATCGGCTTCCGCCTCGAGGACAACTGCCTTGTCACCGAGCAGGGCTGCGAAAACCTCACCGCCGCCATCCCGCGCACGATCGAGGACATTGAAGCTGTCATGAAAAAATAAGACAAATTTTGCACAGAAGGCCCCGAAGCGGCAGAGCGCTTCGGGGCCTTCTTCATGAGAAAGAGAAAGAAGAATATAGGAATCTGTCTTGTGATTGGATTTTCAGGATGGCTTCCTGCCGCCCGGCTCCGGCGTGCGCGCCCGCTTCGAGGCGGCGCACCCGCTGCAGCCGCTGCATCCGCTGCACCCGCAGCCTCCGCCGCGCCTGCGCCTGCGGATGCCGTTCACCACAACGGCGGCGAAAACCGCAAATATCAACAGCGCTATCAAAACAGTGGGAAGATTGATCGCAGTAGAAAGATGGATCAAAAAGGTCCCTCCTTTTCATGCCCGCCGGGGGCGGCTTCCTGTCTGCCGGGAACCGCGTTCCCGCCGGACTGCTCACACGTCCGCGCCCTTCTTGAGCCGCACGGACACCACGCTGTCCTTCGAATAATCGGAGCGGTACCGGTTCGGCCGGAACAGCAGGAAGAGCAGCGCCGCCAGCAGCACAAGGGCTGCCACCGTGCCAACGCCGAATACGCCCTCGCTGAACAGCATGCCCAGCTGGTAGGTGATGAGCGAAACGGCGTAAGCGAATACGCACATGTAGCCAATCGCAGCCAGCGTCCACTTCGCGTTATTCATTTCGCGCTTGATGGCGCCCATCGCGGCGAAGCACGGCGCGCACAAAAGATTGAAAATCATGAAGCTGTAGGCGGAAAGCTGCGTAAAGTCGGCCGCCACAAGGCTCCAGATCTCGTCGCCGTTCTCCGCAACCTCGGCAAAGCCGTACAGCACGCCGAAGGTGGAAACAACGTTCTCTTTGGCAATCAGGCCGGTGAACGTTGCCACAGCGGGCTTCCAGCTGCCGAACCCGAGCGGTGCGAAGACAGGTGCCACAACACGGCCGATGGAGGCCAGCAGGCTGGAGTTATTGTCCTCCACCATGGTGAACGCACCATCCACAAAGCCGAAACTCTGCAAAAACCACAGGACAATGGAGGACGCGAGGATCACCGTGCCGGCGCGCTTGATAAAGCTCCAGCCGCGCTCCCAAGTGGCGCGCAGCACGTTCCCGACGCGCGGCACATGGTAAGCCGGCAGCTCCATGACAAACGGGGCCGGTTCGCCCGCAAAGGGCTTCAGCTTCTTGAGCAGGATGCCGCTCACAATGATGGCCGCTACACCGATGAAATAGGCGCTCGAGGCAATCCAGCTGCTGCCGCCGAACAGCGCGCCCGCAATCAGGCCGATGATCGGCATCTTGGCGCCGCAGGGAATGAAGCACGTCGTCATGATTGTCATCTTGCGGTCGCGGTCGTTCTCAATCGTGCGCGAAGCCATAACGCCCGGCACACCGCAGCCGGAGCCGATAAGCATCGGGATAAAGCTCTTCCCGGAAAGGCCGAACTTGCGGAAAATGCGATCCATGATGAAGGCAATGCGCGCCATGTAGCCAACGTCCTCCAGCACGGCCAGGAGCACAAACAGCACGAGCATCTGCGGCACAAAGCCGAGCACGGCGCCAACGCCGTTCACAACGCCGTCCACCACCAGGCCGGTTAGCCACGGCGCAACGCTCATGCTCTCCATCCACGCGCGCAGGTTGTTGCAGATCAGCTCTGCAAACAGCACGTCGTTCGTCCAGTCGGTCAGATATGTGCCGACGGTGCCGATGGAGATGTAATAGACGAGGAACATGACAACCGCAAAGATCGGCAGGGCCAGGATGCGGTTCGTCACAATGCGGTCGATCCGGTCGGAGACGGAAAGGCTGTGCAGTGCACGCGCCTTTTTCACGCATTGCGCTGTGAGCTTACTGATATAAGCGTAGCGCTGGTTCGTGATGATGCTCTCCGCGTCGTCGTCCATCTCCTTCTCGCAGTCCTGCACGTGCTGCTCGAGGTGCTGCCTCAGCTCCTCGCCAAGGTCGAGCTCCGCGAGCACCTTTTCATCGCGCTCAAACACCTTGATAGCATACCAGCGCAAACTGGCGGCGCCCACCTTAGAGGCAATGGATTCTTCGATGTGCGCCAGCGCATGCTCCACGCTGCCGGTGAACACGTGCGGGTGCTCGCCCTGTTGCTTCGTGTTTGCCACCTCTACTGCCTTTCGGGCCGCCTCCTCAATGCCCTCGCCTTTGAGGGCGCTGATTGCCACGGCCGGGCAGCCGAGCGCCTTGCCCAGTTTTTGCACGTCGATCGTATCCCCGCTGCGGCGCACCGCGTCAATCATGTTCACCGCCAGCACGACGGGGATGCCCAGCTCGAGCAGCTGCGTCGTGAGATAGAGGTTGCGCTCAATGTTCGTGCCGTCTAGGATGTTCAGGATGACGTCCGGCTGTTCCCGCACCAGGTAGCTGCGCGCCACCACCTCCTCAAGCGTGTAAGGGCTCAGCGAGTAAATGCCCGGCAGATCCTGAATCACCACGTCTTTGTGGCCCTTCAGCCTGCCTTCCTTCTTTTCCACCGTCACGCCCGGCCAGTTTCCCACATACTGGCTGCTTCCCGTGAGGCTGTTGAACAGTGTCGTCTTGCCGCAATTCGGGTTGCCCGCGAGGGCAATGGTGATGCTCACCTTGCTGTCACTCCTTTTCCAATTTTAGTTAGAAAAAACTAACTCATGGTGAAAAAAAAGACGGTTCCGCCCTCACTCCACCTCAATCATCTCCGCGTCGGCGCGGCGCACGCTCAGCTCATAGCCGCGCAGGCTCAGCTCCATGGGGTCGCCCAGCGGCGCCACCTTCCGCACCAGAAGGGAGGTCCCCTTCGTGATGCCCATGTCCATGATCCGGCGTTTCACAGGGCCTTCGCCGTGCAGGCGGCGCACCGTGACGGTTTCGCCCACCTTTGCTTCCCGCAGCGTCTTCATGTTCCGTTCCTCCTTCCTTCAAACCTGAACCCGCATGGCCAGTGCGCGGTCGAGCGCCACACGGCTCTCCCGCACCTGCACAATCAGGTTGCCTCCCATCTCGCTCACAACGGAAACGGTGGCGCCCACCACGAAGCCAAGCTCCGCCAGGTGGCGGCGCACCTCATCTTTTCCCGTGATATTCCGGATCTCCACCGGTTCCCCCGGCGGTGCCAGATGCAGCGGCATCATGCAATCCCTTCCTTTCGCCTCTCTGGTTAGCATCATCTAACCTCAGAACGCCTATAGTTTATCGCAGGAAAGCGCCGTTGTCAAGAGGGGGAAAGAAAAAAGTTTTCTGCGGCAAAACGGAGTTTCCAAAACGGCAAAAGTGGATTATAATAGAGAGAATAAGGAGGGATCGGCATGGTTTACAACACCATTCTCGAGGCCGTCGGCTGCACGCCCATGGTGCGGCTGCACCGCCTGCCCGACCCGGAGGGCGCGCAGGTGCTTGTGAAATTTGAAGGACTGAACGTGGGCGGCTCGATCAAGACGCGCACCGCCCTGCAGATGATAGAGAACGCGGAACGCGAGGGGAAAATCAGTCCCGGCACGGTGATCGTGGAGCCCACAAGCGGGAACCAGGGCATCGGCCTGGCGTTGATCGGCGCGGTGAAAGGCTACCGCACCGTTATCATTATGCCGGATTCCGTGAGCGAGGAGCGGCGCAAGCTCGTGCGCCACTACGGCGCGGAGGTGATCCTCATCCACGACGCGGGGAACATCGGCGCGTGCATCGAGGAATGTCTGCAGACGGCCCTGCGCATGCAGGCAGAGGACCCGCACGTGTTCGTGCCGCAGCAGTTTTCCAACCCCGGCAACCTGGAGGCGCACCGCCTGCACACGGCGGCGGAGATCCTCGAGCAGGTGGACGGCCCCATCGACGGCTTCTGCTCCGGCGTGGGCACGGGCGGCACGATCAGCGCCATCGGCGAAGCGCTGCGCGCGCGCAATCCGGGCATGGAGATCTGGGCCGTGGAGCCGGAAAACGCGGCGATCCTCTCCGGCGGGAGCGTGGGCACGCACCTGCAGATGGGCATCGGCGACGGCGTGATCCCCGAAAACCTGAACCGCGCGATCTACGACGCGATCTGCATCGTGACGGACGAGGAAGCCATCGGCACGGCGCAGCAGCTCGCGCGCGAGGAAGGGCTGATGTGCGGCATTTCCAGCGGCACGAACGTGGCCGCAGCACTCAAGCTGGCCAAAAAGCTGGGCCGCGGCAAAACGGTCGTGACCGTGCTGCCGGACACGGCGGAGCGGTATTTCAGCACGCCCCTGTTCGACGACTGAACACAGGGCCGCGCGTACCAAACCAGGGGGGCCTGCCCCCCGCCGGAACGAATCGAGGGAAAGACCAAAATGGCGGAACGAAACGTGATCAGACTGTATCGGCTGGACGAGGGGGAACCCCCCTTCGCCTTCTTCCCGGATGACGAGGGCGCGGACGACGGCGGCCGCGACTACCTGCTGCCGGAGGGCTACGATGTGGATTCGGAGGACGGCGCGCCGTTCATCCGCGGCAAGGGGCGCTGCGTGCTGCAGCTGCACAACGGCCTGCCCGTGCTTGTGGACGAGGCGGCCAAGCGCGCCTTCCTGCTGGAACGGGACCGGAAGATCGAGCGGGCGCGGGAGGCGCGCGGCCTCTCGCGCGAGGAACTCGCCGCGGAGCTGGGCGAGACGCAGCTCCAGCTTTACCGCTGGGAAACATACGAGGAGGAGCCGGGCACGGCGCTGCTGGGCCGCATCGCCCGCATCCTGGGCTGCAGCACGGAGGAGCTGCTGTGACGGGAGGGAAAGCGATGACGGACGTAAAAGCGCTGATCGAGGATTCCCCCGTGATAGCGGCCGTGAAGGACGAGGAGGGCCTGGCGCGCTGCCTGCGCACCGACGTGAAGGCCGTGTTCATCCTGTTCGGCACGGTGTGCAGCATTCCGAAGATTGTGGAGCGCGTCAAGCAGTCCGGCCGGGCGGCGCTCGTGCACCTCGACCTCGTCAACGGCCTGAGCGCGCGGGAGGCGAGCGTCGATTTCATCCGCGAATACACGCGGGCGGACGGGATCATCAGCACGCGGCAGCCGCTCATCGCCCGCGCGGCGGAGCTGGGCTTCTGCACGGTGCAGCGGTATTTCGTGATCGATTCGATGGCGCTCGGGAACGTGCTGCGCCGCCATGACGCGCGCCCCGACTTCATCGAGATTCTGCCGGGCGTCATGCCGAAGATCATCGCCCGCATCTGCCGCGAAACGCAGATCCCCGTCATCGCGGGCGGCCTGATCTCCGACAAGGAGGACATCCTCGCCGCGCTCTCCGCCGGGGCCAGGGCCATCTCCACCACAAACCCCGCCGTGTGGGAGATGTGAGCGCTTGCTTTTCCCGCGCGGCTGTGCTATAGTAAAGAACGAAAACCGAATGTGAATTTTTGCATGAGAATTTGAGCCGAGCAAACGATCGCCTGCGGAACAGGCCTTCTTTTTGCGCGGCTTTTTTTGATCTCATCGCAAACGCAACGCGAGGGCGCCGCACGGCGCCCGTGACAGGAGGATGGAAAATGGTTGACGTAGTCATCGTCGGCGGCGGCATCTGCGGCTGTTCCCTGCTCTATGAGCTGAGCCGCTACGACGTGCAGGCCGTGCTGCTCGAAAAGGAGAACGACGTCTCCGTGGGCACGACGAAAGCGAACAGCGCCATCGTGCACGCGGGATACGATCCCCACCCCGGCACGAAAATGGCGCGCTACAACGTCGAGGGCAACGCCCTCGTGAAGGAGCTGTGCGAAAAGCTCGACGTGCCGTATCAGCAGATCGGCAGCCTCGTGCTCGCCTTCGACGAGGAGCAGGACGCGCTCGTGCGCGAGCTCTGCGCGCGCGGCGAGAAAAACGGCGTGCCGGGGCTGCGCGTGCTCTCCGCCACGGAGCTGCAGGAGCTTGAGCCGAACGTGAGCCGCGAGGCCACCAGCGCCCTGCTGGCCCCCACGGCCGGCATCGTGAGCCCGTGGGAGCTGGCCATCGCGCTGGCGGAGACGGCCGTGAAAAACGGCGCGCGCGTGGAGCTCAACAGCGAGGTCACGTCGATTGAAAAGACGGAGGGCGGCTTCCGCGTGACGGCCGGCGGCCGCGTCACGGAGACGCGCTTCGTCGTGAACGCGGCCGGCGTGTGGAGCGACCGGGTGAACGACATGGCGAACCCGCACGCCTTCACCGTATCGCCGAACCGCGGCGAATATTACCTGCTCGACAAGAGCTCCGGCGACCTCGTGCACCACGTGATCTTCCAGTGCCCGAGCAAGGTGGGCAAGGGCGTGCTCGTCTCCCCCACGGTGCACGGCAACCTCATTGTGGGTCCGAACGCCGAGGACGCCGAAAAGGGTGACCTCGGCACCACGGCCGCGGGCCTCGCCTTCGTGCGGCAGGCGGCGGCGCGCTCCGTGCCGGCGGTGAACTTCCGCGATTCCATCCGCAACTTCGCGGGCCTGCGCGCCCTCACGGAGATCGATGACTTCATCGTGGGCGAAACGGAGCAGAAAGGCTTCTTCAACATCGCGGGCATCAAGTCACCGGGCCTCACCTCCGCCCCGGCCATCGCGCGCGACGTGGTGCGCATGCTGGGCGAGGCCGGCCTGCCGCTGCGCGAGAAGGATTCCTTCTGCGATGAGCGCCATGTGGTGCGCATCCGCCACCTCTCCCACGAGGAGCGCGCGAAGAAGATGGCCGAAAACCCGCTTTACGGCCAGATCGTCTGCCGCTGCGAGACGATCACCGAGGGCGAGATTGTGGACGCGCTCCACAGCCCGCTGCCCCCCTGCTCCATCGACGGCGTGAAGCGGCGCTGCGGCTCCGGCATGGGCCGCTGCCAGGGCGGCTTCTGCGGCCCGCGCGTGCAGGAGATCATCGCCCGCGAGCTGGGCGTGCCGCAGCAGGATGTGATGCAGGATCGCGCCGGCACGGCCGTCATCCTGGGTGAAACAAAGAAGGGAGGCCGCGCGGAATGAACGGCTGCTATGATGTGATTGTGATCGGCGGCGGCCCGGCCGGCCTGGCCGCTGCGCTGGAAGCGCGCCGCACGGGCGCGGCGCGCGTGCTGATCCTGGAACGCAACAACGAACTCGGCGGCATCCTGAACCAGTGCATCCACAACGGCTTCGGCCTGCACTATTTCAAGGAGGAGCTCACCGGCCCCGAATACGCCGGCCGCTTCATCGCGGAGCTGGAAGGCTCCGGCATCGACGTCCTGCTTGGCGCGATGGTGCTCGATTTTAACGACGGGAAGACGCTGCACGTGATGAGCCGCTCCCACGGCTATCAGGAGCTGCACGCGAAAGCCGTCGTGCTCTGCATGGGCTGCCGTGAGCGCACACGCGGCGCGATCGCCATCCCCGGCGACCGCCCGGCCGGCGTGTTCACGGCGGGCGCAGCCCAGCTCTACATGAACATAGAAGGCTACATGGTGGGCAAGCGCGTCGTGATCCTCGGCTCCGGCGATATCGGCCTCATCATGGCGCGCCGCATGACGCTGGAGGGTGCGAAGGTGCTCGCCTGCGTGGAGCTGATGCCCTATTCCAACGGCTTGAACCGCAACATCGTCCAGTGCCTCAACGATTACAACATCCCGCTCTATCTCTCCCACACGATCGTCGACATCCGCGGCGACAAGCGCGTGGAGCAGGTCGTGGTGGCCGAAGTCGGCCCCGACCGCAATCCCATCCCCGGCACGGAGATGGTGTTCGACTGCGACACCGTGCTGCTCTCCGTGGGCCTGATCCCGGAGAACGAGCTCTCCCGCAAGGCCGGCGTGCAGATCGACCGCCGCACGAACGGCCCCGTCGTCTATGAAAACATGGAGACGTCGCTGCCCGGCGTGTTCGCCTGCGGCAACGTGGTGCACGTGCACGATCTCGTCGACTTCGTCACGGCGGAAAGCCAGCGCGCCGGCCGCGCCGCCGCGCTCTATGCGCAGAACGGCGAGCCGCAGGGCCCGTGCGTGGAGGTGAGGAACGGCCGGGCCGTGAACTACACCGTGCCGCAGCACATCCGCACCGGCAACGTGGAAAAGTTCGTGGAGATCTTCTTCCGCGTGAACAATGTGTACCGCAACCGCGTGATCCGCATCTCCTCCGGCGGCAAGGTGCTCGCCAGCTTCAAGCGCGAACACATGGCCCCCGGCGAGATGGAAAAGGTCGCCTTCCCGAAGGCGCTTTTCCCGCAGATTGCGGACGGAGAGATCACCGTTTCGGTGGAAGAGGAGGAAGCGCAATGACGGAGCTGATCTGTATCGTATGCCCGAAGGGCTGCCACCTGAAGGTGGATGAGGAAAAGGACTTTGCCGTGACGGGCAACGGCTGCCCGCGCGGCGCGGAGTACGGCAAAAAGGAGCTCACGAACCCGACGCGCGTCATCACCTCCACCGTGCGCGTCGAGGGCGGCGCCATCCGCCGCGCCTCCGTCAAAACGAGCAGCGACATCCCCAAGGGCAAAATCTTTGAGGCCATGCGCCTGCTCGACAATGTGACGCTGCAGGCGCCCGTGCACATGGGCGATATCGTCGTGCACGATATTCTCGGCCTCGGCGTGGACTTTGTGGCCACAAAAAACGTGCCGCCCCGCACATGAGCGCGCAGGGCGTGCTGCAAAACGGCCCTTTCCGCCGCCGGGTTCCGGGCGCGTCCCTTCGCGCCCCGGGCCCGGCATTTTTTATGTGCGGGAGGCCCCGCTTCCCGGCGCGCCGCCTGTTTGTTATCTGCGCTTTTGCGCTTTTTTTCTTAGGACTCATACAAAATTGCGATTTATCTATTTGACGAAACTATGCAGATAGGGTAGAATAGAAGCAAAGCGCCCCGGTCGCGCCTGCCGGTGGGGCGGGAGGCGGCCCGGGCATCGGGAGGAAACAAAATTGAATCTGGAGAAAATCCTGCGCACGCGCTCGCTGCTGCGGGGGGAGGAGCCGTCCGGCCCTCTTCCGACGGACGGCGAGCTGCTGCGCGAAACGCTGCGCATCGCGTGGCCGTCCATGCTGGAATCGTTTCTTGTGGCGCTCGTGGGCTTCATCGACACCGTCATGGTCAGCGGGCTGGGCACGGCGGCTATCGCGGCCGTCGGCCTCACTACGCAGCCGAAGTTCATCTGCCTCGCGGTGTTCCTCTCGCTGAACGTGGCGGTCTCCGCGCTTGTGGCGCGCCGCCGCGGCCAGGACGACCCGGAAAAAGCGAACCGCGTGCTCGTGCAGTCCATCCTCATCACGCTGGGGCTCACCGCCGTCACCAGCGTGGCGGCCTTCGCGCTCGCCGATCCGATCCTGCGCCTGGCCGGCTCCGCGCCGGACACGCACGAAGACGCCGTGGCCTATTTCCGCATCATCACGGCCGGCATGGTGTTCAACACGCTCACCATGGTGATCAACGCCGCACAGCGCGGCGCGGGCAACACGCGCATCGCCATGAAGACGAACATCGTGGCAAACCTTGTGAACATCTGCTTCAACTATCTGCTCATCGGCGGCAACCTGGGCTTTCCGAAGCTGGGCGTGAGCGGCGCGGCCATCGCCACGGTGCTTGGCACGGTGGTGGCCTGCGTGATGAGCTTTCACTCCGTGCTGCGGCACGGCAGCTTTGTGAGCCTGCGCGGCCGCCTGCGCGTCTCCTTCGACCGCGAAACGATGCGCGCCATCCTGAACATCGGCTCTAGCACGCTGGTCGAACAGCTCTTCCTGCGCATCGGCTTCCTCACCTACAGCATCGTCGTCGCCAACCTGGGCACGGTGGCGTTTGCCGCCCATCAGGTGGGCATGAATGTGATGAGCATCTCCTTCTCGTTCGGGGACGGCCTCTCCGTGGCGGCGGTGGCGCTCGTGGGGCGCAGCCTGGGCGAAAAGCGGAAGGACCTGGCGCGGATCTACGGCGGCGTGTGCCAGCGCGTGGGCGTATTTTTCTCGCTCTTGCTCTCCATCGTCTTTCTCACGCTCGGCGGGCCGATCTTCCTGCTGTTTTCCACCGAAACCGAGGTGCTGGGCTACGGCGGCATGATCATGCGCGTGCTCGTCGTCGTGGTGTTCCTGCAGATCTCGCAGGTGGTGTTCACCGGCTGCCTGCGCGGCGCCGGGGACGCGCGCTACACGGCGCTTGTCTCTCTCGTGAGCGTGGCGTTCATCCGGCCGTTCAGCGGCTGGCTGCTGTGCTACCCGCTGGGGCTGGGGCTCCTGGGCGCCTGGCTCGGCCTGGCGATCGACCAGTTCATGCGTTTTCTCATGACATACATCCGTTTCCGCAAGGGGAAATGGGTAAACCTGAAAATCTGACGGCTTTGGGGCCGCAAAAAAGGAGGAACAGGCTGCCATGCGCCTGCTGGACATGCTTCGCGAGGAATTTATCCTGCTCAACCAGCACCCCGCCAACAAGGCGGAGGCACTGATGTTTCTGACGGACGCGCTTGAGCGCGGCGGCGTGCTGCAGGATTCCATGGAATTCCTGCGCGACGTCCAGCAGCGCGAGGCGGAGGGCTCCACCGGCGTGGGGGGCGGCGTAGCCATCCCCCACGCGCGCAGCCAGGGCGTGCGTGTGCCGGCGCTCGCCGCCATGACGGTGCCGGAAGGCGTGGACTTCCATTCCGTGGACGGCCAGCCCGTGCACCTCGTCTTCCTCATCGCCACCCCGCCGGAAAAGGGGTCCGGCACGCATCTGGAGGCGCTCAGCCGGCTGGCCGCCCTGCTCATGCAGGATTCCTTCCGCGAGGAGCTGGAGCGCACCGTCACGCCGGAGGGGTTTCGTTACGTCATCGGCCAGGCGGAGCAGCGCCAGGAAGCGCTGGACGCCCCGCAGCCGCAGCGGAAATACCCGCGCATCCTGGCCGTGACGGCCTGCCCCACCGGCATCGCCCACACCTACATGGCCGCCGAGCAGCTCGTCCAGGCGGCCCGGCGCATGGACGTCTCGATCAAGGTGGAGACGAACGGCGCGGCCGGCGTGCGCGACGCGCTCACGGAGGAGGAGATCCGCGCCTGCGAGGGCATCATCGTGGCGGCGGACGTGGCCGTGGACGTGGACCGCTTCCGCGGCAAGCCTGTCGTGCTTGTGCCGGTGCGCGACGCCATCCGCAACCCGGAAAACCTGATCCGCCGCATTCTGGCGGGCGTCGTTCCGAACTATGAGGGCGGGGCCGTGTTCGGCCCGCACAGCGCGAAGCAGATCCTGCACACGCTTTACCGCCACCTGATGAACGGTGTCTCGCATACGCTGCCGTTTGTCATCGGCGGCGGTATGCTCATCGCGCTCTCCTACCTCGTGGATTCCCTGCTCGCGCCCGGCGGGCCGGCGGAATCGCTCGGCGGGAACTCGCGCCTCGCCTATTTCCTGAAATACGAGGCCGGGGAAACGGCCTTCCGCTTCATGCTGCCGGTGCTCTCCGGCTACATTGCCAAGAGCATTGCGGACCGCCCCGGCCTGCTGCTCGGCTTTGTGGCGGGCGCTCTGGCCGGCACGGGCGGCGGCGGCTTCCTGGGCGCCCTGCTGGGCGGCTTCCTGGCGGGCTATGTGATGGTGTTCGTGAAGTGGGCGCTGCGCTTTTTGCCGCGCGCCATGGAGGGCGCCAAGAACGTGCTGTTTTACCCCGTCATCGGCCTGCTCACCGTCTCCGCGCTGGCGGTCCTCGTGCTGGATCCGCCCATCGCGCAGGTGAACGCCGCGCTCGACGGATGGCTCGATTCGCTGGACGCGCTCGGCACGGTGGCGCTCGGCGCCATTCTGGCCGCCATGATGAGCTTTGACATGGGCGGCCCGGTAAACAAGGCGGCCTATGTCTTTGCCACAGCCTCGCTTGTGGACGTGACGGGCGAAGCGGTGGCCTCCCCGCTCATGGCTTCCGTGATGCTGGGCGGCATGGTGCCGCCGCTCGCGACGGCCGTGGCCACGCTGCTGTTCCGCTCCCGCTTCACGCCGCAGCAGCGGCAGGCGGGCGTCATGAATATTCTCATGGGCCTGAGCTTTGTCACGGAGGGCGCAGTGCCCTTCGCCGCGGCCGACCTGCGTGTGATTCCCGCCTGCATGGCCGGTTCCGCCGTGGCGGGCGGGCTCTCGGCCCTGTTCCACTGCCGCCTGCAGGCGCCGCACGGCGGCGTGTTTGCCATCGCGCTCATTCCGAACTGGCCGCTCTATCTGCTGGCCCTCACGATCGGTACGCTGCTCTCGGCCCTCATCATCGGGCTGATGCGCCGTCCCCTGATCCCCGCGGAGGGGCAGCGCTGACAGGCCGTTTCCGGCCCCTCCGCGCCTTTCTGCGCTGCGGTTTCCCTCTGCACGGGGATTTTTCCCGCCCGGCGCTTGCCGCGCGCCTGGGGCCGTCTCCGGCCCCTCCGCGCCTTTCTGCGCCGCGGTTTTTCCTCTGCACGGGGATTTTTCCCGCCCGGCGCTTGCCGCGCGCCTGGGGCCGTTTCCGGCCCCTCCGCGCCTTTC
>CAKNKY010000038.1 GCA_930987725.1 uncultured Anaeromassilibacillus sp. | reverse complement strand
CCTTCCTCATGGCAGAACACCTTGATGACCTTCTGACCGGTCATCATTTCCTCCATGAAACCCTCCGCCTTTGCCAGCGTGATCTGCTGGCGCAGGAAGAATTTGGAAGAACGGGCCGTGATGGCCTTGGCGGCCAACACCATGCACACCACGCCGACGACGATCAGCAGCGCAAGGATGATGCTGTAATACATCATAATGCCGAAGATCACAAGCAGCGTCACGATGGAGATCGTAATCTGCGGCAGGCTCTGGCTGATCAGCTGGCGCAGCGTGTCCACGTCGTTCGTATAATAACTCATAATATCGCCGTGGTTGTTTGTATCAAAATATTTGATCGGCAGATCCTGCATATGGCTGAACATCTTGTTGCGCATCTTTTTCAGGGAACCCTGCGTAATGATGGCCATCGTCTGGTTGTAAAACGCGCCGGCCGCCAGGCTGATCACATACATCACAACCAAGATGCCGACGGCGGAAAGGATGCCGCCGGAAGCGGCCGCCCAGTCGCCTGTTTTGTAGCTTTCGTCCACCATGGCGATGATATTCTGCATGAACACCGCCGGAATGGAGCTGACAATCGCGTTGAGCAGGATACAGACAATCGTAACCGGCAGCAGCACCGGGTAAAACTGGAACAGCGTGACCAGAAGGCGGCGCAGCACGCCTTTCGGCGCGCGCTGGCCGCGGGCCGTCGTCGTGCGGACAGGGGCTTCGTTCTTATTCTTTGCCATCATGCTCACCTGCCTTATTCTGGGAAGTATAGATCTCGCGGTAAATTGCGCTCTTCTCCATCAGCTCGCTGTGCGTGCCGATATCCGCAATGCGGCCGCCCTCCATCACGATGATGCGGTCGGCGTCCTGCACGGAGGCGACGCGCTGCGCAATGATAATTTTTGTCGTTTCGGGAATGAACTCGCGGAAGCCCTTGCGGATCAGCGCGTCGGTGCGCGTATCCACTGCGCTGGTGGAATCGTCGAGGATCAGCACTTTCGGCTTCTTCAGCAGCGCGCGGGCAATGCACAGGCGCTGCTTCTGGCCGCCGGAAACGTTGGAGCCGCCCTGTTCAATCCAGGTATCGTACTTCTGCGGGAACTGCTGGATAAACTCATCCGCCTGCGCCAGCCGGCACGCCTCCTCCATCTGGGCGTCGGTCGCGTCCTGGTTGCCCCAGCGCAGGTTGTCCTTGATGGTGCCGGAAAAGAGCACGTTCTTCTGCAGCACCACAGCCACGTTGTTGCGCAGCGTTTCCAGATCGTACCGGCGCACGTCAACGCCGCCCACCTTCACGCAGCCGCCTGTCACGTCGTACAGGCGCGGGATGAGCTGCACCAGCGTCGATTTCGAGGAACCGGTCCCGCCCAGGATACCAATCACTTCACCGGAGTTGATATGCAGATTCACGCCGGAAAGCGCGTCCCGTTCCGCCTTCTGGGAATACTTGAAGCTCACGTTCTCAAAGTCGATGGAGCCGTCCTTCACCTCGGCAACGGCGTTTTCCGGGCTTGTCAGGCTGCTTTCCTCGGAAAGCACCTCCACAATGCGCTCCGCCGATTCCATCGACATGGTGATCATCACAAACACCATGGAGAGCATCATCAGGCTCATGAGGATCTGGAAGCTGTACGTCAGCATGGATGACATCTGGCCGACATTGACCTCCAGACCGCCGCTGGAAATCACCAGGTAAGAACCGAACGACAGCACGAACACCATGCCGGCGTACACACAGAACTGCATCATCGGGCCGTTGAGGGCCATAATGCGCTCGGCACGGGTGAAATCGCTGCAAACATCCTCCGCGGCGGTGGCGAACTTCTTCTTCTCGTAATCTTCCCGCACATAGCTCTTGACTACGCGCATGGCATGTACGTTCTCCTGCACGGAATCGTTAAGCGCATCGTACTTGCGGAACACGCGGCGGAAGATCGGCATGGCCTTGAAGATGACAAGCGCCAGCCCCACCGTCAGGAGCGGGATTGTCACAAGGAAAATCATCGCCAGCCGGCCGCCCATGACAAAGCCCATGATGAACGAGAACACAAGCATGAGCGGGCCGCGGATGGCGATGCGGATGATCATCATGAACGCCATCTGCACGTTCACCACGTCCGTCGTCATGCGGGTCACGAGGCTGGAAACGGAGAATTTGTCGATGTTCTCGAACGAATACTCCTGGATCTTGTAAAACATATCCTTGCGCAGGTTGCGCGCAAAGCCGGTAGACGCCGTGGCACACGTGTTGCCGGCAGCCACGCCGAACACGAGCGACAGCACAGCCATCACCACGAGCTCCGCGCCGTAGCGCACAATCACGTCCATCCCGCAGCCGGCCTGCATCTCGTTGACGAGGTTTGCGATGGTGAACGGAATGATGCATTCCATCACCACCTCGCCAAGGACGAGGATCGGCGTGAGGATCGATAGCCTCTTAAACTCGCGGACGCTGCGAGCCAAAACTTTCAGCATCGAATTGTTTCCCCCTTCTGTTCCTGGTTGTTGCCGGACACCGTGCGCGAAACGGCGCGGCAAGGCGTGCGAGGTTTGTTCTGCCGCGAACTTTCCTCTCCCTCCTGTTCCGGCTCCGCTGCGGCCGCTTCCGCGCAGCAGCCTTTTTCCCATTCGTTCAGGTTGCGCAGCATCAGCGCGGCCGTTTCGCGGAAAAGCTGGAGCTGGCCTTCCGAAATGCCGCGCGTCAGCATCCGGTCGGCTTCCCGCAGGCAGTCGCGCACCTGCGCGTTCAGCTCGGCGGCGCGCTGCGTGGGCACCAGGCTCTTCAGCCGGGCGTCCGCCGCCACGCGCTCCCTGCGGATCATACCGTTTTTCTCGAGCACCTGCAGGATGCCCGTGGCCGTCGACCGGCTCAGCGCAAACACGTTCTCAATGTCGCGCTGGAACACGGGGCCTTCCCCGCAGTGCGCCAGAATGTAAAAGATCACCCGGCTCTGCACCCCGGTGATGCCCAGGTCCTGAAAGGAGGCGTCAAGCCTCGCCTTGAGCCTGTGCGAAAGCAGGTTGATCCAGGCGCCGCAGTCCTTATCCACCTCGCTCCCCCCTTTCTCTCTGAAAAACAAATTGTTCGGACAAGAACAAATTTTACTCGAATTTTGCCGCTTGTCAAGGGGGGGGACCTGCCTTTTCCCGGAAATTTTAGCTGTGTCTCCCTCGCAGGTGCGCGCCCGCCGTCCCGGCTGCGCGGCGCCCTCCCGCCCCCTGTTTTCCCCCGTGCCCGCGTCCCCCTGTTCCCCGCGCCGCCGCCGCGGAACACGGCAAAGCCGCGCCGCCTTTTCAGGCTTTTCCCGCATTGATTGCATATTTCCCCTTTATTTTGTTCAAAAAAGCGAAAGAAAGTTCAAGATCCCGATCTTCAAACGGTCCTGTTTCCATTATATAATAGAAAGACAAGTATGCGGCGCGGCAGGAAAGACGGGGCACGTCCGTGTTTCCGGCCGCATCGTTCGGGGAGGAGGAGGAGAACAACGATCAGAACGGATGAAAACAGGGAGCCGCCAATCGTTTTTTGAGATGCCATGCCGCCGTCCGGTCACGACAGCCGGCCGGACCTGCGGTGTGGCATGAGGAGAAAACATGTTCAAAACAGAACAAAAAAGGGCCGGCGGCCTGTGGCAGAACCTGCGCTTCGTGCTGCGCGAGCTGCACCGCTGCGCCCCCCGCTCGTTCCGCTTCATTTGGATCAGCATTCCCGTGAAGGTGGCGCTGCCGTTCATCGGCATTCTGCTGCCGAACCTGGTGGTGCGCGCCGTCACGGAGCACGGCAGCGCCGCCGCCCTGATGCAGGCGGTGCTGGCGCTGGGCCTCGCGGCCGTGGCGTGCAGCTTTCTCGATCAGTACGGCGCCGGCGTCATGGAGGCGGAGCAGGACAAGCTCTGCAAATCCTTCGACACCCAGCTTCTGCGCCGCCACATGGACTGCGATTACGAAAAACTGGAAAACAAGGCGTTCTACGACCGGTATTACGAGATCAGCCGCTACATCTGGGATTTTCAGCGCTACCTCAACGGCGCTGCGCTGAACCTCACGCTGCTCGGTTCCGGCGTGTTCGGCTTTGCGCTCTATCTCTCGGTGCTGCGCACGCTGCCCGTCTGGCTTTTGCTGCTGCTCGCGGCCTGCGCCGCGGCGGGGGTGTTCACCTCCGGCTTCGGCGACAAAGAGCGCGGGAAACGCAAAATGTACCGCGGCAACGGCCTGTTCGGCTATCTGCAGCGCACCACGTGCAGCCCGAAGGCCGGCAAGGACGTCCGCCTCTATCAGATGTACCCGTGGATCGAGGAGCACTTTGACCGCGCGATGCGCATCATCCGCAGCGACTACGGCGCGGTGGAAAAGAAGAATTTCCTCTCCGCCGTGTGCACAGCCGTGCTGGGCATCGTCATGGAGCTCGCGGCCTACGTCACGCTCACGAGCCAGGTGGTCGGGGGAACGATCTCGGCCGCGGACTATGTGCTGTACATCGGCGCGGTGCTCGGCTTTTCCACGTGGGTGCGCCAGATCGTGAACCAGGCGCAGCGGCTGTGGATGATGAAGGGCGACGTCTCCGCCATCCGCTCCATGCTGGAGGAGGAGGACCGCAGCGAGACGCTGCGCCGCGGCGAAAAAACCGTGCCGGTCTCCGAAGCCTGCCCGCCCGGCAGACCCTGCTCCCTCTCGTTCCGAAACGTCTCCTTCCGCTATCCCGGCGCGGAACAGGACACGCTGCACGGCCTGAGCTTTGAGATCCGCCCGGGCGAGCGCATCGCCCTCGTGGGCATGAACGGCGCGGGCAAGACGACGTGCGTGAAGCTGCTGTGCGGCCTGCTGGAGCCGACGGAGGGCGAAGTCCTCGTCAACGGCGTGCCGGTCCGGCAGTTTGACCGCCGCGCGTATTTCCGCCTCTTCGCCACCGTGTTCCAGGAGGTGAACCTCTTCCCCGGCACGCTGCGCGAGGCCGTCTCCTGCCTGGAACCCGGCAGCGAGGACGAAGCGCGGCTGCGCGCCTGCCTTGCGAAGGCGGAGCTCAGCGGCCTTCTGGATCGGCTGCCCGCCGGGCTGGACACGCTGCTCGTGCCGGAGGTGAACGAGGGCGCCGTGAGCCTTTCGGGCGGCGAACAGCAGCGGCTGCTGCTGGCCCGCGCGCTCTACAAGGACGCGCCGATCCTCGTGCTCGACGAGCCGACCGCCGCGCTCGACCCCATCGCGGAGGAGCACGTGTACCGCCAGTACCGCGCCTTCACGCAGAACACGACGTCCGTTTTCATCTCGCACCGGCTGGCCTCCACCCGCTTCTGCGACCGCATTTTCTTCCTGGAGGACGGCCGCATCGCGGAGATCGGCTCCCATGAGGAGCTCATCGCCGCCGGCGGCGCATACGCGAAGGCCTTCGAGGTGCAGAGCCGGTATTACCGCGACCACCCGGAGGAAACGGGAGAGGAGGCGTTCGCATGAAACGGGAACAGAAGCAAAAAGTCCCCTTCCTCAAGAGCGTGCGCGCCGTGTTCCGCACCGTGCGCGTCATCTTCCGCCTGGACTGGCGGAACATCCCCAGCTTTGTCCTCTCGCAGGTGTTCGTCACCATCCAGCCGTTTGCGGCGCTGTTCTTCTCCGCCCGCATCCTGGACGCCCTCACCACGGGCGCACCGTGGGAAACGGTGCTCAACTGGGTGCTCGGCGCCGTCACCTGCACCTACGGTCTCTATCTGCTCGAGCGCCTGGCCACGAGCGTCTCGGCCGTGGAGGGCATCGATCTCTACTGGCGGCTGTATCAGGAGATGAGCCGCGTCATGATGAAGGCCGACTATGAGGAGCTGGAAAAGCCGGAGATCGGCCTGGCGGTGGAGCGCATCGAGCGCGCCACGCGCATGTTCTGGTACGGCCCGTGGGAGGTGCCGGGCGTGCTCATGTCGTTCGCGCAGGGGCTCACCATCACCCTCTCGGCGCTGGCGCTGGCCTGGCCGGTGTTCACGCCCGCGCCCGGCGGCGGCATCCCGTGGGAGACGATCCTCATGGTCGCGTTCCTCGTCGTCTCCGCCGTGTATTCCATCTACAGCGAGACGAAGCTCTACCGCATGAAGGAGGAAAACATCACCGTGCTGGCCGCGCCGCTGCGGCTGCAGAATTTCCTGTTCAACTACGCCCACGTCAGCCTTGCCGCCAAGGACATCCGCCTCTATGCCATGCAGGATCGCCTGAGCGGCCTGCTGGAAAAGACGGACCGCAAGGTGGAAGAGCTCTCAGACGCGCGCGCAAAGCTGCGCTCCTTCTCCGGCGGCGTGCGCGGCGCGCTCTCGCAGGCCATCACCTGCCTGGCCTACCTGGCCGTGGGCGTGCGCGCCCTGGCCGGGCTGCTCACGGTGGGCAGCATCGTGCAGGTGGCCGGCGCCGTCACGCAGCTCGCGGAGGGCGTGCGCGTGCTCGTCTACTCCGTGCAGCACATCCGCATGCAGGGCCCGCACTGCCAGGAATACCTCGATTTCATCGGCGAGGGCGACGACCCGAACCAGTACCGCCACCAGAAGGACGGCACGCTGCCGGTGGATCTCTCCGGCGACTGGGAGATCGTGTGTGAAAACGTGGGCTTCCGCTACCCCGGCGCGAAGGAGTGGGCGCTGCGCGGGCTGAACCTGCGGCTGAAAAAGGGCACGCACTACGCCCTCGTGGGCCGCAACGGCAGCGGCAAGACGACGTTCGTCAAGCTGCTGTGCCGCCTCTATGACCCCACGGAGGGGCGCATTCTGCTCAACGGCCGCGACGTGCGCGAGTACAGGCGCGACGAGCTGCGCCGCCTGTTCGCCGTCGTGTTCCAGGACTTTCAGATCCTGGCGCTGCCTCTGGGCCAGAACGTGGCCGCCGCCTCGCACTATGACGAGGCACGCGTGAAGGACTGCCTGCGGCAGGCCGGCGCGCTCGAATGGGCGGAAAAGCAGCCGCAGGGGCTGAACCAGCCGCTCTACGAGGTGGAGGAGGGCGGTGTGAATCTCTCCGGCGGCGAGGCGCAGAAGCTCGCCATCGCCCGCGCGCTCTACAAGAACGCCCCGTTCGTCATCCTCGACGAGCCGACCGCCGCCCTCGACCCCATCGCCGAATCGGAGGTGTACACGCGCTTCCGCTCCATGGTGGATCAGAAAGGCGCGCTCTACATCTCCCACCGGCTCTCGTCCTGCCGGTTCTGCGACGAGATCGCCGTGTTTGAGGAGGGAAAGCTCGTGCAGCTCGGCTCCCATGAAGCGCTGCTCGGCCAGGAGGAGGGCGCCTACGCCCGCCTGTGGCACGCGCAGGCCCAGTGGTATCAGGCCTGAGCCTTCTCCCGCACAAAAACGGCAGGCCGCCCGTTCCCCTTTTGGGGCGGGCGGCCTGCCGTTTTCTCTCAGCCGTTCATGGCCTGGTGGCTGCGGTAAGCGGCCTCCTGCAGGAACCGGTAGAGCGACTCCACCTGATAGGACCGCGGGAACTCCCACGTTTTCTGCGCCGTCTCCACGCCGTTCATGCGGTAATACGGCGAAACAATGTACTCAATCGTGATCTCGCTGTCGTCCACGCCGAAGCCCGCCGTCTCCACCGTGACGCGGAACACGCTGGAAAGGTCAATCGACGAGACGCGCAGCTTTGTGCCCGTCGCGCCCTGCTTGTCGATGTCAATGATGCGCTTGTCCGTCACGATCAGCACGTCGCGCACAAGCCGGAAGCAGGCCTGCACCGCTTCCCCCTCCATGAGGAACGCGCCGAACTCCTTCTCCGTCTCCTGCGGGGAGATCTCGTTCAGATTGCCCGAAAGGCCGTTCACGAGGCTGCCCATCCATCCCATTCCTGTCCTCTCCTCTCGCCGGCGCGCCGGAACGCCGCGCCGCTTTTTCTCTATCATAGCGGAAAACGGGGCCGGTGTAAAGCATGCGGGCAGCCCGATTGACTTTCCGCCCGTCCGATCGTACAATAGAGAATAAAACAAAAGGCGGAAAGCGCCCGGTTTTTGCAAAAAGAGGGGATGGAAAGATGGAAGAGCGTTGTCTTCCGCACAACCACGGCCAGAAGATCGAACACGGCTTTGACCACATGCCGAAGGAAGAGGATTTCCAGACGGTCGCCGATATTTTCAAGCAGCTCTGCGACGGCAAGCGCATCCGCGTGTTCTGGCTGCTGTGCCACTGCGAGGAGTGCGTCATCAACCTGGCCTCGCTCGTGGGCATGAGCAGCCCCGCCCTCTCCCACCACCTGCGCCAGCTCAAGAGCAGCGGCCTCATCGTGAGCCGCCGCGAGGGCAAGGAGGTCTATTACCGCGCCGCCGACACACAACAGGCCCGGATGCTGCACCTCATGATCGAAAAAATGGTGGAAATCTCCTGCCCGAACGACACTGCCGTGAAAGCGTAACAGCGGCCGGCCGCCCTCCCGAACCGGGACCGGGCGGCCGGCCTTTTGCTGCCCTGAAAAAAATCTTCTTTTTTTCGCGTTTCCCCCTTGACATCCGGCGGGAATGCGCTATACTAAAGTCAAACAATTAAATAATTGTTAAACAGTTAAATCGAACGGGTTCCGTTCCCCACTGATAAGGAGGTTGTCCCCATGAAAAAGACATACAGGATCGAAGTCGACTGCGCGAACTGCGCCAACAAGATGGAAGATGCCGCCTGCAAAATCGAGGGCGTGCAGGCCGCCACCGTGAACTTCATGACCCAGAAGATGATCGTGGAATTCCATGAGGGCCAGGAACCCGCCTCCGTGATGGCCGGTGTGCGCAAGGCCTGCAAGAAAATCGAGCCCGACTGTGAAATTTACCTTTAATCCGCTGCAACCGCGCCCTGCGGCTTTTCCCGCAGGGCGTTTCTTCCCGCAAACGATTAAACATTCATTTAACATTTGGAGACGAAGAGGAGAGAGAAACGATGCAGGAGCTGATTGTAAACCTGCTGCTGATAGTGGCCGCCGCCCTGGCGGCGGTGCTGCGCGTGATGGGGCAGAAACCCTCGAGCGGCATGACACGGAAACAGAAGACCATGCTGTGGCGCATCCTGGCAGCCTCCGTGCTGCTGCTGGCGCTCCAACTGCTGGGGACGCAAGCCTTTGCGCAGCTGGGCGCGGCGGGCCGCTGGGTGCGGCTGGCGTGTTACGCGGCGGATTACCTGATCATCGGCTATGATATCCTGCGCAAGGCCGGCAGGGGCATCCGCAACGGCCAGATCTTCGATGAAAACTTCCTCATGGCCCTGGCCACGCTGGGCGCGCTGGCGCTGGCGGTGTATGAGAACGGCGACTATCTGGAAGCCATCGCCGTCATGCTGTTCTACCAGGTGGGTGAGTGGTTCCAGAGCTACGCCGTGGGCAGGAGCCGCCGCAACATCAGCGAGCTGATGGACATCCGCCCCGATTATGCCAATGTGGAGCGTGACGGCGTGCTCGAGCAGGCGGACCCGGACGAGGTCGCCGTGGGCACGGTCATTGTGGTGAAGCCCGGCGAAAAGGTGCCGATCGACGGCTGCGTCACGGAGGGCTCCTCCACGCTGAACACCGCGGCTCTCACCGGCGAATCGCTGCCGCGTGAGGTGCACGAGGGCGACGCCGTCATCAGCGGCTGCATCAACATGACGGGCCTGCTGAAGATCCGCACCACGAAGGAATTCGGGGAATCCACCGTGTCGAAGATCCTCGATCTGGTGGAGAACGCGTCCTCCCGCAAGTCCCATTCGGAGGCTTTCATCTCCCGCTTCGCCAAAATTTACACGCCTGCCGTGTGCATCGCGGCCGCGGTGCTGGCCATCCTGCCCTCGCTGGTCACGCTGGCCCTGGGCCAGCCGCCCGCCTGGGAGACGTGGCTTTACCGCGCGCTCACCTTCCTCGTGGCCAGCTGCCCGTGCGCGCTCGTGATCAGCATCCCGCTCTCCTTCTTCGCGGGCATCGGCGGGGCCAGCAAGGCCGGCGTGCTCGTGAAGGGCTCCAACTACCTGGAAACGCTCTCGAAGACGAAGATCATGGTGTTCGACAAGACCGGCACGCTCACGCAGGGCGTGTTTGAGGTGAACGGCATCCACCACAGCGGGATGGAGAACGCCCGCCTCGTGGAGTACGCCGCGCTGGCGGAGAGCTCCTCCACGCACCCGATCAGCAAGAGCCTGCTGCGGGCTTACGGCAAGCCCGTGGACCGCACCCGCGTCACGGATGTGCAGGAGATCAGCGGCAACGGCGTGACGGCCACGGTGGACGGCTGCCGCGTAGCCGCCGGCAACGGCAAGCTCATGGAGCGGCTGGGCCTCCCCTACATTCCCTGCCACAGCGTGGGCACAATCATCCACGTGGCGATCGACGGCAAATACATGGGCCACATCGTAATTTCGGACCGCGTGAAGCCCCATGCCGCCGAGGCTGTCCGCGCGCTCCGCGCCGCCGGCATCCGCAAAACCGTCATGCTCACCGGCGACGCGCGCAGGGTGGCGGAGCAGGTGGCCGGGGAATTGGGCGTCGACGAGGTGTACAGCGAGCTGCTGCCCGCCGGAAAGGTGGAGAAGGTGGAAGCGCTGCTCAGCGAAAAGCCGGAAAAGGCCCGGCTCGCCTTCGTGGGCGACGGCATCAACGACGCGCCGGTGCTGCGCCGCGCGGACATCGGCATCGCGATGGGCGCCATGGGCTCCGACGCCGCCATCGAGGCCGCGGACGTGGTGCTCATGGACGACGACCCGCTCAAGATCGCCAAGGCGATCCGAATCTCGCGCAAATGCCTGCGGATCGTGTATCAGAACATCGCGGCAGCCATCGGCATCAAGCTGATCTGCCTCGTGCTCGTGGCGCTCGGCCTGGCCAACATGTGGCTGGCCGTGTTCGCGGACGTGGGCGTCATGATCCTCGCCGTGCTCAACGCCATCCGAGCGCTGTTCGTGAAAAAGCTCTGAGCCGAATTCCACGGCAAAAGGCCGCCGGACCCGCTGTCATCTGCGGGCCCGGCGGCCTTTTGCTCTTCCGAAGCCGGAAAAGTCCTGTGGTTTTTCCGGGAACAGCCCGGAAAAGGGCTTCCCTGCTTCCGTCAGCCGGGGCGGCAGGGCTTTGCAGCCCGTCAGTCGCTCGTCAGCATGGCGGCAGCGTCGCGCAGCCTGCGCGCGAGCGGCGTGTAGCCCGTGTCGGTGCGCTGCATGAAGAGCAGCACCGTCATGTTCTGGGCGGGCACATTCTCGAAGTAACAGCCGAGCCAGCCGTCCCAGCCGTAGTCGCCGGCGCAGCTCAGCGTGTTCGCGCGGCCGGGCTCCACCAGCACGCGCATGAGCCCGTTGTAGGAGTAGCCGGGCAGGTTGTCGAAGTCCTTCTCCAGCGCGGCGCGCTGCACATCATTCAGGCCGGGGCTCGTGAGGTAACGCACGGAAGCGCTGCTCAGCACACGCACGCCGTCCAGCTCGCCGCCGTTGAGCAGCATGGCGGCAAAGCGGGCGTAATCGTCCGCCGTGGAGGCCAGTCCGCCGCCGCCGGACTCGAACGCCGGGCAGCGGTCCATGTGGTTGCGGATGTCCAGGTGGTTCTCGTCATAGCGCGCGAGGGAGCCGTCCGGCTTTGCGGTGTAGACGGCGGCAAGCCTCCACTGCTTCTCCGGCGGCACCCAGAATGCCGTGTCGTGCATGCCGAGCGGGGCGAAGATCGCGTCCTCAAGGTAATCGCCGAACCGCTTGCCGGACACCGCCTCAATCACCGCGCCGAGCACGTCGGCGGAGGTGCCGTACCGCCACGAGGAGCCGGGCTGAAACGCCAGCGGGCCGCGGCCCAGCTTTTCGGCCAGCTCGAGCGTGCCGATCGGCGTGTCGGTGTTCAGGGAAGCCTTCGCCTCCTCCATCACACCGGCGGCATAGCGGCCGGCGCGGCCCGGCCCGTCATACGGCAGGCCGGACGTCATGCGCAGCAGGTCGGCCACCTTCATGGGCCGATCCACGGGCGCGAGGCTGCCGTCCGGCAGCTCCACCCGCTGCCCGCGGAAGGACGGCAGGAAATCCGCCACGGGCTGGGAGAGATCGAGCTTCCCCTCCTCGGCCAGTTTCACGGCGGCCACGCCCGTGATCGGCTTGCTCATGGAATAGAGCCGGAAGATCGTGTCGCGGCGGATCGGCTTGTTCTCCTCGCGGTCCGCCAGGCCGCTGGCGGCAAAGCAGAGCTCCTGGCCGTCTTTCCGGATCAGGGCGCTGCAGCCCACCGTCTCCCCCGCCGCCACGGCGCGGTCGAGGATAGACTGAATCAGAATCTTCGCTTTTTCTTGCATAGGGAATCACTCCTCCTTGTCTTGCCGCTATTTTAGCACAGCACACCCAAAAAGCACAAGAAAAAAACAGAGAATGACATAAAATCAGGAGAAAAAAGACAGATTCCGGGACGCCCTCGCCCTCCCGCCTTGCCGCAAGATGCGCTTTGTGCTATAGTAGGTGAGAAATACAAGGGGGAAAAAACATGGAACGGAAACAAAGGCAGGAAGGCCGCTATTACCTCATGTGCGAGCGGGACTGGATCTATTTTGTCCTGATCTTCGTGGCGGGCTTTCTCGGCGCGTTCACCTATGTGCTGCGCGGCGGCGTGTTCTGCAACGCGCAGACGGGCAATGTCGTGCTCCTCGGCATGGAGCTCGGCAAGGGCGACTGGAACGGCGCGCTGTATTACCTCATCCCCATCGGCGCCTACATTCTGGGCGCCGTTGTGTCGGAGCTGCTGCCGAACCCGGTGAAGCACCGCCTGGCCGTGCGGTGGGACACGCTGCTCATCGCCGTGGAGATGCTCGTCATCGTGATGCTCGGCTTTGTGCCGGAAAGCGCGCCGGTGCAGATTTCGCAGGTGGCCGTGAACTTCATCGCCTCCATGCAGTACAACACCTTCCGCCAGGCGGAGGGCGTGGCGGTCGCCACCACGTTCGTCACGAACCACATCCGCCAGGTTGGCGTGGGCCTCGCCATGGAGTGGCGCCACCGCCATAACGCGGAAAAGCCTCACCGCCGCAAGTTTCTCACCCACCTGGGTATGCTCCTCTTCTTCGCGGCCGGGGCCACTGTGGGCACCGTGTTCTGCCTGCAGCTCCTGGGCCGCGCCGTGTGGCTGACATTGCTGCCGCTCGCCGTGGTGTTCGCCGTGCTGCTGCACGCGGACCTCACCACCGAAAAACAGCTTGTGGAAAACCAGAAGCCTTCCGGCCACTGAGCCGGGTTTTGCTCAGAGGAGCGCCAGCTGCCGCAGCAGGAACACCCAGAAAAACATGGTGAGGATGGAGCAGACGGACGTGAACACCACGATCTGCCCCGCGAGCTCGCTGTCCGCGTCAAGCTGGCGCGCCATTGTGTAGGAGGAGACAGCCGTGGGCGCGCCCAGCATCGTGAGCAGCGCCGCCAGCGCAAGGGAGCGGTAGCCGAAGGCCACGCACACAGGCAGCAGCATGGCCGGCACCACCGCGAGCTTCACCACAACGGCGCACACGAGCGCCTTCCAGTTCCCCGCCAGGCTGGAAAAGCGGAACGAGGCGCCCAGCACGAGGAATGCCATCGGTGTGGCGAGGCCGGAAAGATCCTGCACGGCGTCCTCGAGCGCCTGCGGCATCCGCACGCCGAGCAACAGGAACAGCCCTCCGCAGATGGCGCCGAGAATGAGCGGGTTTGTGGCGATGCCCTTCGCAATCTTTTTAATGTGGATCTGCCGCGAGGCATACCATTCCAGAATTATAACGGAAAGCACATTGTAAAGCGGCACCACGAAGGCCACGAGCATGGCCGCCGTGCCGGTGTTCTCCTCACCGAAGAGCGAGGCCGTCACCGGCAGGCCATAGAGAATGAAGTTGCTGCGGAACATGCCCTGGATGAGCACGCCCCTGCGCCGGTAATCCTTTTCCACCCGCGGCACGAGCAGCCACAGCACCAGGAACAGCAGCGCGACGAGCGCAAGCGCCAACAGCACGAGGCGCGCATCGAAAATCTCCCCCACATCCGTGCGGTAAATGTTGTAAAAGATCAGCACAGGCAGAAACGCCTTGAACGTCACGGTGTTCATCTTCTCCGCCGTGCGGCCGTCGAGCAGGCCGATGCGGTTGAGCAGGAAGCCCACAGCCATCAGGGCAAACAGGGGAAACACCACGTTCACGGAGACAATCAGGTTTTCCAAGACAAACGTCCTCCTTCCCGGGCGGCGCGCCGCCCCTCCCTTTCGAGTGCGCCGGGCATCCATCCCGCCGCGCACTGCGGCTATTATACAATAGCCCGCCGAAAGGAGGCAACCGTTTCCTTTCGGCGGACATGAGAAAAAGGCGCCTTCCCGCGGGACTTTCCCGCGCCGGAAGGCGCCTTTTTGCTGTCTGCTTTTCGTTCTTTCCCGCTCACCAGGCTGAGCCTGGACGCACTTCGCGTCCCGCACCCGGCCTTTTCTTTTGCCTCGCCGCTCGCGTCCGAGATTTTCAGCAGCTTTTTTCCCGCTCACCAGGCTGAGCCTGGACGCACTTCGCGTCCCATGCCCACCTTTTCTTTTGCCTCGCCGCTCGCGCCCGAGATTTTCAGCGGCTTTTTCCCCGCTCACCAGGCTGAGCCTGGACGCACTTCGCGTCCCGTGCCGGCCTTTTCTTTTGCCTCACCGCTCGCGGTTGGGGCGGTATCTGTCCTGCTTTTGTCATTCTTCAGTCCTGCAGCACAATCTCGGAGAAGGAGAAGGCCGGCGCGTCGAACGTGCAGGGCACGTCGGAGGAAAGGCTGCCGCAGTGCGTTTCCTCGCGAATGTGGCCGTGGGAGCGGATCGTCTCCTGCACCGCGCCGTCCGCCGCCGAAAGCCGCGTGCAGCAATAGGACGTGAACCGCCGCCCCAGATGCGAGAGATCCAGCGTGACGGGCGTCGGCTCGTCGCACTTGTTCACCAGGTGGATCACGAGGCTCTCGCGCTTCCGGTCCCAGCTCACCTGCAATTCGACACTCTTGAGGCTGTCCGGCTCATAGCCCTCCACGCGCAGCGGCCAGGCGGCCTTCGTGCGCGCCATGTGCGCCATCAGGATGCCGGCGCACGTGAGGATCGTCTCCTCCTTTGACGCCTCGATGCAGGACTGCCCGGAGGTGTTGCACAGGTTGTTGAAGCACATGAACCGCGCAAGGTCGCCATAGCGCTGGTAGTGCAGCAGGTTACCCGCCATCGTGAGGGCATAAAGCCAGGTGCGCCTGCTCCGGCAGAAGTCAAGATCGTGCTCCGCATAGTATTTCTTCGTGAAGGGGGCCAGCGTGAGATCGCGGTTCTGCAGGGCCTCGGTGTCGGTGTAATAGATCTGGTGCTTGTGCGTCTCGTTGTAGCGCTGCACAATGGCAATCTTCCGCTTGATGTTGAAAGGCTCGCACATGCGGTCCGCGATGAAATTCACCGATTCGCCGCACAGCTCCAGAATGTCCTCAATCACGTCGCTGAACGTGTGATAGGAGCAGATGCCGATCTCGATCGTCGGATCCACGGAACGCATGGCAGCGGCATAGCGGTTTACATACTCCGCGTACTCCTCCTTTGTGAACCACCGCCACGTCTCGTTGTCCATCTCCCAGTATTTCACGTGATACGGCTCGGGGTGGCCGTTCTCGGCGCGCAGCCTTCCCATGGGGGTCGATACGTCGCCGTTGCAGTATTCCACCCAGCGGCGGGCCAGCTCGATGCCCCCCTCCTTGTCGAGGATCCGGGTCAGGTTCTGGCCGTGGCGCTGCAGCCCGCCCCACTCCGTGATCTCCGGGAAGGCGAGAAAATAAAACTGCTTCAAAGGGTGCAGCATATTGACCAGCAGCAGCGGCTCCGCGCCCGTCTGCTCGCACAGGTCGAGGAATTCGTCGGTGCCCACGTCGTTGTAGTTCAGATCGCCCCACATCACGCTCGGCTCGGGGCGGCGGCTGTTCTTCGGGCCGATGGCGTCCGTCCACAGATGCAGCGAGCCGAAGTTTCCGCCGGGGAAGCGCATCACGGAAGGCTTGAGCTCCCGGAGCGCCTCCACCACGTCGGGCCGCCAGCCGTGGCAGGAGTGGGCCGGCATGAGGGAGAACGCGTCGCACAGCACTTTTGTGCCGCCGGGCACGCACAGCGCAAACGTCGCCCAGACGTCACACGCGGCGGGCGGGAAGTCCACCTCCACCCAGGCGCCCTCCGCGGAAAGGGGCGGCAGCGCCGCGCGGGCCAGCGGCTCCTCGTCCTGCGCGCGGTCCGTGCGGTAAAACAGGATCTCCGCCCCCTCGCTCTCGCCGGAGAGCAGCTGCAGCCAGCCGCTGAAATGGTACGTCTCGCCGCTGCGCAGGTATTTTCCGTCCTGTGCCACACCGGCGGGGCGGCTGTCGAAATTGTCAATCACGAGGCAGTGCTCGCCGTGCACGCCGCCTTTCTCCATGGAGAGGCGCAGGCTGTAGCCGGGCGTGATCTCGGTGAGATACGTCGCGTCGGCCGTGATGCTCTCGGGCCGGTCTTTGCCCGGGAAGGCATACCACCGGCTGTGCTGGTAAGCGGAATGGTACCACTCCTCCTTCGTCCAGTCGTTGCCCAGCCCCTTGTCGTTCCCGCCGAACCAGTCATACGTCCCCTTCGCAATCGGAAACACCTTCTCAAAGCTGCGGTTGTAGAACATCTCCGTCCACATGCTCTCCACCTGGTAGCCGAATCCCACCTCGATGAAGTTGCCGCACAGCAGCTCGCTGGCCGGTGTGGGCGCATATTCCTCCGCCGTCACGGAAAAAATACGCTTTCCCTGCCCAAATTCAGCCACATTCGTCAATTCTTTCACACAATCCTCCCCTTTTCTCATCGGATATGCATACAGTACCCGATCTCCTTTTCCGGAACAATCCATTATCTTTACCGTTTCGTCCCTGTTCCCGCAAAACAGGGAATTGGACAAGCAGAACGGGGACCGCTATAATATCAGTATAATACATAAGAAAGCATCAGATTGGAAACTTTTTATGAAGAAAAGAAATAAAATTTTTCAACCGTTCCGCCGCCTGCTCGATCGGGCCACCGCCGCGCTGCGCCGGTATCCGCTCTCCCACCGGTTTTTCGCCATCTGCCTGTGCATGTGCATTGCGCCGCTGCTCGTGGCGTCCGTCACGGTGTTCCACACCTCCTATCAGGCGGAAACGGACCGTTACGTCTCCTTTCTGGGCGACAAACCTGGTGAACTGCGTCAACCGCCTGAGCAGCGGCGTGCTGCTCCCCTCCACGCTCCTGCTCGCCGTTCCCGGCATCGCCGGGCAGTTTATCGGCATGGCCATCGGCTCCAGGGTGGTGGATCGCATCCGCGCCGATCAGTTCCGCCTGTTTGTCTATGCGTTTTTGGGGATCGCCGGTGTGCTCACATGCATCACCGGCCTGAGCGGAAGGTAACGGTGCCTTCCGAAATAAGGAGTGAAAAGCCGCGCCGCGCGGCGAAGAGGAACCCGGCCGCCGGGTTCCTCTTTTTTGTGCCCTAAAAATTTCCATTTTTCGCCCATTTTTCTGTTTACTTTACCGCAGTAAAATGATATAGTAAAAGAAGATCCGGGCCGGAACGCCGGCCCGCCCCGCAGCCTTTTCAAACCACTACGAAAGGAACGATCCCCATGGAGCGATATTATCAGCCTGAAATCGAGTGTGCCAGCCGCGAGCAGATTCGGGCCTGGCAGAATGAGCGCCTCGTCCCCACGGTGAAGCGCGTGTATGAGAATGTGCCGTACTACCGCAACCTCATGAAGGAGAAGGGCGTGGAGCCCGGCGACATCCGCTCGGTAGACGATCTGCACAAGCTGCCCTTCCTCACGAAGGAGGATCTGCGCAAGGCGTATCCCTACGGCCTGCTGGCCGTTCCGCTGCACGACTGCGTGCGCATTCAGTCCACGAGCGGCACCACCGGCCGCCGCGTGGTGGCCTTCTACACGCAGCACGACATTGACCTCTGGGACGAGTGCTGCGCCCGCGCCCTGGTGGCGGCCGGCGCCACGAAGGACGACGTCGTGCACGTGTGCTACGGCTATGGCCTGTTCACCGGCGGCCCCGGCCTGAACGGCGGCTCCCACAAGCTGGGCTCGCTCACGCTGCCGATGTCCTCCGGCAACACGGACCGCCAGATCCAGTTCATGACGGATCTCGGCTCCACGATTCTGTGCTGCACGCCCTCCTATGCGGCGTATCTGGCGGAGAGCATCATCGAGCGCGGCCTGCGCGATCAGATCAAGCTTAAGGCCGGCATCTTCGGCGCGGAGGCCTGGAGCGAGGAAATGCGCCAGGATATCCAGAACAAGCTCGGCATCACGGCCTATGATATCTACGGCCTCACGGAGATCTCCGGCCCCGGCGTCTCCTTCGAGTGCAGCGACCAGCACGGCATGCACATCAACGAAGACAACTTTATCCCGGAGATCATCGATCCCAAGACGGGCGAGGTCCTGCCGGAGGGCAGCGTGGGCGAGCTCGTGTTCACGTGCATCACGAAGGACGCCTTCCCGCTCCTGCGCTACCGCACGCGCGACATCTGCGTGCTCAACTATGAGAAGTGCCCGTGCGGCCGCACACATGTGCGCATGAGCAAGCCGATGGGCCGCAGCGACGACATGCTCATCGTCAAGGGCGTGAACGTGTTCCCGTCGCAGATCGAAACGGTGCTGCTCAACAAGGGCTACCCGGCCAACTATCAGATCATCGTCACGCGCGAAAACAACAGCGACCGCCTCGAGGTGCAGGTGGAGATGACGCCGGAAATGTTCTCGGACAACCTGGCGAAGGTCTCCGCGCGCGAGAAGGAGCTTGTGGACGCGCTCAAGGCGATGCTCGGCATCTACACCGTCGTCAAGCTCGTGGCGCCGAAGAGCATCGTGCGCAGCGAGGGCAAGGCGGTGCGCGTCATCGACAAGCGCAACCTGTATTGAGAAAGGAGCCAGAGCCATGGCCATCAACCAGATTTCCGTTTTCCTGGAAAACAAGCCCGGCCAGCTCGCGGAGTTCACCCGCCTGCTGGAACAGAATCAGATCGACATGCGCGCCCTTTCCATCGCCGAAACGCAGGATTTCGGCATTCTGCGCCTGATCGTGGACGATCCCTATGACACGGTGAACGTGGCGAAGGACGCCGGCTACATCTGCGCCGTCACGCCCGTGCTCGCGATCGAAATCCCGGATAAGCCCGGCAGCCTCGTGAAGATGCTCAGCGCGCTGGGCGAGGCCGGCATCAACGTGGAATACACCTACGCCTTCCTCACGAGGAAGAAGGACGTCGCCTACATGATTTTCCGCGTGAACGACCCGGACAAGGCTTCCGAGGCGCTCGTGCGCAGCGGCGTGCGCCCGCTCGCACAGGACGATCTCGCCGCCCTTTTTGCCGGCTGAGTTCGCTTTTCCGCAGCAGCAAATGGTTGCTGCAAAACAGCTCTCTTCCAAAACAAAGCATAAGAATCGGCCTGCGAAGGAAGCGAAACAGCTTCTTTTGGGGCCGATTTCTTTTTCTTCTGATGGCGTTTTTTGCGAAAATTTCGGCTGCCTCTTCATTTTGCAGCAGCTTTTTTGTACACTCTGTATATGTTCGATGAATGTTCGAAAAAAGCTTGCAATACTAGAACATATGTGCTATGATAAGCGCATAAAACCGAACAAACAATCGAATATAGTCGAACAAAGAGGAGGATTTTCGCATGATGTGGATTGGAATCGCTCTGTTGGCAGCGGCAATTGCCATGGGGATTTGGTACCGCCCGGGCTGGGGCGAAGGGGCAAAGCTGTGCGCGCTGTGCGCCGTCATGGGTGTGGCAGGCCTGGCCGCCGGGGACGGCAGCGCGCTGTTCACGGTGCTGGAAGCGCTGCTGAGTGCGGTGACCGCGGTGTGCTGCCTGTTCCGGCTGCACCACGAGAAGCTGCGCCGTCTGCGGGCAGAGGCGCGCAGGGCGTCGTGCGCAGGCGGGGCGCGGTGTGTCCGGCCTGCGGGGAAGCTTCTGGCGTTTCCCGCCGTGCGGGAGGAGCGGAAGTTCCGCGGGGCATAACGGGCTGCGCGGCGGCCGGTTGACAGCAAAGGATCGTGCGCTGTATACTGGAGGCAAATCCACAAGTCGGGAGGATGGACGATGAATCCATATGTATACGCTGTGCTGTGGCTCCTTGTGGGGCTGATTCTGCTGATCCGCTTCGGCCGGGAAAATAAGATTTTCTATCTGCTGGGCGGCTTTTTCCTGGTGCTGGGCGTCTGGTGGGGTGCGGATGCCTACACGGGCGCTGGCCTGTTTGAAGGCGTATGGGGCTGGGTCCTGCGCGGCTTGACAGCGGCGGTGCTGGTGATTGCGTGTGTGGCATACTACCGCGAAACGAAAAAGAACCGGGCAGCGTTTGAGGCCGAAAAGAAAGAGCAGGCAGCGGCACGCAAGGCTGCTCTGGAGGGCAGCGCATTGCCGGAGGAAACGGAAAACGGTGAGGACGGCGGCGACGCAGACGACGCGCCGCAGGGGGGCACCGCCGGGAGCGATACGGATGCTGGTAATGGCGAGAGCGAGACTCCGGTTGCGCCGAAGGAGCCGCCGCGCCGCCGCAGCTGAGCGCAGGCTTTTCGCCCTGCCCAAATGATAAAGTTTTCGCCAGCCTTTTTCAAAAGGCTGCGGGGGATAAAAGGGGGCGGCGCCCCCTTTTGTGCAGCGCCGCGCGCGGCGCTGTGCGCAATGCGAAGCAGAAAAAGGCCGTGCCAGCCAAAAACAGCGAAGCGAATTTTTGGCGGCCCGGTACACAAGGCCCCCTCCGGGCAGGCAAAAGAGCGAATGCGAGTTTTGCCCGCCCGGAGGGATCTTTTGCGTTTGGCGTGCCGCGCTGTCTGCCGGGGAGGCCGTTCTTGCACCGCCTGCCGCTGTTATGTGGGTTTTCGTGCCTGGTGCCCCGGCGGTTTTTTCCGCCGGTGTGCCGCTGCCTTGTCCCCGGCCTGCGGGTTGTCTGATGCTTCTGCGCTTGGCCTGGTCTGCGCTGCCGCTGCCTGCCTGCCATGCGCTTGTGCGCGCGTTTTTTCTTCTGTCTTTTGCCTTTTTCCGCCTAACTTTTTCCTCTCAAAAATCTTTTCACTTGTCGCTCATGCCGCGACGGGCACCCCATTTTCTTTTCGGAAAGAAAATGGGGGAAAAGAACCGCGAGGGGGCGCTATCGCGCCCCCTTCGAACCCCCATTCCTGCGCCCTGCGGCCAATCACTCCCTCTTCCGCGCTGCTGGCCGGCTTAACGGCCCTTCGGGCCGCAAACCGCCGGCTGACGGG
>CAKNKY010000037.1 GCA_930987725.1 uncultured Anaeromassilibacillus sp. | reverse complement strand
GCACAGAAACGCTTGAAAAGCTGAGCTCTGCTCCCTGGCTTTTCAAGCGTTTCCCTTATCTGCCGGCGGTTTGCGGCCCAAAGGGCCGCTAAGCCGGCCAGCAGCGCGGGGAAAGGGGAGATCGGCCGCAGGGCGCTGGAATGGGGGTTCAAAGGGGCGAAGCCCTTTTGCGAATCTTTGTCTACTTTCTTTTCGGAAGAAAGTAGAGGCCCGTCGCGGCCTGAGCGACAAATGAAAAGAAGTTTGAGAGGAAAAAGTTAGGCAGGAAAGGGCAAAAAAACAAGAGGGAAAACTCGCATAAACAACGCAGAACAGGCAAACAGGCAATGGGCGCAAAAGTCCGCGAAAAAGCAGCAGATAACAAGATCCGCGGGCCGGAAACAAAGCCGCGGGAGGGGACAAGCGAGGAAATCCCCGTCGCGGCATGAGCGACAAATGAAAAGACTTTTGCGCAGCAAAAGCCAAACAGGAAAAGGCGAAAGATAAGAGGAAAAAGCCCCGCACGCCCGCGCACCTGCGGTGGGCAAGACGCGCACGCGCCGTCCCGGCGCAGGGCTGTCTGCACCGGCAGGCTCGTCACCCGCGATGCATCTTGCAGTGCGTCGGCTGCCCACAAAGCGGTTCGCCCTGTCTGTTTCTTTCCTGCGCGCCTGCGGCGAGCAAGTCGCGCGGCTGCGCCGGGCAAATCGCGCACCGGGTTTGTGTTTTTGCCCAGCCCCGCACGCACGCGGCTGTTTTCTTTGCTGCGGCCCTCGCCGGGCTCCTGTGTTCCGGGGCCAGGCGAAAGCTTTTCCCGCATGCGCGCACGATTCCTTTCCCCGGGAAATGCCCATTGTGAAAAAGACAGAAAAACTCCCCCTGCACGGGGGCTGGGACCGAAGCGGTTCCGCCCTGTGCCGGGGGAGTTTTGATCTCTGCGCAGGCAGATTTATTTCTTCTTTGCCTGGGGCTCCGCCGCGGCCACCGGCTTCACGGCGGCGGGCTTCTGCGGCTCAGCCTTCGGGGCGGGCGGCAGGGGGTTGGCGTCCCAAATGTTGCCGGCATACTCGCGGATGGCGCGGTCGGCGGCGAAGCGGCCGGCATTGGCCACGTTCACAAGGCACATGCGCTGCCAGTTCTCGCTGTTGCCGTAAAGCTCACGCGCACGGCGCTGCGCCTTGCAGTAGGAATCGAAATCGGCGAGGACCATGTAGGGATCCTGCGCCTGCAGCGAGCGCACCATGTCGTGGAAATCGACGCCGCCCAGGCCGTGGCTCAGCTCGCGCAGCGCGTGGCGGATATCGGCGTTGTTCTCGGCGATGACCTCGGGGTGATAGCCCTGCTTCTTGAGGTCGTTCACCTGCGGCGTCGTCATGCCGAAGAGGATGATGTTGTCATCGCCCACAGCCTCGTGGATCTCGACGTTCGCGCCGTCGAGCGTGCCGAGCGTCACGGCGCCGTTGATCATGAACTTCATGTTTGAGGTGCCGCTGGCCTCCGTGCCGGCCAGGGAGATCTGCTCGGAAATATCGGCCGAGGGGATCATGAGCTCCGCGAGCGTGACGCGGTAATCCTCCACATAGACCACCTTGAGCTTCTGGTTCACGCGCGGGTCGTTGTTGATGACCTCGCTGAGCTTCACAATGAAGCGGATCATCTGCTTGGCGAAGTAATAGCCCGCCGCGGCCTTCGCGCCGAAGATATAGGTGTGGGGCGTGTAATCGGCGTTCGGGTTGTCGCGCAGCCAGAGGTATTCGCTCAGGATGTGCAGCGCGTTCAGGTGCTGGCGTTTGTACTCATGCATGCGCTTGACCTGCATGTCGAAGATGGAATCGGGGTCGAGCGTGATGCCGTTGGCCTGCTTCACATAGGCGGCGAGGCGCTCCTTGTTGCTGCGCTTGATCTTCGCCATGCGCTGCAGCACGGCCTTGTCGTCCTTCCAGGCCATGAGCTTCTTGAGCTCATCGGCGTGCAGGATATAGCCGGGGCCGATCAGCTCCGTGAGCAGGGAAGCCAGCTCCGGGTTGCTCTGGTTCAGCCAGCGGCGGTGCGCGATGCCGTTCGTCACGTTCGTGAACTTCTGCGGCATCTCGGTGTAGAAGTCATGGAACACGGTCTCCTTGAGGATCTCGCTGTGCAGCGCGGACACGCCGTTCACGCTGTGCGAGCCGACGACGGCGAGGTTCGCCATCTTCACATAGCCGTCGTTGAGCGGAGCCATGCGGCCCACCTTGTAGCCGTCCACGCCCATGTCGTGCATGCTGGCGCAGAAGCGGCGGTTGATCTCCTCCACGATCTGATAGATGCGCGGCAGGCGCAGGCGGAACATATCCTGGCCCCAGCACTCGAGCGCTTCGGCCATGACGGTGTGGTTCGTGTAGGCGATGGTGCGGGTCACGATGTCCCACGCGGCGTCCCAGCCGTAGCCGCACTCATCGAGCATGATGCGCATGAGCTCGGGGATCGCGAGCACCGGGTGCGTGTCGTTCAGATGGATGGCGGCCACGTCCGGCAGGTTGTCGAGCGTGGAATACTTGAACAGGTGGCGGCGCACGATGTCCTGGATCGTGGCGGACACGAGAAAGTACTGCTGCGTCAGGCGAAGGCTCTTGCCCTCCATGTGGTTGTCCTCGGGGTAGAGCACCTTCGTGATGACCTCGGCCATGGCGTTCTGCTCCATGGCGCGCATATAGTTGCCGGAGTTGAACATCTTCATGTCGAACTCAGGCGAACGCGCGGCCCAAATGCGCAGCTTCGCCACGCAGCGGCCGTCGTAGCCGGACACATACATGTCATAGGGGATGGCCAGCACGTTTGTGTAATCCTTGTGGTTCACCACGTGATAGGGCCCGTTCCAGCTCTCCTCGATGTGGCCGTCGAAGTGGACCTCCACGGCCTTCTCCGGCACCTCCTGCAGCCACACCTTGCCGCCGGGCAGCCAGAAGTCCGGCAGCTCCGTCTGCCAGCCGTCCACCAGCTTCTGGCGGAAGATGCCGTATTCATAGCGCAGGGAGTAGCCAATCGCCGGGTAGCCCTGGGTGGCGAGGCCGTCCAGGAAGCAGGCGGCGAGGCGGCCGAGGCCGCCGTTCCCGAGGCCGGCGTCCGGCTCCTCCTCGTAGAGATCGTCGAGCTTGACGTCCATCAGCGCAAGGGCATCCGCAAACTTGCGGTCCAGGCCCAGGTTGAACAGGTTGTTCTTCAGCGAGCGGCCCATGAGGAATTCCATGCAGAGGTAATAGATCTGCTTGGTGTGGGTGCGCTCCGCGGAGGTCTTTGTCTCCGCGCGGCCTTTGCACAGGAGGTCGGAGATGATAAGCGCCACGGCCTTGTAGTAGTGCTCATTCGTCGCGTTCTCCGGGCTGACCCCAAAGCTGTGCTGCAGGCGGCTGACAATTTCTTCTCTGATCTTTTCCACAGACATCTCGTAGTTCATAAAAAGCCTCCATTGCGGGCGCCGCGCCGGCGGCACTGCGGGCCGGACCGGGCAGGCGGGAATTCTGTTCCTGTTCTTGGTTTGCTTTTTTGCTTTATGTATATTATAGGATAAAAACGGCGCCTTTTCAATACAAAAGGCAGCCGTTTCCAAAAACCTTGGATTTCTCTGTTTTGCAAAGAAAAATCCGGCATTTTAAGCGATCCTGCACAAGGCTCGTCCTCTTTTCTTTACCTTGTGAAAGCGCCCTGTTTTTGTGCAATCTCTCTAAAAGTGATTTTTCAGTCCCGTTTTGGTTTCGCTTTCTCGTTTCGAATCGCCGTTTGAAAGCGTTTCGGTGGGGGAAAGCGATTTTTCAACTGCCGCAGAACCGCCGGCCCAGCGCTTCGAAGCGGGCGCAGACTTCCTCGAGATCGAGGTATTCCGGCAGGCCGTTGAGATAAATGTGCATGCGGCCGCGGAAGGGGGCAATCCAATGTTCGGGAATATTCTGCCTGCCGATCACCGCGCCCAGGATACTGCCGGCGGTGGCGCCGGTGCAGTCGTTGTCTCCGCTCATGGCCACCGTTTCGCCGATGGTCCTGGTGAAATCACCGGCGCCGATTTTCAGGCCCATGACAACATGAAGCGCGTTTGTGATGGCGCTTCCGTTGAACATGCCCTTATACCGCTGCCAGGTGAGATCATAGGCCTCCTGGTAATTGGACGGCGTCTGCTCCAGGGCCCAGCGCACGCCCTCGGCAAACAGGCATCCGCGCGGGATCTCCGTCAGGCCGATGCGCACGGCATCCATGGGATCGTCCACGGCAAACGCCGCCGAAATGGCGGCAGCCATGAACATGGAGCCATACACGCCGTTGCGCCTGTGGTTCATGGAGGCGTCGCGGAACGCAAGCTCCGCGGCCTTTTCCGGTTTTCCGGGGAACACGTAGCCGTAGCTGTCGGCGCGTGTCCATGCGGCGATGCTCTGCAGGTTGGGGTTTCCCTCCACGCCGGCCTGCGGCAGGGGAGTGCCGCCGAGCAGCCGGCGAAGCATGGTGCGCTCGCCCCACCAGCAGCCCTTCCCGCCGCCGGTGCCGCCATCCTCGCCGAGCGGAAGATATTTTTTCCAGATGCAGGCAAGCTGATCGCGCGTCAGATCCGGGCCATACTCCTCCATGGCAAGAAGGCCGAGCAGGGTGTAGATCGTGTCGTCGTCCGGCGGGACGGCATCCATGCAGGATTTGGTGAGATCGCGCTTTTTCCCCACGATATAGTGGAGATCTTCCGGGTTGCGGACCTCGCTCCAGTAATCCGTGAGGGGGTAGGAATCGCCGAACCGCAGGGCCCAGCTCCTGGCCGCCCCGATCGGCTCAAACTCAAGCGCGGCGCCCAGCGTGCATCCCGCCATTCTGCCGAGGAAGGCCCCGCGCAGCCGCTCCGCATAGGAATCGGGCACACCCTGCACGAGCACCCTCGGCCCGGCGGGGCGCAGCGCGCGGATCTCGCCGAGCGCATCCGGTTCATCGGGATCGGAGGCGGACAGAACGAGCTGCTGGAACTCCGCAAGGGCCGCCTTCACGGCGCTCTCCACGCCCTCGTAAATCTTTTCCCCCTCGTCTGCGCGGCCGAATTCCGCGCTCAGGCGAAGATACAGCGCAAGATCCGAAACCTGAGCCGGAAGCGGGATCTCCTCCAGGCTTCTGGGGTAGCGGACGTCCTTCTGTTTCATGGCGTTTCCCCTTTTCTTTTGCAGGCCGCTGCCGGCGCGGAAACCGGCTCACGTTTTTTCCTCCGTTTTGGCCTGATATTTTTTTCCGCCCCAGACGGAGAACAGGCCGCCGAACGCGATGTTGACATAATATGTGAGCAAACGCCAGAGGAACATGGCGGCCACGATATCCTGGCCAAAGAACTTGCCGAAGAAGAGGACGAAGGAGCCCTCCGCGCCGCCGGACGCGCCGGGGAGCGGCACGAAGGCGGAAACCATGGAGACGAAGACCTGCGCGGCCACCATGGTGATGACGGGAACCTGCTCGCCCGCGAGGGCAAAGCTCTTATAGATAAACCAGGAGATGAGGCTCTGCACGGTGATCTGCACCACGGTGAGCAGGGCGGTGGTGCAATAGAGGCGGAAGGAGCGGCCCATGAGGCCGGCGCTCTTGTGGAAGACGCTCATCTGGACGTGGATGCGGGAATAGCGGTGCAGGGGGCGCCGCACAATGCGCAGCCGGTAAAGCAGGCGGAGAAAAAAGCGGAGGGCGCGGTCGGTGCCGCGGGCGCTCACGGTAAAGAGCAGCACGGCGCCAATGAAAGCGCTGTTTGAGAGCAGGCCGATCACGGTGATGAACGAGAAATTGCTGATGTTCTGCTGGAAAAACCCGAGCTGGGTGAAGACGAGCAGCAGGGAATAGATCACCATGACGATCTGATAGACGAGCGTTTTCATGGCGATAACGGAACCGGCCTTGCCGGTGTCCATGCCCATGCGGCGCATGGCGTAGATCTGCATGGGCTGGCCGCCGGTGGAGAAAGGGGTAATGGCGCTGTAGAACAGGCCGGTCATGCCGATGGAAACGGAGCGGCCTAAGGTCCACCAGGGGCAGACGTGGCGGCAGAAGAGATGAAGGGTGACGCCCTCGAGCGCGAAGGTCAGGACGACGGCAAACACGGCGAGGCCGAGCCACTCCCAGCGCAGCCGCAGAAGGATCTGGCCAAGGTTCTGCGCGCCTCCGTTTGAGAGAAGGAAATAGAGGACAAAGCCGAAGGTGATCGAGATGGTGAGCACGGGGAACAGGTTCTTTTTGAATTTGCTTGAAAAATACAGTCTCATAAGCGGAACCGGAAATGATCCTTTCGTGATGTCGTGCGCGCGGCGCACGCGGGAAACGGCGGGCCTGCGCGCCTGGGCGCACAGGGTATAGCAAGCTTTTTTATTGTATACCAAAGCGCCCCAAAGCGCAAGAAAAACAAGCCGTTTTCCGCCGCAGGGCGGGCGAAACGGAAAATGCGCGCCGAACGGTTTCGGTGCTTGAGTGCGCGGCGGTTGCATGTTATAATAACCTCACGGGCTAAGCGGAAATCATAGATTTCCGAGCCCTGAGAGAACATTGAAACACTTGCCAAAAACGGTGAACGTTTTTGGCCCAAGGTTTCGGGCCTCCCGGCCCGTCGTTGTGTTATAATAACCTCACGGGCTAAGCGGAAATCAAAGATTTCCGAGCCCTGAGAGAACATTGAAACACTTGCCAAAAACGGTGAACGTTTTTGGCTTAAAGAGGCGGGCCACAAGGCCCGTTCTTGTGTTATAATGAACGCAGCGGGCGTGCGAGAAAAGCTCTTGCCCTGCTCCAGTTCACAGGAGGCAGGCCCGGGCCACAGCAAAGAAACAACCGCGTGCGTGCGAGACACGGGGAAGAAACAAACACGGTACGCGACTTGCTCACCGCAGGTGTGCTCGCCGCAGGTGCGGGCGGGAAAAGCTCTTGCCCGGCTCCGGTTCCACAGGAGGCGGGCCCGGGCCACAGCAAAGAAAAAGCCGCGTGCGTGCGAGGTCGGGCGAAGACACAAACACGGTGCGCGTCTTGCTCGCCGCAGGCGCGCAGGTGAAGGATGGTGTGAGGAAATGAGTAAGAATCGAATCCGATTGGATATTTGCGGGATAGAATGTACGCTTGGCAGCGACGACAGCGAATCCTACATTCGCTCCATCGCGGAGGAAGTGGAGAAAGCGATCACCGCGATGCAGCGGCAGAACGAGCATCTCTCCACGGCGGCAGCCGCGGTGTTTGCATCGCTGAACTTCTGCGACGACGCGCACAAAGCGCAGGCTTCCGCAGACAACCTGCGCACGCAGATCCGCGATTACGTGGAGGACGCCAGCCGTGCGCGGCTCGAGGCCGACGAAGCGCGGCGCGAGATCGAGCGGCTGAACCGGGAATTGCAGACGCTGCGTGCCAGATGGAACGCCGAATCCGAGGACGGGGAAGAGGGCGGCAGCGAACCGGAGGAAAAGCCCGCCCCGCGCAGACAGAAGGCGCAGCAGCACCCCGCCGAGCGCGCCGGCCAGCGCGACCGCCGGGAAGAGGAGCCTCCCACCCCGGAGGAGGACGCCGAAAAGGGCTTCCTCTCATTCTTTGAGAAGAAGGACGGCGAGGAATGACGCCGCTTGAGATCCTGGCCCCCGCCGGTTCCCCCGAAAGTTTGCGGGCTGCCGTGCGCGCCGGCGCGGACGCCGTCTATCTGGGCGGGCCCTCGTTTTCGGCGCGCGCCTCCGCGCAGAACTTTTCGCTCGACGGGCTGCGCGAGGCGGTGCGCGGCTGCCACGCGCGCGGCGTGCGCGTGCACCTGGCCGTAAACACGCTTCTGCGGGACGACGAGCTGCCACGCGCGCTGGAGCTCATCCGCTTCGCGTGCAGCCTGCCGGTGGACGCCGTGCTCGTGCAGGACCTGGGCCTGCTGCTCCGGCTGCGCGCCTGCGCGCCGGAGCTGCCGCTGCACGCCTCCACCCAGATGAGCCTGCACACGCCGCAGGGCGCGGCCGCCGCGAAGGAACTGGGCTTTTCGCGCGCCGTGCTCTCGCGCGAGCTCACGAAGGAGGAGATCCGCTCCATCCATGACGCGGTGGAGATCGAGCTGGAACATTTCGTGCACGGCGCGCTGTGCATGTCCGTCTCCGGCCAATGCTATTTCAGCGCCATGCTCGGCTCGCGCAGCGGCAACCGCGGCATGTGCGCCCAGCCCTGCCGCCTGCCGTTCGCCGCGCCCGGCGGCACGGGCCACGACCTGAGCCTGAAGGATCTCTCGCTCATCGGCCGCCTCTCGGAATTCCGGGAAATCGGCGTGTGCAGCGCGAAAATAGAGGGCCGCATGAAACGGCCCGAATACGTGGCGGCCGCCGTGGCCGCCTGCCGCCTCGACGCGGACGGCAAGCCTGTGCCGCCGGAGCTTCTGCACGACCTGCAGGCCGTGTTCTCGCGCTCCGGCTTCACCACCGGCTTTTTTGACGCGCCCGCCCGCGGCAAGACGCGGCCGCTGTTCGGCGTGCGCTCAAAGGAGGACGCCGCGGCGGCCGCGTCCGTGCTCGGCAGCCTGCACAGCCTCACCCGCGAGGAATACCCCCGCGTGCCCGTGCGCCTGACGCTGCGCGCCGCCGCCGGGGAACCGCTCGTGCTGCGCGCGGAGGACGGGGACGGCTTCTGCGCCGAATCGCGCGGCGCCGTGCCGGAACCGGCGCGCACCCGCCCCGCCGACGCCGAAACCTGCGCGGAGCGTCTGCGCAAGACGGGCGGCACACCGTTCTTTGCGCAGTCCGTGGCCTGCAGCGTGGACCCCGGCCTCTCGCTGCCCGCCTCCGTGCTCAACGGCCTGCGGCGCGACGTGCTGGATCAGCTGCTGCACCGGCGCGAGGACCGCGCGCCGATCCCGTTCGCGGAGACGCCGTTTTCCGCCGCGCCGCACCGCAGCGCCGGCACGCCCGCGCTGCGCGCCCGCTTCCCCTCCTGGGACCTGCCGGAGGAATCAAAGCGGTGCGAGATCTGCTATGTTCCGTGGGACACCCCGCCCCAGCGTCTCCGCGAGCTGCGGGAAGCGGGCTTCCCTGTGGGGATTGAGCTGCCGCGCGGCCTCTTCGGCCTGGAAGGGCAGGCCGCCTCGCGCCTGCGCGAGGCGGCGGCGGCCGGTGTGCGCGATTGCTGGACCGGCAACCTCGGCGCAGCCCGTCTTGCGCGGGAATGCGGGTGCACGGTGCACGGCGGCTTTTCGCTCAACGCCGCGAACACCGCCGCGCTCGAACAGCTGCGGCAGTTCGGCCTTGCGGACACGGAGCTGAGCGTGGAGCTCACGCTCGCGCAGGGCGAAGCGCTCGGCGGCGATCTGCCGCGCGGCCTCGTGGCCTACGGCCGCCTCCCGCTCATGCTCACGCGCGCCTGCCCGGCCGCGAACGGCCCGAAGGGCTGCCTGCACTGCACGCGCACCGGCCCCGCCCCCGTGCTCACCGACCGCCGCGGCGCGCGCTTTCCCGTGCAGTGCGCGGGCGCGTGCAGCGAGGTGCTCAACAGCGTGCCGCTCGAGCTTTCGGACCGGCTCGGCGCGCTCGCCTGGGCCGACTTCCTCGCGCTGCGCTTCACCACGGAATCCGTGCCGGAACAGGGCGAGGTCCTGCGCCGCTACCTCACAGGTGGCGCGCCTCCCGGCCCTTACACGCGCGGCCTCACCGCGCGCGGCATCCTGTGACGCGGCACTGCGGGGCTCTGCCCCGCGCCCCTGCAAGCTTTTTGAAAAAAGCTTGACCAAAAACTTTACTGTGCCGCGTGTGCGCTCTGCCTGTGCGCGTGCTCCCGCCGCAGATTCGGGGCCTTTGGCCCCTCTCTGCTGGCCGTTTCCCTGCCGCTTCGCGGCACTGCGGGGCTCTGCCCCGCCCTCCGCAAGCTTTTTGAAAAAAGCTTGACCAAAAACTTTACTGATGTTGCCTGAAACTGACTGGAAAAAAGAGAGGAACCACCATGCCGCATCCTGAAGAAATCCTGCGCGTCCGGCTCGTACGCGAGGGCGCTGCCCTGCCGCAGCGCGCCACCGCCGGTTCGGCAGGGCTCGATCTGAGCGCCTGCCTCCCGGAACCGCTCGTCGTCCCCGCAGGGGGCCGGGCCATGATCCCCACCGGCGTCGCCATCGCGCTGCCCGATCCCTCGTTCGTCGCGCTGCTCTTCGCCAGGAGCAGCCTCGGCATGCGCCGCGGCCTCCTGCTCACGAACGGCGTGGGCGTTATCGACAGCGATTACCGCGGGGAAATCCTCGTGGGCGTCTATAATTTCACAAATGAACCGTGCATTGTGGAAAACGGCGAGCGCATCGCCCAGCTCCTCGTATCGCGCGTGTCCGCCCTGCCCGTGCTGGAGTGCGCGGAGCTGGAGGACACTCCGCGCGGCGCGGGCGGCTTCGGCTCCACCGGCCGCGCCGCCATCGGGAAGGGGGAAACGGAATGAAGCGCAGTCTCATCCGCACGCTGCTGCTCGTCATCCTGCTGCTGCTGGCCATCGTGCTCGGCGTGGTGATTGGCAACGTGACCGCAGGCGTGCCCTATCTCTCCTGGCTCGGGCTGGCCGCCGACTTCGGCCTCGCCCCGACCACGGTGGATCTCGCGATCCTGAAGCTCACGTTCGGCCTGCAGATCAACCTGAACGTGGCGCAGGCGATCCTGCTGCTCGCGGCGATCCTCATCTACAGCCGTATCCACATCCACGACTGACGCGCCCTGCGCGGCGCGCATCCTCAACCGGGAGGCATACCCATGCTCATTCTGGCTTCCGCCTCGCCGCGCCGCCGCGAGCTGCTGGCGCGCACGGGGCTTCCCTTCACGGCGGTGAACGCCGAAGCGGACGAGACGCCCCCGCCCGGGGCCTCGCCCCGTGAAACGGCCCTGGCCCTCGCCCGGCGCAAGGCGGAGGCGGCGCGCCGGTTTGCCCGGCCGGGCGACGTCGTGCTCGCCGCCGACACCGTGGTGGATCTCGACGGCCGCGCCCTCGGCAAGCCGAAGGACGAATCGCAGGCGCGCGCGATGCTCGCCGCGCTCTCCGGGCGCGGCCATCTTGTGCACACCGGCTTCTGCATTTTGTGCGGCAGCCGTGAGGAGAGCGGCGCCGAGACGACGGCCGTCACGTTCTTCCCGCTCACGGCCGAGGAGATCGATCGGTATGTCGCCACCGGCGAACCGATGGACAAGGCCGGGGCCTACGGCGTGCAGGGGCTGGGCGCTCTGCTCGTGCAGCGCGTAGACGGCGATTTCTACAACGTCGTGGGCCTGCCGATCGCGCGCGTGGCCCGGCTGCTGCGGCAGTTCCCCTCGGGCGGCTGAACCGCCCCGCGATGCGGAAACCGCGGCAAATTTACAATTTTTTTATTGTCTAACGCTGCGGGAAAGGGTATAATAAATCTGATCGGGGGTTTTCCGGCAAAACCGGGCTTCCGGCGCCGCCGCGCGGGCGGCAGAGACAGAATTCAACAGCGGCCCCGGCCGCGAAAGGAGATACATTCCATGTTTTCCAAGGATATCGGCATTGATCTCGGCACCGCGAACACGCTTGTGTTCATGAAAGGCAAGGGCATCGTCATGCGCGAGCCCTCCGTTGTGGCGGTGGACGTGCGCAGCGACACCGTGCTCGCCGTGGGCACGGCCGCCAAGGAAATGATCGGCCGCACGCCCGGCTCGATTGTGGCCGTGCGCCCGCTGAAGGACGGCGTCATCGCCGACTTCGACATCACGGCCACGATGCTCAAGCACTTCATCCGCAAGGTCCTGCGCTCCACAATGTTCTCAAAGCCGCACATTGTGGTGTGCATCCCCTCCGGCGTCACGGAGGTGGAGCGCCGCGCCGTGGAGGACGCCGCGCGCCAGGCGGGCGCTTCCCAGGTGGAGCTGATCGAGGAACCGATGGCCGCGGCGATCGGCGCGGGCCTGCCCGTGGCCGAGCCGACCGGCAGCATGGTGGTGGATATCGGCGGCGGCACGGCCGAGGTGGCCGTGATTTCGCTTGGCGACATTGTGACCTCCGTCTCGGTGCGCGTGGCGGGCGACAAATTCGACGAGTCTATCATCTCCTACGTCAAGAAGAAATACAACCTGCTCATCGGCGAGCGCACGGCCGAGCAGATCAAGATCGACATCGGCTCCGCCTACCCCACCGAGGACAACGCCGGGGCGAGCGTGGAGATCAAGGGCCGCAACCTCGTGGACGGCCTGCCGAAGAACGTGACGATCACCGCCGAGGAGGTGCGCGAGGCGCTTTCCGACCCGCTGGCCACGATTGTGGACGCCATCAAGAGCACGCTGGAAAAGACGCCGCCGGAGCTTTCCGCCGACATCATCGACCACGGCATTATGCTCACGGGCGGCGGCGCGCTGCTGCGCGGCATCGACCAGCTTGTGGAGCGCGAAACCGGCATGCCCGTGCATGTGGCGGACAGCCCACTCGACTGCGTGGTGGACGGCACCGGCAAGCGGCTGGAGGTTTCCATGCCCAGCGTCTATTACAAGAACAACCGCCGCTGAGCGCGGCCGGTTCCCCGGGCGGCGGGGGCGGTGAAAAAACCGCCCCGCGCCGCCTTTTTCACACAAAAAACACGCAAGGGAGGCCGCCATGAACCGCAGCGATCTGTTCCATTCCCGCAGTTTCCGCATTTTCCTGGCCGTGTGCGCGGCGCTTTTGGTGCTGATGATCGGCACGGCCGGATTCGGCGGCGCCGCGCCGTCGAACATCCTGAGCTTTTTCGCCACGCCGATGCAGCGCGTGAGCACGCTCGTGACGAACAACGCCGCCGTCTCGGCGCGGGACGCCTCCGCTTCCCGCGAGGAGCTGCTGGCCGAAAACAGCGAGCTGCGCCGCCAGATCTCCGAGCTGCAGAGCCAGCTCGTGGATTACTATGATCTGAAGAAGGAGAACGCCCAGCTCTATGAGTATCTCGACATGAAGGAGCTCAACCCGGACTTCCAGCTCGTGGCGGCTTCCGTGATCGGGCGCGACCCGAACCGCTTCTACACCTTCACGATCGACCGGGGCACGAGCGCCGGCGTGGCCGTGAACGACCCCGTGGTGACGAGCGAGGGCGTGGTGGGCTGGGTTTCCGGCGTGAACTCCATCTCCGCCGAGGTGACGACGCTCCTTTCGCCCGACACGCGCATGGGCGGAACGGCCGAGGTGGGCGCCACGGACAAGCAGGCGGGGGAGAGCGGCGTCATCAGCACCGATCTCACACTCTCGGACCAGGGCCTCGTGAAGCTCGGCTACCTCACGGCCGGCACGCAGGCGAAGGCCGGCGACATCGTGGTGACGAGCGGCCTGGGCAGCATTTACCCGCAGAACCTGAAGATCGGCACCATCACCTCCGTGGAGCACGAGGAATCGGACGTCTCGCTCTATGCCCTTGTGGAGCCGTTTGTGGACGTGACGGAGGTGCGCGATGTGATGGTGATCACGTCCTTCCTCGGCCAGGGCGAGGCGATGATGAGCGGGCCCTCCGCCGCTTCCGGTGAGGACGGCGGCGCGCAGGCGGCCGTCTCGTCCGCTGCGTCCTCCGCGGCGGGGGACGATGCTTCCTCTGCGGGGGACGGCGCGTCCTCCGCGGGAGGCGGCGCATGAGCCGGTACAAGGGGATCCGGTGCTTTGCCTATGTGCTCGAGATCCTTGTGCTGTTCATGGTGCAGGAGACGCCGGGCCTGCTGCCGCCCGTGCTGCGCGAGCGGCCCGTGCTGCTGATCCCGGCGGCGCTCTCCATCGCGTTCTTCGAAACGGAGATCACCGGCATGGCGTTCGGCGTGCTGGCCGGGCTCTTCCTCGATTTCGGCATGAACGCGCCCTTCGGCTTCCACGCGCTGCTTTTGGGCGCGCTGTGCTGGCTGCTTGGGCTCCTCGCGGCCGAGCTCATCCGCACCAACCTGCTCACGGCGCTGCTGGCCGGGGCGCTGGGCGTGTTCCTGGTGCTCTCGCTGCAGTGGCTGTTCCTCTATCTGCTGGCGGGCTACGGCTCCGCCGGCTACGCCTACACGTGGCACTATCTGCCGCGCATGGGGTATTCGTTCGTGTTCATGCCGATCACCTATTACTTCAATCGCGCGCTCGCCCTCTTCCTGCGCGAGCGCGAGTAACCCCGGAAAGGAGGCCCCCATGGAAAAACGCAGCCACCCCATGTGGCGGTACGTTGTGTGCGTGCTGCTCGTCGCCCTTGTGTTCGCCCTCTATGTGCTGCGGCTGTATGACTGGCAGATCCTCAACGGCAGCACATGGCTGGCCACCGCCGACCATTCCACGCAGTCCACCGTGGCCATTCCCGCGGCGCGCGGCGAAATCCTCGACGTGAACGGCGAGCCGCTCGCCGTGAACCGCACCGGCTACGCCGTGGTGCTCAACTGGCCCTACATGCAGCAGGGCAGCGACGCGGAGACGACGCGCCAGGAAAACGAGACGATCCGCCAGATCGTCACGCTGCTCGACCGCTACGGCGAGGAATGGACGGACGAGCTGCCGATCCTCGTGCAGGACGGCGCCTACGTCTTTGCCGAGGGGGAAGACAGGGAGATCGAGACGCTCAAGGGCCGCGATTACGCCAACGTGAACAGCTACGCCACGGCCGACCTGTGCATGGAGGCGCTGATCGAGCGGTACGGCGTGGAGGGCTACACCATGGAGGAGACGCGCGACATTGTCTCCGTGCGGTACAATATGGTGAAAAGCCAGTTCGGTTCCTCGAACCCGTACACCGTCGCGCCGGACGTCTCGCTCGAGATCGTGACGATCCTGAGCGAGAACAGCCAGTCGCTGCCGGGCGTGTCGATCGAGGTCACAACGGCGCGCGAATATGAAAACACGATGCTCATTCCACACATCGTGGGCCGCATGGGGAAATTTTCTTCCATGGAGGACTGGGAGCAGAATTACCGCGACCAGGGCTACGCCTTTGACGACAGCATCGGCATCAGCGGCGTGGAGAGCGCCTTTGAATCGACGCTGCGCGGCGAGGCCGGCGAGAAGGTCGTGGAGACGACGAGCATGGGTTCCGTGGCGGGCGAGACGATCACGAAGGCCCCGCAGGAGGGCGACACCGTGTATCTCACGATCGACAAGCGCATCCAGGAAGTGGTGAACGCCTCGCTCGAGCAGAACATCCTCGGCACGCGCGAAAACGCCGAAAAGCTCAACGCCGCAAATGCGGGCGGGCGCTCCTCCGGCCACGGCGAGGACTGCTACACCGGCGGCGCCGTGGTGATGGACGTGAAGACGGGCGCCGTCCTCGCGGCGGGCACATACCCGACGTACGATCTCGTGCAGGCGCAGGAGGACGCCTCCTACTATGCGTCGCTCGCAAACGACACGCAGGGCACGCCGCTCGTGAACAAGGCGTTCATCGGCACATTCACACCCGGCTCGTGCTTCAAGCCGGCCGTGGCCGCCGCCGCGCTGGAGGAGGGCGTCATCACGAACTCCACGGTGATCACGTGCAACCACTACTACACGCGCTTCACCGACGGCAGCACCACGAACGCCCCCACCTGCCTGGGCTGGCACGGGGCCATCACGCTGCGCAGCGCCATCGCCGATTCCTGCAACGTGTTCTTCTTCGAGACGGGCTACCGCCTCGGCATCACGGCCATGAACCTCTATTGCCAGCGCTTCGGGCTGGGCGTGAAGGCAGGCATTGAGATCGGCGAGAGCGCCGGCGTGCTGGCCGGCCCCGGCTCGCGCGACGTGTGGTATCAGGGCGAAACGCTCAACGCGGCCATCGGCCAGTCCGACAACGCGTTCACCCCGCTGCAGCTGTGCACCTACGCCGCCACGCTCGCGAACAACGGCAACCGCCCGCGCGCGACGATCGTGAGCAAGATCACCGACTACACGCGCGAGACGGTGAAGGACGAGATCGAGCTCGAGATCGTGGAGAACGTGGGCGTTTCCGAGGAAAACCTCGCTTACGTGAAGGCCGGCATGGAGGCCGTCATCACGGAGGGCAGCGCGAAATCGACGCTCGGCAATTACCCGGTGAAGATCGCCGGCAAGACCGGCACGGCGGAACGCTCGAGCGGCTCCGACAACGTGACGTTCATCGGCTACGCCCCGGCGGACGATCCGCAGATCGCCTTCGCCGTTGTGCTCGACCACGGTTCCTCCGGCACCTATTGCCAGAACGTGGTGCGCGATATCCTCGACGCCTATTTTTACGACGCCGAGGTGGGCGGCGACGGCGTGATCCGCACCGAGAGCGAACGCCGGCAGGCCGCCGCGCAGGACGGGGACACCGCTTCCTCCCAGAGCGACGGGACCTCCTCCGCGGCGCAGGCGTAACCCTGCCGCGATCCGCCCCGTTTCGCGGCGGACAGGGCCGGGCGGCGAAAAATCCACAAAACCCTTTCCCGAGCCTTGTAATACCACACAGAATTGCCATTTGGATCGCAATATTTACGAAAAATTCTTTGACTACGCCTCAAATTTGTGATACGATGGTACTATTAAGGAGGAGCCAATGGGTGTTGTAACTGTCATCACATCTGGAAAAGGCGGGGTTGGCAAATCCACCCTCGCGGCAGGCCTGGGGTCCGCAATGGCGAAGCGCGGCAAGCGTGCGCTGCTGATCGACGGAGACGCCGGGCTTTCTTGTCTTGACCACATGCTGGGCATCGCGCAGGAGCGCGTGTACGACGTGGGGGACGTGATCTCCGGCAACGCGGAGCTGAACCGGGCGATCTACCGCTGCCCGTGGCAGGAGCGGCTGTATCTGCTGGCGGCGCCGTTTTCGGAGGCGGAGATCGTGAGCCCCGGCGTGATGAAGCAGCTTGTGAGTGCGCTTGCGCGCTATTATGACTACATTTTCATTGACTGCCCGGCCGGGCTGGGCGCCGGTTTTGCCAGCGCCGTGGCCGCGGCGGAGCGAGCGCTCCTCGTTTCCACCCCCGATCCCGTCTGCCTGCGCAACGCCGCCAGGACGCGCGTCGCACTGGAGCACGAGGGGCTTCTGCAGCAGCGCCTCGTGGTGAACCGGTTTTCCGGCGAAGCCTTCCGCAGGCAGGGAGTGTATCACAGCCTCGACGACGTGATCGACGCGGCCGGAGTCCGGCTGATCGCCGTCATTCCAGAAGATCCCGGGCTTGCCGCGGCGGGCGCGGGCGGTTCCGGGTTTCCGGAACACACGCAGGGCGCACTGGCCATCGGGAGGCTGGCGGCCCGTCTGGAAGGCGAACAGGTCCCGCTTGTTTCTCTCCGCAGATTTTAGTTTTACAACCACATCACACCAACCAAAGGAGGGGTCACGATGAACATCGCACTGATTGCACACGACGCCAAAAAGGAGCTGATGGTGCAATTCTGCATCGCGTATTGCGGCGTTCTGAGCCGCCACAACCTGTGCGCAACGGGCACAACGGGCAAGATGGTCGCCGAGGCGACGGGCCTGCGCATCCAGCGCTTCCTGGCCGGGAGCCAGGGCGGAGACCAGCAGATTGCCGCCCGCATTGCCTGCAACGAAGTGGATCTTCTGCTTCTGTTCCGCGATCCGCTGACTGCGAAGCCGCATGAACCGAACGACATGAACCTGCTGCGCCTGTGCGACATGCACAACATTCCCGTGGCGACGAACATTGCCACGGCGGAGGTCCTGATTCACGGCCTGGAGCGCGGCGATCTCGATTGGCGGAACATCCTCAACACGAAGGCCTGACGTCCGCCCGGAAACCGGCGTGAAACCGGCGCGCGCCGCCCCGTGAAACGGGGTTGCTTTTTCGCGCAATATCGATTACAATACAGGTGCGGCCCTGCGCTGCCCGGCGTTTGCCGGGGGGCAGGCGGAGCCGTGCCGATTTTGCATCGCTTCCGCGGGGCGGCGGAACGCCGCTTTCCGCACCGCAGCGCAGGCGGCCTGCCGGGAGATCACCCGGGGAAGGCCGCGGCCCCCGCGAGACGGGGGCAGGAGAAAGGGAGCCGGCTGCACGGCGCCCGGACATGGGTGCGCCGCGTTAAGGAAAAAAATTTCCCCCGTCCCTTTCGATCAGGCCGTTTGGCCCGGTCCGGGACGGTTTTTTTATGGAAAGGATGAGGACACAAGATGGAGCTTTTGACACAGGCGCCGCGCGGCACGCAGGACGTGCTGCCGCAGGAGGCCGCCGCATGGCAGGCTGTGGAACGTGTGATGCGCAGCGAGGCGGAGCTGCACGGCTTCGGCGAGGTGCGCACGCCCGTGTTTGAGCACACCGAGCTGTTCCAGCGCGGCGTGGGCGACACCACCGACATTGTGCAGAAGGAGATGTACACCTTCCTCGACAAAGGAGGGCGCTCCGTCACCCTGCGGCCGGAGGGCACGGCCGGCGCGGCGCGCGCCATGCTCGAGCACGGCGTGTTCAACGGCGGCCTGCCGGTGAAATTCTATTATTTCACCTCCTGCTACCGCTATGAAAAGGCGCAGAAGGGCAGGCTGCGGGAGTTCCATCAGTTCGGCGTGGAGCTTTACGGCTCCGGCGACCCGCTCTCCGACGCGGAGGTCATCCTGCTGGGCCATTCGCTGTTCGAGCGGTTCGGCGTGAAGGGCGTGCGGCTGGAGATCAACTCCATCGGCTGCCCGGCGTGCCGCGCGAAATACTTCGAAACGCTGAAAGCGTACTTCGGCAGCCATCGGGAGGAGCTCTGCGGCACCTGCCTGGACAGGCTCGAGCGCAACCCGATGCGCATTCTCGACTGCAAGAACGAATCGTGCGGGAAGGTGGCCGCGGAGGCGCCGAAGATGATCGATTTCCTGTGCGGCGACTGCCGCGCGCACTTCGACCACGTGAAAGCGCTGCTCGACGCGGCGGGCGTGGCCTACACGGTGAACCCCTCGATCGTGCGCGGGCTCGACTACTACACGCGCACGGTGTTTGAGTTCCTCGCGGAGATCGACGGCAAGGAGCTGGCCGTGTGCGCCGGCGGGCGGTATGACGGTCTTGTGGAGGAGCTGGGCGGCCAGCACACGCCGGCGCTCGGCTTCGGCCTGGGCATGGAGCGCCTGCTCCTGCTGCTGCAGGCGCAGGGCGTGGAGCTGCCGGGCGTGGAGCCGTGCGAGGTGTTCCTCGGCTACTTGGGCGGCGCGGCGAAGGCGGCAGCGTTCCGGCTGTGCACGGAGCTGTGGAAGAGCGGCGTGCACGCCATGTGCGACGTGAACGGCCGCGGGCTGAAGGCGCAGATGAAATACGCCGACAAGCTGGGGGCCGCCTACTCCCTTGTGCTGGGCGACGACGAGCTCGAGCAGGGGAAAGCGGAGCTGAAGAACATGAAAACGGGCGAGAAAAAGAAGATCTCGCTGGGCGATCGCTTCCTCGACGATTACCTCACGGTCGTGACGGAGCAGGAAGATCTTTCCTTCTGACCGGGGGAACAGGAAGAAAAACGGCAGACCGGCGCGCCGCCTCCCGTTTTGCGGCGGCGCGCCGCGCATGAGTATAGAAGATTAAAGAGAGGGTTTTTGTTATGGCAGAGACGATGGCGGGGCTCAAGCGCACGCACTATTGCGGCACGCTGCGCCCGGAGCATATCGGGCAGGAGGTTGTGGTGTGCGGCTGGGTGCAGCGCCAGCGCGACCTGGGACAGCTGATCTTCATTGACCTGCGCGACCGCACGGGCATTGTGCAGCTCGCATTCGACGAGAGCACGGACCGCGAGATCTTCCAGAAGGCGTTCACAACGCGCGGCGAGTTTGTGCTGGCGGCCCGCGGCGTGGTGCGCGAGCGCACGTCGAAGAACATGGAGATCCCCACGGGCGAGATCGAGATCGAGGTGCGCGAGCTGCGCGTGCTGGCAAAATCCGAGACGCCGCCGTTCGAGATCGTGGAGGACTCGAACGTGAAGGAGGACACGCGGCTGAAATACCGCTATCTGGACCTGCGGCGCCCGAACCTGCAGCGCAACCTGATTGCGCGCCACAAGCTCGTGAAGATCGCGCACGATTACTTCGACCGCAACGGCTTCCTGGAGATCGAGACGCCGGATCTCATCGCGTCCACGCCGGAGGGCGCGCGCGACTATCTGGTGCCCTCCCGCGTGTTCCAGGGGAACTTTTTCGCGCTGCCGCAGTCCCCGCAGCTGTACAAGCAGCTTTTGATGCTCTCCGGTTTTGACCGCTACATGCAGATCGCGCGCTGCTTCCGCGACGAGGACCTGCGCGCGGACCGCCAGCCGGAGTTCACGCAGATCGACTTCGAGATGAGTTTTGTCGATCAGGAGGACGTGATGGCGATCGGCGAGGGCTTCATCCGCGAAGCGTACGGCAAGCTGCTGGGCGTGGACGTGCCGCTGCCGCTGCCGCGCCTGACGTGGGACGAGGCGATGCGCCGCTTCGGCAGCGACAAGCCGGACATGCGCTTCGGCCTGGAGCTGGTGGACGTGAGCGGCGCGCTGCGGAACACGGAATTCAAGGTATTTTCCGGCGCGCTGGCGGAGGGCGGCTCCGTGCGCGGCATCTGCCTGAAAGGCGAGGCAGAGAAGCTCTCCCGCAAGGAGATCGACAAGCTGCAGGAGTGGATCAAGGCGTACGGCGCGAAGGGCCTGGCGTGGACGCGCCTGGCCGAAAAGGAAACGTCGTCTTATGAAAAGTTCCTCACGCCGGAGGAATCGCAGGCGATCCGCACCGCGATGGGCGCGGAGCCGGGCGACGTGCTGTTCCTTGTGGCGAGCGGCGACAACTCCGTGGTGTTCGCCTCGCTTGGCGCGCTGCGCTGCGAGCTGGCCAAGCGCTTCGGCCTGATCGACACCTCGAAGCCGTGCCTGCTGTGGGTGACGGACTTCCCGCAGTTTGAATACAGCAAGGAAGAGAACCGCTATGTGGCGATGCACCATCCCTTCACCGCCCCGCGCGACGAGGACGTGGACAAGCTCGTGAGCGACCCGGGCCACGTGTATGCGAAGGCATACGACATGGTGTGCAACGGCTACGAGCTGGGCGGCGGATCGATCCGTATCAACGACCCGGAGATCCAGTCGAAGATGTTCGAGGCGCTGGGCTTCACGCCGGAGCAGGCGCAGGCGCGCTTCGGCTTCCTGCTGAACGCGTTCCGGTTCGGCGCGCCGCCGCACGGCGGCATGGCCTGGGGCCTGGAGCGCATCATGATGGTGCTGCTCGGCACCGACAACATCCGCGACGTGCTGGCGTTCCCGAAGGTGGCTTCCTCCGCGGAGCTGATGAGCGGCGCGCCGGGCCGCGTGGACCCGAAGCAGCTGGAAGAGCTGGGCATTGCCGTGGCGGTGAAGCAGGAAGAATGAACCGCGTGAACCGCCAGAAGGAGCTCGACCGGATTCTCGCCTCTCTGCCGGAGGGCGGCGAAGCGCCCACGCTGTTCCTGCACGCGTGCTGCGCGCCGTGCTCGAGCTATGTGCTGGAATACCTTTCGCAATACTTTGCCATCACGCTGTTTTACTATAACCCGAACATATCGCCCGCCTCCGAATACGCGCACCGGGCGGAGGAAGCGCGCCGCCTTGTGCGGGAGATGACGCTTTCCCACCCGGTTGTGGTGGAGGAAGGGGCGTATGAGCCGGAGAAATTCCTGGCGGCCTCGCGCGGCCTGGAACGGGAACCGGAGGGCGGCGCGCGGTGCTTCGCGTGCTACGAGCTGCGCCTGCGCGAGACGGCGCGGCTTGCGGCCGCCCGCGGGTTTGACTGGTTCTGCACGACGCTGTCGATCAGCCCGCTGAAGAACGCGGAAAAGCTCAACGAGATCGGGGAGCGCGTTGCGGCGGAATACGGCGTGCGCTGGCTGCCCTCCGATTTCAAGAAGCGGGAAGGGTTCAAGCGATCGATTGTGCTTTCGCAGAAATATCATCTTTACCGGCAGGATTACTGCGGGTGTGTGTTCAGCAAGGCACAACGCGACGCTGAGCGCGCGGAGTGAATCTTCCGGCCCAAACAGTAAAGTTTTTGCTCAAGCTTTTTTCAAAAAGCTTGCAGGGGATAAAAGGGGGCGGCGCCCCCTTTTG
>CAKNKY010000036.1 GCA_930987725.1 uncultured Anaeromassilibacillus sp. | reverse complement strand
TTTCCTACATCAGGGGGGACTTTGTCTATTGTCCGTTTTTACTGGACCTGTTCACAGCTTCTTTTGGGGGCCGATTTCTCTTATCCATTATAATTTTTCACGCAGGGATCTGCTGCGTCTTCCTTTTGCAGCAGCTCCCTGCCTCTTTCCAATCGGTTCACTGCATGGCGCTGCGGGCATAGAGAATCCATTTGGCATGATCCAGCGGGTCCACGCCGCGGCGGGGAGCGTCCTGCCCCTCGCCGGGCGGACATTCCCGATAGCCCAGGAATTCCGAGGCGTAAATGCCTTTGCCGGAGGTCATGGAGCGGAAGACCACGGGATAATCGAGCGAGGTGCTCACGGGCAGGGTGGCTTCCAGCGTGAAAAGGCCCTTGTGCAGGGCCGGCGTGTCAAATTCGCCGCGCATGGCCACCAGATCGCGGATCACCTTTCCCAGAAGCTCTTCGCTCGCGGAAAGCGTCACCCGCACCATCGGTTCCAGCAGAATCGTGCCGCTGTTGACGAGGGCGCGCTGCACCGCCACCGGCGTGGCCACAAAGAAATCCAGCGGATGCGTGTGCACATGGTGGTGCTGCCCGCCGATGAGGGTGAACTTTGCGTCCGTCACCTCCCAGCCGCGGCAGCCCTGTTTGAGCGCCTGCGGCAGGCTCTGGCGCACATGGTTCTGATAGCGGTACGGCAGTTCCTTTTCCTTGATGGCGGATTCAAACACGATGCCGCTTCCGCGCGGCAGCGGTTCCACCAGCAGCCGGACAATCGCCCAGCACGGCTTCGGGGCCAGATAAACCTCCTCGCCCTCGGCCGCGGAGGCCGGCGTTTCCTTGTAAATCACCGTCGGGTCCGAGAAGCGCACCGAAAGCCCGTAGCGCTCCCGCACAACCTCCTCCAGCACCTCCAGCTGGATTTTTCCCGTGATGTGCAGATGCAGTTCCCGGCTCTCCGGGATCCATTCCAGGTCCAGCAGCGGGTCCTCCTGAGAGAGCTCGCCCAGCGCCTGCGTCAGGGCGGGGAGCTGCTCCGGATCCGCCGGGAAGGCCTGCACCCGCAGCAGCGGCACGGCCAGCCGGCAGAACCCGCGCGGCGGCGCCTGCCCGATCACATCCCCGGCGCGAATGCCGGAAAGGCCGTACACAGCCCCGATCTCCCCGCTGTGGATGACGCCCACATCCACGGCCTTCTGTCCGCTGAACCGGCGGATCTGCGTGATTTTCTGTTCGCCCTGTCCGCCGGGCAGGGGCACGCTGTCCCGGTTTTTCAGGCAGCCGGAGAACACGCGCAGGTGCGCCGCCTTGCCCATGGAGGGATCGTGATCCACCTGGTAAACCACGGCGGAGAGCGGCGCGTCGTCCCGGCCGGAAGCGGTTGGAAGATAAGCCACGATGCTCTGCAACAGTTCCTCCATGCCCACACCCTTTTTTGCGGAGCCGAACAGCACGGGGAACAGCTTCCGCTGTGCCGTGCCGTCGCGCAGAGCCTTTTCCAGCCGTTCCGGTTCCACCGGCCGATCCTCTAGATACGCTTCCGCCAGTTCGTCGTCGTATTCGGCGGCGCAGGCGAGCGCGTCCTCCCGGAACCGTTTGGCGGGAAACACCCGGCAGTCCTCCGTGCCTTCGCCCTCCACCTCCTGCACCGGGAGGAGATGCGGGGAACATTCCTGCCGCAGCTGTTTCAGCACGCCGGGCAGGTCGCAGCCCACACGGTCCGCCTTGTTGATCAGCAGGAGGACGGGAATGCCCATCTTTTCCAGCGCCCGCCATAGGACGCGCGTCTGCGCCTGCACGCCCTCCACGGAGGAGATCACGAGCACAGCCCCGTCCAACACAGCCAGACTGCGCTCCACTTCGCCCAGAAAATCCACGTGTCCGGGCGTGTCGATCAGCTGGATCCGCGTGTCGCCGCAGGCCAGCACGGCGGCAGCTGCCCGCACGGAGATGCCGCGCCTGCGCTCCACTTCCATCCAGTCTGTCTGGGTGGTGCCCTCGTCTACACTGCCGGCTCGCCGGATGCTTCCGCTCAGCAGCAAAAGCTGTTCCGTCACGGTTGTCTTGCCGGCGTCCGCATGGGCCAGAATGCCCAGATTCATGGTTGCCATGTCGTTCCTTGACCCCTCGATTCCCTGTTTCCGCCCATCCGGCGGAGAGATTTGCCTCACTATAGCACGAAGCGCGGATCTTGTCAAATGTGCGCGTTCATGAACCGGTGGACTGATAGTGATGCAGGCCGAACCGGAAGAACGCATAGCACGGAAGGAAAAAGACGAAGGCGAGGAGCGGCAGAAAGAGAAAGCCGCGCTCCTGTGATTTCCCCGTCAGATAGAGCAGGGGATAGTATTGGAACAGCGCCACCGGGATGACGAAGGTGAAGAATTTGAGCACGCCCCCGCCGTAAACGGAGAGCGGGTAGGCGCCGAACTCCCGCATCCCGTCCGTGAAAATGTTCATGAATTCCAGCCCTTCGATGGTGAAGAAGCTGAACCCCGCATACAGCACGAAGAGGGAGGAGAACACCGCCGCGCCGCCGATCAGCATCAGGCAGGCGCAGAGAATCTTTTCCGCCGTCCAGTCGATCCCGCTGTGCGGCACGGCGTAGCACAGCACCAAGATGCTCTGCGCCAAACGGCCGAGGCGGGTAAAGTCCATGTTCGACGTCAGAACCTGAAAGACGACGCCGCGCGGCCGCGTCAGGATCTGATCGAGCTTTCCGCTCTGGATCAGCCGGGGGAAGGCGTCGAAGCCGCGGGCGAAGCATTCCGACAAGGAGAAGGCCGCCAGCACAATGGAAAAGCAGATCAACACCTCCGAAAATGTGAACCCGTCTACCGTGTGGAAGCGGTCAAAGAGAAAGGAGACGCCCAGAAGGGCGGAAAAGGAGACGAGAAACTGCCCCGCCGCCGTCATGAAGAACGAGGCCTTGTACTGCATCTGCGATTTGAGCAGAATGGCGGCATATTTCCAATAGAGTTTCATGCGATCATCCTCCCTGCACCACAACTTTTTTCAGTGCCCGCCCCATGAGCGCGCGGCCAAGCACAAGCAGCCCTGCGAGCCAGAGCAGCTGCACCGCCACGCTCTGCAGCGCCTGCCGCCCGGCGAGGTGGCCCGTGTAGATGAGAAACGGCGTGCTCTGGATGGAGGCGAAGGGAAGGACGTTGATCACGGCTTGCAGCTGTTCCGGAAAGAAGGGGAGGGGGATGACGGCCCCGGAAAAGAATTCCACCACGGAGGAGGACAGAAGACGGATGCCAAGCGTGGAGATGGTGTAAAACGACGAGATGTAGATCAGCATGGAGAACGAGACGATCACCAGCAGGCCCAGCGCAAGGGAGATCGGGAACAGCAGCGCGGCTTCCCAGCCGGCCGGAGCGGAAAGCCGGAACGGAGCCGGCAGGAAAGATGCAACCAGCAGAATCGGCGCGCAGCGCAAAGAGGTCCGAGAAAGGCGTACGGCCAGATTCTTCACAAACCACATGGCGTAGAGATCGCACGGCCGGCACAGCTCATAGGCGACGCCGCCGGTCGAAACGCTCTCCAGAATTTCATTGTCGAAATACCAGGACATGAACAGCGCGAGCAGCGCCTGCTGCAGCCAGATGTAGCTCGAAAGCTGCGAAAACGTCATGGGAAAGTTTGCCGACCCACTGCGGTGGAACGCCGCATACAGGAGCAGCGTCAGCCCGCCCCAGGCAAATTGCGTGGAAACTCCAGCCCATGCCGCGGCGCGGTACTGCAAGCCGGCGAGAAAGCGAATGCGGAAAAACGAACCATATTGTCTCATATCGCGAACTCCTGATACAGGGAGACGACGAGCTCTTCCACTGTCTCTTCGGAAACGGAAAGATCCCGGAGCTCCGTCTTTGCCGCGAGAAGGGAGATCGCCTCCTGTACGGGAAGGACGGCCGTGTCGATCGTAATCTCTGCGTGTCCGTCCCGATCTTTGAGGATCTTCATCTGCTCGAAGGGCGGCAGGCGATCGCCCTCGTACGCCACACGGATTGTCCTGCGGGTGGAGTGGCGCGCCTTCAAATCGGAAAGGGAGCCGTCCAGCAGGATGCGGCCCCGGCCAATCAGCAGGACTCTCTCCGTCAGGGCCTCGATATCCTGCATGTCATGTGTTGTCAGAATCACGGTGGTCCCGTTTTCCCGGTTGATGGCGCGGATGAAATCCCGCACCGCAATCTTTGAGACGGCGTCGAGGCCGATTGTCGGCTCGTCCAGGAACAAAATTTTCGGGCTGTGCAGCAGCGAGGCCGCAATCTCGCACCGCATTCGCTGCCCCAGAGAGAGCTGACGCACCGGCGTCTTCAGCAGCTCGCCCAGATCGAGCAGCTCCGTCAGGCGCGCAAGCGTCCGGCGGTAGGCATCGTCCTCGATGCGGTAAATGTCCCGGATCAGATCAAAGCTGTCTGCCGCGGGTACGTCCCACCAGAGCTGGGAGCGCTGGCCGAACACCACACCGATCTCCCGCACATGGGCGGTCCGCTCCTTCCACGGCACACGGCCGTTGATGCGGCAGGTGCCGCCGTCCGGCGTCAGAATGCCGCTCATGATCTTGATGGTGCTGCTCTTGCCCGCGCCGTTTGGCCCGATGTAGCCCACCATCTCGCCGTCTCCTATCGTGAAGGAAACATCCTGCAGCGCGTGAATGGTCTCGTATTCCTTGTGAAACAGCGCTTTGACCGCCTGCCCGAAACCGGAACCGCGTTTTGCCACGCGAAACTCCTTTCGAATGTGCCGCAGCTCTATCATGGCTCTCCCTCCTTTTCCCGTATGCGAATGCGCAAACCGTCAAAAAAAGGGCATTTCTGCGGAAATGCCCAAGCCTGAAGACTTAAAATAACAGGCAAAAGAAGATTTGTCAAGATTTTTCAATCAAAATATAAAAAATTATTTTTTATGCAGACAAAAAAGACAGGCCATGTGGGATTTCCGCATTTTTCCTCTTGCAATGATAGAACGTGTGTTCTATAATAAAGCCAATAAAGCAAACGTATGTTCTGCTTTTGAGGAGGGAAACGCTATGGAGGAAAGGCGATATGCCTGCATCGATCTCAAGAGCTATTATGCCAGCGTGGAATGCGTGGATCGCGGCCTCGACCCCCTCACAACCAATCTGGTGGTGGCGGATGAAACGCGGTCAGACAAAACGATCTGCCTGGCTGTTTCGCCGTCGCTCAAGGCGCTCGGTGTGCCCGGGCGGCCCCGGCTGTTCGAGGTCAGACAGCGGCTCGCTGAGATCCGTGCCCGCACCGGGCAGGAGGTACACATGATCATCGCCATGCCGCGCATGGCCCGCTATCTGGAAATTTCGGCGGAGATCTATGGCATTTACCTCAAATATGCGGCGGCGCAGGACATTCACGTTTATTCCATCGACGAGGCATTCCTTGACCTGACACCGTATCTGCCGTTTTACCGCATGACGGCGCGCGAGCTGGTGACGGCCATCATCCGCGACGTGCTGCGCACCGAGGGCATCACTGCCACAGGCGGCGTGGGAACGAATCTCTACCTCGCGAAAATCGCGATGGACATCGTTGCCAAACACATTCCCGCCGATCGTGACGGCGTGCGTGTGGCGGAGCTCGATGCGCTGTCCTTTCGCGAGCAGCTGTGGGAGCACCGTCCGCTCACCGATTTCTGGCAGATCGGGCCGGGCATCGCAGGCAGGCTCGGGCGGCTGGGCGTGTCGTGCATGGGAGATCTGGCGCTGCTCAGCCTGCGCCACGAGGATCTGTTGTTTCGGGAATTCGGCGTGGACGCCGAGATCCTCATCGACCATGCCTGGGGGGAGGAACCCTGCGGCATGGAGGAGATCAAGCGCTGCCGCCCCGCCGCGAAGTCCATCGCCTCCGGCCAGGTGCTCAAGCGGCCCTATTCCTGGGAGGAAGGGCGCGTCATTGTCCGCGAGATGACGGAGCAGATGACGCTGGAGCTGGTGGCAAAGGGGTATGCGGCGGAGGGGGTCACGCTCTTTGTGGGCTATGAATCCTTCGGCCGGGAGGGTTCTCTTTCCTATGAAGGCCCTGTGAGCCTTCATTTCGGCAAGCCGCGGGCCGCTTCCGTGCACGGCACGGAAAAACTGCCCGGACCCACCGCCGCACTTTCCTCTATCATGAAAGCCGTGCTGCGCCTGTATGACCGGCTGGTTGACAGAAGACTGCAGGTGCGCCGCATGAGCGTGGCGGCGATCCGCCTTTGCCGCGAGGAGGATACCGCCCCGCAGCTCAGCCTGTTCCGCGGGGAACGGGAAGAGCGCCGGGAAACCGACCTTTTGAAAACCGTGGTTGGCCTGCATGGACGGTTTGGCAAAAACGCCGTCCTCAAGGGGCACGATCTCTTCGAGGCAGCCACCACAATCGAACGAAACGGCCAGATAGGAGGGCATCGCAGATGAAGGAAGCATACCGGCACATCCTGCACCAGGCCCGTCCTGTTTCCGCTCGCCCCAGGATGAAGCTCGGAAACAGGGCAAAGCTGTTCATGCCGTTCGCCGCCCTGCGTGGTTTTGACATCGCAATTCTCACGCGCGAGAGGGATCGGCTGCTCTGCCCTCGCGTGCAGCTCTGCCAGGATCAAAAAGACCGCTTCAGCCGTATGCTTCTTTGCTTGGTTCCCGGGGAAGTAGTGACGGTGACGCGCTTTTTCCCTGTCAAGCGGTTGGGCGGGCAGGAGCTGGGCGAGTATGTGACGGAGACGGCTGCCTTTCTCCGCCTGGAGGGCACGCTTCTTGTCCTGGAGAGTGGCGCCGTGCCTTTGGACGACATCCGGGAACTGATTGTTTCCTGTGCAGATTGGGGGGAGCCGGTATGAGCGGTCCGTCGAGGCGCAAGCAGTATGTGGCGGAAGCTTCGCTTCCGCCAGCAGAAGACTGATGCCCCAAAAATGTGATGGTGATCGGCGGTGCCTCCAGCCTGGACGGCGCGCTTGAGGCGGCTTCCGGGAGGGGCAGCAAGAAGGTAACCGTTTTGAACAGACAAACAAGGGAGAAACGAAGACGCACACTCACGTCCATGAGTGTGCGTCTTGCCGCAGCTTTGAAACCGCTGGTGCGCATTTCAACACTTAACTTGAAAAAAGTCAAGAGGGCTTGGGATTGCTGCGCCTCAATACTGGAAAGGCTCGATAGAGGTGAAGTTTCTATTGACAAAGCCGGCAATAAGTGTCCATACGATGAGGGTACTAAGTTTGCCAGCAAGATCACCCTAAAGCAAACGATTCTCACCGAAGCCCAACGTGCCGAAGCAGAAATAATGTACCGTAAGGGCATGACTATGTCGGCCATTGCCGATACCTTTGGATGTCATTATACTACAATCGGCAAAATCTTGCGACAGCGAAATGTGCCAATCCGAGAAAAATAAGTGAGAAAAAACCATGTCTAACAACCTTCAGGTATAATGGAGATTGTTTGACAGGATAATGCGGCTCAGCCAAGTTTACTGTATCAAAAAACAGGGTTGAGAAAACTTTACGCTTAAACGATGCGTATTGATTCTTCTTCCCTGTTTTTTCAAGGGAGCGTGTACACGCTATGATCTTATGCAGAAAAAAGCCCATCTGGAATTACTACGAGAAAATTTTCAGAATCATCATCCGTCAATGCCGTGAAATACAGCGTCAACTCTTTACCCGACAGGGGACAAAATCTGTGTTATTCGATAAATCCTTTGTCATGTAGTATTGTTTTCATAGAATACAATGCCATAGATGGAGTTTTCCCCTGTTTCACCACCGAAGCAACTAAAAATTTTGTTAACATACGTGGTATTCCGGTTTCTTCCATCAACTTCAGTGCCTCTTCCAATGTCCGACCGGAAAAACCCGCCTCTTCCAATTTTTTGCGCTCTTTTGTGAAATCATTCATATTATTTTCTCCTAAAATCAACACCTGCTTGTTCGCCTGGTGGATACGTGCTGCTAATTTGGTCAGAATAGTAGTTAGCTGAGCATCGCCGTAGCTAAAATAGCCATCCCGATGGAACAGGCCTTATTAACGGTGTCCAACGCTTTTTCACAGGCGTGCAATTCCGCAACATTCGGCCTTTCTTGCAGCTTTTCCCTGATGGCATTCACTTCCTGCTCATCAAAGCAATCGTCTAATAGCCCGGTTTTCAATAAGACTTCCGCCAACACCCATTGTGCGGGAGTAACAACATGATCAGAGCATAAGGTAAGCACTTGTGCTTTGCATTCGTCTACCGACTCCTGTTTGGCCTTCAACTCCTTGCATTCGATCCCGAACAGATTCTTTTTTTTCGTCTCGGAAACCAATCGGTTGTCTTTCAGATAGATTTCCACTTGACCGGCATATTCTTTCATATGCTGCGTCAATACCGTGAATAGGATAGAGTCCAGCGTTTTGCTTCTTGACCGCTTGATCGCCTCATACAGCGGAAGCTGATAAGGCGGCTCTTCATGTGCCCCGTTGGAGAAATGGCATATGGATGTCTCATCCCAGAAAATGAACTTCCGTTCCTCCAACTCATACAAGCCCAGCACTGCAAGCCCAACTTGGTAGTCCTGCTGAAACAGGGTGGTATTTTTATTCGCAGAAACAGCAAGCAGGGCATATCGGATTACATTGGATCGTATCATAGCCAGCCTCCTGAAAAGAGATTACTGTAAAATCGTCTGCATTTGAATGCAAAGGGAAATATATTATAATTTTAACATGATCTTCTCGATACAGTTACCATGAGTATATAAAGATTGCGTAAAATCCGAGTTAAGAATCCTTTGAATTTTTACGGATAGGCAACTTTTAGAAAGATACCAGGGCGGACTGTTGGGTTGAATTGCTCTTTGATATTTCGATGTATAATATTGATCGGTGGAATTGGGTAGTTCAAGCGTTTGTCCCCGATGTTTTCTTGACCATCATTGTTTCTTCTGCTGCAAACAGATGTGATCAATGTAGAAGGCTACGGCGTTTCAGTGAGTTCTAAACTGGGTGCAGTCTTTTTTCTGTTTGGTTTTGCAATATCTGTGCTCCTGCTTTTAGCAAAATCCATCTGTAATCCGACCATGAGGGAAAGAATCATGAGCAAACGGCTGCCGCCATCCTTGTGCTGCTTATTACCGGTGTATAGTGCATGCTGGCGGGGATAAAAATCACACTGATCGTCTTTTGACTGTTTGGGCTATATGCGCTTTACCAACATTATAAAAAGAGGGGCTATCGAGCAAATAGATAGTTCCATTTTGGTATAGCCTCACAAAACTATATTTTTTGACGAGAGTTTAAGTAAGGACAATTTATTGCAATCGGGCGAAAAAAGAAGTGAGCAGTCCGACCTACAAAATCGCACTGCTCACCCTATAAAAACTACTCAAACCACTAATTTTTTTAGTGCAGGTTTAAGTATGGACATTCTGGTGCGGGTAACAGGAATCGAACCTGCACGGTTTCCCACTGGAACCTAAATCCAGCGCGTCTGCCAATTCCGCCATACCCGCGTGTCGAAGGGCACGCAGCGCCCTTTGCAGAATGGTTTTATTATACCGAAAAAATCCGGGAAAAGCAACGGTTTATTTTCCGAGCAGCCCCTCGTCGAGCATAGACTGCGCCGCCAGCATGGCGCCCAGGCGGCCGCTGTGGAAATTCAGGCCGCCCTGCATCCAGGCCGCATAGGGCGCGCGCAGCGGGCCGTCCGCAGAGAGTTCAATGGAAGCGCCCAGCGTGAAGGCGCCGGCGGCCATGATGATCTGGGAGTCATAGCCGGGCATGTCCCAGGGTTCGGGGGAGACGAAGGAATCCACCGGTGCGCCCTTCTGCACACCGCGGCAGAAGGCTACCAGTGATTCGGGACGGCGCAGGAGCACCGTCTGAATGATGTCGGCGCGCGGCTCATCACAGCGAGGCGTCACTTCATAACCGAATTCGCTGAACAGGGCCGCTGCGAAAGCTGCCGTTTTCAGCGCTTCGCCCGTTACATGCGGGGCATGGAACGCACCCATAAAGAGCTCACGGTTCACGCCCAGCGTGGCGCCTACCTCGCGGCCCGTGCCGGGCGTCGTAAGCCGGTAGGCACAGCTTTCCACCAGGTCCTTGCGCCCGGCGATGTAGCCGCCTGTCGGGGCCACGCCGCCGCCGGGATTCTTGATGAGGGAACCGGCCATCAGGTCCGCGCCGCAGGAGGTTGGTTCCACCTTCTGCACAAACTCGCCGTAGCAGTTGTCCACCATCACGATGCAGCCGGGCGCCTTTTCCTTGGCAATCTTCGCGATTTTCTCAATTTCCTCCACGAATAAGGAAGGGCGAAGGCTGTAACCGCGGGAGCGCTGGATGTACACCATTTTCAAACCGGGCTGCACACGGCGCGCAATCTCGTCGTAATCCGGTGTGCCGTCCTCCTTTAGATCCACCTGTTCATAGTGGATGCCAAATTCGCGCAGGGAGCCGTTGCCGTCTCCCGTGAGCCCAATGGCGCTCTGCAGCGTATCATAGGGCAGGCCGGTCACACTCAGCATCGTGTCGCCGGGACGCAGTACGCCAAACAGCGCCACCGTGAGCGCGTGGGTGCCGCACACAAAGTTGTGCCGCACCAGCGCATCCTCCGCGCCGAATGCGTAGGCATAGACTTCATCGAGTGCCTCACGGCCGCGATCGCCATAGCCATAGCCGGTGGAAGCGGCAAAGTAGCTCTCGCTCACACGGGCCTTGCCGAAAGCGGCCATCATCTTCTGCTGGTTATAATCTGTCGTTTCATCGATCCCGGCCAGAACGGGGGCAATGCGCTCCATCGCGCGGTCAGCCGCCTTGCGGATCGATTCATCAATGTGAAAAGTGGGGTAAAGCATCATAAGTCTGTTGTTCTCCTGCCTGTCTGAATCTTAATATTGCTGAACTCATGGTTCCAGAGCCAGTTCCGCGAACGCAAACGCATCCAAAAAGCCGAGATGTTCATAAAACTGCTTATGCTCTCCCTGCGCGCGGTACACGCATTGGGCAGGCTGGCTGAGCTTTGCCAGCAGGGCGTGCACCACGCGCCTGCCCAATCCCTGTCTCCGGTATTCTGGAAGCACCGCCACCCCGGAAAGGATCGCCAGCCGATCCGTCCTGGCTGTGCAGAAAGCCGCCGCCGTCAGCTTGCCGTCTCTTCGAAAGGCCACGGAAAGCGCCGTGCCGTGGCGCGTTCTGTGGGAAAGGTCGAGATAAAACGGTTCAAATTCCGGGGCGTGAAACGTCTCGGTTTCACAGCGGACGAGCAAAGCGTGCAGTTCGCGCGGGCTGGGGTTTTCCTCCGCTTCAGCGTCCTGTTCCGGCGTTGTGCCGTGCCGCAGCATCACCTGCCCTGTTACCGATTCCGGTTTGTGCAGATGGGACGCATCCCCGGCCCGGCAGAGCAGCACGCGGCCGCCCGCCATGGGAAAGAAGCTCTCCAGTTCGTTCCAATCCGGATCGGAACCGGCGCAGAGCAGCATCGCGTCATCCACACGGCAGAGCAGCGTGTCGCCGTTCTGTCGCCAGAACTGCGCTGCGTGGCCGCCGATGCCGTAAGCCGCTGCCGCCGCACAGGCCCGCGCTCCAATCGGATCGCCGGCCCAGGGCAGCAGCTCGGTTTCATCCTGAATCAATCGTATCATGTTCGTTCCCTCAAATGTTCTCTGAAAAGCCACCTGTGATTCGTTCAATCAAACCGCGCAGCAGCCGTTCCGTCAGTTCCAAATCTGCCAGGGATGCCAGCGGCAGCGGACCGGCCGGATAACGGCAGGCGAAGCCCACTGCTGCCGTGCGCACGCCACCGCGCGAGACGGCCACGGCCGCCGTGTCCGTCACGCCGTTCTGTTCCTGTGTAACCTGGAAGGGGAGGGCGGCCGTTTGGGCTGTCTCCCGTGCCAGGCGGTACAGCGTTCGGTCGTACAGCATCTCGTGATCCTGAAAACGGAGCACCGGTCCGCCGCCGATGCGGCAGTTGCGCCGCGCTTCCTCTGTTGGCGGCGCATCCGCGGCCTCCGCGCCGCACACGGCGATGGCTGTCTCCGGCTTCACAGTGTAAGCTGCCGTGCAGGCGCCGGACGATCCCGTCTCCGACTGCGCGGAGAAGACGAATGTTACATCGCGCGGCAAATCGCTGCGGATCAGCGCGAGCAGCAGCGCACAGGCCGCGCGCCCCGCCAACGCCCGGCCACGCACCAGACCGCCCTGTTCCAAGAAGAAACCGTCCGGTACGGCCGCATCGCCCGGTTCGACCCATTCGGCCGCTTCTTCCTGCGAGGAGGCGCCGATGTCGAGAAACAGGTCCCGGATCGGCACCACCTCGCCGCGCTCCTCCGGCTTTGCCAGATGAATGGGCTTCGCACCTATCACCGCCGGCAGTTCGCCCTTCTCCGTGAAGATCCGCGCAGGCCGGCCGCAGAGCAGCCGAGCAGGCAGGTTCCCCACCGGGTGAAATGTGAGGAATCCTTCCTTTGTAATGCTTTTCACCAGCAGCCCGGGCTCATCCATTGGCGCGATCAGCATCAGGCGCATGCGGGCCCGCTGAAGCCCCTGTTTTTCCACAATCAGGCTGCCAAGAGGCGTAACGGCCAGGCGGGCCGCAAACGGTTCCGCTTCCCGCCTGATGAGATCACGAACTGCGTCCTCCTGCCCGGAAACACCCGGGGCTTCACACAGCCTGCGCAAAAGCGCGGTGTCAATCATGCACACCCACCTCCTTCACATAGGCGGCCAGCAGCTGCGCCGTATGTTCCACGTCGGCAGCGTCGATGGTTTCCACCGCCGTGTGCATGTAGCGCAGCGGTATGGAGACAAGAGCCGTGCGCACACCGCCGCGTGCGATGGCAATCTCGTCCGAATCGGTGGACGTGCGGCCTCCCATCACCTCTGTGGTGTGGGGCAGGCCCAGTTCCTCCGCCAAAGAAAGCAGGCGGCGGCTCATCGTATGATTCAGGATGGGGGCCAGTCCAATCATCGGGCCGCCGCCCAGCGTTCCGCAGTTTTCCTCCGGCACACCGGGCTGTGAGGCAAAGCTCACATCCACCGCGATCGCCTGCGTCGCCCGGGCGGCATACGCGCCCACACGCGCGCCCTGTCCGCCGATCTCCTCCATTGTGCTCAGCAGAATGGTCACGCGGCAGGCAAGCGGCTCGCCGTGCAGCAGCTCCGCACAGCGGATGAGCGCGGCCGCGCCGCAGCGATCGTCCAGCGCAGCGCAGGAGAGGCGGTTCCCCAGCAGGGAAACCGGGCGGCTCCAGAGCAGCACCCGATCTCCGGGGGCGACGAGAGATCGCACCGTTTCCCCGTCCAGGCCGGGATCCACGCGCAGATCTTCCAGCTTCTGTGCTTTTTTGCCGGCCTCCTCCGCCAGGTGCTGCGGCGCGTACGTGAGGGAGCCGGGGATCTTCTCCTTCCCGCACACCACCACCGGCGCGCCCGGCAGGATGCGGGCATCCACGCCGCCGCAGTTTTTCACCGAGAGAAAGCCGTTCTCGTCGATCGAGGAGACCGTCAGGCCAATCTGGTCAAGATGCGCGTCGAGCAGCACATGCTCCTCTGCGTCCTCTGGTCCGAAGCAGGCCGTCACATTGCCCAGAGAATCGATTTTGACCTGCCCGAAAGGGGCCAGCTCTGCGGCTGCCAGCTCCGCCGCGCTGTGTTCCGCCCCGGAAACGCCGGGGGCCGCACACAGGCGGAATAGGAGGTCTTTCAGTTTCTGCAATGCTGTGTCATCCTTTCCGTTCAGGAGAGCGATTGCACGAGACGCTTGAAGTGGTCGCCGCGCTCCTCAAAGTTCCGGTAGAGATCAAAGCTGGCCGAGGCGGGGGAGAGCGTCACAATGTCGCCCGGCTGCGCCGCTTTTTGGCACAGTTCCACCGCCTCCTCCATGGAAGCGGCGTGCAGGATGACAGGGCAGCCGTCGCGGTAGGTGGAGGCCGACCGCACGGCCTCCTCAATCTTCGGAGCCGTCGCACCCATCAGGACGAGCGTTTTCACCTTCTGGGGAATCAGCTCGCCCAAATCCTTGTAGGAGAGGTGTTTGTCATATCCGCCCGCGATGAGCAGAATCTTCTGATCATAGAGGGAGAGCGTGCCGCGCGCCGTGCGCGTCGGGCTCGTGCCGATCGAATCGTTGTACCACCGCACGCCGTGCAGCTCGCGCACCAGCTCGTTGCGGTGTGCCACACCGGAAAATTCACGTGCCACGCGGCGGATCTCCTCCACGCCCACTGTTCCCCACACCGCGCAGATGGCCGCGAGGTAGTTCTCCACGTTGTGCAGGCCGGGAATGCGGATCTCACTCACGGGCAGCACCGGCGTGTCGGTCCCGTTTTCAGAAACGGCAATCCAGCCGTCCTCCCGCACCCACGCGCCGCGCACGCAGGGCTTCTTCCGGCTGAAAAGCAGCACGTCGCCGCGCGCCTCCTGTGGGAAGGTGGAAGTGATCTCATTGTCCGCGTTGAACACAGCTCTGCCGAACGCGTTTTGGTGCAGGAAGATGTTCTTCTTCGCGTCAATGTATTCCTGCATGTCCTTGTGCACGTCGAGATGATTGGGGGAAAGGTTTGTCACCACGGCCGTTTCCGGGCTGTGGCGCATCGAGATGAGCTGGAAGCTCGAGAGCTCCACTACGGCTGCGTCATCCGGCCCGATGGAGCCGATCTCCGGCAGCAGAGGCTTGCCGATGTTTCCGCCCAGATGGACGCGCTTGCCGGCTGCTTTCAAAAATTCCGACACAATCGTTGTCGTGGTGGTTTTGCCGTCGCTTCCCGTCACCGCCCAGATAGGGCAGGGGCAAAGGTCAAAGAACAGCTCCATCTCCGACGTCACGGCGCAGCCGCGCTTCTGCGCGTCCTGCAGCTCCGGCAGTGTGTAGCGCATGCCCGGTGTGCGGAAAATGATGTCCTCCGTCAGGTTGCCGAGGTATCCGTTTCCCAGCACGAGCGTAACACCCAGCTTTTCGAGCTCTTCGGCCAGTGCGCCGAGCTGTTCCCGTGTGCGGCGATCGCGTGCCGTCACACGGGCGCCCATTGCCGGAAAGCTCTTGATCAGAGGCAGGTTGCTGCCGCCGATACCGCAGAACGCAACGCGCTTGCCGCGCAGAGAACGCGCGAACGCCTCTGCCTTTTCATTCACATATGCCATTTCTGTCTCCCGCCTTCCCCGGCGGAGAGGCTCCGCCGCGCAAGCAGGGCGGGCCATAAGCCCGCCCTGTGAAAAATTTCTTTTCTATTATATGGCATTTCCCGGGAAATATCAAGTCCGGCCGGGTGATTTCCCCTCCTGCTCCGGTTTTCCGGCGCCTTCCGCAGTGCCGCTGCTTTCTCTTTGCCCGAAAACCGGGATTGCATTTCGACTGGATTTGCGGTATGATAAGCGTATGCATTTGTTCACGTTGGCATCAACCAACCGATGCAAAGTGTTAAAGCGCAAAAGCGGCCTGCGGGCCGTTCGGAGGTGTAGGAATGTTTTTTCAAAAAGAAATTGAAACCATGAGCCGTCCCGAGCTGGAGGCGCTGCAGCTCGAGCGACTGAAACGAATGGTTGATTATTGTTACGAGAACGTCCCCTTCTATCACGAGCGGCTCAAGGCGGCCGGCGTGACGGGCGATAAAATCAAAGCACTGTCGGATATCCAATATATCCCCTTCACCACGAAGGACGATATCCGCGATCACTATCCTTTCCAGATGTTGGCGCAGCCCATGAAGAAGATTGTGCGGGTGCATGCTTCCTCCGGCACAACGGGAAAGCCCACGGTTGGCGCCTACACAAAGCAGGATCTGGAAAACTGGTCCGATCAGGTGGCGCGCGTGGCGGTTGCCTCCGGCGCCACGGAGGACGACATCTTCCAAATTTCTTTCGGCTACGGCCTTTTCACCGGTGCCCTCGGCCTGCACTACGGCCTGGAAAAAATCGGTGCGGCCGTGATTCCTGCGTCTTCCGGCAATACAGCCAAGCAGCTCATGATGTTCCGTGATTTCGGCGTCACGGGTCTCGTGGCCACGCCGTCCTACGCGCTGTATCTGAGCGAAATGGTGAAGGAGTCTCCGTATCCGCGCGAAGCGTATAAGCTGCGCTTGGGCCTGCTCGGTTCGGAAGGCTGCACGGAGGAGATGCGCGACCAGATCGAGAAGAATCTCGGCATTTTCGTCACGGACAACTACGGTATGACGGAGCTCGGCGGACCCGGCGTTTCCGGCGAATGTGAATACCGCTGCGGTCTCCATTTTGCGGAGGACGCGTTCCTGCCGGAGATCATTGACCGCGATACGCTCGAGCAGAAAGCGCCCGGCGAGGCGGGCGAGCTTGTGGTGACGACGCTGCTGCGCGAGGGTATGCCGGTGCTGCGCTACCGGACGAAGGATATCACGCGCCTCAACTATGAACCGTGCCGCTGCGGCCGCACGCATGTGCGCATGGACAAGGTGATGGGCCGCACGGATGACATGATGATCATCAAAGGCGTCAATGTGTTCCCGTCCCAGATTGAAAGCGCGCTGGTGGGCATGGAGGGCATCGGCCCGCATTATCAGCTGGTGCTGCGCCGCCACAACTTTATGGATAACCTCGAGGTCAAGGTGGAGCTGATCAACGCCGCCCTTCTGGAAAGCTACGGCGAGCTGGAAACGCTGCAGCGCCGTGTGCACGATCGCCTCAAGAGTGTGCTTGGTCTGGAAACCAAGGTGACGCTGGTGGAGCCGAAGTCGCTGGAACGCTTCCAGGGCAAGGCCAAGCGCATCCTCGATCTGCGCGGCGAACCGGGCGCCAAAGAATAAATCTCATCAAATTGGGAGGAAAATATGAAAGAATTACTGTTGGGCAACGAAGCGGTTGCACGCGGCCTGTATGAAGCGGGCGTGCGGGTGGTTTCGAGCTACCCCGGCACGCCGAGCACAGAGATCACGGAAGCCGCAGCAACGCATGATGAAATTTTCTGTGAATGGGCGCCGAACGAGAAGGTGGCCATGGAAGTGGCCTCCGGCGCTTCCTTCGGCGGCGCCCGCTCCTTCTGCGGCATGAAGCATGTCGGCCTGAATGTGGCGGCTGACCCGCTCTTCACGATGAGCTACATCGGCGTGAACGCCGGCATGGTCATCGGTGTGGCGGATGACCCGGGTATGCATTCCTCGCAGAATGAGCAGGATTCCCGCAACTATGCCATCGCGGCCAAGCTGCCGATGCTCGAGCCTTCCGATTCCTCGGAGTGCCGCGATTTCACCAAGCTGGCGTATCGGCTCTCCGAGCAGTTTGACACGCCTGTCCTTCTTCGCCTGAGCACCCGTGTGTCGCACTCCCGCAGCATCGTGGAGCTGGAAGATCGGGAGGAGCGTCCGCTGCTGCCATATCACAAGGATCCTTCCAAGAACGTGATGCTGCCGGTGTTCGCCACGAAAAAGCATGCCGTTGTGGAGAAACGGACCGTCGCGTTGGCCGAGTGGGCGGAAACGGCGGAGATCAACCGCGTGGAGGACAACGGCAGCGACGTTGGCGTGATTGCTGCCGGCTCCGTTTACACTTATGCGCGTGAGGCGCTGGGCGACACGGTTTCCTATCTGAAGCTCGGCATGGTCAACCCGCTGCCGGAGCGCCTGATCCGCGATTTTGCCTCCCGTGTCAAAAAGCTCTATGTCATCGAGGAGCTCGACGACGTGCTTGAGACGTTCTGCCGCAAGATTGGCGTCCCCGTGATCGGCAAGGACGTGTTCCCGCGCTGCGGCGAGTTTTCGCAGTCGGTCATTCGCCGCTGCGTGCTGGGCGAGGAGCCGGAAACCATGCAGGTGCAGCAGCCCATTCCCGGCCGCCCTCCTGTGATGTGCTGCGGCTGCCCGCACCGTGGCGTGTTCTACACGCTCAAAAAGCTTGGCGTCTATGTGAGCGGTGATATCGGTTGCTACACGCTTGGCGCCACCGCGCCGCTGAGCGCGATGGATGCCTCCATCTGCATGGGCGCGTCCGTTTCCTCCTTGCACGGCTTCAACAAGGCGATCGGGGCAGAGGCGGAAAAGAAATCCGTGGCCGTTATCGGCGATTCCACCTTCATTCATTCCGGCATCACCGGCCTGATCGATATTGCCTACAATAAGAGCAATTCCGTCGTCATGGTCCTTGACAACTCTATCACCGGCATGACGGGCCACCAGCAGAACCCCACCACCGGCTACACAATCAAGGGCGATCCCACTTCCGCGGTCAACCTGGAGGCGCTGTGCCATGCCGTCGGCATCGCGCGTGTGCGCGTCGTCGATCCCTATAATCTGAAGGAGACGGAGCAGGCCGTGCGCGAGGAGCTTGAGGCGGACGGCCCCTCCGTGATCATCTGCCGCCGTCCGTGCGCGCTGCTCAAGTACGTGAAGCACAATCCCCCGCTCACGATCGATCGCGATCGCTGCATTGGCTGCAAGCGCTGCCTCGGCATCGGCTGCCCGGCCATCAGCATTCACGGGAACAAGGCGGAGATTGACGCCACGCAGTGCGTGGGCTGCGGCGTCTGCGAAGGGCTGTGCCCGAAGCAGGCCATTGGAGCAAAGGAGGCGGCGAAATGAGCAACGTGACAAGCGTTCTGATTGTGGGCGTCGGCGGCCAGGGAACCCTGCTGGCCAGCCGTCTGCTCGGCAAAACGATGATGGACCTCGGCTATGATGTCAAGGTGTCCGAAGTGCATGGCATGAGCCAGCGCGGCGGTTCCGTGGAAACGTATGTGCGTTACGGTGACCGTGTGTATTCTCCCGTGATCGATCCCGGCGAGGCGGATGTGGTGCTGGCTTTCGAACAGCTCGAGGCTGCCCGTTTCCTGCCCTTCCTGAAAAAAGGCGGGACCGTTATCACCAATACCCAGAAGATCGATCCCATGCCCGTTGTGGCCGGTTCCGCGCAGTATCCCGAGGGGCTGCTCGAGGAAATCAAGGCCCAGGGCGCGCGTGTCCTGGCTGTGGATGCGCTTTCCCTTGCGGAGCAGGCCGGTTCCGTCAAAGCGGTCAACGTGGTGCTCATCGGCGCCATGGCGAAAACGCTTGGCACAGAGCCGGACATCTGGCTCAAGTCCATCGAAGCCACCGTGCCGCCCAAATTTGTGGAGATGAACAAGCGCGCCTTTGAGCTTGGCTACGCGGCCGAATCCTGAGAAGACAGACCCCCGCACAGGCGGGAAAATAGGAAAGAGGGGAACAAGATGCAGATTCAGCAGCTCTCGATTTTTGTGGAAAACAAGTCCGGCCGCCTGGCGGAGATCACCGAGCTGATCGGGAAGGCGGGCGTGGATATCCGCGCCATCTCCGTGGCGGACACGAGCGATTTCGGCATCCTGCGCCTGATTGTCGATAAACCGAAGGAAGCGGTTGAAGTGCTGCGCGCCGCCCATCTGACCGTTTCGCTCACGAGCGTGATTGCCATCGGCGTTGACGATCGGCCGGGCGAGTTCGCCAAAGTGTTGCGCCTCCTGGCAGACGGCGGCATCGGCGTTGAGTACATGTATGCATTCCTCAGCCGCGATCAGGGCCGCGCTTATGTGATTCTGCGCGTGTCCGAGAGCGAGCGGGCGATGGAGCTTCTCCGGGAAGCAGGCGTAACCCTGCTGACCGCGGAGGAAATCGCCGGCATGTGATGATTCCTCCGGCAGGGTTTGCTCTGTCGGATTGCAAAACTCTCTCTCAACGAAAACAGGTCCGGGAATTCCCGCAAAGGAATTCCCGGACCTGTTTTGCTTTAATAAGCTTTAGCGAAACGACAACCCCCGGCTAGGCCGGGGAGAGTAAAAAAGCTTTAGATTCAAGCATCGAGCGAAGCGAGAAAAAAATCAACAACATTACTATTATCAGGAAGTTGATCTTAGATGAACAGTGCCCGTTTACGGGCTGTGGGGCAAGTGATGCAAGAGACGGATTTTTCAGTGCCTCTTTAGAGGCTTGCCGGTACGATGCCCTTCTAGGGCTTACACAAGCCCCCGGCTTTGCCGGGGGTCATGACTGCGCGCTTTATGATCCTTTTCCTGTTCTATCTTTGCCAAATTCCAAAAAAACGCAAATGAGGAAAGGCGATAAAAAACCCGACTGCAGCTACAATCGGGTTTTTCATGGCGTCGGCGGAATAGATCCCGCCCCCGGCCGCGAGCGGCGGGCAAAAGAAAAGGCCGGGCTCAGGACTCAAATTGCATCCAGGCTCAGCCTAATGGTGCGAGGGGGGGGACTTGAACCCCCATGAAGTTGCCTTCACTAGAACCTGAATCTAGCGCGTCTGCCAATTCCGCCACTCTCGCGTCTGTATTCACTTGAAACGGCTTTATTAGAATACCATATTATATTTGGACTGTCAAGCAAAAAATCGATTTTTTTAAAGGGAAAGGAATTTAGTCGTTCTCTGTTGCCTGATCCGGTGCGGAAGGCTTGAAATTACGACGATAGCGGAGTAAAATAAAAGAAACGGGAGGGAAACTCCCGCCGAAGAACAGGAGATGTTGCGAAAATGAAAATAATGGTTGAAACCTCTGCGCGTCATATTCACCTGACCCAAGCGGATTTGGATACTCTTTTTGGCCCCGGTTACCAGTTGACGGCGAAAAAGGCGCTTTCTCAGCCCGGACAGTTTGCCTGTGTGGAAAAGGTTGAGGTTGTGGGACCGAAGTCCTCCATCAAGCTCTCCATCCTGGGCCCTGTTCGCCCGGAAACGCAGGTTGAGCTGGCAAAAACGGACGCCCGTTCTATCGGCATCGATGCGCCGCTGCGCATGTCCGGCCATCTTGAGGGGACGCCTGGCTGCAAGCTGATTGGGCCGAAGGGCGAAGTCACGATCGACCACGGCGTCATCATCGCGAAGCGCCATGCCCATTTCACGCCCGAGCAGGCTGTGGAGTACGGCGTGACGGACGGAGAAGTGATCGGCATCAAGCTGGATTACAACGAGCGCTCCCTTGTGTTCGGCGACGTGATTGCCCGTGTGAGTAAGACGGCCGGTCTGGCTGTCCATATTGACACCGACGAAGCCAATGCCGCAGGTTTGACCGGCACGGTGGACGGCGAAGTTGTCAAGTTCTAATTCTCTCTAACTGAACAGAAGCGCCGGGCAGGCGGGAAGTTTCCCGTTTGCCCGGCGCTTTTTGAATTCCTCTATGAGAACGAAATACAATTTTATTTTATGTAGTTTTTTATTTCATATAAAGGGCTTCTCAAAGTGAACATCCTTGACTTTATTGTGATGATAGTGTATAGTATGTATTATGGAACAGCACACCAGAACAGGAGGTGATAATCCTGTGAAGATCGTAATCTCCAATACTTCTGATACACCCTTATATCAGCAAATCAAGGATCAAATTAAAGATGCCATTTTGAAAGAGGAATTGGTAGAGGGTGATCCGCTTCCGTCCATCCGTACCTTTGCAAATGACCTGTCTGTAAGTGTTCTAACTATACGACGGGTTTATGAGGAACTGGAACAAGAGGGATTCGTAATCAGTCAAGTCGGCATAGGAACATTCATATCAACGAGCAATCTTGAACTATTACGGGATAGCAAACGTCGACTTGTGGAACAGAAGATGCAGGATATGATTCAAACAGCGAAATCACTTAAAATCACAAAAGAAGAACTGAACATGATGATGGACATTTTGTACGAGGAGGTCTAATTATGCAACCGCTTTTAGAGGTGGAAGGTCTTAAAAAGACATATTCCGGTTTTCAACTGAATGGGGTGTCCTTTTCAATTTATGAAGATTGTATCACGGGTTTTATCGGTGCAAATGGCGCTGGAAAAACTACTACCATACGCTCCATTCTTCACCTAATCTCACCTGAGGCTGGCACCATAAAATTTAAGGGTAAAGACATATCAAAAACAGAAAAATCTTTCAAAGATTCTATTGGAGTCGTCTTTGACGAGGGATTCTTCTATGATGAATTAACCTTGACACAGATGAAGAACCTGATTGCTTCTTCCTATTCCCATTGGGACAACGGAGCATATACGCATTACTTAGATGCTTTCTCTCTTAGGCCCGATCAGACAATTTCTTCTCTCTCTCGTGGTATGAAAATGAAGTTCTCATTGGCATTGGCACTATCCCATCATGCAGAGCTACTAATTATGGACGAACCCACAAGCGGCCTTGATCCTCTGGTGAGAAAGCAATTCATTGAAATTTTGAAAGGGTTTATGGATCAGGGCGGAAAGGCTGTATTCTATTCCACGCACAACACTTCTGATTTGGATAAAGCTGCGGATATGCTGGTGATGATCGACAACGGCAAAATTCTGTTCGAGGAAGATAAAGATATGCTGTTGGAAACCCATCGGCTCGTGAAAGGAAAGGGCCTGTTGCCCGCCGAAACCAAAAAGCTGTTCTTGAAAGTGGAGCAAACGAAATACGGTTTTACGGGAGTTACCAACCAAGTGGAAGAAGCCAGGAGGATATTCCCGGATGCTGTATTTGAACGAGTGACGGTCGAGGACATCATGCTTTCCCACATGAAGGAGGGTAAACCCGTATGATTTTACAACTGTTGAAGAAGGATTGCATTATTGCAAAGAACTATGTGGCTGCGGTTATTCTCATTGGGGTGGGCCTGCCGGTGCTCTTGGTCTGGAAACAACCTCAAATGCTTGAAGTGTTTGCACTTCCGGGGGCTGTCTTTATTTCTTCTGTCACGTTCAATCTTGCGGTTTCCGAAAAGGAAAATATGTATCCTAAAGCAACGGCGCTGCTTTGTGCCACTCCTTATAACAGAGGGAAACTCGTAGAGGAAAAGTATCTGCTCTACTTTTTGATTTATCTTTATTGCTGTGTGGTATTCCGTATCGAAATGCAAGTGATTCCCCAGTTGGCTGCTGTTGATTTCGTGCGCTCTGCTGTCATTGTTTTTTGGATTCAGGTTATTTGCATGGGTATATTCCTTCCCATTCAATACCGCTTTGGGTATGAAAAAACAAAACTGTTTGCGATGCTGCTGGTTGTTGCTGGCCCTGTACTTATGAGCGTGGCTAATTCTGTCGTAGTACCGGTAACAGTTACCCAATCGTTCTCTGCCGTTCCCGGTGTAATGTATATCGTGCTCTGGGTGATCGGGGGCGCACTTTGGCTTTTCTCTATGTTTGTATCCAAGAAAATCTTTTCAAGTATTGATTTGTTTTGAGGGTTCGGCATGGGTGAAACTCAATGGATTATGTGTCCCGTGTGCGGCAGTAAAACACGACTGCGTATTCGATACGACACGGTGCTTGAACGGTTCCCACTGTATTGTCCGAAATGTAAGCAGGAAACGCTAATTAGTGTACGACAACAAAATATTTCAGTTATCAAAGAGCCAGACGCTAAGACGCAGAGCCGATAACGCTGAGGTAAAACCTCGGATGTTATCGGCTCTGTTTTGCTTTATAACAAACGATAACAGCCTGCCCCGCCCGACGGGGAAAAGAAAAAAACCGTTGCCGGGCAGTGAAGTGACCCCAAAAAGTTAGACAATATTTGAAAGCAAAAATTGTTCAAGCAGCCGAAAGGGCTTGTTGTCTGTGAATTGCAGGCGGCAAGCCTTTTAG
>CAKNKY010000035.1 GCA_930987725.1 uncultured Anaeromassilibacillus sp. | reverse complement strand
GCCAAAAACGTTTACCGTTTTTGGCATGTGTTTCAATGTTCTCTCAGGGCTCGGAAATCTTTGATTTCCGCTTAGCCCGTGAGGTTATTATAACACAGGGAACCGGAAGAAAAAAGAGCGGGGATATTTTTTCACGGCACCAAAAAAGCCGCCGCGCAGGAAAACGCGGGCCTGCATCTCCGGCCCGCCGTTACGGCCCCGGAACGGGCAGGACGGCCGCCGCTTCCCCCGCCGGCCGCACGGCATACGAAGCGGAGGCCGGCGCCGCCGTGTCGATCGCGGCGATGCACGCGCCTGCCTCGCCGGTCAGGGGCGAGAACGGGAACCACGCGAAGCGGAACATGCGGCGGATCTCGGCGGGGCGCTCGCGCGGCGGGACGGCGGCAAGGCGCGGGAACCGGGAGAGCAGCGCGGCCTCGTCCCGGGCGGCTGCGCGCAGCAGACCGGCGGCCTCCGGCGGCTGGGGCGGCGTCAGGAAATCCGGCAGGCCGCGGGCACGGCCCTCGCACAGGGCATCAAACCGCAGCAGCCAGCGCAGATGCGGCGCGTCCCCGCCGCGCGCTTCACAGAACGCGAACAGCAGTGCGTGGCCGTCGTACCGGCCCCACGGGCGCCCAAATGCGCCGCGCGCTTCGGCGAAGGCCGCGAGCGTCTCAAAGAACGCGAACGGGGAATCAAACAACCGCAGCAGGAAGGGCAGCGACACGGAGAAGCGGCCGCTGTTGTACAGCGCACCGCACAGGCTGTCGATTTTCTTGAGGCGGCACAGCTCCTCATAGGAAATCCAGGGGGTGAACAGCACCTCATACGGCGGGCGGGTGCTGCACACGATGCCGAACCGCGCGGCGTCCTCCTCCAGCTGTGTGCCGCGCAGCAGCTTGAGAAAGCCGAGCTGGAGCATATGCGGGCCGGTGCGGAACACGTCGTCGAACGACCGGCCGAGCGACGCGTAATCCTCATAAGGCAGGCCGGCGATGAGATCCATGTGCAGGTGGCAGCCGCCCGTCCCGCGCAGGGCGGCACAGCGCTCGAGCACGCGCATCACGTTCTCCGACCGCCGGACGGCGCGGAGCGTTTCCCGGTTGGTGGACTGCACGCCCGCCTCGAACTGGAACAGGCCCGGCCTTGCCTGCCGGATGAGCGCAAGCGTGGAATCCGCTAGAAGCTCAGCCTCGATCTCGAAATGAAAATTTGTGACGCCGTTGTCGTGCTCCAGGAGATAGGCGAGGATGGCGTCGCAGTGCGCGCGGTTCGCGTTGAAGCTGCGATCGACAAACTTGACCTGCCGGACGCGGGCGCGGAGAAAGACGGAGAGCCGTTCACACGCGAGCGGGGCAGGCATCAGCCGCACGCCGCCCTCGCGCGAGGACAGGCAGTAGGTGCACGAGAACGGGCAGCCGCGCGATGTTTCAAAATAAAGGATTTTCCCGTCGAGCGGCGCGGTTTCCCCGGAGAGCAGCTCCGGATACGGGAACGGCAGCGACGCCATCGGCACGGGCGCGGCGGGAGCCGCGGCACGGACAGCGCCCGCCTCCCGGAACCACAGGCCGGGCACATCGCCGGGCAGCCGCCCGGCCGCAAGCGCACCGAGCAGGGCGGGAAAGCTCTCCTCTCCCTCCCCGGAGAGGACGAAGTCGGCTTCCGGCAGCTCCCGCAGGACCTTCTCCGCGCAGAAGGAGACCTCCGGCCCGCCCAGGCAGAGGTACACGCGCGGCAGAATTTTGCGGAGCTCGACGCACAGCTCCCGCACAAGCGCAATGTTCCAGAGATAACAGGGAAAGCCGATGACATCGGGATGCTCCAGCGCCAAAGCGGCGAGCAGGTCACCAAACGGTTCGTTGACGGTGCGCTCGCAGATCGTGACGGCAAAGCCCGCACGCCGGGCGCTCCCGCACAGGCTCCGTGCGGCAAGGCAGGTGTGGATATACTGCGCGCTGAGCGCGGCGAGGACGGTTTTCACGGCAGGCGCCTCCCTTCCGGCATGAAAAAACGGGGACGCTCAGCGCTCCCCGCAATAAAAATACGTGGCATTGTCCACAAACCGGCACCAGCCGGCCTTGTCCAGGATGGCGGCAATGTCCACCCGGCGCAGCTTCTGCGGCGCAATGGCCTTGGCAGCCTCCGAGACATGAATGAGACGGTCGGCGTTGGCCCGGAAAAACAGCCGCAGTTTTTCCTCGGCCTCTTCAAGTCCTGTTTTGGGCGCGCGCGCAGCCGCGGCGACGGCTTTCTTCTTTTCAAGCAGAAAATCCTCCGGGTGTGCCTTGAGATACGCCAAAAATGTCACGCGAATCCGGCTGCTGAGGGATGCCGTGATGTCCGGCTCATCCTTGAGCCTGGCAAACGGACACCGCACCAGATCGTGCATTTCCTCATAGCCGTGGCTTTCGCAGTAGCACAGAAACGGATAATATGCGTCGCTCGTATAAATTTCCCGAATTTTCGCCATGTTGCCGGATCTTCCTCCTCAAACAAAACGTCGTCCCGCCCCGAAAAGGGCGGCTTCCAGATGTTTCCTCCCGAAAGAGGCGCGTCCTCTATTATAGCAAGCCCCCACCCGCTGCGCAAGAAAATTTTCATGTTTTGTGATTTCTTTCGCCTGCCGTGTTTGCTATAATTAAAGAACAGGATAGAGAATTGGTTCCGGGAACGGAAGAAAAACGGGGTTCGCCCGGCGGAGAACGGAGAAGGGATGAAATGATGGGACAGACCATGACGGCAGAGGAGCGGCGCGGGGAAATCCTGCGCGCTCTCGAACAAGCTGAGACGCCGGTGAGCGCGTCGGCGCTCGCGAAGCAGCTTCACGTGAGCCGGCAGGCCATTGTGGGCGACGTGGCCATGCTGCGCGCGCTCAACTCCCCCATTGCGGCCACGCCGCGCGGCTATGTGCTGCTGCCGAGCGAGAGCCGCGGCCAGACCTACACCATCGCCTGCCGCCACGGCCGTGATCTGCTCCAGCAGGAGCTCTACGCCGTGGTGGACAACGGCGGCGGGCTGATCGACGTGATTGTGGACCACGCCGTCTACGGCCAGCTCACCGGGAAACTGCACATCTTTTCCCGCTACGACGCGGACGAGTTCGTGCGCAAGCTCTCCCAGTCGGAATCCACGCCCCTCTCCGCGCTCACGAACGGCATCCACCTGCACACGATCTCGTGCCCCTCGCGCGAATGTTTCGAGCGCATCTGCGCCGCCCTGCGTGCGCTGGGCGTCCTCGTCGCGCCGGAGGAAAACTGACAAGCGGCCTGCGCGAAACTTCACCTGTTTTTTCCGGGAAGGCCGGGAAATCTCCGTGAAAAATCTACATTGACAGTTTTCTTTTTCACAAGTATGATAGGTGTCAAGACACGTGATAACACGGTTTGCTGCCTAGGAGGGTACTTTCATGAAAAAGAATTCGATTGTTTCGCTCTGCATCTCGGCGCTCCTGTGCGCGCTGGGCATCATCATCCCGATGTTCATGCCGAAAATCTGGATTCCGCCCATGTCGTTCACGCTGGCCAGCCATGTGCCGATCTTCATCGCCATGTTCATCTCCCCGGCCTCCGCCATCCTGGTCACGGTGGTGACGAGCATCGGCTTCGCCCTCTCCATGCCGCTGGTGGTGGCGCTGCGCGCCGCCTCGCAGATCGTGTTCGTGCTCGTGGGCGCGCTGCTGCTGCGCAAGTATCACAACCTGCTGCAGACGGCCCGCACGGCCGTGCCCTTCGGCCTGCTGCTGGGCGTGCTGCACGCCGTGGCCGAAGCGATCGTGGTGACGGCGTTCTACTTCACCGGCAACGGCTCCGAAAGCTGGTATGAGAGCGGCTATGTGGTGGCCGTCGTGCTTCTGGTGGGCGTGGGCACGCTGGCGCACAGCATGGTCGATTACGGCATCGCCATCGCCGTCTGGAAGCCGCTCAGCGGCATGCTGCACATCCCGGTGAGCGCGAAGATGCGCGTGCACTCCGCCGCGTAAACGGACAAAACGCCTGTTCCCTCACGATTCCGCGAGGGAACAGTAGAGCGCCAGCAGATCCGCGCTGTGGGACACGCTGCACGACACGCTGCCGTCGGTGTAAACCTCGCCGATGGCGGCGGCGCCGGAGGGCACCGTGCCCTTCACGTCCTTCTCCACACCGGCCAGCAGGCGGAAGCCGGACGACGCGAGCTCTTCGCGCCAGGCGTCCGCTTCCTCCCGGCTCACATCGCCAAGGGAGACGGCACAGAAGCCGTTCGCTTCATCCAGCAGGACCTGCCGCACCTCGCCCGGCGGGACGGGAACGCCCGCCGTGTATGCATTGACCGGCCACTCATCCGTGGAAACCCAATTTGCGCCGATCCCTGTCTGCACAGGGCCGGCGCTTTCTGTTTGTTCGGAGCCTGCCGTCCCCGCGCCGCAGGACGGGCAAAGGAGCAGCAGGGCGGCGGCCAGTGCCAAAAACCGGTATCTCATTCCCGATCCCCCTTTCTGCGGCGGATGCGCAGCGCGAAGAGTACGGCGGCCACCGCCGCCGCGAGCAGACCGAAGGTAAGGAAAACCGGCGCAAGATCCACGCCGCCCGTGACGCGGATCTGCGTCATGGCGTCCGCCTGGCCGATGACGTTCTCCGGCGGGCGGCCCGCCTGCGCCGCCAGAAACACGGCGATCAGCGCGACGGCCAGCGCCAGCACGGCGGCCGGCAGCACGAACCCTGCCCTTCGCTTCCCGCCCAGCGGCGCGGAAACGGTATCGGCATAGGCGGCGGCAGGCCCGAGGCGATCGATCACGTCCGCCTCGCTCTCCCCGTGCTCGCGCGCGGAGTCAAAGATCTCGCGCAGATCGCGGAGCACCTCCCGCTTTTTGCCGCGCGGCAGGCGCAGGTTCCGTTCCACCTGACGGATGTACTCATTCATTGGGACTCCTCCTTTTCGCGGTAAGCGGTGACAAAGCCCTGCACGCAGGCGCTGTACGCTGCCCAGAACTGCACAAGCTCCTCTAGCGTCTCCCGCCCCTTTTCCGTGAGCGAATAGTATTTTTTTGACCCGCCGTTTGCGCCGGACGGGGCCAGACGGCTCTGGATCAGCCCTGCGCCCTGCAGCCGGTACAGGATGGGATAGACGGTGCCCTCCTTCGCCCAGCCCAATACGGCGCTGCGCCGGTTGAGCTCCTCCAGAATGGCATAGCCGTACGTTTCCCCCCGGCCGATCAGGCACAGCAGGATCATCTCCAGCGAGCCTTTCTTGAACTGCTGCACGTAACGCTGTTCCATGAGCGCCCTCCCTTGCGTTACTATTTAGTATTACTAAGTATAAACAGCATAGCACGCCATTGGCCGTCCGTCAAGAGGGGACTTTACAAGCCCGGAGGAATCTGCTAGAATAGGGAACAGAATCGCCGGAGCACTGCTGTAAGCCCCGGCAGAAAGGACAGGTCTCCCGAAAGATGAGAGTACTCAAAACGGAACCGCACACCTGATGAAGAACGAGAGATCGGGAGGCAGGGGCGCAGTGCGCCCTGCTGTGTGCTGCCGTTTTGGGAAAAGAGAGAGGGAGCCTGTTTTTTGTGCGCCGGTGCGGACCGTGCGCAGGAACCGGCAGGATGTTTTGCGCGCTGCCTTCGGGCAAGCGCGGCCGTCCGCACACGGGCGCAGTGTGTGGAAAACGGACGGCGTGCATTCGGTTCCTTCCGGCGGATGGTTTTTTTGCGGAACAACCCCTGCCCTCTCGCCCAGGCAATCCACAGCACACATCCGGGTTTTGCCCGCCTTCCTCCCGAAACACGGGAGGTTTTTTTATGCCTGAATTGCTGCTGGAAACCACGCCGCTCGCGCAGTTTGCGGGGGAACGGCTTCTGTTCCGCACAGGAGCGCTCGCCGTCTACGCGGGCGACAGGATCGGCCTGGTGGGGCCGAACGGGAGCGGAAAATCGACGCTGCTGGCCATCCTGGCCGGCCGTCTGGCGCCGGAGGAGGGGCGGGTGACGCGCCGCTGTCCGGTCGCCTTCTTTGAACAGCTCGCCGGGAACGAATCGCAGGGCGGCGGCCCCTCCGCCGAGGAACTGAGCCGCTTCGGCCTGCGCGGCCGCGCGGCGGACAGCGCCGTGCTCAGCGGCGGCGAGCAGTCCCGCCGGAAACTGGCCGATTCCTTCGGCCGCCGCGCCCCGCTGCTGCTGGCGGATGAGCCGACCTCGAACCTCGACTGGGAGGGCGTGGAGCTCTTCTGCAGGCGCATGGAGCAGCTCGAGAGCTTTGTGCTCGTGAGCCACGACAGGGCCGTGCTGCAGCGGCTGTGCAGCCGCATCTGGGAGCTGCGCGAGGGCACACTCCACGTCTATGAAGGAGATTTCTCCTCCTTCCAGGCGCAGAAGGCGGCGGAGCTGCAGCGCCGGCGCGACGAGGCGGAAGCATACGAGAAGGAGAGAGAACGGCTGGAGGGGGCCATCCGCTCCATGAAGGAAAAGGCCGCCTCGGTGCGCAAGGCACCCGCGCGCATGGGAAATTCGGAGGCGCGGCTCCACAAGCGCGGCAAGGGGACAACAGCCCAGGGCAAACTGGCGCAGGAGCGGAAGGCGCTGGAGACAAGACTGGCACGGCTGGAAAGAAAAGAAGCCCCGCGCGAACCGGACAGCGTGCACTTCGACTTCGCGCTGACCGACCCGCCGCGCAACCGCGTGCTGCTGCGGGCCGAACACATCACGCTCACCGCGGGGAACCGCGTCCTGCTGCGCGACGCTTCGCTGCTCGTGAGACGCGGGGCGCGCATACTGCTGCGCGGGCCGAACGGCTGCGGGAAAACGACGCTGCTCCGCTTTCTGGACCGCGCCATACGGGAGGGCGACCCGGCCGTCTTTGCCGCGCCGAAGCTGCGGGTGGGCTATTTCCACCAGTCGCTCGACAACCTCGACCCGCGCCTCACCGTACTGGAAAACGCCATGCGCCATGCCGTGCAGCCGGAGGGCACGGCGCGCGCGCTGCTGGCGCGGCTGCTCTTCCGGCGGGAGGACGTGTTCCGCCCGGCAGGCGTGCTCAGCGGCGGCGAGCGCGTGAAGCTCTCGTTTGCGTGCCTGCTGCTCTCCCCCGTGAACTTCCTGATGCTCGACGAGCCGACCAACTACCTCGATCTTGACTCCCTGCAAGCGCTGCAGGACACGCTCGCCTCCTATGAAGGGGCGTTCCTGCTCGTCTCGCACGACAGGACGTTCGCCGAGGCGCTCACGACGGAGACGCTCTCCTTTGAAAACGGCGCGCTCGTGCGCACGGCGGGCGGGGCAGCCGCTCCGGGGGCGCCGCATCCGCTGCCGGAGGCGCAGCCGTCCGCGCGGAGGACGCAGGACGAGCTGGCTGTGGTGGAGCTGCACCTGGCGGAGGTCATTTCGCGCCTTTCGCTGCCGGACTGCCCGGACAAGGAAGCGCTCGAGCGGGAATTCCAGGACCTGCTGCGGCAAAAACGGGCGATCCAGGGCGGCAGCTGAGGCGAAAGGGGGAACTGCTCCTTGCCTTTTGCCGGCCGGCGGCGTAAAATAGAAAGAAAAACACCGGCGCAGGGCGCGGGCGGAAGGGAAGCGGTTGTTTGGCGGATGCAGCTCAAAAAAACGATTTTTCAAAGGGCAGTGTAGCGCGATGTATCCTGAACATGGCTGTCCCGATGACGGCGGCGCAGCTGATCAACGTGCTCTACAGCGTGGTGGACCGCATGTACATCGGCCACCTGCCGGAGGCTTCGACGCTGGCGCTCACGGGCATCGGCCTCACCTTTCCCATCATCAGCATCATCTCGGCGTTCACGCAGCTCTTCGGCATGGGCGGCGCGCCGCTTTGCTCCATCGCGCGCGGCCGCGGCGACCACGAGGAGGCGGAGACGATCCTGAACAACTCCTTTGCGCTTCTCGTGGGGAGCGGCGTGGTGCTCACCGTGTTTTTCCTGGTGTTCCGCAGGCCGATCCTGTATCTGTTCGGCGCGAGCGACGAGACATACCCCTATGCCGACAGCTATCTGACGATCTACCTGCTCGGCACGGTGTTCGTGATGATCGGTCTCGGCATGAACAGCTTCATCAACTCGCAGGGCTTCGGCCGCACGGGCATGCTCACCGTCCTGCTCGGCGCGGTGACGAACATCGTGCTGGACCCGCTGTTCATCTTCGTGTGCAACATGGGCGTGGCCGGAGCCGCGCTGGCCACCATCCTCTCGCAGTTTCTCTCCGCCGTGTGGGTGGTGCGCTTCCTCACGGGGAAACAGACGATTTACCGCCTCAAGCCGTCGCGCATGAGGCTGAAGGCGCCGCTTGTGCGGCGGATCTCGGCGCTGGGCCTTTCCGGTTTCATCATGTCGGTGACGAACGGCGCGGTGCAGATTGTGTGCAACGCCACGCTGCAGCAGTTCGGCGGCGACCTCTATGTGGGCGTGATGACGGTGCTCAACTCCATCCGCGAGGTGGTCACGATGCCCGTGAACGGCGTGACAAACGCTGCCCAGCCCGTCATGGGCTATAACTACGGCGCACAGCAGCCCGCGCGCGTGCGCACGGCCATCAAGTTCACGAGCACCGTGTGCATCGCCTACACCACGGTGGTGTGGCTGATCCTCATGGCCGCGCCGCAGTTCTTCATTCACATCTTCAACAGCCAGACGGAGCTGCTCACGGCAGGCGTCCCCTCGATGAACGTCTATTTCTTCGGCTTCTTCATGATGTCGCTGCAGTTCTCAGGGCAGTCGGTGTTTGTGGCGCTCGGCAAATCGAAGCACGCCGTGCTCTTCTCGCTGCTGCGGAAAGCCTTCATCGTGGTGCCGCTCACGCTGCTGCTGCCGCACCTGTTCGGCCTTGGCACCACCGGCGTCTTTCTGGCGGAGCCGATCTCGAACTTCATCGGCGGCGCGGCCTGCTTCTTCACCATGCTGAAGGTGGTAGGCCATCTGCTGCGCGAGCAGGAGCAAAGCCTGGCTTCGGCAGCCCCAGCGCAGAAATAAAGGGCCCTGGCTTCGGGCCGCTCTTCTCCCCCCATTTTCCCTGCGGCTCCGCCGCATGACAATAAGCCCCCGGCGCAGGCCCCTGCAAGTGCCTGCGCCGGGGGTTCGTCTGTTTTCTTCCTGGTTACGGCTTCCCGCCGCCGTCTTCCGGCAGGCGGTCTGCCAGCGAGGACGCGCGCAAAAGGGCGAGAATCTGGCCGTCGAGCAGCTTGCGGCCCGCTTTCTCGCGGAAGCGATAGGACTTTTCCCGGCCCTCGCGCCGCAGGGTTTCCAGTTCCCCCGCCAGCGCGCCGTACTCCGCCTCCAGCGAGGCGAGCAGCTCTTCCCACCGGGCGAGCTGCTCGGCCGCCCGGGCAAGGCCCTGCGGCGAAACATCGCAAAAGGCGGCGCGTCCGTCCTTCCCGCGCCGGGTGAAGCGCTCCGCCATGCGGATCACATCACATTCTTCGTGGAGATAATCTTGTAGCCCGCGGCGGAAATGGCGCTGCGAATCTCCTCCACATGCTGGTGGTTGCGCGTTTCCATCTGGATGCTGAGGTAGCAGCCGTCGATATCCGTGTCGGCGCCGCCGTGGTCGTGCCGCACATGAATGACGTTGCCGCCGAGATCCGCGATGATGGCGGCGATCTCGCGCAGCTGGCCGGGCTTGTCCGCCAGCTCGATCGTCATATCGGCCACACGGCCCGTCTTGACGAGGCCGCGGGTGATGACGCGGGAGAGGATCGTGACGTCGATGTTGCCGCCGGAGACAAGGCATACAACCTTCTTGCCCTTGACGTCCACCTTGTTGAACATGGCGGCGGCCACAGCCACGGCGCCCGCGCCCTCGGCAATGAGCTTCTGCTCCTCGATGAGCGTGAGCACGGCGGTGGCAATCTCGTCATCCGTCACGGTGACGACACCGTCCACGTACTTCTGCGTGAGGGCGAACGTGAGATCGCCCGGGCACTTGACGGCGATGCCGTCGGCAAACGTGGAGACGCGGTCGAGCGCTTCCGGCTCACCCTTTTCCAGCGCGTGCGCCATGCTGGACGCGCCGGCCGCCTGCACGCCATAGACCTTTACGTTCGGATTCAGCGACTTGATGGCAAAGGCTACGCCGGAAATGAGGCCGCCGCCGCCCACCGGCACAATCACGGCGTCCATATCCGGCAGCTGGTTGAGCAGCTCCAGGCCGATGGTGCCCTGGCCGGCGATGACGTCCGGATCGTCGAACGGATGGATGAACGTGCAGCCCGTCTCCTGCTGGAGTTCGCAGGCACGGCGGTAGGCGTCGTCATACACGCCCTTGACAAGCTCGACGCGCGCGCCGTAGCTCTTCGTGTTTTCCACTTTGGAAATGGGCGCGCCGTCCGGAATGCAGATGATGGCGGGAATGCCGCTTTGCTGGGCGGCCAGCGCCACGCCCTGCGCATGGTTGCCCGCGGAGCAGGCGATGACGCCCTTGGCCTTCTCCTCCTCCGAAAGCTGGGAAATCTTGTAATAGGCGCCGCGCAGCTTAAAGGAACCGGTGTTCTGCAGATTTTCCGTCTTAAGGTAAATCTCGGCTTCGCGGTTGATCTTCGGGGCGCGGATCAGATCTGTTTCGCGGATCACGTTCTTGAGCACAAAGGCGGCATGGTAGACTTTGTCAAGGGTGAGCATGTGACTGATTCCTCCTGTGTTTATTTGGGCATGGCCATCGCGCCGGTGCGCAGGATGCGCAGCACGTGGTAGGGATTATAGAGCTCGATGAAGGAGTTGATGGTGCCGGCGTCGCCCGTGAGCTCCAGAATCATGGAATCGGGTTCCACGTTCAGGATATTCGCGTGAAAGACGTTCGCGATCTCCACGAGCTTCTCGCTCGTCTGCACCGTGCGCTCCACCTTGAGCAGCAGATGCTCGCGCTCCACGATTCTGCCGCGGTCGAGCACATCCACCTGCACGATGTCGATCAGTTTCGAGAGCTGCTTGTCCACCTGGCGGACAATGCGGTCGTCTCCCGAGACGACGATGAGGATGCGCGAATACTCCGTGTTCTCCGTCTGCGCGGCGACGATGCTCAGGATGTTGTAGCAGCGGCGGCTGAACAGCCCCGCGATGCGCAGGAGCACGCCGGCACGGTTGCGGGCCAGCACAGAGAGGATGTATTCCTTCACGGGGGAAGGGTTGCTGTTCGAATATTCCATGGGAAATCCTCCTTCTTATCTCGCTCAGTCGTCCATTTCGAGGATGGGGCTTTCAACGGAAGCGCCGGCCGGCACCATGGGCAGCACGTTGACGTCGCGGTTGATGCGGCAGTCCACGAGCACCGGGCCCTTCTGCGCTTCCGCCAGCGCCTCGCGCAGCACCGGCTCCACCTGGCCGTCCGTCTCGATGGAATAGGCCTTCAAGCCGAATGCACGCGCCAGGGCGGGGAAATCGGTGGCAGTGTCCACGTCCGTCTGCGAAAAACGGTGGCCGTAGAACAGCTTCTGCCACTGGCGCACCATGCCCAGCACCTCGTTGTTGAGCACGAGCTCCAGGAACGGGATATGGTAAGCCGCGGCGGTGGCCAGCTCGTTGAGGTTCATGTGGAAGCTGCCGTCGCCCGCGACGTTGATCACCTGGCGATCCGGGTTGCCGACCTTCGCGCCCAGCGCCGCGCCAAGGCCGAAGCCCATGGTGCCGAGCCCGCCGGAGGAGAGGAAGGTGCGCGGCTTGCGGAAGGTGTAGAACTGGGCGGCCCACATCTGGTTCTGGCCCACCTCGGTGGCGATGATGGCGTCGTCGTCCGTGAGGCGGTCGAGTGTCTCCATGACCTGCTGCGGCGTGACGGCGTGGGGCGTGCGCTCCTTCTGGATGAGCGGGAATTCCTGCTTCCAGGCGGCCACCTGGTCCATCCACTCGGTGTGCTCCTGCTGCGGCAGCATCTCGTTGAGCTTCTGCAGGATCTCCTTCGCGTCGCCCTTCACTTTGAGCTGCACCTCGATGTTCTTGTTGAACTCGGCGGTATCGATCTCGATCTGGATGATCGGGCAATGGCGCGCAAAGAGGCCGGCGTTGCACAGCACGCGGTCCGAAAAGCGCGTGCCCACAGCCACGAACAGGTCGCAGTTCTTGATGGCGAGCGCCGCCGTGTTCGTGCCGTGCATGCCGAGCATGCCCATGTAGCGGCGGTTCGCCTGATCAAAGCCGCCCTGGCACATGAGCGAGCAGGCCACGGGCGCGTCGAGCTTTTCGGCAAAGGCGGCCAGCTCCGGGGCGGCCTCGGAGGAAATCACGCCGCCGCCGGCATAGAGGAACGGCCGCTGCGCGCGGGAAATCATTTCGAGCGCCTTCTCAAAGCGCTCCGCCACCGGGAAATCGTGCGGCAGCGGCGGCAGCGGGGCCGAGCGCTCAAATTCGCACGTCTGGCCGGTGATGTCCTTCGGAATGTCCACCAGCACGGGGCCCCTGCGGCCGCTGCCGGCAATCTGGAACGCCTCGCGCAGCGTCTGGGCGAGATCGTGCACGTCCTTCACGATGTAGTTGTGCTTCGTGATCGGCATCGTGATGCCGGTGATGTCCACCTCCTGGAAGCTGTCGAGGCCCAGCAGGTTCAGGTTCACGTTGCCGGTGATGGCCACCATGGGCACGCTGTCCATGTAAGCGGTGGCAATGCCGGTGACGAGGTTCGTCGCGCCGGGGCCGGAGGTGGCGATGACCACGCCCGTCCTGCCCGTGGAGCGGGCATAGCCGTCCGCCGCGTGGGCCGCGCCCTGCTCGTGCGCCGTGCGCACATGGCGGATCCGATCGCGGTATTCATACAGCGCATCATAAATATTCAGCACGGCGCCGCCCGGATAACCAAACACGGTGTCCACGCCCTGTTCGAGCAGGCACTCCATCACAATCTGTGCTCCCGTCAAAACCATGTAAAATCTGCCTCCTTTTCTGCATAAAAAAGCCCGCCTCTATCTGCACAATAGAGACGGGCCATTCTTTTTCGGAATTGCTCGCGGTACCACTCTTGTTCCCCCGCAAACGGGGACGCTCCGTGCGCATCATGCAATGCGCGCCCCCTCTAACGGAAGGGCAATCCGTGCGCGCCTACTGGGCCGGGCCGTTCAGCCGCATACTCCGGGGTGATTTCGGCACAGGCGCCACACCGCCTTGCAGCAACCGGCGGCTCTCTGAAGAGGCGTTTTCTGGCTTCCTTCCCCATCACAGTATCTGACAAAATGTATGATTATTTTTTATTATATTACAGGGAAAAAGACTTGTCAAGATGCGAAACGTGCAGAGTTCCGCCGCTTTTCCCGCTAAAGATCCTCCTGCCGGGCCTTCCCTATTTCTCCTCCTTCCATGCGAGGAAGAAGTGGCGCGGCATGGGCAGCAGGATGCTGCCGTCTGCCCGTGGGGAGAACAGGCCCCTGATCCGGCCGAGAAGCGCCGCCTCAAAGGGTGGCCGCTCCGCTTCCGGCAGCCGATCCAGATAGGGCCGCAGGCCGCTGCCGCGGTACCATTCGAGCACGCTTTCCGGGCCGGGCAGCACATGCTCATACACCGTTTCCCACATCTCCACGGATGCGAATGACGAGACGAGGATGTCATACGTCTCCTCCGGCGGGCGGTTGTGGAACAGGCGCACCGCCTGCAGCGATTGCCAGCGCGGCTCGCGGATGAGCTCCGCCAGAGCGGCGTAAAACGGGGAACGCTGCGTGAGCGGCATCTGCACGGCGAGCAGGCCGCCGGGGTTCAGGCTGCCGGCCAGGGCGGGCAGCAGCGTCTCATGGTGGGGAATCCAGTGCAGGCATGCGTTGGAGAAGAGAAGATCGAACCGGCCCAGCTCCGCCAGGCCCTGCGGCACGGTGCAGGGCGCGAAGCGCAGATCCGGGTGCAGGCTGCGGGCGCGGGCAAGCATGTCTGGCGAGCGATCCACGCCGAGCAGCTCCGCTTCGGGGAAGGCGCGGCGCAGCGCCGCCGTGCTGTTGCCCGGGCCGCAGCCGATGTCCAGCACGGACCGGGGCGGTCCGCCGAGCGACGAGGCCGCGCGGGCGATCAGATCCGCGGAGGGCTGCGTGCGCTCCCGCTCAAATTTCAGATACTGCCTCGCATTCCAATCCGCCATGGCCGTTCCCCTCTCTCACCACTCGGCGATGCAGCCGTCCTCGTGACGCCACACCGGGTTTTTCCAGTTGTGGACGTTGAGCTGCTGGCGCAGCACGGCGTCCTTGTCGATCTCCACGCCGATGCCGGGGATCTTCGGCAGATCCACGAAGCCGTCTTTGTAGACAAAGGCTTCCTTGTTCTTCACGTAGTCGAGCACGCTCGCGTCCGTGTTATAGTGGATGCCGATGCTCTGCTCCTGAATGAAGGCGTTGTAGCACGTGGCGTCCACCTGCAGGCAGGCCGCAAGGGCGATCGGCCCGAGCGGGCAGTGCGGAGCGAGGGCAACGTCATACGCTTCCGCCATGGAAGCGATTTTCTTCACCTCGGTGATGCCGCCCGCGTGCGAGAGATCGGGCTGCACGATGTCCACATAGCCGCCCTGGAGCAGCCGCTTGAAGTCCCAGCGCGAGAAGAGACGCTCGCCGGTGGCGATCGGGATGTTGCAGGCGCGGGCCACGTCGCGGAAGCTCTCCATGTTGTCGCACAGGACGGGCTCCTCGATAAACATGATGTCGAAGGGCTCGAGCTTTTTGGCGAGCACCTTCGCCATGGGCTTGTGCACGCGGCCGTGGAAGTCGATGGCAATGCCGAAGTCCTTGCCGGCCGCCTCGCGGATGGCGGCGACGCGCTCGAGCACGGCGTCGATCTTCGCGTAGCTGTCCACAATCTGCAGCTCCTCCGTGGCGTTCATCTTGATGGCGGAGAAGCCGAAGCCCTTCTTTTCGAGCGCGTCCTTCGCCACGTCGCCCGGCCGGTCGCCGCCGATCCAGGAATACACGCGCATTTTGTCGCGGCAGCGGCCGCCCATCAGCTCATAGACGGGCGCGCCGTAAAATTTGCCCTTGATGTCCCACAAAGCCTGATCGATGCCGGCGATGGCGCTCATGAGCACGGGGCCGCCGCGGTAAAACGCCGCGCGGTAGAGCGTGTTCCAGATGTCCTCGATGCGCAGCGGATCCTTGCCGATGAGGTAGCCGCTCATCTCCTCCACGCAGGCCTTCACGGTGGAGGCCTTGCCCTCCACAATGGGCTCGCCCCAGCCGGTGAAGCCGGTGTCCGTCACAATCTCGCAGAAACACCAGCGCGGGCGCACCAGGTAAACGTTGACTTCCGTGATTTTCATGAAAATTCCTCCTTCTGTGTGCTCCCGCCCTCACGAAAGGCAGGGAATCTGCTCCACCCAGGCGCGGGCCGACTGCTCGGCCTGCTCCCAGTTCCCGCTGCGCAGCGCTTCCTTCGGCACCAGGTTGCTCCCCACGCCGACGCCCGCAAAGCCCGCCTCAAAAAAGGCGCGCACGTTCTGCAGGCTCACGCCGCCCACGGCTACATAATCGGTTTCATCGAACGGGCCCTTGAGGCTGCGGATGTAGTGCGGCGGGAAATCCCCCGCCGGGAAAAGCTTGAGCAGGGAGAACCCCCACCGCAGGCAGAGGCTCACGTCGCTCGGCGTGAGCACGCCGGGCAGCAGCCGCACGCCCTTTTCCGCGCACCAGCGCAGCACGTCTTCGTCGCTCGAGGGTGAGAGCAGGAAATCCGCTCCCGCGGCCACGGCGTCCTGCGCCTTCTTCACCGTGACGGCGGTGCCGGCGCCCACGGCGAGCGCATCGCCGAACCGGCTCTTGAGCAGGGCGATCTCCTCGAGCGCGCCCGCCGAGTTGAGCGCAACCTCCACGGCGCGCACGCCGGCCCGCAGGAGCGACGCGGCGTACGGCTCTGCCTGCTCCGGCGGGATATGCCGCAGGATGGCGATGAGCGGGCTTTTGGCCAGAATGCTTCTCATGGAAATGATTCCTCCTTATCGGGTGATTTCCGTTTCGCGGCGCAGGCAGGCCTCGAGCTCCCGGCGGGAGAGGTAGCCGTCCGTGTCGCCGCGCGTCTCCGTCGCTTTTGCGCCGAGCACGGCGCCCCACCGGCCGCAGTCCCGCAGGGGCAGCCCCTCGAGCGAAGCGCAGAGAAAGCCGGCGTCAAAGGCGTCGCCCGCGCCCACGGGATCGACGCAGGCACAGGGGAAGGGCGGGATCTCGTGCAGTTCCTCCCGCGAGAGCACGAGGGCGCCGCGCGCGCCGTCCTTCAGGGCCAGGGCGCGGAGCCTGCCGCAGCGCGCCAGCGCGCCGAAGAGCTCACGCGGGGAAAGCGGACCGTAGAGCAGCTCCGCCTCCTCCCGGCCCAACAGCACATACTCCGCCTGCTCCGCCAGGGAACGCAGCGGGGCGACAAAATCGCGGCTGCCCCACAGCTTCCGGCGGATGTTCGGGTCAAAGCTCACGGCTGCCCCGCTTTCATGGGCGATCGATACGGCCTCGCGCACGGCCTGCGCGCAGCTCTCGCCGAGCGCGGGCGTGATGCCGGTGAGGTGCACGATCCGCGCGCCGCGCAGCTGCTCCCGCGCGCGCCCGTCCAGCGAGAGCGCGGAGGCGGCCGACCCGGCGCGGTAATAGGTGACGGCCGTCTCGCCGCCGGGCCGCGTCTCCTTGAACAGCAGCCCCGTGCGCCGGTCTTCGTCCACGGCCACGGCGGAGACGTCCACGCCGTCCGCGCGCAGCTCGCGCAGGATTTTCTGCCCGAATTCATCGGCGCCCACGCGGCTGATCCACCCGGCCGAAAAGCCGAGCCGGGCCGCGCCCACGGCGACGTTGCTCTCCGCCCCCGCCACGCGCAGCCGGAACGACGAGGCATAGCGCAGCCTGCCGTCCTCCTCCGGGGCGAAGGCGGCCATCGTCTCCCCCATTGTCACAAGATCCATTCCGGTTTTCCTCCCTCTCCGCCTGTCATTCGAACTGGGCGGCATACAGCCTGTAATATGCGCCGTGCTTCTGCATGAGCTCATCGTGCGTGCCCTGCTCCACCACCTCGCCGTGGTCCATCACGAGAATGTTGTCCGCGTGCTGGATGGTGGAGAGGCGGTGGGCGATGACGAAGCACGTCTTGCCCTTCATGAGCTCCTGCATGGCGCGCTGCACCTCGCGTTCCGTGTTCGTGTCCACATTGCTCGTCGCCTCGTCGAGGATGAGCATCTGCGTGTTGTAGAGCATGGCGCGGGCGATCGTGAGCAGCTGCTTCTGGCCCTTGCTGATGTTGCCGCCGTCCTCGCTGATGACGGTGTTGTAGCCCTGCGGCAGCCGCATGATATAGTGATGAATGCGTGCGGCCTTCGCGGCGGCGACGACCTCCTCCATGGAGGCCCCCTCCTTGCCGTAGGCGATGTTTTCATAGATCGTGCCCTGGAACACCCAGGTATCCTGCAGCACCATGGCATAGGCGCGGCGCAGCGAGTCGCGCGTGAGACGGCGGATCTCATGGCCGTCCACAAAAATTTCGCCGCTGTTCACGTCGTAAAAGCGCATGAGCAGGTTGATGATCGTCGTCTTGCCCGCGCCCGTGTGGCCCACGATGGCGAACGTCTGGCCCGGCTTCGCGTGCAGGCTCAGGTCGTGCAGCACGATGCGGCCCGGCACATAGCCGAAGGCGACATGGCGCGCCTCGACGTCGCCCTTCGCGTCCTGCAGCGCCAGGGCGTCCGGCAGGTCGGCCGTCTCCTCCGGCTCGTCGAGCAGCGTAAAGATGCGCTCGGCGGCCGCAAGGGCGGAATAGAGCTCGTTGATGATGTTGGCCACCTCGTTGATCGGCCCGCTGAACTTGCGTGAATAGAGTACGAACGAGGAAATCTGCTCGAGGCCCACCATGCCCAGCACATAGAACACCGAGCCCACGATGCCCACGATCGAGAGGCCGAGGTTGTTGATCATGTTGATCGTGGGGCCGGTGCGCGTGCCGAGCGTGTCGGCGTCGCGGTAAGCCTCGGCGGCCTTGCGGTTGATGGCGCTGAAATCCTGGCAGACGTCGTCCTCATAGGCGTAGGCGAGGATCGTCTTCTGGCCGGAGAACATCTCCTCCACGTAGCCATTCATCTCGCCGTAGGCGGCGCTGCGCTTCGAGTACAGCGGCCGCGTGCGCTTGCCCATCCAGCGCGTGAAATAGATCGAGATCGGCACGGTGATGAACACGCAGATCGTCATTTGCGGCGAGATGATGCACATCATCACGAACGACCCCACCACCGTGACGATGCTCGTGAGGATCTGCACGAGATCGGCGGAGATGCTCATCGTGACGACGTCCACGTCGTAAGAGACGCGGCTGATGATGTCGCCCGCCTGGTTGCGGTCAAAATAGCTCACCGGCAGCGTCATGAGCTTTGAGAACACGTCGCGGCGCATCCGGTTCGCAATGCGGCGGCCGACGCGCATCATGCCCAGGCTGACGAGGAACGACATCAGGTTGCTGAACAGATAGGCGGCCAGCATGCACAGCGCATAGTGGCCCACGGTGTCAAAATCCACCTGCCCCGCGCCCGAAGCCGCGCCGATCGCCTTGCCGGCGAACGTCGGCCCGAGCAGGTTGCCGATGTTGCTTGCGAATGTGAACAGGAGCAGTGTGAAAACCACCACTCGGAAATCCATAATGTATTTTAGAATCCGCAGGAGCGTTCCCTTCGCGTCCTTCGGCTTCTCCCTTCTGCCTCTTGGTCCCGGCGGCATGGTTGCTCTCCCCTTTCCGTTACGCCAGCGCACCCATCTGCGCCTTGTAAATTTCCCGGTAAGCCGGGCATGTCTCCAAAAGCTCGGCATGCGTGCCGTAGCCGATGCAGCGGCCCTCGTCCATCACCAGAATGTGCGTCATCTGCTGGATGGAGCTCACGCGCTGCGCCACCATGATGGTGGTGGAATTGCGGTGGTGCTCGAAAATTGCCCTGCGCAGGGACGCATCCGTCTTGTAATCGAGCGCGGAGGAGGAATCGTCCAGAATGAGGATCTCCGGGTCTCCGGCCAGCGCGCGGGAGATGAGCAGCCGCTGCTTCTGGCCGCCGGAAAGGTTCGCGCCGCCGATGTCGGCCTGGTAATCGAGCCCTTCGTCGAGCGAGGAGATGTATTCCGCCGCCGCCGCATCCTCCACGGCGCGCATGAGATCACCCTCGCCGAGGTTGCGGCCGAATCGGATGTTTTCGCGCAGTGAATTGTAAAACACCATGTCGTTCTGGAACACGACGCCGAACTTGCGGTGCAGCTCGTCCTTCTCATAGGTGCGCACATCGCGGCCGTCGATGAAGACGCCGCCGTCCTCCACATCGTAGAAGCGCATGAGCAGGTTGATGATCGTCGTCTTGCCGCAGCCCGTGGGGCCGATGATGCCCAGGCTTTCGCCGCGACGCAGCGCAAAGTTGATGTCATAAAGGCACTGCTCGCGCTCTTCCCCGGCGAAGGAATCCTCGCTGCCCGGGGCCACGCCGTTGTAGCTGAAATTCACGTGCTCAAAGCGGATGAACTCCTCCCCCGCCGGCTTTCTGGCCTCGGAGGGCAGGAGCACGCGCTGATCGGGCTCGGTGGCGAGCACGCGCTCGATGCGGTTGGCGGAGGCTGTGGCCTTGCTGAGCATCATGAAAATGCGGTTCACACCCATGACGGCCTGCATCACCATGTTGAAGTATGTGAGGAAAGCGAGGATGACGCCCGGCTGCATGTCGCCCGCGTTGACGCGCACGGCGCCCACCCAGACCACCAGCGTAAGGCCGATGTTCAGGCACATCTGCATGAACGGGCCGGGGATCGCCATCACGGTGCTGGCCGTGATGTCCGCCTTCGTCATGGCTTCGTTATATCCGGCAAAGCGGCGCTTTTCGTACTCCGTCTTGGAGAGCGCCTTCACGACGCGGATGCCGGTGATGTCCTCGCGCATGACGCGCACGACGCCGTCGAGCTTTTCCTGCACCTTGCGGTAAAGCGGGATGCCGTGCCGCGAGACGGCCAGCACCACCACAATGAGGATCGGCGTGATGACGCAGAGGATGCTCGCGAGCGCCGCATCCATGAGCAGCGTGACGGCGATGCCGCCCACGAGCATGATCGGCACGCGCACGCACATCATCTGCAGCGACTGCACGCAGCCCTGCACGTTGTAGCTGTCGCTCGTCATGCGGCTGATGAGGCTCGGCAGGCCGAACGCGTCAAACTGCGTGCCGGAAAGGTTCGCCGTTTTCGAAAAGAGATCCTGGCGCACGTCGTAGGAAACGCGGTGGGCGTTGTCCACGCCGATGCGGTTCGCCCACACGTTGAGCTGGCGCGTGAGCAGGGCGGTGAGCACCATGAGCGCGCCCCACAGCAGCACGAGGTCGATCCGCCCGAGCGGCGCGACGTCGTCGATCATGTACTCCAGGATATACGGGATCAGAAGCTCCGTGACGGCGCCCGAGAGCTTGATACCCATGGAGAGCGTGATCCGCCCCCTGTATCGTTTCATGTACCGTAAAATCAAGCGCAAAGCGACATTCCTCCCCTTTTATGGCTCTCCGCCCGGCTGCGCGGGAAGCTGCTCTTCCTCCAGCCGTTCCCTCACATGCGGGAAACCCGCGCGCCACTCCTCGCGGCAGCGCTCGCCCAGCAGGCTGAGCGTGCGGGCAAGCGCCTGCTTTTCCTCCTCGCCGAGCGGCTCGAACAGCCACTCGTAAAACAGTTCCTCCAGGTGGGCCTTCGAATTTTTCAGTTCCTCCGCCTTCTGTGTGGCGTAGAGCAGCAGGCTGCGCCTATCGTGCGGGTTCGGTTCCCGGCGCAGGAAGCCTTTGGCGCACAGGTTGGCAATCTGCCGCGCCGCCGCGCCCTTATCAATCTCCAGGAAGCGGCACAGCTCCGCCTGCGTGAGCCCCGGATGGCAGCGCACCGTCTGCACCAGGTCAAACTCGGCGGGGCCCACGCCCTGCCGCCGCATGGCTTTGTTTGTAAATTTGGAGACCTTGCGCGCGATGCGCGAGATCGCCCGATCCGAAACGTCCATCTCCTTCCCCCTTTCCGTTGACGGTGCAACGATGAACCGTCAACGATGATGGATCAACCTTTCGGCCGCGGAACACCGCGCCCCGGGAGCTTCAGGGCCGACGGTTCCAGCAGCATTTTTTCGCCTTTTTCCCGCTCCCGCAGGGGCAGGGATCGTTGCGCCCCACATCCTGCCAGAGACGGCGCTCCCACTCGCACAGGGCGCGCTGCGCCTCCTGCGGGGAAAGGCCGCTCTTCTGCAGGCGGAGCAGCTCGCGCAGCCGCCCCTCCGCGCAGGAGAAAAAGTGCAGCAGCCCTTCGCAGAGATAGGGCGCTCCCTCCCCGTTTTCCGCGGGGAAGCGGTCCTTCGGGCAGCCCCCGCCGCACAGCGGCAGAAAGCGGCACGCTTTGCAGCGCGCGGGCAGCGTGTCCCGCTTTGCCCGGCCGAACGCCAGCTGGCGCGGCGCGTCGGCCAGATCGGCGAGCCGGTCCGTGCACACGTTCCCCAACCGGTACTCCGGCCGCACATAGTGATCGCAGGAGTAGACGGAGCCGTCCTTCTCCACCACGAGGGCGCGCCCGCACACGGGGGCCATCGTGCAGAGCGTGGGCTCGCCGCCGCCGAGCGCGCGCATCGCCTCCGCGAAGATCTGCACGCCGGTGCGCGCCGTGTCGTGCCGCACCCACTCGTCGAACACGTCGCAGAGGAACGCACCGTACGATTCCGGCGAAACGGAATCGGGCGTGACCCGGCCGTCCGGCGTGCGGCGCACGATCGGCAGAAACTGCATCCAGCCCGTGCCGAGATCGCGCAGCGTGCGGTAAACGGCAAGCGGCTGCCTTGCCGTGTCCGAGGTGACGGTGCAGAGCAGATCGGGCCGGACGCCGCGGCGCAGCAGCCGCCTGGCCGCCGCGATCGCGCCCTCCCAGCTTCCCCCTCCGCCCGCCTGCGGGCGGCAGGCATCGTGCAGCTCCGCCGTGCCGTCAAGGCTCAGGCCGACGTCAAACCGCTCTGCCGCGAGGAAGTCGCACCAGTCGTCGTCGAGCAAAACGCCGTTCGTCTGCAGGCTGTTCCAGCAGGAAAAGCCCGCGGGCAGGTATTTCTTCTGCAGCGCGACGGCCCGGCGGTAAAAATCGAGGCCGGCCAGCGCCGGCTCGCCGCCGTGCCAGGTGAACGAGACGACGGGCCCGGGGCTGCTCTCCATGTAATTGCGGATGAGCGCTTCCAGCGTTTCCTCACTCATGCAGCCTTCGGCGGGCTGGCCGAGGCGCACGTCCGTGCCGAGATAATAGCAGTAGCGGCAGCTGAGGTTGCAGCGCGCCCCCACCGGCTTGACCATGAGCACAAAGGGGGCGGCGGCCTTCCGCCGCTGTGCGTGTTCCGCCGTCATATGCGCAGATGCTTTTCCAGGAAGGCAAAGACCTTTTCCTGGGAATCCATGGCCTGCTCGCGCCTGTACAACTGGTTGAAATAATACCAGATGCCGTGGCCTGCGCCGTCGTACCGGTGGAACTCATACTGTTTCCCGTACTTTTTCAGCTCCTCCTCCAGCCGGTCGACATCCGCGCGCGTGGGGGAGAAATCCTCATTGCCGAAAATGCCGATGAGCGGGCAGGAAAGCCGGGCCGTGTAATCAAGGGGCGCAACGGGGCGCTGGGGAGTCAGCTCCTCCGGCGCGGCCACCACGCCGCCGCCCCAGCAGTCCACGGCAGCGTCAAAGCCTTCCACGGTGCAGGCCGCGAGGAAAGCGTGGCGTCCGCCGGAGCACATGCCGATGACGCCCACCTTGCCGTTGGCATACGGCTGGCTGCGCAGAAAGTGCAGCGAGGCGGCGCAATCGGCCATCACGTCGCTGTCCTTCGCGCCGCCGGCCGCGCGGGCGGAGGCGGCCGCCTCTTCTGGCGTATCGCCGGGGAAGCCGCGGAAAATATTCGGGCAGGCCACCGCGTAGCCGTGCTGTGTGAAGCGGCGCGCCGTCTCGCGGCAGAATTCATCCCAGCCTGGCATGTGCGGGATCAGCACAAGCGACGGATAGGGCCCGGCGCCCAGCGGACGCGAAAGGTAAGCGCGCACCTCGCGGCCATCCTCCCCGCCGTAGGACACGGTTTCGGCGATCATGCCCTCATATGCGTTGACGTTAATCTGGTTCCACATCAAGCGTTCCTCCCTCTTCTGTCCTTTGCTGCTGCGGCGCGGCGCCTCAGCGTTGTTCTCATTTTACTTCATTTTTCCCGTTCTGGCAACGGCATTTTGTGCGTTTTTGCCGGAAAAAAGGAAGTTTTCCGCACTCCTGAAATCAGGCGGAAAGAAGGCCGGAAAGAGGCCCCATTCCCTTGACTGGGCTCCCGAAATCATGTATAATCAAACCGATTTGAAACAGCCGGGCGCGCGAAGGCGGCCGGCCGGAAAAAGGGAGGAAACAGCAATGATTCTTTACGTCAACGCAAAAGCGGCGCGTGACGGCAACGGCTCGAAGGAGACGCCGTTCAAGCGCATCGGCGACGCGGCGCAGGTTGCCCGCCCGGGCGACGAGGTCGTGGTGGCCCCCGGCATCTACCGCGAGTATGTAGATCCGCAGAACGCCGGCACGCCGGACGCGCGCATCACCTACCGCAGCGAGGAGCCGCTGGGCGCCGTGATCACCGGCGCGGAGCAGATCAAGAGCTGGAAGCCCTATGAGGGCGACGTGTGGGTGTGCCGTGTGGACAACGGCATCTTCGGCAGCTACAACCCCTACACCACCTATGTCTACGGCGACTGGTACTTTGCCGGCCGCAGCAAGCACACGGGCGCGGTGTATCTGAACGACAAGGCGCTTTATGAGGCGGCCAGCGTCGAGGAATGCCTGAAGGCCGAGGTGTACCCCTACTCCTGGGAGCCGGAGGCGTCCCGCTGGAAGTGGTACGCCGAACAGGACGGCGGCGAGACCGTGATTTACGCCAACTTCCACGGCAAGAACCCGAACGAGGAGAACGTGGAGATCAACGTGCGCCGCGAGTGCTTCATGCCCTCCAAGACGGGCGTTGGCTACATCACCGTGAGCGGCTTCAACATCAACAAGGCCGCCACCACTTGGGCGCCGCCCGCCGCCTACCAGGACGGCATGATCGGCCCGCACTGGTCCAAG
>CAKNKY010000034.1 GCA_930987725.1 uncultured Anaeromassilibacillus sp. | reverse complement strand
CGCCCCCTTTTATCCCCTGCAAGCTTTTTGAAAAAAGCTTGACCAAAAACTTTACCGTTTTGGCCGGGTGAAAGCTTTCCGACCAAAAGAAAAGGGCCTCCCGCAAAGGAGACCCTTTCCCTCACATGCTAAAATGCATCATCCAATGGTGGCCACCGCCACAGGCTGGGCTTCGCCGTTGATGTAGAAGCCGCAGCCGTCGCCGGCCTGGCCCACAGCGTGGACCTTGTAGAAGTAATCATTGCCTTCCTGGCCCGCATACTCCACGGTGAAGCTTGCGGAACCGGCCGCGAACGACGGACGCGCAGCCGCCGTCAGGCGGAACTGATACGTGCCGCCCTGCGCCACGGTGAACGGGTGCGTCGTGTCCGACACAACGCCGGAGGCGGAGCCGCCCACCGTCGCCGTCAGCAGGTACTTGCCGTCCACGGAGACGGCGGCCGTGCTGCCCGGCGTGCCGGCGCACGTGATGACATAGAAGTAATCCCTGCCATTCTGGCTTGCCAGCGTCACGGTGAAGTTCGAGTTGTTCACCGTGAGAACAGGCGTGTGCCCATCCAGGCTCGTGATGCGGAACTGATAGCGCCCGTCCACGGTGAGATCCGCGTTCGTGTCGCTCTCAAAGCCCGTCACGGAAGGCGTGCCGCCCTCGTCCGCCACCGGCAGTCTCGTGCCGATGCCACCTGTGCTGCCGCCGGAAGAATGCGACGGACGGGAAGCAGGAACATCATTTGTGAAAGTCAGGGTAAACGAACTGAACGATCCGGTTGTAACTTCCACATAGCGGCCGCCATTATCCTTACTGCCCAAAATGCGGGTGAGAACAGGACTGTCGTTCTCGTGCTGCACATAGACATACCGATCTGTAATCAGAGACGGAATCGGCAAACGGAAAGTCACACTACCGGTAATATACTCATTTCCCAGATTCTTCGTCGGCTCATTTTCCACCTTGTACTGCGGCTGAACGTCAAACGTCAGCGTAGCGGGCAGAATGGTGACTGTGCCGTCTTCCTCCACTACCGCATCGAAAGTCAGATCTGTCATTTCGATATGCAGGGAGAACTCCACATAGGCCTCGCTCGGAATATTCAGCTCCTCTCTCTCCACGGCGTCGCTCAGCTTGTTGTCCTCGCTGGGCTGCGCGGCCTCCGTATTCTCCGTCAAAGAGCTAACGGTATCAGATGCAGCTTTGGTGTATGCACTGTCAAAAACACCCTGTTCAACTTCCGGAGGCATTTCGGGTTTTTCAGCGACTTGTGCATCAATTGCAACCGTGACAGAATCCGCTGTTGCGCCGGATTCCGCAACTGTAACCGAGCAGTCAGCCGTATACCCGCTTACGGTTGTTGCGGTAATGGTGGCCGTGCCGGCTTTCACGCCGGTCACAGTGCCATTCTCGTCAACTGTGGCAACCGTTTCGTCGCTGGATGTCCACGTGACGCTTCCGTCGGATGCATCCGCAGGCGAAACAGTAGCGGTGAGGGTTTCGGTGTCGCCCACTTCCACATAGAGCTCTGTTTTGTCTAACGTGATACCCGTTTCCGAAACTGTTCCCCGAACTGTGAAGGTGTTGTCTTCATTGTCGATGGTTTCACAGTTTTCACCCAAATATTTTTTAAACTTCTCCGTCGGCTGGCCGGAATATGTGCCGCCGGTGATAGCGGTTTTTACATCGCCGCTACACGTTCCATATCCTTCTTCTGTGGGAGAAGAAACTCCAACCTCTTCCAGATTAAGAACCTGATAAGCTTCCCGGCTTTTTGCATTGGTCACAAGCTTTGCTTTACCGGAAATTGCAATGCTGGATTCCTGTTCTACTTTGCCAAGATCGTAAATGGTAATGGCGCCGCCCTCGCCGTTTTCACAGGTAAAGGTACCGCCGGTGATGTTCAGATTCAGGGAATTGTTGTATTCCGCATTCTCCGAAGTGTACGTACCGTTAAACACATACAGAGCATCCGGCAGCCACACATTTCCTGAGTAATTGTAAAACTCTTTGATGTCATCGATACTTCCTGTGGTGGCATTGATAGTGCCGCCCGAAATATTCACCTGGCCCATGCGCAGGGAAATACCGCCGTTCAGGGTGCCACCGGTAATGGTAAGGTTCACCTGGCCCGGCATGTAGATGGCAGGACCGCTTTCTGCTGTCAGGATACCTCCGTTCACGGTAAAGTTCATGTCGCCCGTCGTATTGTTGCCGCTAAGCGGGGCATAGGTGGAAGAAATTTCTCCTCCGTTCACCGTAACAGAGCCGTTTTCCGAGACATAAATGCCATACCCGTTAGTAGTATTGTTCACGGAAATCTTACCATTCTCCAGAATCAGGGAACCTCCTTCTACAGAAAGAGGAGTAGTGGCTTCGATAGCTCCCTGCACGCCAGAGTCGTCAATGGTAAACTCACCCGATTTCAGTACCTGAATGGGATTGGCACCAGCAGTGATCGTTGTCCCATTCAAATCAAGCGTGACTGCTTTGTCGATGGTTATGACCGAACTCAGCTGTGCATCTTTGACCATTTGGATAGTATCGCCGTTTTGTGCGACTTCCGTTGCCACAGCCAGCGAGGAAAAAGGCTTGCCATTGATTTCCGCTATGGCATTACCCGAAAATGCAACCGTGTAGGTGCCATCCGCATTCTCTGTCGCCGTGTAGCCTTCGGGCACATAGGTTGTCTCAGAATTTTCCGGCTTGGCAGAAGGATCAAAGCAATAGGTTCCGCCCAGTGCATAAATCCTTGCCGTACCATTTGCAAAGCTGGCGTCAATGCAATTAATTGCATACTTCCATTGATCCGATGGGACTCCGTCAACAACGCCAAAAAAGCCATCGTAAATAACTAATGTGCCTTTTGTAACCTGAACTCCGCTTGGGCCTCCCTTAAATGTTCCATTTTGAACGATTAAAGAAGCATCACCTATTATATCCACACCATAGGCACCGTTTCCATTACACTCTGCGTCAATTGTCCCGTTTCCTGTAAAAGTCACGTGTGCACCATTTTCCACAGAAATCAAAAGAGGATAATAAGGAAGGTTGTCATTTGTCGTGGTAAAGCCAATGCTTTTTCCGTTCAAATCAAATGTTAAGTCTTTTTGGATCCGTATCTGTGCGACCAACCTCAACTCATCATTCGGCGATACTTCATCTGGGGGCGTGATAGTAGTATCTTTCAAAAGCTTAACAGTATCTCCTGGATCCGCAGCATCAAATGCCTCTTGCAAGTCAGAATACGCCGTACCGCTTTCAGCACCTGCAGAAATGACTTCCGCGACGTCTTCATCCGCAGCCCAGGCGCCGGCAGGCAGCATGGTGAGAAGCATCACGCAGGCCAGCAGGATGCTCCACACACGTCTTTTCGCTTGTTTCATTGTTCGTCCTCCATTTCTGACGATTTTTTCCCATACCTTTTTACCTGAAAAAACACAGAGTCTCCTTTCGCTCCCCTGGATTCCGCGGTGCGCCGCGCAATGGCCCATGTTCTGCGCCGCGCCGTGCGGGTGGAGATGGAACCGCTGCCCTATGCAGCAATTCTTACTTCCTATTATAGCAAATGGAAAAATTATTTCATTATCACATGATAATAATCCGGCCTTTTTTTGATAAATCCAGCAAAAAAATTTTTGTTCCGTTCAAGTAGAACATCAAAAAGCACAAAAGCAAGCCATATAGTTTGTGAAAAAAAGCCACATTCAGAAAAGACGCAAAAATCCCCCGCTCCCGGGAGGCTATTCCGGGAACGGGGGATTTGCAGTATCGGGTGAAACCGTCCGGCGTCAGGATTCGCCGAACATGTTCTTGAGTTTATCAAAGAAGCTCTTGCGCTTGGCGTAATTCTTTTCCTCGGCGGTGCTGTCGAACTCGCGCAGCACGTCCTTCTGGTGCTGGGAAAGGTTCTTCGGCACCTCCACCGTAACCTGGACGTACTGATCGCCGCGGCCGCGGCCGTTGATGAACGGGATGCCCTTGCCGCGCAGCTTGAACACGTCGCCGGGCTGCGTGCCCTCGCGCACCTGGTAGCTCACGCGGCCGTCGATCGTGGGCACGGTGACCTCCGCGCCCAAAGCGGCCTGCGTGAAGGTGAGCGGCATTTCGCACCACACGTCGTTGCCGCGGCGCTCGAAGATCGGGTGCGGCCGCACGTTCACATAGACCTCCAGATCACCGGCAGGGCCGCCGTTCGCGCCGGCGTTGCCCTGGCCGCGCACGCTGAGCACCTGGTCGTTGTCCACACCGGCGGGGATGTTCACCTCAATGGAATGGCGATGGCGCACATGGCCGGAACCGCCGCACGTGCGGCACGGCGATTCGATCACGCGGCCGGTGCCGTGGCAGCGGTCGCAGCCGCGCGTCGTCTGCACCACGCCGAACGGCGTGCGCTGGCTCACGCGCACCTGGCCGGTGCCGCCGCACTGCGGGCAGGTGGAGGCACTGGTGCCCTTCTGCGCGCCGGAGCCGCCGCACTCCTGGCAATTCTCCACGCGGTCATAGGTGATTGTCTTCTTGCAGCCCTTGGCGGCTTCCTCGAAATCAATGTTCACCGTAGCCTCGGCGTCGCTGCCGCGGCGCGGCGCGTTCGGGTTCGCGCGGCGCGCGCCGCCCCCGCCGAAACCGCCGAAAAAGCTGTTGAAAATATCGCCAAAATCGAAATCGCCGGTAAAGGGGCTGCCGCCGGCCGCTCCGCCGCCAAAGTTCGGGTCCACGCCGGCGCGGCCGAACTGATCGTAGCGCGCTTTCTTCTCTTTATCGGAAAGGACCTCATATGCTTCGTTGAGCTCCTTAAACTTGGCCTCCGCTTCCTTGTCTCCGGGGTGCAGATCCGGGTGATACTGCTTTGCAAGCTTGCGGTAAGCCTTTTTGATTTCTTCTTCCGTGGCGTTCTTCGGAACGCCCATCACTTCATAGTAATCTCTGTGCTGATCTGCCAAAAAAACCACTCCTAACCGCCTGCGGCCTGAACCTACCCTCGAGCTGCCCACCTGCGGGATTTACGCCAAACTCCCATGACGGGCGGGACAGGCCTAACCTGCCGGCGCCCCGCCATGGGAGTTTGCTTAAGCTATGCCTTCAGCCGGAACCGGGGGCAAAAGCCTTTCGACTGCTTACTGATTGTTCTTGTTGTCGTCTACATCCTTATACTCGGCGTCGTAGACGTTCGGGCCGGCCTGGCCGCCCTGCGCGCCGCCCTGGGGCTGCTCGCCGCCCTGCTGCGGGGCCGCGTTCTTATAGAGCTTCTCGCTCACGGCATACATGGCCTTCTGCAGCTCTTCCACCTGCGTCTTCACGGCAGCCATGTCGTTCTTGTTGATGGAGTCCTTGAGCGCGGCGCTCTTGGCGGAAAGGTCGTTCTTGTCGGCCTCCTCCATCTTGGAGCCGTTCTCGTTGATCAGCTTCTCCACGGCGTAGACGAGGTTTTCGGCGTTGTTCTTCTCCTCGACTTCCTCGCGGCGCTTCTTATCCTCGGCGGCATACTTCTCGGCCTCCTTCACGGCCTTGTCGATGTCGTCCTTGCTCATGTTGGAGCTGGAGGTGATGGTGATGTGCTGCTCCTTGCCGGTGCCGAGATCCTTTGCGGAAACGTTCACGATGCCGTTGGCGTCGATGTCGAACGTGACCTCAATCTGAGGGATCCCGCGCGGCGCCGGGGCAATGCCGTCCAGGCGGAACAGGCCGAGCTGCTTGTTGTCGCGGGCGAACTCACGCTCGCCCTGCAGCACGTTGACCTCAACCTGGGTCTGGCCGTCGGCAGCGGTGGAGAAGATCTGGCTCTTCTTCGTCGGGATGGTGGTGTTGCGGTCGATGACCTTCGTCATGACGCCGCCCATCGTCTCAACGCCGAGCGACAGAGGCGTGACGTCCAGCAGCAGCAGGCCCTCCACCTCGCCGCCGAGCACGCCGGCCTGGATGGCCGCGCCGATGGCGACGCACTCATCCGGGTTGATGCCCTTGAAGGGCTCCTTGCCCATGAAATTCTTCACAGCCTCCTGCACGGCGGGGATTCTGGAGGAACCGCCCACGAGCAGGACCTTGCTGATGTCGGAAGGATTGAGGCCGGCGTCGCCCAGAGCCTGGCGGACCGGGCCCATGGTGCTCTCCACAAGGTCGCCGGTGAGTTCGTTGAACTTCGCGCGGGTGAGCGTGAGATCCAGGTGCTTCGGGCCGGTGGCGTCAGCCGTGATGAACGGCAGGTTGATGGCGGAGGTCGTCATGCCGGAAAGCTCAATCTTGGCCTTCTCTGCAGCTTCCTTCAGGCGCTGCATGGCCATGCGGTCGGAGGAAAGATCGATGCCCGTCTCGCTCTTGAAGGAGGAGATCATCCAGTCCATGATGCGCTTGTCGAAGTCATCGCCGCCCAGGCGGTTGTTGCCGGCCGTGGCGAGCACTTCCTGCACGCCGTCGCCCATCTCGATGATGGAGACATCGAACGTGCCGCCGCCGAGGTCATAGACCATAATCTTCTGCTCTTCGCCCTTGTCGATGCCGTAGGACAGAGCCGCGGCCGTCGGCTCGTTGATGATGCGCTTCACGTCGAGGCCGGCGATCTTGCCGGCGTCCTTCGTGGCCTGGCGCTGTGCGTCGGTGAAGTAGGCCGGGACGGTGATGACGGCGGAGTGCACCTGCTCGCCGAGGTACGCTTCGGCGTCCGCCTTCAGCTTCTGCAGGATCATGGCGCTGATCTCCTGCGGCGTGTAGCTGTGGCCGTCGATCTGCACCTTGTAATTGGAACCCATCTCTCTCTTGATGGAGGAAATGGTGCGGTCCGGGTTCGTGATGGCCTGGCGCTTTGCCACCTGGCCCACCATTCTCTCGCCTGTTTTGGAGAACGCGACCACGGAAGGCGTGGTGCGCGCGCCCTCTGCGTTGGGGATGACGACAGGCTCGCCGCCTTCAATCACGGCCACGCAGGAATTTGTTGTACCAAGGTCAATGCCGATTGTCTTTGCCATAGTGTATTCCCTCCAAATGATTCAGGCGCCCGCTGCACGGGCCCTGACTTGTGTTGTTTCTGACTGATATTTTGATTTATGTCAAGCGGCGGATGCCGCCGAACTGTCTGCCGGAAAAACCGGGGCGCTTCAGTTGGCCACCTGCACCATGGCATGGCGGACAACCTTGTCCCCGATGCGGTATCCCTTCTGGAACACCTGCGCCACGACGTTTTCGCCGAGCGTTTCGTCCTCGATGTGGGCCACCGCGTTGTGCAGGGCCGGGTCGAACGCGTCGCCCACGGCGCCCATCTCGGTGACGTTCAGTTTCCTGAGGGCGCTGCGCATTTCGTTCTGCACCATTTCAATCCCCTTGCGGAGATCCTCCACCGTGCAGTCCTTCTGCGCGAGCGCACGCTCGAGATTATCCGCAACGCCGAGCAGGCCGCTCACCGCGTCCGCCGTGGCGTCCGCATAGATGGCTTTCTTTTCGCGGTCGCTGCGCTTGCGGAAGTTGTCGTATTCCGCCGCGGTGCGCAGCAGCTGATCCTTTAGCTTCTGCGTTTCCTTCACGGCTTCCTCGAGCTTCTGCTGCAGATCGTCGTCCTGTTTCTTTTTTCGTTTCGTGACTTCCGCCTCCTCCGCTTCAGCGGCAGAGGCCGCCTCTGCTTCCTGTGCCGCCGGTTCCCCGGCGGGTTTTGCCGCTTCCTCTGCCGCGGCCGGTTCCGGCTGCGGCTGCGCGGTTTTCTTTTCTTCTTCCGCTGCCACGCTGCCAACCCCTTTCCGTGCGCCGCCGGATCAATTGCGCTGATCCAGCAGTTCCGTTAACATTCTGCCAACTGCATTCGCCAGATATTCAATGCTGGCGACCATTTTGCTGTAGTCCATTCTGGTGGGCCCAATCACCGCGATTGCGCCCGCGTCCCTGCCGTTGATTCCATAGCGGCAGGATACCACACTGGAATTTGCAAGTTCCGCGCGCTTTGTCTCGCGCCCGATCAACACCCGTGTGCCGCCTGCCTGCGCACCCTGTGCGCCCTGCGCCAGGATGAGCCGCGTAAGCTCTTCTTCCCGGGAAAGGAAGTCGATCACGCGCCGTGCGCCGCTGCCCTCAAATTCAGGGCAGAAGAGCAGGTTCATCTGCCCGTGCAGGCACACATCGGCGTCCATGGCCTCCCGGGCGGCGTCCAGCACCGCCATGAGCGCGGAGCTCATGAGGATGGCCATCTCGCCCTGCGAGGCCGCCAGGCCCTGGATGAACGCGGGGGTGATTTCCTCCACCCCGCGGCCCGCCACGCGCTCGTTCACTGTGCGGAAGAACACGCGCAGGATATCGGGCGTCAAATCAAAATCACAGTGGAACACTCTGGTTTTCATCGTGCCCGCCGAGGTGATGAGGATCGCCATTGCGGTGCGGCGGCTCGTCTGCACGAACTGCACCGCGCGGACATCCGCCCCCGCCCCTCCGGGCGAGGTGGACACCGCGGCAAACCGCGTCATACCGGCCAAAAGCCGCGACACGCCTTCGAGCAGCTTCTGCGGATCGTACGATGCCGAGAGCAGAAGGCTGTCGATGGTGCGCCTTTCCTCCGGGGAGAGCGGGCGGCGCTTCATGAGCCGGTCCACATACACGCGGTACCCCTTCTGCGAAGGGATGCGCCCCGCCGACGTGTGCGGCTGCAGAAGCAGCCCGCGATCCGCAAGCTCGCTCATTTCGTTGCGAACCGTTGCGGAGGAAACGGTAAAATCAAGGCTGTCGCAAAGCATCTTGGAACCGGCAGGTTCCCCCGTGGCGATGTAGTGCTCGACCACGGCGGTCAAAATCTTTTGCTGCCGGCTGCTCAGCTCCAACCACGTTCGCCTCTTTTCCTTTAGCACTCTTTATGTTCGAGTGCTAATTCTGATTATTAATTTACCATCGCCCTCCTCTTTTGTCAAGCGTTTAATTGTAAACTAATTGTGAATTAGAGGGTGAGTTTCCGCGTGGAAGGGTTGACGGCGCGCCGCCATCATACTAGAATACAGGTGATCCCCCGCAAGTGGGGGAAAAAGCTCCTCGGGAGCGGATTTTTTTGGGAGGAATTGCACATGGAACTCAGCGTGAACGGCTATGTCGTCCTGTTTCGGGACGGCGGCTTGTCCGTGCAGAAGGACGGGCGGGAACTGTATTTCAACCGGCGGCCGGTGTATGTCTCGGTGAAAACGTACGAGGCGCTGAACGAATTCCGCGATATTCCCTATGAGGACGTGCGCGCGGAGGACGGCGCGGTGTGCGCGCAGGCGCGGTTCGAGACGGGCAACGGCTCCGTGCTGCTCGTGCGCGACCGCTACGACGCGATCGGCGGGGCGCTGAAGATCGCGCGGCGCACCGTGGTGGAGCGCGCGGCGGCGGATGACCTCGGCTTCCAGACGAAGATCTCGCTTTACCAGGCACAGTCGGACGAGCTGCGCGCGTTCGACTACTTCTCGCCCGGCCAGTGGTACCGCCAGAACGAGTTTGCCGCGGACTATGCGCCCGGCAAGAACATGGATCTGCAGTATTACTGGCGCAAGGAGACATATTCCGGCCTGCCGCTGTTCGCCATGCGCGCGAAGGAGACGGGCGAGGCCGTCGCGTTTTCCCGCTGGGCGGCGGACGCGACGCTGCCCTCGCTCGACCGCACGTCCACCGAAAACTACGCCTATGTGGACGCGAAGATGACGGTGGGATCGTTCGGCGTGAGCAAGGCGCGGCCGGAAGCGCTGACCTACACCTATTATGGCCACTGCATTGCCACGCCGCTGCCGCGCACGCAGTGCGACGGCGTCTCCATCGACTACATTTACCCCGCGGTGAACGGCCAGATGCCCTACGGCGGGCACGGCCCCTTCCACACGGCGCAGCCGCTGCGGAACATCACGTGGGTGCACCCGATGCGCGAGGGCTTTGAGCAGTCTTACGCCGTGGCTGCCACCTTTGGGCAGGATGACGATTTTTACGCCATGATGCGCCGCACGTGGCGCGAGGTCTTCCCGCGGCTGAAGGACAGGCTCTTTGACGTGGACAACGACCTGCTCTACCACAACATCATGAAATTTCTCAAAGCCGTGACGCGGCGCTTCGGCACGGCGTGGGGCACGCCGTTCGTGGCGCAGCTGCCGGATTTCGACCCGAACTCCTTCTCCGCGGAGATCGGCTTTGTGGGCCAGCAGACGGGCATCGGCTACCAGCTGCTGCGCTACGGCGTGCTGGAGCACGACGCGGAAGCCGTGGAAAAGGGCACCGGCATTCTGGACTACTGGACGACCGAGACGATGACGGAGACGGGCTGCCCGAAGGTGTGGATGCACCTCTCCACGCACACGGCGGAGCCGCAGCCGCAGTGGGTGCGCGAGATCGGCGACGGGCTGGAGGCCATCCACGACGCTTACGTCTTTGAGCAGAAGCGCGGCGTCGATCACCCGGCGTGGCTCGATTACTGCGTGAAGACGGCGGACTGGCTCGTGCGCGCGCAGAATGAGGACGGCAGCTTCTACCGCTCCTATAATTACGACGGCAGCGTGTGCATGGATTCGAAGGCAAGCACGCCGTGCGTGGTGCGCTTCCTGCTGCAGATGGCCTCGCTCACGGGGAACCGGGCATACCTCAGCTGCGCCGTGCGCGCCGGGGACTGGACGTATGAGCACATGTACAGGGGCTTTGAATACCGCGGCGGCACGTGCGATCAATCGGACGTGCTCGACAAGGAATCCGGCATCTATTGCCTGTTCGCCTTCCTCGCGCTCTTTGAGGCGGACGGGGACGAGCGCTGGCTGGAGGCGGCGCGCGCCGCGGCGGATTATGTGGAGACGTTCACGTTTGTGTGGAACTTCCCCGTGCACATGCCATACCCGAACCATCCCTTCTGCCGCAACCACATCAGCGGCCAGAGCAACGTGACGGTCGGCAGGGGCGGCGGCGACGTGTACATGGCCGCGTGCGTATACGTCTACTACAAGCTCTACCGCCTGACGGGCGACGCGCATTACCGCGATTTCGCGGAATTCCTCAACCGCAACGTGAAGCAGGCAAACGACATCGACGGAAGCTGCGGCTACCGCTATATCGGCCTCGTGAACGAGGGCGGCAGTTTTTCGGAGCAGCAGTACACGGGGCGCTACCACTGGCTGCCGTGGTGCAGCTTCGTGGAGGTGGACCCGGTCTCGCGTCTGTACGACGAGTTCGGGACATACGAGATCCCGAAGGAGTGACGCAAAACGCGGGGACGCTTTTGATTCAGCTTCGTTTTCTCCGTCCAGTATCCCGGAAAAAGAGGAGGCGCCCGGCGGGGAGGGAAATCCGGGCAGCCCTTCTTCCCCTGCGGTGAGCACGGCCGGCGGCTGCCCGGCACAGGCGGCACGGGTGCAGAGCGCGCCGTTCCCGGCCGCGATTGCACACATTGCCGCGAAGGAAAGCTGAGACAGCTCAAAATTCAAGAAAAGCCAATAAAAAAGGCGTCCCAGGCCGGAAACCGGCTTGGGACGCCTTCTTGTGTGCTGTTTACTTGTGCTGGCCGTAGTATGCGTTCGGGCCGTGCTTGCGCAGGAAATGCTTATCCTGGATGCGCTGCGGCGCGGGCGCGGCGTTCGGATCGATCTGAATCGTGTAGATCGCCATCTTCGCCACTTCCTCGAGCACGACGGCATGGTACACGGCCTGCGCCGCGTCCTTGCCCCAGGTGAAGGGGCCGTGGCTCGTGCAGATCACCGCGGGCACGTGCATCGGCTGAATGCCGCGCTTCGTGAACTCCTCAATGATCACCTTGCCGGTGTTCTTCTCATAGTCCTCGTCGATCTCCTCCTGCGTCAGCGCGCGGGCACAGGGGATCGGGCCATAGAAGTAATCGGCGTGCGTGGTGCCGAAGGCCGGGATATCGCGGCCGGCCTGCGCCCAGGCAACGGCGTGCGGGCTGTGCGTGTGCACGACGCCCCCGATGTCCGGGAAAGCCTTGTAAAGCTCAAGGTGCGTGCGCGTGTCGGAGGAGGGATTCAGGTCGCCCTCCACCTTGTTGCCGTTCAGATCCATCACCACGAGATCCTCCGGGCGCAGCTCGTCATACTCCACGCCGGAGGGCTTGATGACGAACAGGCCGCTTGCGCGGTCAATGCCGGAGACGTTGCCCCACGTGTATGTGACAAGGCCGCGCTTCGGCAGTTCCATATTGGCTTCGTATACCTGCTGTTTGAGCTGTTCCAGCATAACGATTGACGCTCCCTTTCCTTATTTCAGTTTCCAGGCCAGATCCGAGAGGAAGAGGTCATGCTCGAGGCTGTCGACGGTCGTGTCCTTCGTGATGTGCACGAACTCGATGTCCATCATGCGGGCCCAATCCTTCATCTGCTCGGCGGTCACATCGTAGCTGAGCACCGTGTGGTGCGCGCCGCCTGCCGTGATCCAGCACTCGACGCCGGTCGTGAGATCCGGCATGGCCTTCCACATCACGCGGGCAACGGGCAGGTTCGGCATGGGCATGATCGGCTTCACAGCCTCGATATCCTGGCAGATCAGGCGCAGGCGGCCGCCCATGTCGATGAGGCTGACCACGATGGCCTTGCCGGGATGGCCCTCGAACACCAGGCGGGCCGGATCCTCGCGGTCGCCGATGCCGAGCGGATGGACTTCAATGCGCGGGCGCTCCGCCGCAACGGAGGGGCAGACCTCCAGCATGTGCGCGCCCAGGCTGTATTCCTGGCCCTTCACGAGGTGATAGATGTAGTCTTCCATGAAGGCGGTGCCGCCCGTCATGCCCTCGCTCATCGCCTTGAGGATGGACGTCATGGCCGCGACCTTCCAATCGCCCTCGCCGCCGTAGCCGTAGCCCTGCGCCATCAGGTGCTGGCTCGCCAGGCCGGGCAGCTGCCGCATGCCGTAGAGATCCTGGAACGTGTTCGAGAACGCCTTGCAGCCCTCGGCGTCGAACATCTTCTTCATCGCGATCTCCTCGCGGGCCTGGTAGCGAATGGCCTCGATGTTGTCGGTGGCGATGTCATACGACGCGCGGTACTCGTTCATCAAAGCGTCGATCTCCGCGTCGGTGACAGCGTCCATCGTCTCCACGAGCTTGCCCACCGGCCAGGTGTTCACCTGCCAGCCGAGCTTCTTCTGCACCTCGACCTTATCGCCTTCCGTCACGGCCACCTCGCGCATGTTGTCGCCGAAGCGCATGACCTTCAGGCTCTTGCTGAAGGCGACGCCGACGGCGGCGCGCATCCAGCTGCCCAGGCGCTCCTGCACATCCTCGTCCTGCCAATAGCCGGCGATGACCTTGCGCGGCATGCGCAGGCGGGCGGCAATGAAGCCGTGCTCGCGGTCGCCGTGGGCGGCCTGGTTCAGGTTCATGAAGTCCATGTCGATCTCTTCGTTCGGGATCTCACGGTTGTACTGCGTGGCAAAATGGCAATACGGCTTCTGCAGATCCACAAAGCCGTTGATCCACATCTTCGAGGGGCTGAACGTGTGGCACCAGGTGATGATACCGGCGCAGCGCTTGTCATAGTTCGCCTCGCGCACGACGTCCGCGATCTCCTGGTTTGTCTTGGCCGTCACCTTGTAGACGAGCTTGCAGGGCAGCTTGCCGGAAGCGTTCAGCTTCTCCGTCATCTCCTGGGCGCGGGAGGCAACCGTCTCCAGCACCTGCGGGCCATACAGAAACTGGCTGCCGACGACAAACCAGAACTCATAATCCTTCATCATAATGACAACATCTCCTTTTTGTTTTTTATGTTCTTTTTTTACCGGGAAAGGTAGGAAACCTTAACGGTCAAAACTTCCAGGAGGTCAGCTTTTCGTAAACCTCCTTTGCGCTGTCGGCCAAGGTTGAATAAATGACATGGCCGTACGTGGTTATTCCCTGGCTGAACAGAAAAAGGTTCCTTTTGAATAACTCCTGAAACTCCTCCTTTGTCATGATCTCCCTGAATTCCTCGTCGATCACAAGGCCGTTTTCCACGAAAAGATCCGTCAGTTCGTCAGCGGGCATGGCTTCCAGCTCCGCATAAGTGTACTCCGGCTTGACCGCTTCATAGAACAGGAACCCCCATGCCGCCAGAAAAAATGCTGCGCAGAGTGCCAGACAAAGAATCCGGCGTTTTTTCCTCATGGCCCAAGCCCCCTTTCAGGCGACGTCTTTTTCAGACGCCTCACTGGACAGAAATGCCGTTGAGCGAATCGTTGGAACCGTATCAGCATTAAAACGAACATGGAACAGGGTTTTCCAAAAACCGATCGCATCGCCGGTTTGCCGAAAGCCGGAGATCTGCGGAGCCTCTCTACCCGTTTTCTATCACACCCAGTTTCTCATAGATCGCATACATTCGGAACATCAACTGATTGGAAGGCTCATAGCCATATCGTCTATACGAATCGTCAAGTTGCCCTTTCAAAATATAGGGTGTCTGACTATAAACAAAGGGCTCCGACATCTCGGTGATGTGAACGTCAAAGTCTTCCGGCAAAACCAGGCCCTCTTCCAGCAGAAAAGACAGAAGCTCCGGTGGGTTCATGCTGAGGATTTTCTCTCTGAGCAGCGCCGTCGTTTCTGCGTGACGCGCGGCCGCCGGGAAGGAAAGAACGGGAATGAGCAAAAGAGCGAAAATGAGGAGAAGAAGCTTTTTCATCTTGCAGAGCACTTCAAACCACCCCCTGCCTGAAAACACAGCGTCATCCCTGCACCAGAAGGATGCCCAAAAACCGATCGCATCGCCGGTTTGCCGAAAGCCGGAGATCTGCGGAGCCTCTCTACCCGTTTTCTATCACACCCAGTTTCTCATAGATCGCATATATCCGAAACAGCATTTGATTGGTTGGTTCATAGCTATATCGTCTATGCGAATCGTCAATTACTCCTTCCAGAATCAAGGGTGTCTTATTATAAACAAAGGGCTCCGACATCTCGGTAATATGAACGTCAAAATCTTCCGGCAAAACCAGGCCCTCTTCCAACAGAAAAGACAGAAGCTCCGGTGGGTTCATGCCGAGAATTTTTTCCCTGAGCAGCGCCGTTGTTTCTGCGTGATGCGTGGCCGCCGGGAAGGAAAGAACGGGAATGAGCAAAAGAGCGAAAATGAGGAGAAGAAGCTTTTTCATCTTGCAGAGCACTTCAAACCACCCCCTGCCTGAAAACACAGCGTCATCCCTGCACCAGAAGGATGCCCAAAAACCGATCGCATCGCCGGTTTGCCGAAAGCCGGAGGGCTGCGGAGCATCTATTCGTTTTCTATCACACCCAGTTTCTCATAGATCGCATATATCCGAAACAGCATCTGATTGGAAGGTGTATAGCTGTATGGTCTATTCGAATCGTCAAGTTGCCCTTCCAGAATCAAGGGTGTCTTATTATAAACAAAGGGCTCCGACATCTCGGTGATGTGAACGTCATAATCTTCCGGCAAAACCAGGCCCTCTTCCAGCAGGAAAGACAGAAGCTCCGGTGGGTTCATGCTGAGGATTTTTTCTCTGAGCAGCGCCGTCGTTTCTGCGTGACGCACGGCCGCCGGGGAGGAAAGAACGGGAATGAGCAGAAGAGCGAAAATGAGGAGAAGAAGCTTTTTCAGCCTGCAGAGCACTTCAAACCACCCCCTGCCTGAAAACACAGAGTCATCCCTGCATCAGATGGGTTCCCCGAAACCGATCGCATGTTTGCCGAAAGCCGGAGATCTGCGGAACATCTATCCGTTTTCTATCACACCCAGCTTCTCATAGATCGCATATATTCGAAACAGCATCTGATTGGTTGGTTCATAGCTATATCGTCTATACGAATCGTCAATTACTCCTTCCAGAATCAAGGGTGTCATATCATAAGCACAGGGCTCCGACATCTCGGTGATGTGAACGTCAAAGTCTTCCGGCAAAACCAGGCCCTCTTCCAGCAGAAAAGACAGAAGCTCCGGTGGGTTCATGCCGAGAATTTTTTCTCTGAGAAGCGCTGCCGTTTCTGCATGATACACGGCCGCCGAGGAGGAAAAAACGGGAATGAGCAGAAGAGTGAAAACGATGAGAAGAAGCTTTTTCAGCCTGCAGAGCACTTCAAACCACCCCCTGACTGAAAACACAGAATTATCCCTGCATCAGAAGGGTTCCCCGAAACCGATCGCATGTTTGCCGAAAGCCGGAGGGCTGCAAAACAGCAGCTCCTCCGTCCATTCAGGGCAATCAGACACTTTCCCGGGAGCAGGTCCGAACCGTCCCGCACCACACGGGGCATGTCCTTTACCCGGCTTCCGCGCGGGCTGAACGTGCAGACTTAGTCTGCCATGGGCAGGGCTTCGACGGCTGCCTTCTCTGCCGCGAGGCCATTGCGGTAATCTGCGATAAACTTCGCAAAGCCCGCCACGTCTGCCGGCACCGGCTGCTCCACCGCCTTCTTCGCGCCGCCGAAAACCTTGTTCTCCAGATAGGATTCGAGCGTCTCGCCCTCCTCCTTGTTCACGCGGTAAGCCGCGAGCAGAGCCATGCCCCAGGGGCCGCCCTCGCCCGCCGTCTCCATGACAGCGGCCGGCACGTTCAGCGCGCCTGCCAGCAGCCGCTGGCCGACAACCGGCGTCTTGAACAGGCCGCCGTGGCCGAGCAGCGTGTCCACCTTGACGTTCTCCTTGTCGAACAGGATATCCATGCCGAGCTTGAGCGTCGCCATGGCGGAATAGAGCTGCACGCGGGCAAAGTTCGCGAGCGTCAGCTTTGCGTCCGGGCGGCGCATGAGCAGCGGACGGCCGCCGTCCACGCCCGTGACCGGCTCGCCGGAATAGTAGTTGTAATTGACCAGGCCGCCGCAGTCCGGATCGCCCGCGAGCGCCTTCTCATAGAACAGGTCATACAGCTTCGGCTTTTTCAGCTCCGCGCCGGCCGCCGCGGCCATCTCGCCGAGCAGGCGCACCCAGGCGTCGAGATCGGAGGTGCAGGTGTTGCAGTGCACCATGGCGACCGGCTTGCCGGTGGGCGTCGTGACCATGTCGATCTCGGGATACAGCGTGGAGAGCTGCTTTTCGAGCACGACCATGGCGAACACGCTCGTGCCGGCGGACACATTGCCCGTGCGCTCCGCGACGCTGTTCGTGGCGGCCATGCCGGTGCCGGCGTCGCCCTCCGGCGGGGCCATCGGGACGCCGGGCTTCAGCGCGCCCGTCGGGTCAAGCAGCTTCGCGCCCTCCTCCGTGAGGAAGCCCGCGTCCTCGCCTGCGGAGAGCACCTCGGGCAGCAGCTCCACGAGCGGCTTTGCGAGCGTGCCCGGCGCGACGATCGCGTCGAACTTAGCGAGCATGTCGGCGTCATAGGTGCCGGTCTCGCTGTCGATCGGGAACATGCCGGAGGCTTCGCCCACGCCCAGCACCTTGCGGCCCGTCAGCTTCCAGTGCAGATAGCCGGCGAGCGTCGTCAAAAAGCCGATCTTCGACGTGTGCGCCTCGCCGTTCAGGATCGCCTGATACAGGTGCGCCACGCTCCAGCGCTGCGGAATGTTGAAGTGGAAGAGCTCGGAGAGCGCCGCCGCGGCCTGCTCCGTCGTCGTGTTGCGCCACGTGCGGAAGCCCGCGAGCTGGTTGCCCGCCTCGTCGAACGGCAGATAGCCGTGCATCATGGCGGAGAAGCCGAGCGCGCCGATCGTCGTCAGCGTCTCGCCCGTCTTTTCCTTGACCTCGGCCGCCATCTTGGCATAGGCATCCTGCACGCCTGCCCACGCATCGTCGAGGTGATACGTCCAGTAGCCGTCCTCAAACCTGTTTTCCCAGTCATGCGCGCCGCTGGCCAGCACCGTGTGATCGGGGCCGATCAGAACCGCTTTGATTCTCGTGGAGCCCAGCTCAATGCCGAGCGCCGTCTTGTTCCATTCTACCATGAAACATTCACCGCCTTTTTAAGTTTTGGGGCGGCCAAAAGCCGCCGACGGCCCGGGCAGGCCCGCTTCCCCCACAGGCCGGCCTGCCAAACCGTCTTTTAAGACAAGTATAGCGGATCGCCTTAAAAAATGCTAGTGTTTTCTGTTATCTTTCCGTCCGTTTTGGTCAGGCTGGCATAAAATCCGCGCGCCGCGCGCGGCAAGGGCGCGCCGCCGTCAGTTCCGGCGCCGCGGCAGCCTGCACCGCCCGCGCCATGGCGGCCGCGGCCCGCCGCGGAAACGCCCGCGCCGGCTCCATTCACACCGCTTAAAAATCTTTGGCACGCAAAAAACGCCGGGACCGGGCAGCTCACGCAAGGAGCTCGCCGATCACGGCGTTGGAGACAAGAAAACCGGCGCGCGTCAGGGCAATCCCCTCCGGCGAGACACGGCAGTAACCCGCGCGCCCGAGCGGCGCGGCGCGGCGGCGCATCGCTTCCGGGATGGGATACCCGAACCGCGCGCGGCAGCTCTCCTCGCGCAGCCCCTCGGTGAGGCGCAGGGCCAGCATGGCAAATTCGTCGAAACCGCCGCCGGGACCGTCATCCACAGGCGGATCGCCGCGCAGAAATCCCGCAAGGTCGCGCGGATAATAAAACCGGCGTCCATCCAGAAACGAGTGCGCCGCCGGGCCGAGGCCGAGGTATTCCTCGCAGCGCCAGTATTTCAGATTGTGGCGGCTTTCAAAGCCCGGCAGGGCAAAGTTTGAAATCTCATACTGGGCAAAGCCGCACGCTTCCAGCTCCGCGCATGCTTCCAGATAGAGATCGCACGTGCCGTCCTCGTCCGGCAGGGGAAGCGTCTCGCGCCTGGCATAGAACGCTGTGCCGGGCTCGATCTTGAGCAGATACGCCGAAACGTGCGCGGCGCCCGCCTGTGCGCAGAACCGCACCGAATCGCGCAGGCTTTCCGCCGTCTGCCCCGGCACGGCCAGCATCAGGTCGAGCGACACGTTCGCAATCCCGGCGCGGTGCGCCAGCGCCACGGCATGGGCGGCCTGCTCCGCCGTGTGGCGGCGCCCCAGCGCGCGCAGCTCTGCCGCCTGCGCGGACTGCAGTCCGATCGAGACGCGCGTGACGCCCGCCTCCGCCAGCCCTTCGAAGAACCGGCCCGGCTCGCGCGTGGGGTTCACCTCCACCGTGATCTCCGCTTCCGGCGAAAGGGCAAACGCGCCGCGCACGGCCTCCAGCATCCGGCCCAGCCGCTCCGCGCCCAGCAGGCTGGGCGTGCCGCCGCCGAAATAGACGCTGTCCACCGCCAGATTCCGGTCCTGATAGTCATAAAGATGAGAAATAATACTTTCTGTATATCTTTCCCAGTCCTCCGTGCTGCCGCGCATGGAATAAAAATCACAGTAGGGACACTTGGCGTCGCAGAACGGGACATGGAGATAAAGGCCAATCGGGTTGCTCACAGCGCGTTGATCTCCTCCAGCCAGAGGTTCGCGCAGGCGTCGCTGGGCATGCGCCAGTCACCGCGCGGCGAGAGCGTGACGGCGCCCACCTTGGGGCCGTCCGGCAGACAGGAGCGCTTGAACTGCTGGGCAAAGAACCGGCGATAGAAGGTGCCCAGCCACTTTTTGATCGTCGCGGCGTCATAGGCGCCGTCGAAGGCCGCGAGGGCGAGGCGGTAGATCTTGCCGGGGGCAAAGCCGAAGCGCAGCAGATAGTAGAGGAAAAAGTCGTGCAGCTCATAGGGGCCGACGATGTCCTCCGTGCGCTGGGCGATCTCGCCGTCCTTCGGCGGGAGAAGCTCGGGGCTCACGGGCGTGTCGAGCACGTCGAGCAGGACGCGCTCGAGGTCGCCGCCGGCCGTCTTCGCCTCATAGCGCACGAGGTGGCGCACCAGCGTCTTGGGGATGGAGGCGTTCACACCGTACATGCTCATATGATCGCCGTTGTAGGTGGCCCAGCCGAGCGCGAGCTCCGAGAGATCGCCCGTGCCGATCACGAGCCCGCCGCTCTGGTTGGCGAGGTCCATGAGCACCTGCGTGCGCTCGCGGGCCTGGGAGTTCTCATATGTCACGTCGTGCACCTCGGGATCGTGGCCGATGTCGCGGAAATGCAGGCGCACGGCCTCCCCGATGGGCACCTCGCGGAACGAGGCGCCGAGCAGCTCGGCCAGCTTCTGCGCGTTCGACTTCGTGCGCCCGGTGGTGCCGAAGCCCGGCATGGAGACGGCCTGAATCCCGGCGCGCGGCAGGCCCAGCAGATCAAACGCGCGGGCGCACACGAGCAGCGCGAGCGTGGAATCAAGGCCGCCGGAAACGCCCACCACGGCGGTGGAGGCGTGCGCGCCCGAGAGCCGCGTCTTGAGGCCGGCCGCCTGCAGGCCGAGGATCGTCTCGCAGCGGGCGAACAGATCGCTCTCCTTTTTCGGCACGAAGGGCGCGGGGTCGATGGCGCGGTGCAGCGTGAACGGGACAGCCGGCAGGTCGAAGGCAACCTCGGCGGCCGCGGTGTGGCCGGCATCCTGCCAGGTGGTCATGCGGCGGCGCTCGCCTGCCATGCGGGCAAGGTCGAAATCCGCCTGCACGAGGCCGGTGGAAAACGGCTTCGATTCCGCAAGCAGCGTGCCGTTCTCGGCGAGGAGGTTGTGGCCGCAGAACACGAGATCCGTCGTGGATTCCCCCTCCCCGGCGTCGGCATAGACATAGGCGCACAGCAGCCGCCCCGACTGGCCGCGCACGAGATCGCGGCGGTAGGAGGCCTTGCCGATCACCTCGTCGCTGGCGGAAAGGTTGAGCAGCAGCGTGGCGCCCGCGAGGGCGAGCTGCGTGGAGGGCGGGGCCGGCGACCAGAGATCCTCGCAGATCTCGACGCCGACGGCGCAGTCCTCCCACCCGATGGGGCGATAGAGGATAGAGTTCCCGAGCGGCACGGTGAACCCGGCATACGTGACCTCGATGCAGGCGGGAGCCGGGCTGAAATGGCGGGCCTCGTAAAACTCGCTGTAATTCGGGATGCACGTTTTGGCGGAAAGGCCGAGGAGGCGGCCGCCGCAGAAGACGGCGGCGCAGTTATACAGCGCGCCGCGCACAGGCACAGGCACGCCCGCCACCGCGAGGATCGGGAGATCGGCCGTGCGGGCGATCAGCCCGGCCAACTCCTGCTCGGCCGCCTGCAGCAGGGGGCGCTGGAGAAAGAGATCGCCGCAGGTGTAGCCCGTGAGGCAGAGCTCGGGGAACACGACAGCCTGCACGCCCTGCGCGGCGGCGGTGCGGATCAGGGCTTCCACGGCGCGGGCGTTGCCGCGGCAATCCGCCACGCGGATCACGGGGGTTGCGGCGGCGGCGCGGAAAAATCCATCGTTCATGCAAATACCTCCTCAAAAACAAGAAAAGCGAAATCAGCAGCAATTTTTGCGCAGGTCCGTACCCGCCCGAAAACGGGATCAGGCTTCTGCAGAAAGCCCGCGGGGAGGCGCGGAGGGGGAAGTGCCCTCCCGGACTGCGCGGCGCAGGGAGATTTTTCAGGGAAAACATCCAAAAGAGCCCTGCCGCCCAAAGGAAGCCTGGGGCGGCAAGGCTCTTGAGCCATTCCAAATTGTATTGAACAAAGGATTTATTACCTTATGTAATCGTAATCCTTCTCCAGCTCGCCCGGCATCTCCACAACCTCCGCCAGATCGTCCGGGTTGGCGCGCGGGCTGAACCCATCCGAGAGGTAGAAGCGCAGGCTGCGGTGCAGGTTTTTCAGGTTGCGCACACAGCCCTGCGGGCGTCGGGAAAACAGGTGCATCTTGATCGTGTAAAGATAGCAGCAGGTGCCCGTCTTGCGCAGCAGCGCGCGGTAGCTCTGGCGATACTGCTCAAACCGGCCGGCCTGCTCCAGCAGGAGCCGCACCATGACCATGGCCTTCATGAAATCGTTGATCTTCGCGGGCGTGATGGCGGAAAGCGCGCTGCCGCCGTGCTTGCGGTAATAATACAGCGCCTCGTCGATGACAGCCAGCTTCGTGATGTGCGCGAAGAGCTGGTGCATCACCACCATGTCCTCGAGGCATTTCATGGCCGGGAACGTGATGTTGTTCTCCGTGAACAGGCGGCGCTGGAAAAGCTTGTTCCACATCAGGCCCTGCATCTGCGTGTCGTGCAGGAGCTTTGTCATGGCCTCGGAGCGGTTGAACACGCCGTGGCAGCGGAACGGATATTTCCAGAGAAAATCCGAGTTATCCATCCTGTAGTAATAATAGCAGCAGGAGATCTCCGCGCCCGTGTCCACACACGTGCGGTAGAGGCGCTCGAGGTAATTCGGGGCAACGGTGTCGTCGGCGTCCATGAAGCCGAGGTATTCGCCGCGGGCCGCGGCCATGCCCACGTTGCGTGCGGCGGAAACACCGCCGTTTTCCTGGTCGATCACGCGCAGCTGCGGCCAGTCCTTCTGGAAATGGCGCAGGATGGCGAGGCTCCCGTCGGTGGAGCCGTCGTTCACCGCGATGATCTCATACGCGCGAAAGGTCTGATTCACCAGTGAGGTCAAGCACTCCCTCAGGTAGCGCTCCGCGTTGTAAACGGGGATGATGACGCTAATCACAGGGGGGTTCTGTTCCATATCCACACAGACACATCCTTTCTTAAAGGCGGCTCACGGCGCGGGCGCAGAGGAAGGCGACTGCCCTTCCGCGCCGGAAACCGGCTCGCCGCCGCTTTCGGCAGGAGTGGAGACAGGTTCTTCCGCCGCCGCGGAAGAGGGCGCCTGGCTGGGCGCCTGGCTTGCGGGAGGCGCACTGGAAACGGGAGCACTCGAGGCGGGCGCGCTGGAAGCGGGCGCGCTCGAGGAAGGCGCGGGCGTTGCGCCCGGCTGGTTGCTGATATCGGTGCCGGGGCCATAGGAATAATACGGGCCGGAAGGACGGTAATAGGAGTTGTCGAGAGCTTCGGTGCGCACCTCGACGCCGTCCTTGTAATAGGTGCGCTGGGCGGCCGCGCGGTAGCCCTTGCGGCCGGCGGCGTCAAGCTTCACCTCGCCCTTGGCGAGGCTGTTGTCGAGCGTATAGTTGCCCGTGGTGAGGGCGGGGATCGTCTCCGTGTACCAGCTCGTCACCTCGATGGTGTCGTATTCCGGGGACTGCCAGCCGTAGAGCGTGGCGGTGAGCACCTTGCCCTCCATGCCGGCCACGATATAGATCGGGTATTCCGTGTTGTTGCGGAACTTGAAGTCCATGTTCGGCCAGCTCACGGCCGCGTCCTGCCCGATGGGGCAGTAGGTGGAGGGGATGGAGTGGTTGCTGCGCTCGACGATCTCCAGGCCGGAGCGGAGCACCGCGCCGTAGAGCGTAGTGGACGTCTGGCAGATGCCGCCGCCGTAGGACGGCGTGAGCTTGCCGTTCACAATCGCGTTGGCGGGCTTGTAGCCTTCGTCACGCCCGGCCGGGCCCACCACGGCGAAATAGGAGAACGTCTCGCCCGGCTGCACGCACGTGCCGTTGATCGAGGCCATGGCGCGCGCCATGTTGTAGTTGCCGTTTGCCGTGTTCGTGGAGGTGGTGCTGTAGGTGCCGAGCTTTTTGAGATTCTGGCGCAGATCGTCGGCCGTGATGCTGCACGGCGTGAGCGTGACGGGGATCTGCACCGTGCCGCTGCCGGAGTTCTCGATCTGGGCCTTCACGTCGGCCGTGAGGGCGTCGAGATCCACGGCGACGCCGTCCGTCCCGTCCGCAATGTCAAACTGCTCCGTTCCGGCATTGAAGGCCGTGACGGAAGCATCCTTCGGTTCCGTGTTGAGCGAAGCGGTCATCGTCTCGAGCGCAGCGCGCAGGGAGGCCTCGCCCATCTCCGCGGAGAGGGTGTATTCCACCGGCGTCTCCTCGAGCGCCGTCACCTGTTCATAGCGCTCCTCGCGCGTGCCGGTGCGGCCGTATTCATACGCTGTTTCCAGCACCGCGTCCGTGTCCACGCTGTGGTCCACGTCGTCCTGTGTGATGGTGAAGCTCTGATCGTTGTAGGTGAGCGTGATGCTGAAGGGCTTCTCCGCGCTCTGCTCCTCCGCCGTGAGGGCCTCGCGCGCCTCGTCCATCGTCATGCCGCCGAGATCGATGCCGTTCACGATCACGCCGTGATAGAAGGTGTCCACGTCGAGCACGGCGGAAACCTGTGCCTCGTACGCCTCCTGCTCCTGGCGCTCGCGCCATTTCATCACGCCGAACACGGCGGCCGCGGCGGCGATCACCACCACCACGGCCGCAACCGCGATGATGACGCCCTTTTTGCTCTTCTTCTTTTTATTCTGTGTTCTTCCCGCATTTCCGCCGTTCATGTGGGCGGGCGCGGTTCTGTTTCCTTCGTATGCCATTGCAATCCTCCTGAAACAACACGCCGGGGCTGCCCCGGTCTCACCGCAGGTTTCAAGTCTTTTATATCATAGCTCGTTTCCCGAAAAAAGTAAAGAAAATCCCGCACAAATCTGTGCGGCGGATTCTGCCGCAATCTCTGCAGAAACCGGCGGGCGGCCGGGCCCGGCGGTTTCCTTTTCCCGGGAAAAAGCGCTTTTCTTTGGAAAATACGGTTTCAAACGGCAAAAGGTTACAAAAAGGGCCGAAAAAAGCGGCGGTTTTCCACCGGCCGGAAAAAAGCCGTGGAAAAGCCGCCGCAAAATTGTGCAAAAAATTTTTTAGGGCAGCACCGCACAATTGCTGAGGCAAGCGCTGTCGAATCACCCATCAGA